>NZ_CP060825.1:6640000-7240000 GCF_014489615.1 Streptomyces genisteinicus
GGCGCCTGGACCACGGCGCCCACCGCCTGGGACAACGGCTACCTGGACAACCTCTTCGGCTACGACTGGGAACTGACCACCAGTCCGGCCGGCGCACAGCAGTGGACCCCCACGGACGCCTCGGCGCAGGGGACGGTGCCCGACGCCCACGACCCGTCCAGGAGCCACGCCCCGATGATGCTGACGACCGACCTCGCGCTGAAGGCGGACCCGGTCTACGCCCCGATCGCCAAGCGCTTCCACGAGAACCCGGCCGAGCTCGCGGACGCGTTCGCCCGGGCCTGGTACAAGCTGCTCCACCGTGACATGGGGCCGCTCGCGCGGTACCTCGGCCCGTGGGTGCCCGAGCCGCAGCCGTGGCAGGACCCCGTGCCGGCCGCCGGCCACGAGACCGTCGGGGACGACGACGTCGCCGCGCTCAAGCGCACGATCCTCGACTCGGGGCTCTCCGTCTCCCAGCTCGTCTCCACCGCCTGGGCCTCGGCGGCCAGCTTCCGCGGCACCGACAAGCGGGGCGGCGCGAACGGCGCCCGCATCCGGCTCGCCCCGCAGCGGGGCTGGGAGTCCAACGACCTGCCGGGACTCGCGGAGGTGCTGCGCACCTACGAGCGGATCCAGCAGGAGTTCGACGCGGCGCAGTCCGGCGGGAAGCGGATCTCGCTCGCCGACCTGATCGTGCTCGGCGGCTGCGCGGGCGTCGAGCGCGCGGCGAAGGCCGCCGGCCACGACGTCACCGTGCCGTTCGCGCCGGGGCGGACGGACGCCTCGCAGGAGCAGACCGACGTGGAGTCGTTCGCCGTCCTGGAGCCGCGCGCGGACGGCTTCCGCAACTACCTGCGCGCCGGCGAGAAGCTGGAGCCGGAGACCCTGCTGCTCGACCGCGCCAACCTGCTGACGCTCAGCGCACCCGAGATGACCGTGCTGGTCGGCGGTATGCGGGTGCTGGGGACCAACGCGGGGGAGACCGCGCACGGCGTCTTCACCCGGCGCCCCGGGACGCTCGGCAACGACTTCTTCGTCAACCTGCTCGACCAGGGCACCGAGTGGAAGGTGTCCGGCACGGAGAACGTCTACGAGGGGCGCAGCCGGGCCACCGGCGAGCTCGTGTGGACCGCGACCGCCGTGGACCTCGTCTTCGGCTCGCACTCCCAGCTCCGCGCGCTCGCCGAGGTCTACGCCTGCCAGGACGCGGAGGAGGGCTTCGTCCGCGACTTCGTGGCCGCCTGGGACAAGGTGATGAACCTCGACCGGTTCGACCTCGCCTGAGCGAGGGGGTCCGCCGTTCCCGTCGGGACGGGCGCCGACGGGGACGGCGCCCGCCGCCCGGCCCGGACGGCGGACCACCGGTGCACGGGTCGCGCCCCCGGCAGCGGACGGCGGATTCCCGGACCGGTCGGCGGCCGGCCGGCGCAAGCCGTTCTCGGTGGACGCGGACGCGGACGGCACGGGCGGGCGCGGGCCGCTGAGCTGTCCCGCGTCGCGGGCGCCGGGCTCCGCGGGACCCCGCGGAGCCCCCGCGCCCGCCGGATCACCCCGGGGTGATCCGGCCGCGCCATCCGCCGGACTCGCCGCCGCGCCCCTCGACGTACTCCTTGAAGCGCCGCATGTCGCCCTTCACCCGCCGCTCGATCAGGCCCGTCGCGGCCGCCGCCTTCTCCGCGAGGTCCCTCGCCTCGACGTCCATCACCAGCTCCACCCGGGTGCGGCCCTCGTCCAGGCGCTGGAAGCTGACCATCCCCTTCTGCTGCGTCTCGCCGCGGACGGTGTGCCACGCGATGCGCTCGTCGGCGAGCTGGTCGATGATCTCGGTGTCGAACTCCCGTGTGATGCCGCCCAGTTCCATCGTCCAGCGGTTGTGGCGGGCGTCCAGCTGCACGACCTCCTCGACGCCCTCCATGAAACGCGGGAACTCCTCGAACTGCGTCCACTGGTTGTAGGCGGTGCTCACGGGGACGTCGACCTCGATCGTCTCGGTCACCAGGCTCATGGCCGTGCCTCCTCTCCTGACCGTCCCGCGGCAGGAGCTCTGCCGCGCGGACGGCACGCAGGGGCGCGTACCCCGGCACCGGTCACCGATGCCTCCCCCGCCCCCGCGGAGCGGCCGGCGTACCGCGCGCGGCGTACCGGGGATTCACCCCGTGTGCGCAGGGCAGACCCCAGGTGTTCGCCCGGAGGCGCCCCGCGCACGCTGTCCTCGGGGTGCCCCTCGCCGACCGCCCCCCACCCGCGAAGGACCACCCCCATGACACCGTTGAACCGACGCCGCTTCCTCCAGCTCGCAGGCGGCGCCACCGCGCTCGGCGTGCTCTCCGAGTCCATCGCCCGGGCCGCGTCGATACCCGCGCAGGGGTCCACCGGCACCCTCCAGGACGTCGAGCACATCGTCGTCCTCATGCAGGAGAACCGTTCCTTCGACCACTACTTCGGCGCCCTGAAAGGCGTCCGCGGCTTCGGCGACCCCCGGCCCGTCACCCTGCCCAGCGGCAGGAGCGTGTGGAACCAGTCCGACGGCAGGAAGGTGACGCTTCCCTTCCGGCCGGCCGGCGACGACCTCGGGATGGAGTTCCTCCAGGGGCTCAACCACGACTGGGCCGGCGGCCAGAAGGCGTTCAACAGGGGACGCTACGACCAGTGGGTGCCCGCCAAGACCGCGACCACGATGGCGTACCTGACACGCGACGACATCCCCTTCCACTACGCGCTCGCCGACGCGTTCACCGTGTGCGACGCCTACCACTGCTCCGTCATCGGCTCCACCGACCCCAACCGCTACTACCTGTGGAGCGGACACACCGGCAACGACGGCACCGGCGGCGGCCCCGTCCTGGACAACGCCGAGGCCGGCTACGGCTGGACCACCTACCCCGAGCGCCTGGAGGCGGCCGGCGTCTCCTGGAAGGTGTACCAGGACATCGGCGACGGCCTGGACGCCGCCGGGTCCTGGGGCTGGATCGAGGACGCCCACCGCGGCAACTACGGCGACAACTCCCTGCTGTACTTCGACAGCTACCGCACCGCCCTCCCCGGCAGCCCGCTGCACGACAAGGCCCGCACCGGCACCGACGCCGCGGCGGGCGACGGCCTGTTCGACGTCCTGCGGGCCGACGTACGGGCCGGGCGGCTGCCCGCCGTCTCCTGGATCGCGGCGCCCGAGGCGTACTCCGAGCACTCCAACTGGCCCTCCAACTACGGTGCCTGGTACATCGCCCAGGTCCTCGACGCGCTCACCTCCGACCCCGACGTCTGGGCCCGTACGGCCCTGTTCGTCACCTACGACGAGAACGACGGCTTCTTCGACCACGTCGTCCCGCCCTACGCGCCCGCCGACGCCTCCCAGGGCCTGTCCACCGTGCCCACCGCCCTGGACACCTACCCCGGCTCGGCCCGCTTCGCCGCCGGACCCTACGGTCTCGGCCCCCGCGTCCCCATGCTCGTCGTCTCCCCCTGGAGCACCGGCGGCTACTCCTGCTCGGAGACGTTCGACCACACCTCCGTCATCCGCTTCATGGAACGCCGCTTCGGCGTCCCCGAACCCCAGATCTCGCCCTGGCGCCGCGCCGTGTGCGGCGACCTCACCTCGGCCTTCGACTTCGCCCGCACCGGCAGCACGCCCGGACTCCCGGCCACCGACGGCTACGTCCCGCCGGACCGCGAACGCCACCCCGACTTCCGGCCGACCCCGCCGGCGAACGGCTCCATGCCCCGCCAGGAGCCCGGCAGGCGGCCCACCCGGCCGCTGCGCTACGCCCCGTACGTCGACGGCGCCGCCGACACGGCGGCCGGCACCTACCGCCTCACCTTCGCGGGCGGCCCCGGCGCCGGCGCCCAGTTCCTCGTCACCGCCGCCAACCGCACCGACGCCCCCTGGACCTACACCGCCGCCGCCGGCGCGTCGGTCGCCGACACCTGGAACACCCGCTGGTCGAACGGCACCACCGACCTCACCGTCCACGGACCCAACGGCTTCCTGCGCCGGTTCCGCGGTCCGGGCACGACCTCCGCGCCCGAGGTGACGGCCCGTCACGAGGCGGCCACCGGCTCTCTCGCCCTCACCGTCACCAACCCGTCCGCGGCCGCGACCGAGGTCACCGTCGCCGAGTCCTACGGCTCCACCACCCGCCGGCTCGCCGTCCCGGCAGGCGGGACGGTCCGCCACACCCTCGACCTGCGCGCCTCGGGGAACTGGTACGACGTCACGGTCACCGCGAGCGGCCTCCCCGGCTTCCTGCGCCGTCTCGCGGGCCACGTGGAGACCGGCGTCCCCGGGCTCTCCGACCCCGGCATCCTCACCGGCTGACCCGCGCTCCCGCCCCGCTCCCTTTCACCCACGGGCCGGGGCGGGTCCCCGCCCGCCACGAGGACCGCGACCGGCCGCGCCGGGACCCCGGGCGGACGGCGGGACCCCGGGAGGACGCCTGCTCACCGCACCGCCGGGGGCTCCCCGCGGTCCACCGATTCCCCGCGGTCCACCGGCTCCACCGGCTCCCCGCGGTCCACCGGGATCTCCGCCCACACCTGCTTGCCCCCGCTCAGCGGCACCGCCCCCCAGGCCGAGGTCGTGGCCTCGACGATCAGCAGTCCCCGGCCGCCGGTGGAGTCCCATTCGACCTGCGGCTTCACCGGGCTGCGCGGGGAGGCGTCACTGACCGCCACCCGCAGCCGGTCGGACGACAGCGCCAGATGGAGGCGCACCTCGCCCCGGGTGTGCGCGATGGCGTTGGTGACCAGTTCGGACACCACCAGCAGGGCCGCGTCCGCCTCCTCGCGCACACCCCAGGAACGCAGCGTGCGGGCCGTGAACCGACGGGCGTGCATTACCGCGTCCGGCAGCCGCCACACCGTCCAGTGCGTCCGCAGCGGCCGCGACCGGGAGCCGTCGTAGCGCAGGACCAGCACGGCCACGTCGTCGTCGCGGCCGTCGGCGGTGCCGAGCATCTCGTCCGCGACGCGGCCCGGATCGGAGGGGTCCGCCGCCGCCACCACCTCGCGGACCCGGCGCATCCCCTCGTCCAGGGTGAGCTGCGACGACTCGACCAGGCCGTCCGTGAGCAGCGCCACCAGGGTCCCGGGGACCAGCCCGGCCTCCGTCATCGGGAACCGGGCGTCCGCCAGCACCCCCAGCGGCGGCCCGCCCTCCACCTCCAGCGCCTGCGTCGCACCGTCCGGCTGCCGCAGCAGCGGGGGCAGATGCCCCGCGCGGACGAAGCGCGCGACGCCCTCCTCCATGTCCAGGTCGGCGTAGAGGCAGGTGGCGAAGAGGTCCGTCTCCATGCCCACCAGCAGCCGGTTGGCCCGCGCGACGACCACGTCCGGCGGATGCCCCTCCACGGCGTACGCTCGCACCGCGGTGCGCATCTGGCCCATGATGGTCGCCGCCGCGGCGCTGTGGCCCTGCACGTCGCCGATGACGAGCGCGACATGGCCTTCGCCGAGGGGGATCACGTCGTACCAGTCGCCGCCCACCTCCAGCCCCCGGGTGGCGGGCAGGTAGCGGGCGACGGCCACCCCGCCGGGCAGCGGCGGCAGTTTGCGCGGCAGCAGACTGCGCTGGAGCATCGTCGCCAGCTCGTGGCCGGCGTCCAGGGCGTGGGCCCGGGTCAGCGCCTGCCCCACCAGCCCGGCCGCGGCCGTCAGGAGCGAGCGTTCCTCCGGGGCGAAGGTGTGCGGGGTGTCCCAGCCCACGAGGCACACGCCGACGGTCCGGCCCTCCGACGGCAGCGGGAGCACGGCCAGACCGCCGGGCCCGATCCCGGCGAGGCTCTCCTCCAGACCCGCGCCGGACGGCCACAGGCCCAGATGCCCGTGGCGCATGGCGTTCTGCAGCGTCGGCAGGGCGTGGTACGAGGCGTCGGGCCACTCCGAGCGCCACTCCGACTGCCAGGCGGGGGGCCAGGCGTGATGCTCCGGCGGATCGAGGACCGTGACGAACAGCCGTTCGGCCTTCAGTTCCGCGAGCGCGATCCGGCTCGCGTCCAGCGGTCCCCGCAGGGCCGCCACCACCAGCCGGCTCACCTCGCGCACGGTCGTGGCACCGGCCAGTTTCGCCGCCAGGTCCTGTACGACCGCGACCTCGTCGGCGGTCGGGCGCAGATAGGCGGCGTCCGCCACCACGCCGAGCAGCCGTTCCGGAGTGCCGTCGGGGCCGTGCCGCAGCCGGCAGCGCAGTCCGAGCCAGCGCAGCTCGCCGCCGGGCAACCGGACCCGGAACGCGAGCTGCCCGTCGTCCGCCGTCGTCCGGCCGGGCTCCAGCACCTGCATCAGCGCGGGCACGTCGTCCGGCACCGCGCACGCCAGCAGGGACTCCACCCGCCCGTCGAAGTCCCGGGCGGACAGCCCGAACAGAGCCTGTGTCCGCTCGTCGGCCACCAGGGCGCCGCTGCCCAGGGCGAGGGTGAACGCGCCGCCGTGCCGGGGGACCAGTGAGCGGCCGGGCACCGGCGCTCCGGGCCGGTCCGCCGGGCGGGCGGCAGCCGATTCCAGGCCGGCCGCCACCTGGTCCGCGTAGAGCTCCAGCAGCCCGCGCCGGTCGGCGTCGAAGCCCGCGCCGACGTCCCCCGCCACCAGCAGGCACCCCAGCGCGGTCGTCCCGCCGCCCAGCGGCAGCGCGCCCAGGGAGTACGCGGCGGGCCAGGGCCCGGGAGCGTTCCCCGCCCCGGTGCGTCCGGCGTCCCGGGCGGCGAGTTCCCCGGGAGTCAGCCACAGCGGCCGGGCCGCGCGGAAGGCGTCCGCCGCGGGGGAGCGCCCGTCGACGGCGACCGTCGACGGCAGCACGTACTTCCCACCTGCCGTGCCCGCGACCTCCGCCAGGCGCAGTTCGCCGCCGCCCTCGGCGAGCACGTAGACAGCGGCGAGCCCGGCCCCGCAGAACGCAAAGTCGTGCCTGGTCACCGTGTGTATCGCCTCCGTGCGCGCACAGGCGTCGCCTCACTCCCCATGCTGCCGCTTCCCGCGGGGCGGCAGCCAGTGCGGATCAGAAGGCGATGATGCCGCGTGGAGCGACTGCCGTCAGCCCCTCGCGCCGCGGACACCGGTCCGCCGGTGCCTTCCGGCACCGGGCCGGGGCGGCGCCCGGGGCGGTCACACGGTGCGGCCGAGCGGGTGTGCCGGGTCGCCGCCGTGCAGGACCGTCAGCAGCCGGGCCACCTCGGACGCCATCGCCGCCCGTGCGGGCCCCAGGTACCGGCGCGGGTCGGAGAGCCCCTCGTCGGCCGCCAGCGCCGACCGGGCGGCGCCGGTGAAGGTCCGGTTCAGATGCGTCGAGATGTTGATCTTCCGCATACCGGCGGAGACCGCCCGGACCAGGCCGGCGTCGTCGACTCCCGAGGAACCGTGCAGCACCAGCGGCACCGGCACCGCCCGGCGCAGCGCGGCGATCAGGTCGTGGTCGAGGGCCGCGTCCCGGGTCGCCATGGCGTGCGAGCTGCCGACGGCGACGGCCAGCGCGTCGACCCCGGTGGCCGCCGTGTAGGCGCGCGCCTCCTCGGGGTCGGTGCGCACCCCGGGGGCGTGGGCGCCGTCCTTGCCGCCGATCTCGCCGAGCTCCGCCTCCACGTGCACCCCGTGCTCGTGGCAGTGGCCGGTGACCTTGCGGGTGGCCGCCACGTTCTCCTCGTACGGCAGCGTCGACGCGTCGAACATCACCGAGGTGAAGCCCAGGGCGACCGCCTCGTGCACCAGCTCGGCGGACTCGGCGTGGTCGAGGTGCACGGCGACCGGGACGTGCGCGGCGCGCGCCAGGGCCAGGGTGGCCAGGCCGATCGGCGCGAGCGAGCCGTGGTACCGCACGGTGTTCTCGCTGATCTGCGCGATCACCGGCAGCCCGGCCGCCTCCGCGCCGGTCACGATGGCCTCGGCGTGCTCCAGCTGCACCACGTTGAACGCGCCGATGCCGGTGCCCGCTTCGGCGGCGGCCCGGACGAGGGAGTCGGTGGACGTGAGGGGCATCGGTTTCCTCCAGGGGGACGGTCGATCGGAAGATTCGGTGGACGGCGGAGTCCGCTCCGGCGGGGACGGCCCGCGGCCGGCGGTCTCGGTGTGCGCGGCGCGCGCGGCGTGCGGGGCGTGCGGGGAGGGGAGACGGGGACGGCGACGAACATCATCCAGGTCCACGCCGTGGACGGGGGAGCGTTCCGCCGGGCCGCCGGGCCGCCGCTCGGGCCGAGGCCGGCGGGGGCAGTCGCCCGCTCACTGCCGTCCACCGCCTTCGGTTCTCTTGGTTTGCGTGAAGCTGCACATCCTGAGGTTGTTTCGAGCAACTGCGAGCAGTGTTCGTCTCGCGCAGTATTCAGCAGAGCAACGCCGTGGTCCAGCGGTTGTTATGGGACTGTTCCCGGGAATCGGGACATCTTCATGCGGTTACCTGCACACGTATGGCGGGTTACGATCAGATTCATGCAAGGTGAGGACCCTCGATCCGGCTATGGGGCGCCGTCGCCTACCGTGTCGGTGCGCAGCCCGAGGTCTGAAGGAGTCCCGCCATGTCCAAGCACGAGCGGTGGAACGCGCTGCTGGAATTGCTCGCGGCCGACGGCAGGGTGGACGTCGAGGATGCCGCCGGCACGCTGGAGGTCTCCCCGGCCACCATCCGCCGCGACCTGGACGAACTCGCCGCCCAGCAGATGCTCGTGCGCACCCGCGGCGGCGCCATCGCGCACGGCGTCTCCTACGAACTGCCGCTGAGGTACAAGTCGTCCCGGCACGCCTCGGAGAAGCAGCGGATCGCCTCGGCCGTCGCCGAACTCATCGGGGAGGGCGAGGTCGTGGGCCTCAACGGAGGCACCACGACCACCGAGGTCGCCCGCGCGCTCGCGCTGCGCGCGGGCAGCGCCCGGCGCGACACCCCCGACGCGAACGCGCCCGTCCTCACCGTCGTCACCAACGCCCTGAACATCGCGGGCGAGCTCGCCGTGCGCCCGCAGATCAAGATCGTCGTCACGGGCGGGGTCGCCCGCCCCCAGACGTACGAACTCGTCGGTCCCCTCACCGTCGGCGTCCTCAACGAGGTCGTCCTCGACGTCGCCGTGCTCGGCGTCGACGGCATCGATCCCGAACTCGGCGTGATGACCCATCAGGAGGACGAGGCGAGCATCAGCCGCCTCTTCGCCGAGCGGGCCCAGCGCGTCATCCTCGTCACGGACTCCTCGAAGATGGGGAAGCGGGCCTTCGCCCGGATCTGCGGGCTGGACAGCATCGACGTCGTGGTGACCGACTCCTCCGTCCCCGCGGACGTCGCCGAGGGCCTCGCGGAGGCGGGCATCAAGGTCGTCGCGGTCTGAGACACCCCGGGAGCGGGACCATCGGCGCGTCCCTGCGGGGCGGTGCCGTCGGCGTGGTGCCGACGAGGGTCCGCCCGGGTCAGCCGGTCAGTGCTGCCGGGGGTGTGCTGTCCGCCGGTGCGGGCGGGCGCGGCGGGGGCCCGGAGTGTGCCCGGCGCCGCGGTCCGGGGGCGGCCTGTTCGCCCGGGTCAGCCGGTCAGTGCTGCCGGGGGCGTGCTGTCCGCCGGTGCGGGCGGGCGCGGCGGGAGGACCAGCAGTCTGCCCGGCGCCGCGGCCTCGGGCACGGTCCCGGTGGCGGTGACGCCCGCCGTCCGCGCCGTCGTCCCGCCTTCCCGCGCGGGCACGGGTGCGCGGACGGCCGGTGCGGCGGCCGCGGGTGCTGCCGGCGCCACCGCTCCTGCCGCCGTCCGGTCCTCCGGTCCGGGCGCGGGCACGCGCACGGCCGGTTCGGCGGGTGCAGGCGCTCCCGGCGAGGCCGCCCCGGACGGGACCGCCCGGGTCAGCAGGACCACCCCGCGGGCCGCCAGTGCCGCCGACGCGGCGGCGACCAGCCAGCCCCAGCCGCCCGCCCGGAACGTCTCGCCCAGCAGCACGACGCCGATCACGGCGGCCGCTGCCGGGTTGGAGAGGTTGACGAGCGCCAGCGGGGCCGCCAGGCCGCTCCGGTAGGCGCGCTGCGAGAGCAGCAGCCCGCCGACGGAGAGGACGGCCACCAGCCCCGCGACCAGCGTGGTCTGCCACCACACCGCCGCTCCGCCCGGCAGCGCGCCGGCCACGGACGCGGTCACCGTCTGCGTCAGCGCCGACGCCACACCCGAGGCGACCCCGGAGGCGGTGGCGTGCCCGAGGCCCCGGCCGCGTGCGAGCACGGCGATCAGCAGGCCGCAGGCGGCCGCCACCGACAGCGACTCGTGCACCGACAGGGCGTCGCCCGGTGCGGCGGGCCCGGTCACCGAGATCAGGCCCACCAGCCCGGCGAGGGTGCACAGCGCACCGCGCCACTCGGCCCGGACGACCCGGCGCCGGTCGCGCCGGGCGGCCAGCGGGAGTGCGGCCACGAGAGTCAGCGCGCCGAGCGGCTGGACCAGTGTCAGCGGCCCGTAGTGCAGGGCGCCCACATGGGCGAGCGCACCCGCCCCGTTGAGCCCCACGGCCCACCACCACAGCGGCTGGGCGGCCAGTGAGCGGGTCCCGCCGCCGTCCCGTGCGACGGCCCCGGCAAGCCGGGACTGCGTCACGGCGGCGAACGCGTAGCCGACGGCCGACAGCAGGGAGAGCAGGACCGCGGCGACGAGGCCGCTCATCGCAGCGCTCCGGCGGGGGCGGCCGCGGCGGGTCCGCCCGATCCGCGTGCCAGCGGTCCGAAGTGCGGCGCCCGCATCAGCAGCAGGACCCCGCCGAGGAGGAGGGCGGCCACGACCGCGTCGATCCAGTAGTGGTTGGCGGTCCCCACCACCACGAACAGGGTGAGCAGCGGATGCAGCAGCCACAGGGCCCGCAGCCTGCCGCGGGTGGCGGCCATCAGGCCGACGGCCACCATCAGCGCCCAGCCGACGTGCAGCGAGGGCATCGCGGCGAACTGGTTCGCCATCGAGTCGGCCTCCGGGACCGCCCCGTACACCGACGGACCGTAGACCTGGGCGGTGTCGACGAGTCCGGCGGCGGAGAGCATCCGCGGCGGCGCCAGGGGCATCAGCAGGTGCAGCATCAGTGCCGCGGCCGTCAGCCCGGCGAGCGCCCGGCGGGCCCAGCGGTAGTGGGCGGGCCGTCGCACGTACAGCCAGACGAGGAAGGCGATCGTGGCGGGGAAGTGCACCACGGCGTAGTAGGTGTTCGCCGCGTGCACGAGGGTGTCGCTGTGCAGCAGTGCGCGCTGCACGATCCCCTCGTCCGGGAGGCGCAGGGCGCGCTCGGCCGCCCATATGCCGTCCGCGTTGTGGAAGGCGCGGGCCTCGTGGCCGCCTGCGAGGAGGCGGCCGAGCTTGTAGACGAGGAACAGCACCGTCACCAGCGCGAGCTCGCGCAGCAGCGGCGGCCTGTGGGCAGCGGCCGTCCCCGGTATCGCGGGACGTTTCCCGGCAGCCATGACGCGGCCCCTCAGTCACCCGGAACTCGGCCGGCGGATCGACAGCAAACGGAGGAAGCCTAGGTCCGAATTCATCGAGACGCAAACGTCTCGATACGTTTGCGTCTCGATTGTGCGGCCCCTAGTCTCGTCTGTGCGGTCACCCCGTGCCGACGGGCGCCCACCGCCCCGTCACGGACCGCCCGACAGGGAGAGGAACCGATGTCCACGCAGGCCGCCACGTCAGCCGCCCGCCGCAGCAAGATCACGCCGGAGCGTGAGCAGGAACTCTTCGCGGCCGTGCTCGACCTGCTCCGCGAGGGCGGGTACGACGCCGTGACCATGGAAGGCGTCGCCGCCCGCACCCGGTGCGGCAAGGCGACGCTGTACCGGCAGTGGAAGACCAAGCCCCGGCTCGTCACCGCCGCCCTGGACGCCCGGCGCTGCGTGCTGTTCACCGGCATCGACACCGGCTCGCTCGCGGGCGACCTGCGGGAGGCCGCACGGCTCGCCTGCGACCGCCGCAGCCGGGACTCCGCCCTGATGGAGGCCGTGGGGCAGGCCTACCTCCAGCACCCCGATCTGCGGGACGCCCTGCGCGAGACGGTGATCGACCCCGAGGTGGCCGCCCTCGACGCGATGCTGCGCCGTGCCGTCGACCGCGGCGAGCTCGCCGCCGGCAACCCGGCGATCGCCTACGTGGCGCCCTGCTTCATGGGGGTGCTGCGCGTCGAGCGGCTCTTCGACGACCGCCTCGGCGACGCCGACGGGCTCCCGGGCTTCGTCGAAGCCGTGCTCTTCCCCGCACTCGGCATCGCCGGCCCCGCCCGGTAGCCGCTGCCACCGGCCTCTGTGAACCTGTCCCCATGGAGCGAGCAGCCGGCCAGGTGAACGTCCGCAGGGTCTACGACGAGCCGCGCGCCGACGACGGCACCCGCGTGCTCGTCGACCGGCTCTGGCCGCGAGGGCTGGCGAAGGCGCGGGCGCGCGTCGACGAGTGGCCCAAGAGCCTCACCCCCTCGACCGAACTGCGCCGCTGGTACCACGGACCGGAGGGGGAGTACGAGGAGTTCTGCCGGCGCTACGAGTCCGAGCTGGCCGAACCGCCCGCGGCACAGGCCCTGTCCCGCCTGCGCGCCCTGGCGGCCGAGGGCCCCGTGACCCTGCTGACGGCGGCGAAGGACCCCGCCGCCGCCCACACCTCGGTGCTGCTGCGTCTCCTCGGCCGATGACCGGCCGGCGACCAGCCCGACGGCCGGCCGATGACCGACCCGACGGCCGGCCGCTGATCCACCCGTGCCGGGCCGGGGATCAGTCGTCCCGGCGTCCGGAACCGCGGCGCAGCGGCGGGCCGGGGTCCGCACGCCCCGTCAGCGACGGAGCCTCCGACGCGGGGTCCACCGGCCCCGTCAGGCGGCCCGCCAACTCCCGTGCCCACGCGGCCAGCCCGCGCACGTCGATCCCGTGCGGGTCGGGGAACGGCTCGACGCGGCCGGCGCCGCGCACCAGCAGCCGCGCACCGCCCGTCACGTTTCCCCGGGCGGCATGGGTGAGGCCCACGGCGAGTTGGGCGAGCCCTCGCCACAGCTCCCGCTCCGGCGCCGGCCCCGACTTCCACGCGTCCTCGAACACCTCGTGCGCGTGGAACGGCTTCCCCTCGTCCAGCAGCCGCTGCGCCTCGGCCAGTGACTGCGCCGGGCTGCGCAGGACTCCCTCCGGCTGGCGCTCGACACCCGTCGCGCCGTACGGGAGCGGCCGCCCCAGACCGTCCCGCGGCCGGGCGCTGCGCGCCCTGCCCTCCGCGTCGCGGTCCCGTCCCGGCCCGCCGTCCCGTACCTCGTCCATCCGCCCATTGTCCCGCCGCGGACCGCCGACCCGGTCCCGCCCCCGGCCCGGCCCCGGCCGACGCCGCCCCGTCCGGCGCTCCCGTGGAGTGTTGTATGGTTCTCTTGCGCGTTCGGCCAGGGGGAAACCCCAGGTCACGGGCATCGGGACGTGGCGCAGCTTGGTAGCGCACTTGACTGGGGGTCAAGGGGTCGCAGGTTCAAATCCTGTCGTCCCGACTCGTAGGAGTCGTGAGCCGGAGGCCGTTTCAGAGATATCTGAAACGGCCTCCGGCCGTTTCCGTTTCCGTTTCCGGAGCCGGAGCCGGAGCCGGAGCCGGAGCCGGAGCCGGAGCCGGAGCCCGGAGCCCGGGCAGCACCCGCCCCCGGCGCGCAGTCCGGTCAGGCGGGGAAGGTGAAGTAGAGCGCGTCGGCGTAGAACGACGCGAAGTGCCGCTGCCAGTCGGCCCGGACCGAGGTCAGCCACTCGTCGTTCCGGCCCGCGATCGCGGCCTCGGCCGCGGCGACCACCGCGGGGATCTCCGCCGACGCCAGGTGCCGCACACCCGCCACCGGATCGTCGTCCGTCATCGAGACGATCTCCCCGGTCTCCAGGAGGACGTGCGCCGCCCGCTGCTTCTCGAGGTGGGCCGTGGTCCTGGCGACGCAGTCGGCGAACTCGGCGTCGCCTTCCAGGCCCCGGCCGACCGCGCGCAGCAGGGCGAGCAGCAGAGCGGCCCCCTCGGCGTAGTCGGCGGCTATGCCGACCGGAGGGTTCCAGATCATCGACGGGACGACCGTCGTCCCGTGGCCCGCCAGGAGCTTGTGCGCCAGCGGTACGTCGCCGTTGTGCTCGGACACGCACCGGACCGGCCGGGGGATCTCCGTCTCGCTCGGCATCGAGTCGGCGGAGTAGAGGTATGAGCGGTTCGCCATGATCGGAAGCTAACAGAGGGGACCGACAACGGCCGCGGCCGATGGGCTCGCCCGTACGCGGCCGGCCCGCCCGCTGTGCCGCCGTCCCTGTCCCGGAGCGGGTCCGGCCCGGCCCGGCCGCGCTCCCGGGCCCCGCGGGACGGGCTGGTGATCGGATCATCCCCACCCCGTGGATCGCGCGGATAAACCGACTGCTGAACAAGATCACCGCATTGAGGTAATGCGGACGGCCTCAGCCGGTGGAGGGGGCTCGGCGGCCGTTACTGTTTTCCCGGGATCAAGGCGAATTCCCCGAATCCGCCCACCATTTCCTCTTTCTTCCGTCGGTGCGCACCCCTGTGCCCGCCGGCCACCCCCCGTGAAGGAGACCTCGTCCGATGACAGTTGACACCAGCCAGGAAGTGCTGCCGGAGCAGCCGCCCCAGCAGCAGTCGAGCCTGAGTACGGCCGCGGCCCGCAACCTCGCCTCGACGACCAAGTCCGCGCCCCAGATGCAGGAGATCACCTCCCGCTGGCTGCTGCGGATGCTTCCCTGGGTGGAGGCCAAGGGCGGTTCCTACCGGGTGAACCGCCGGCTGAGCTACACCGTCGGCGACGGCCGCATCGAGTTCGTCCAGGACGGCTCGGACGTCCGCGTGATCCCCCGCGAGCTCGGCGAACTCGCCCTGCTGCGCGGCTTCGAGGACGTCGAGGTGCTCACCGCCCTCGCCGACCGCTGCTCCCAGCGCGAGTTCCGCGCCGGCGAGGTCCTCGTCGAACGGGGCACCCCTGCCGACCAGATCCATCTGATCGCCCACGGCCGCATCAGCCAGACCGCGGTCGGCAAGTACGGGGACGAGGTCGCCGTCGCCACCCGCGCCGACGGCGACCGGTTCGGCGAGAACGCCCTGCTGGACACCGACGCCACCTGGGACTACACGGCCACCGCCGAGACCGCGGGCACGCTCCTGACGCTGTCCCGCGCCGACTTCGCCGCCGTGCTGTCCAACGCGCCGAGCCTCCAGGAGCACATCCAGAACTTCAGCTCGCTGCCCCAGCAGCGGCAGAACCACCACGGCGAGGCCGAGATCGCGATGTCGGCCGGCCACGTCGGCGAGGCCGTGCTGCCGAGCGCCTTCGTGGACTACGAACTCCGCCCGAGGGAGTACGAACTCTCCGTCGCGCAGACCGTCCTCCGCGTCCACACCCGGGTCGCCGACCTGTACAACGGCCCGCACAACCAGACCGAGGAGCAACTCCGCCTCACCATCGAGGCACTGAGGGAGCGTCAGGAGCACGAACTCCTCAACAACCGCGAGTTCGGCCTGCTCCACAACGCCGACTTCAAGCAGCGCATCCAGCCCCACTCCGGCCCGCCCACCCCGGACGACCTCGACGAGCTGCTCTGCCGCCGCCGCGGCACCCGGATGATGCTGGCCCACCCCCGGACGATCGCGGCGATCGGCCGCGAGCTGAACGCCCGCGGACTGTACCCGGACCACGTCGACGTCGGCGGCCAGCAGGTCCCGGCCTGGCGCGGGGTGCCCATCCTGCCGTGCAACAAGATCCCCATCAGCAAGGAGAACACCAGCTCCATCCTCGCCATGCGTACCGGCGAGGACAACCAGGGCGTCATCGGCCTCTTCCAGACCGGGCTGCCGGAGGAGTACGAGCCGGGACTGTCCGTGCGGTTCATGGGCATCAGCGAGCAGGCGATCATCTCGTACCTGGTCAGCACCTACTACTCCGCGGCCATCCTGGTCCCCGATGCACTCGGCGTCCTGGAGAACGTGCAGATCGCCCGCAAGCGGGACTGACCCCGCGAAGGCCCCCGCACGGCCGCCGCGGGGACAGCATGCCGGTGACGCGCGCGGGCCCGCAGGCCGCGCACCGGGCGCCGGGGGCGGCGACCCCGCCCCTCCCGTCCCACAGGTGCCGCCCGCGCCCGCCCGGGCCCCGGGCGAGCGCACCCGGCCCCGCAGCTCCCGCCGGCGCTCTGCCGGCCGCGCGGAGCCGGCCCGCCGTCCGGGACGCCCGGGCCCGCACCCCCGGCCACCGGCCGGGCGGTGCCCCACCCGCGGGCGTCGGACCAGCCCGGCGCATCCCGCCCGAGGACGGTTCCGAGCCGGGCGACCGCAGGCACGCGATGCCGCAGGACGCCGCCCCCGGGGCAGGCGGCACCGTCGTCGAGCCACCCGCCCCACGCACTCCCACCGGGGCCGCACCCGGCGGCCGCCGGGCACGACCGCGCGGCCGGACGGCCTCACCCCCACCTCATCAAGGAGTCACGGATGCCCGATCCCGGGCTCTCCCCGCCGCCGGGTCCGCAGACCACCCCGGCACCCCGCGGGGACGACGCGATCGCCCACGTCGCCGGAGCCGCCGAAGCCCTCCTGCGGGCCGCCGCCGGGAGCACCGCGGTCGCCGACCCGCCCGCCCCGGCCACGCCGCCCGCCGCCACCGCACCGCCGCACGACGTGCCCTACACGTTTCCCACCACGGGAACCGTGCCGCGGACCGTGCCCGGGGCGACGGCCGCGGACCGGCCCGGCGCCCCGGCGCCCGAGCCCGGGGCCGCCGCCCTGGAGCGGATCCTCCGCGGTCCGAGCGGACTCGGCACGGCGAGTCTGCGGCCGGGCGCGGCGCGTGTGCCGCAGCCCGGGGCCGACGCGGCCCCTGCCGACGGGCCGGCCGTCCCGGGCCTCTACCACCACCCGGTGCCGGAGCCCGATCCCGTCCGGGTGGCCGAGGTCAGCAGCAGGATCAAGGCGTGGGCCGTCGACGAGATCCAGCTCTTCCCGGACGAGTGGGAGGGCGAGTTCGACGGGTTCTCCGTGGGCCGCTACATGGTCGCCTGCCATCCGGACGCGCCGAGCGTCGAGCACGTCATGGTCGCCACCCGGCTGATGGTCGCCGAGAACGCCGTCGACGACTGCTACTGCGAGGACCACGGCGGCTCGCCCATCGGGCTCGGCGGCCGGCTGCTGCTGGCGCACACCGCCCTCGACCCGCTCCACACGACCGCGGAGTACCAGCCGCACTGGGCCGAGTCGCTGCACTCGGACGCCCCCCGCCGCGCCTACCGCTCCGCCATGGACTACTTCCGGCGCCAGGCCACGGCCTCGCAAGCCGACCGCTTCCGGCACGACATGGCACGCCTGCACCTCGGCTACCTGGCCGAGGCCGCGTGGGCGCAGACCGACCACACCCCGGAGGTGTGGGAGTACCTGGCCATGCGCCAGTTCAACAACTTCCGCCCGTGCCCCACCATCACCGACACCGTGGGGGGCTACGAACTCCCCGCGGACCTGCACGCGCAGCCCGCCATGCAGCGGGTCCTCGCACTGGCGGGCAACGCCACCACCATCGTGAACGACCTGTACTCGTACACCAAGGAGCTGGCCTCGCCCGGCCGGCATCTCAACCTGCCCGTGGTGATCGCCGACCGCGAGGGCCTCTCCGAACGGGACGCCTACCTGAAGGCGGTCGAGGTCCACAACGACCTCATGCGCGACTTCGAGGCCGAGGCCGCCGCCCTCGCGGCCGCCTGCCCGGCGCCCAGTGTGCTCCGCTTCCTGCGCGGAGTGGCCGTGTGGGTCGACGGCAACCACTACTGGCACCGCACCAACACCTACCGATACAGCCTGCCCGACTTCTGGTAAGAAATGGATTCCTCTGTGACCAGCACCGACACCACCGTCTCCGCCTTCGTCCCCGCCCCGGCCTCGCCGTACCAGGGTGACATCGCCCGCTACTGGGACCAGGAGGCCAGGCCGGTGAACCTGCGCCTCGGCGACGTGGACGGGCTCTACCACCACCACTACGGCATCGGCGACGTCGACCTGGCCGCGCTCGGGGACAGCGGCGACGCCGCGTACGACAAGAGGCTGGTGGCCGAACTCCACCGGCTGGAGTCGGCGCAGGCCGAGGTGCTGCTGGACCACCTCGGCACCATCGGGCGGGACGACCTGCTGGTGGACGCCGGCTGCGGGCGCGGGGGCTCGATGGTGATGGCCCATCAGCGCTTCGGCTGCTCCGTCGAAGGGCTCACGCTCTCCGCCAAGCAGGCCGACTTCGGCAACCGCCGGGCCCATGAACTCGGCATCGAGGACCGGGTCCACTCCCGGGTGTGCAACATGCTCGACATGCCCTTCGAGACCGGGCAGGCGGCCGGCTCGTGGAACAACGAGTCCAGCATGTACGTCGATCTGGAGGACCTCTTCGCCGAGCACTCCCGGGTGCTCCGCGTCGGCGGACGCTACGTGACCATCACCGGCTGCTGGAACCCGCGTTACGGCCAGCCGTCGAAGTGGGTCTCGCAGATCAACGCCCACTTCGAGTGCAACATCCACTCCCGCCGCGAGTACCTGCGCGCCATGGCCGACAACCGCCTCGTGCCCCAGGCGGTCATCGACCTCACCCCGGACACCCTGCCCTACTGGGAGCTGCGTGCCACCTCCTCGCTGGTGACCGGGATCGAGGAGGCGTTCATCAACTCGTACAAGGACGGGTCCTTCCAGTACGTGCTGATCGCCGCCGACCGCGTCTGACGCGGCCGCGGCGCGTGACCCTGTGACGTCCTGACGGGCCGTCGCACCGCCCGCGCGACCGCGCGCCCCGGATCATCACGCGCCGCCGCACCGCGGCCCGCGCCTGCCCGCCCGGCAGGTGCGGGCCGCCCCTGCCGACCGGGCCGGGACCGTCGTACCGACGGTCCCGGCCCGCGGCGTGCCCGCGGTCGCGGAAGTCGTCGACCGCCGTTCCCCACAGCCCTGTTCCGGTGTGCCGCCGTTCCCCGCAGCCGTGTTCCGGCGTCCCGCCGGGCCCGGGAGGCCCGTCCGGCGGACTGCTCGTCCCGGGTCTGTCCAAAGCCTTGCCATCGCAACGCCGGGCCTCTAGTCTCGCCGCCAGCAAGCGCTTTCCCCGTGGGGCGGGGAACACGGCGCCGGCTGTGGCCGTCGCGGAATCCGTCGTGATCCCGCGTGCCGGCCGTCATCGATTCCGGCACGGGCCCCTGCCCGGGAAGCCGAGGCGTCGGACCCGTGGGGCGGGCCCTGACGCCGATGCGCCGTGCCGTGCGCCGCGGAGTGGTCGGCGACGAGTCCATCGCGAGAACGGCCGGTCAGGCCGCTGTCCAGGGCTGCCGTCGCACTGTCGGCGTCATCACCGCCGGTCGGTCCGGCCCGGCGGATCCTGTGGGACAGACGGCCGGGACGTTCCCGCGGCCGAGGGCTGACGACGCACGCCCTCCACCGCGCGGTCGGCCGTCCGCCCCGCCGGATGCGCTGTCCGCCGCGTCCGGGACCGGCCGGGGAAACCCGGTCCCCGGGCGGCAACCACAACGCCGCCCAGGGACCACCACGGTATGCAGCAGCAAGCACCATCCGCCGCCGGCACACCGGAACCATCACCCACCTCCGGTGCACCAGCACCACCACACGCACTTCGGGCACTCCGCGTGCCGGAAGCACCACGAGCACCTGACGAACCAATCGACACAATCGGGAGACCACGATGAGGCGACCAGTCGCACTGCGACTCTGTGCGGGGCTGGCCACGACGGCCGTCGCGGCGACGGCGGGCGTGATGCTGACGATGCCCACCGCGTCCGCGGCGACCGGTGGTGTCACCGGCTACGCGACGCAGAACGGCGGCACCACCGGCGGCGCCGGGGGCCAGACCGTGCGCGCCACCACCGGCACCGCGATCCACCAGGCGCTGTGCAGCCGGGCCAGCAGCAGCACCCCGATCACCATCCAGGTCGAGGGCACGATCAACCACGGCAACACGGCCAAGGTGTCCGGCGACAGCTGCAACACCGCCGCCGGCGTCATCGAGCTCAAGCAGATCAGCAACGTCACCATCATCGGCGTGGGCAACGGTGCCGTGTTCGACCAACTCGGCATCCACATACGCGAATCCAGCAACATCGTCATCCAGAACGTCACCGTGAAGAACGTCAAGAAGTCGGGCTCGCCGACCTCCAACGGCGGAGACGCCATCAGCATGGAGAGCGACGTCCGCAACGTCTGGGTCGACCACGTCACTCTGGAGGCGTCGGGCGGTGAGTCGGAGGGCTTCGACGGCCTCTTCGACATGAAGGACAACACCCAGTACGTGACGCTCTCCTACAGCACCCTGCGCAACTCCGGCCGCGGCGGCCTGATCGGTTCCAGCGAGTCGGACGTCTCCAACGGTTTCGTCACGTTCCACCACAACCTGTACGAGAACATCGACTCCCGCGCCCCCCTGCTGCGCGGCGGTGTCGCCCACATGTACAACAACCACTACAAGAAGCTGAACGAGTCCGGCATCAACTCCCGCGCCGGCGCCCGCGCGAAGGTGGACAACAACTACTTCGAGGACGCCAAGGACGTCCTGGGCACCTTCTACACGGACGCGGCGGGCACCTGGCACGTCAGCGGCAACGTCTTCGACAACGTCACCTGGTCCGCCAAGGGCACGGACAACAACCCGGCCGGTCCGGACGTGAAGTCGACCACCACCGTCAACGTCCCCTACTCCTTCGCTCTCGACCCGGCGAACTGCGTGCCGGACGTGGTCGGCCGCACCGCGGGCGCGAACAAGGGCCTCCAGGTCTCGGACGGCAACTGCACCCCGCAGACGCCGGACCCGACGCCCACCCAGCCGCCGACGACCCAGCCTCCCACCACGCAGCCGCCGACCACTCCGCCGCCCACCACGCCCCCGAGCGGCACCAACCTCAGCCTGACGGCCGGCGCCGACGGCTCCAGCAAGGCGAGCGGCACGAGCTACGGCAACGTCCGCGACGGCAGCATGGGCACCCACTGGTCGCCGGCGGGCGCGACCGGCTCCGTCTCGGTGAAGTGGGGCTCCGCCGTCAGCGTCTCCAAGGTGGCGATCCGGGAGGCCTCGGGCTCCGCGGGAAGCATCCAGGGCTGGCGCGTCCTCAACGGCGACACCGGGACCGTCCTGGCCTCGGGCACGGGTGTCGGCAGCACGATCTCCATCCCCGTGACGTCGGCGAAGAAGCTCACCTTCGAGATCACCGGCTCCACCGGCACCCCGAAGGTCGCGGAGTTCGAGACCTACGCGGGATGACGCGGCCTACGCGCTGACGCGCTGACGCGCCGGCGCAACGACGGGAAGACGCAAGTGACGGGATGACGGGACGGGCCGCCGTCCGTCCGGGTGCGGGAGCCGCGGTTCCCGGACGGACGGCCCGCCCGGCCCCGTGACGACCGCACACCCCGTGACGACCGCACGCCTCGTGCCGCCCGGCAGGTCCGGGCGGCACGAGGCGTGCTCCGTGCGGCGTCGGCGACCGCCGCCCCCGTCCGGCCCCGGCGGGGCCCGTCCGCGGAGCGCCGGCCCCGGCCGGAGGGGCCGGCGATGTGCCGCGGCCCCGCCCGGCGGGGTCAGCTGTTGAGTGCCGTCGCCAGCTGCGCCCGCGAACGCACGTCCAGCTTCTGGTAGATGCGCGTCAGCCGCGCCTCCACCGTCTTCACGCTCAGGTACAGCTTGGCCGCCGCCTCCTGGTTGCTCGCGCCCTCGCCGACCAGCCGGGCCAGCCGCAGCTCCGCGTCGGTGAGCCCCGAGAGCGTGCCGCCGGCCGGCGTCTCGGCCGCCGCCGCGGGCGTCTCCGACGCCAGGGCCAGCCACGGCACCGCACCGACACGTTCGAAGACCGCGGACGCCTGCTGGAGCGCGTGCGCGGCCGCCGACCGGCGGCGCCTGCGGCGCTCGACCCGGGCGAGCGTGATCAGCGCCCTGCCGTGCTCCAGCGGCAGCCCGGCGGCCTCGTAGCCGGCCGCCACCTCGCGCAGCAGCGCCGCCGCCTCGTCGGGCCGCCCGCCGGCCGCCAGCCGGACCGCGTCCGCCCGGTCGCAGCCCAGGAGCACCGTCGTCCGGCCCAGCCGGTGCGCCACCGGCCGTACGGCGTCCAGCACCGCCACGGCCTCCGCCAGGCTGTCGCCGGCCACCAGGGCCTCGGCCAGCTCCTCGTGCCAGCGCAGCATCGAGGGATCCACCGCTCCCTGGTCCCGCTCGCCCGCCTGCACCCGGCGCAGCGTCTCCAGGGCGCTGGACACGTCGCCGACGAGCAGCTGCACGCGGCCGAGGGCGTAGAGGCTGCGCGAGAGGAACACGTGGTCGCCCTCCTCCTCCGAGGCGCGCACGCTCCGCCGGGCGTAGCTCGCAGCGCGGGCGAAACTGCCGCCCGCGGTCTCCGCGAGAGCCAGCGCGTACCAGGCCGGGCCGGGGGAGAGGCCGGCCTCCAGGGTCAGGGCGAGCGAGCGGCCCGCGTGGGCGAGGGCGTCGGCGCAGCGGCCCTGGCGGCCCTCCACCTCGGAGAGCGTGCGGAACAGCTCGATCGCGTCCTCGACCGGCCCGCGGCGCTCCACCAGCGGCAGCAGCGTCGCCAGCTGGGTCCGCGCCTCCACCAGCCGGTCGTCGAACAGGGCGTGGCGGACGGTCAGGATCTGCGCGGCGTTGCGCACGCCCAGCGGCCGCTCCACCGCCTCCAGCGCGCGGGCGCGGGCGAGGACCTTCTCGGCGTCCGGGGCCCCGAGGAAGCGGTCCATCCGGGCCTGCACGGTCAGGGCCTTCGCCGCCGTGCCGTCGTCCCCGACCGATCCGGCGAGCTCCGCGGACTCGACGGCCGCGGCCCGGGACCGGACCGGATCGCCGTCGGCCAGCACGTACTTCATCGCGAGCCGCAGCAGCACGGCGGCCCGCAGCGCGGTGTCGCCCTCCGAGTCCTCCATGGCGTGCGCGTAGATCTCGTCGAGTCCGGTGAGTCCCTGGCCCGCCGTGTCGAGCACCGCGAGCCGCGCCCGGACCCGGTCGGCCGGTGCGGCGTCCCGCGCGAGCAGGTCGGTCGCCGCGCGCATCGCCAGATCCGCGCGGGCCGCGCGGGCACCCTCCTGCGCGGCCTCCACCAGGCGGGCGATCCGCCGGTCGCCGTGCAGGCCCGGCGTCGACTCGGCGGCGAGCAGGGCCAGTTCGGCGGCGAGTGTGCTGTTGCCCCGCCGGCGGGCGGTCTCGACCGCCGCCGCGACCTCCGCGGCCAGCTCCTCGTCGGGGACGTCGGTGGCGAGCGCCCGGTGCCGCACCGCCTCCACCGGGTCGTCCACGATCCGCGCCAGCGCCGCGTGCCCGGAGCTCCGCTCGGTCCAGCAGGCGTCGTGGACCAGTGTGGACGGCAGCACGCCCGCCGAGAACGCGACCGTGCCGTCCTCCGTCAGCCGGATCAGCGAGGCGCGCTCGGCGGCGGCCAGATCCGCCTCGGCGCCCGGGCGTCCGGCCCGGCGGATCAGCGACGCGGACGGGCGGAGCGCCAGCGCGGCGAGCAGCAGGGTCTCGCGCACCCCGGGTGCCACCGCACCGAGCAGACCCCGCGCCAGATCGCGGGCCCTACCGGACAGCGACAGCGCCTCCGCGTGGTGCACCGGGGTCCGGGCGTCCGCGAGGGACCGGCCCACCGCCAGCGCGAGCCGCGGATTGCCCCCGCTGGCCTTGTGGATGCGGCCCGCCATCCGGGACGGCAGGCGGTGGTGGATGAGCAGTTCGGCTATCTCGTCGGCGTGCAGCGGCGGCACGTTCACCACGTCCGCCTCGGACGGCTCCCACAGCGGGGTGACGCCCGCCGCCGCGGGAGCCCCCTCGTCCGGGTCCGCCGCCGGGTTCCCGTAGGCCGCGGGCGTGTCCACGGCGAGGGCGCGCAGGGCGGGCGGCGCCAGGTGCAGGGCGAAGCGGAGCAGGTCGGCGCTGGCCGGATCGATGTACTGGACGCCGTCGAGGACCAGCAGCGCCGGGCCGTGCGCGGCGAGGCGGCGCAGCACGTGCGCGAGGGCGAGACGCAGGGCGACCGGGTCGCAGCCCTCCTCGGGCATCGGCGCCTCGCGGCACAGCATGGCGACGGCTGCCCGCTGCGGTCCCGGCAGGCCGTCCAGGACGCCGCCCGATCCGCCGGAGCCGCCCGGACCGCCCGAGCCGTCGGAGCCGTCGGACGCGCGGGGCGGGGGCACCGTCGCGGCGACGGAGGCGATCAGGGCGGCCGCGGCCGCTCCCGGGATGTCGCGGTCGGCGGGCAGCGCGGCCAGCCAGAGCACCGACTCCCCGCGGGCCTCGGCCCGCCCCGCGACCGACAGCACGACCTCGGTCTTGCCGACCCCGGGCGGCCCGGTGAGCAGGGCGCGTCCGCTGGTGGCGAGCACCCGGTCGAGGCGGGCCAGCAGCTCCGTGCGCCCGACCGGCGCGGCGCGGTACTCCGCCGGTCCCATCGGCCCACCACCACCTTCCGGTGCGCGCGGGCCCCCTGCCCGTTCGAGCAGAGGATACGAAGCCTGTCGCGCGCGTCCAGGCACGTTGTCCGGCATACGGACAGGTCTGGACTTGGGGCCGGTGCGGAGTTACCGGTTCCGTCCGCAGGTGCAGGCGTCTGACCAGCGGCGACACCGCTCGGACACGGCTCGGGGAGCTCCAGGGGACCGCGGGCGTGTAGCCGGGGTCACGCGAGGGGTTCCGCCGTGCAGATGGCTGGAAATCGCCCCCGGGACTCGGTGCGGGCCGGGCGCGCGGGCAACGGCGCCGGGGCGCGAGCGCGGTGGTCCCCCGTCCGGGCGTGCGCCCCGGGGCGGGGGTGCGAACGTGCGGCGCGGGAACCGTGGTCGTTCAGCGTGGGGGCTGCGTCCCACGATTCCCCCGGGCCGGGTGAGCCCGCGCGCCGCCGCTCGGCACGTCGGCCCTGGGTGGGGCCGACACCGGACATCGATCCGTCGTGCACCTGACGGGCGGGGCGGGGAGCCTCGCGGGGCAGGGCGTCACGGGAACGTCCGCTACGGCAGACAGTAGGAAACGCGGAGGTGAACGCGATACGGGGAAAACCCTTGTCGGGGGTCCGGGGGTTAGGGGGGTGCCCGGGCCGGTGCGGCCGGCGGCCCGGGACCGCCGTGGCCGTGCCGGACCCCGGCTGTCCGAGGCTCCCGCTACCGTCACCCCTCATGAGCGAATTCGTGTTGGTGGCGGGAGCGTGGCTCGGAGGCGGGGCCTGGGACGAGGTGGCGGCCAAGCTCCGGCGGGCCGGGCACGGCGCGCGGGCGGTGACGCTGGCCGGCCTCGCGGAGCGACGCGGCGAGCCCGCGGACCAGGTGACGCACGTGCGGGACGTCGTCGAGGCGGTGGAGCGGGACGACCTGCGGGACGTGGGGCTCGTCGGGCACAGCTACGCGGGCATCCCGGTCGGCCAGGCGGCCGAGCGCATCGGGGACCGGCTCGCCCGGATCGTGTTCGTGGACGCCGTCGTCCCCGCGGACGGCGAGTCGTTCGTGTCCCAGTGGTGGCAGGGTCCCGAGGCGCTGACCGCCGCCATCGAGGCGGCTGACGGCTTCTGGCCGCCCCCGACCGCCCCCGAGCTCGCGGGCCAGGACCTCGACGACGAGCAGATCGCGCGGTTCCTCGCCGGTACGACGCCGCACCCCGGCGCGGCGCTCGCCGGGCCCGCCGTCCTCGCGGGGCCGCTCGGCCGCCTTCCGGCGACGTACGTCCTGTGCCTGCTGGACAGCCCGGAGCCCGCGCCGCCCGTGGCGGAGCTGCTGACGAGCGAGCGGTGGCGGCTGGTGACCATGGACACCGGTCACTGGCCGATGCTCTCGCGGCCGCGCGAGCTGGCGGAGGTCCTGACGGCGGCCGCGCGGGGGCCGGCGGAGAAGCCCGGCCCCCGTCGCCGACGGTCCGGGCGGCCCCGGCCCCGTGGAGGCGGCAGGCCGCCCGGAACCGCCGGGTCACACCTGACCGAGGTCCGAACTCACCCACCGCTCGGGACGCATGCGCACCACGATCTGCTCGCCGTGGTTCTCCCAGGCGAAGTCGACATAGGCCCCGACCTTCTCCGGGGGCAGGTAGCGGGCCGAGATCTCGGTCAGCTGCTCCCGGGTGGCGGGCTCGGTCCCCGTCACCGGGCCTTCCACCGACACGTAGCGGATGGTCGGTTCGAGCCGGTCGACCATGAGCGAGAACCGGCCCGCGGCGGCGATGAGCCCGGCCTTGCGCGAGTCGCGTCCGGTGAGGATCCAGATGTCGCCGCCCGGCGCGTACTGGTACCAGATGGGCAGGGTCAGGGGCGCGCGGTCCTCCTTCCCGCCGGCCGCGACCGCCAGTGCGGCCACGTGCGGTTCGGCCAGGAATCGTTCGCGTTCTTCGGTGGACAGGGCCACGGGCTCGCTCCTCGGCAATGCGGGTGGTGGTGCGGACGGTGACCCGGCACAACGAGCCGCTCCCCGCGCCGATTCCCCTCCGCGCCCGGACGCACCCGATTCCGGCCACGCACCCGGACGGCGGACCCGCGGGCCGTTCCCGGCGCCCCGGCCCGCCTCGGCCCGCCCGCTCCGCGCGCACGACCGGCCGGTGTCGCCAGGCGACACCGGCCGGTCACAGGAGCGGCACGGCCGGACTACTCCAGCAGCTCCGCGTAGGCTCCGAACGCCAGCGCGATGTCCGCCTGGGCCCAGAACCGGTGGTACGTGAACACGGGCGCGGCGCCGCCCGCGAGGTAGCTCTCGATCTTCGACCACGCCGGGTCGTCCTGGTAGAAGGACCGCAGCGAGGCGAACGTCGACGACGAGTTGACCGTGTCGCCGTTCGGCATCGTGCCCGTCCAGCCGCTGGGCACGTACACCGGGTCGTCGAAGCGGTTGTAGTCCGCCCGGGTCTCCGGCACGGCGATGCCGAGCGGGTCCTGGTGGTGGTCCCACATGCCGTCGAGCAGCGCCTTGGCCACGCGCTTGGCCTCGGTGTCACCGGACTTGGCGGCGTAGTAGGTCAGCACCTTGGCGTAGGCGCCGGCGACGCCGACGTCCTGGGTGTAGTCGGCCACCGTGACGCGCAGCGAGGCGTTGGCGCCGGGGCTGCTCGCGTTCCAGGTGTCCGGCTTGCCCGTCCACTGGAGGGTGGAGGGGATGCGGAAGGTGCCGTCCGGGTTGATCGTCGTCTCCGACAGCGCCCAGTCGACCCACTTGTCCATGACGGCCTTGGCGCCCGCGTCACCGGTCTCGTGGTAGTACTCCGCCACGCGCTCCATGGACCACGCCTGGAAGCCGAACCACTGGTTCGACGGCGGGTCGTGGTAGACCGGCTTCTCGTCGTAGGCCATGCCGTAGAAGGTGGGCGTGCCCGCGGGCGGGGCCTCGTAGCGGCCGCCGACGCTGTTGGTCGCGCCGCCGGCGATCGCGCCCTCGGCGCTCTGGAGCCAGCGGTAGAACTCGATCTGCCGGTCCAGGCTCTTGCCCCAGTCCTCCTGGCCGGTGGCCGACTTGGGCTTCAGCGGGGCGTACTCGGAGAGGGCGTAGGCGGCCATCGGGTTCTGGTAGCCGCCGTGCGCGTGGCTGGAGCCGATGCGCCACGACCAGCCCGCGGAGGTGTCGGTCGCGCCGCCCCAGGCGTAGTACCAGGACAGCAGGTAGTGCGAGCTGTCCTTGCCCGTGCCGGCCGGGCAGGCCGTCGGGCTGGTGCAGTTGCCGACCTTTTTGAAGTACTTGTCGTACATCGCGTAGCGCAGGTAGTCGCCCATCTTCGCGGCCTTGCCCACGGTCGCCGAGACCTCGGAGCCCTTGCCCTGCTCCTTGGCCCACAGGTCGGCCCAGTAGGCCGCCTGCACGGCGCGCGCGTCGGCGTCCGGCGCGTTGGTGAACTTCCACTGCTTGGCGTACGAGGAGTCCCCGGTGAAGAGGTCCAGGTAGCCGTTCCTGCCGCCGTAGGCGAACTTGTCGCAGGTCGGGTGCGGCACGGTCTCCCAGACGGACTCCTGCGGTCCGCGCTGGAAGGTGTTGATGTAGGACGGGCCGGTCGCGGTCGGGCCGGCGGAGCACTTGCCGGGCTCGTTGCCGTAGCCGTAGACGTTGTCGACGTCCTGGAGCCAGTGCATGCCGTAGATGTCGTCGGTGCCGTACGCGGTCTTCAGCTCACCGGCGATCGGGTCCTTGCCCGACGAGACCGACGGTGTGAGGGCCGCGGGGTACTGGGACGGCTGGTCGTACTCGCCCGCGTAGGTGGCCGGCTTGTTGGGGTCGTAGAAGGAGTTCGTGGGCTGATCCGCCTTGGTGGGGATCATGTACTTCTCCATCAGCGCCCACGAGGCGTTGAACTTCGTCCAGTCGCCGGTGATCCGGCCGTACATCGCCTCCAGCCAGACGAGGTAGCTGTACGCCTCGGACGTCGTCTCGTGGCCGTGGTCGGGAGCCTCGACGATCAGCGTCTCGACGGAGTGGTACGGGATGCCCTCGGGCGAGAAGTACCCGTTCGCCGGGTCCATGATCTTGCCGTACAGGTCGAGGAAGCGCTCGTCGTACACCTTGGCGCCCGCCAGCTGCGTCGCGTTCACCTCGGCCTTGGTGTGGCCGGGGGCGGTGACGGTGAAGGTCGCGGCGCCGGTGCCGGTGGCGTTCGCGGCGACGGTCACCTTCTGCGCGGTGCTCCAGTTGGCCGGGGTGAAGGTGAGGCTCGCGCCGGAGGCGATGCTCAGGCCGCTGTTGCCCGTCGTGCGGGCCACGGTCGCCGTGACGTTCGCCGACGGCCGCGTGGACAGCTTCACGTCGAAGGTGGCCGACTCGCCCTGACGGACGGCCAGTTGGGCGGGGGTGGCGACCAGGGCCGGGCCCGCGGCGACGGTCACGCCGACCGGGGACGACTCGGCGGACGCGCCCAGGCTGTCGTAGGCCTTGGCGTAGAGGGAGTGGCTGCCGGCCGCGAGGCCCGTCGCGGAGAGGGCGAAGGGCGCGGTGGTGTCGGTGCCGAGCAGGGTGGTGTCGCTGTAGAACTCGACCTTGCTCACCGTCGCGCCGTCGGCCGCGGCGGCGGTCGCCGCCAGCGGCACCGGGTCGCCCGCGGAGAACACCGCGCCCGCGGACGGGCTGGTGAGCACGGCGATCGGCGGCTGGTGGGCCCCGTTGCAGACGGTGCCGTTGACGGCGAACGACGTCGGGGCGGCGTTGGCACCGCTGTAGGTGAACTGGCCGCCGGCGCTGACGGCGGCTCCGCCGGCGATCGTCCTGTTCCAGTCGGTGTTCTTGACCGTGACGGTCTTCCCGGACTGCGACCAGACGCCGTTCCAGCCGCTGGTCAGCTTCTGGTTCCCGGCGTAGTCGTAGGTGACGGTCCAGCCGTCGATGGCGGCGGTGCCCCGGTTGGTGACGGTGACGTCGGCGGTGAAGCCGCTGCCCCAGTCGTTGGTCTTGTAGTCGACGCTGCACTGGAGGGCCGCGGCGTGGGCGGGTGCTGTACCGGTCGCGGTCAGTGCGAGGGGGAGCGAGAGGGCCGCGGTGAACACGGTGAGCGCGCGCCGCAGCAGGCGTGGTCGTCTCGCTCTGGGGGAGGTGCTGGTTGGCGGGGACATGCGTGAGATCCCTTCGAACGGCTCGGGGAAGACGTGCTGAGCACAAGCCTTGAACCAGTGGGAGCGCTCCCACGGTGGAGGGGGTGGGGAGGGCTGTCAAGAGTTGACGCAGGATCGGTCCGCGCGGCTCGGGGTCCGTCAAGAAATTTTCCAAGTCCTCTGTTGCGTCCGTCGGTTCGGCGCTAATCTCCGATGCAGCCAGTGGGAGCGATCCCCTGCCGGACCGGCCGTGAAAGCAGGTCCGACGCACTGTTGATCGCTCCATGCGTCACCCCCCGCACCGCCCTGCCGCACAGTCCGGTGGCCTGCCCCCGCCGGCTGACATCACAGCGCGACAGGTTGCGCACTCGCACGACCGTTCCCCGATGAGCCGGATTCGATGGCTGAATTCCGGTCACAATCTGGGAGCGCTCCCACTCCCGGTCCCGAGCACGTCCCGACTGCGCCGCAGATCAGGCATGCCCGATCCCCGACCCGACGAGAGGACATTTCCCGTCATGAGCCGCGAGATCACCCGCACCACCGCACCACCGGCCCGCCGCAGGCGGACCGCCCTGCTGGCCGCCTGCAGCCTCCTCGCCACCGGCGCGGGCGCCGTGGCGGTCATGCAGACACCTGCCGCAGCCGCCGCGCTCGCCTGCAACGTCGACTACCAGGTCAGCGACTGGGGCAGCGGGTTCACGACCACCGTCACGATCAAGAACACCGGCACCGCCGCGATCGACGGCTGGACGCTGACCTACGACTACGCCGGCAACCAGAAGCTCTCGGGCGGCTGGGGCGGCGTCTGGTCGCAGTCGGGCAAGACCGTCAGCGTGAAGAACGCCGACTGGAACAAGACGCTCGCGGCCGGCGCGACCGCCGCCCCGGGCGGCCAGTTCACCTACAGCGGGACCAACGCCAAGCCGGTGTCCTTCGCGGTCAACGGAGTCGCCTGCAACGGCGGCACCACGCCCACCGACCCGCCGACCACGCCGCCGCCCACCACCCCGCCGCCGACCACCCCGCCGCCCACGGGCAGCAAGGTCGACAACCCCTTCCAGGGCGCCAAGCTGTACGTCAACCCGGAGTGGAAGGCGAAGGCCGAGGCCGAGCCCGGCGGCAGCCGGATCTCCGACACCTCGACCTCGGTGTGGCTCGACCGCATCGCCGCGATCGAGGGTGTGGGCACAGGCATGGGCCTGCGCGACCACCTCGACGAGGCCCTGAAGCAGGCGAACGGCGAGCCGCTCGCCATCAACTTCGTCGTCTACAACCTGCCGGGCCGCGACTGTGCCGCGCTCGCCTCCAACGGTGAGCTCAAGGCCGACGAACTGCCCCGTTACAAGAGCGAGTTCATCGACCCGATCGCGGCCGCGCTCGCCGACCCGAAGTACGCGAGCCTGCGCATCACGACGGTCATCGAGATCGACTCGCTGCCGAACCTGGTCACCAACATCAGCAGCCGTCCCACAGGCACGCCGCAGTGCGACGTCATGAAGCAGAACGGCAACTACGTCAAGGGCGTCGGCTACGCGCTCGCCAAGCTCGGCCCGATCGGCAACGTCTACAACTACATCGACGCCGGCCACCACGGCTGGCTCGGCTGGGACGACAACTTCGGCCCGTCCGCCGACCTGTTCGCCGAGGCCGCCAAGGCCGAGGGCAGCAAGCTGGAGTACGTCACCGGCTTCATCACGAACACCGCCAACTACGGCATCCTGAAGGAGCCGTTCTACACCATCAACGACTCGGTGAACGGCACCTCCGTCCGCCAGTCGAAGTGGGTCGACTGGAACCGCTACGTCGACGAGCTCTCCTACGCGCAGGGCTTCCGCCAGCGTCTGGTGCAGGCAGGCTTCGCCTCCAACATCGGCATGCTGATCGACACCTCCCGCAACGGCTGGGGCGGCACCGCCCGGCCCACCGGCCCGGGCGCGCAGACCAGCGTCGACACCTACGTCAACGGCGGACGCCTCGACCGCCGCATCCACCTCGGCAACTGGTGCAACCAGGCCGGAGCGGGTCTCGGGGAGCGGCCGAAGGCGGCGCCCGAGGCCGGCATCGACGCCTACCTGTGGGTCAAGCCCCCGGGTGAGTCGGACGGCGCGAGCAAGGAGATCCCGAACGACGAGGGCAAGGGCTTCGACCGGATGTGCGACCCGACCTACACGGGCAACGCGCGCAACGGCAACAGCATGTCCGGCTCGCTGGGCGACGCGCCGATCTCCGGCCACTGGTTCTCCGCCCAGTTCCAGGAGCTCATGAAGAACGCGCACCCGGCGCTGTAGGCAACGCCGGAGGCGCCGGTCACCACCGGTACCACCGCTGAGCACGACGACGATCCGGCGTGACGCGCTTCGGCCGCCCTGGACAGTTCACGACCCCGAAACCTAGGGTCGTGGCCCAGGGCGCGCCGGAGCGCGTCACAACGGTTTGCAGTGGAGTACTCGATGGTGACCCTCGCCGATGTAGCGCGCGACGCAGGAGTGTCGGCGAGCACGGTCAGCTACGTCCTCAGCGGCAAGCGGACCATCTCCGCCGCCACCCGTGAGCGGGTCGAGCGCTCCGTGGAACGCCTCGGCTACCGGCCCCACGCCGGCGCCCGCGCGCTCGCCGGGAGCCGGTCCTGGATCATCGCCCTGATGGTGCCGCTGCGCACCGACATCCATGTCCCCGTGATGCTGGAGATCGCCATGGCGGTCACCACCGCCGCACGTGCCCACGGCTACGACGTCCTGCTCCTCACCGGGGACGAGGGACCCGAGGCCGTCCGCCGCGTCCAGGGCAGCTCCGTCGCCGACGCCATGATCGTGATGGACGTCGAGCTCGACGACGAGCGGCTTCCGCTGCTGCGGGCCGCCGAGAGCCCCGCCGTCCTCATCGGCCTGCCCGCCGACCCCGCCGGCCTGGTCTGCGTCGACCTCGACTTCGAGGCCGCGGGCGCCCTGTGCGTCACGCACCTCGCCGGTCTCGGACACCGCGACATCGCCTTCGTCGGCGGTGCCCCGGGCGTCTACGAGCGCCGCACCGGCTTCGCCGAACGGACCCTCGCCGGCGTCCGCGCCGCGGCCGGGGACCACGGCGTACGGGTGCTGCACCGCCCCTGCGAGGGCAACTACGCCTCCGTCGCGGCCACGCTCGACCGCATCCTGGAGGAACGCCCCGGCACCACGGCGTACATCGTCCAGAACGAGGCGGCGGCCGACCCGCTGCTCGCGCTGCTGCGCCAGCGCCGGCTCGCCGTCCCCGAGGACGTCTCCGTGGTCGCGGTCTGCGCCGACGACGTCGCCGAGCGGGCGTCCGTCCCGCTGTCCTCCGTCGCCGTCCCCGCCCGGGACATGGGCCGCCGGGCCGTCGAAGCGGTGGTCGCCGCGCTCGACGGACGTCCCGCCGCGACCGTGCTGCTGCCGCCCGTCCTCACCGTGCGCGCGGGCTCCGGCCCGGCGCCGGCCGCGCACTGACCGCGAGGGTGGGGCACATGGGAGGCAAGGACGGCTCCGCACCGGCCCCGGGCGAGGAGGCCCGGGCCGAGTTCCACACCTTCTTCGAACGGCACTACGCCGAACTGTCGCGCCTGGCACGGATGCTGACCGGTGAGGCCGACGCCGCCGACGACCTGGCCGCGGACGCCATGGTCGCCCTCTGGCACCGCTGGGACCGGGTCCGCGCCGCCGACCGCCCCGACGCCTACGCCCGCGGCGTGGTCGCCAACCTCGCCCGCAGCCGGGTGCGCAGCGCGGTCCGCGAACGCCGCAGGATCGCGCTCGTCTCCTCCCGCCGCTCCGAACGCGTCGACGACCCCGACGTGTCCGCCGTGGTCGACGTGCAGGAGGCGCTGCGCGCGCTGCCGTTCCGCAAGCGGGCCTGCGTGGTGCTGCGCCACGCCTTCGACCTTTCCGAACGCGACACGGCTCTCGCCCTCGGCATATCCGTGGGTACTGTCAAGAGCCAGACCTCCAAGGGCATGGCGGAGCTCCAGCGCCGGCTCGGGGCGGCGGACGCGCCGGAGCTGGTGGCGGAAGGCGGCAGGTGATGGACGAGGTGCGCAGTCGGCTGCGGGAGGCGGCGGTCTCCCACCGACCGGACCGGGAGGCGATGCTCGCCCGGGTGGAGCGCGGCATGACCGCGCCGCCCGTGCGGCCGCCGCGGGCGGCGCCCGCCCCGTGGCTCCGCGTCGTGGCGGCGACGGCCGCGGTGGCGGGAGTGCTGGCCGTGGGCGGTTACGCGGTCGCGACGCTGACGGACGCCCCCGCGCCGCGGGAGAGCGCCGCCCGCCCGGCCCCGCTGCAGCCCGCGCCGGAACGGCCCGCGGACGGATTCCTGTCGTCCTCGGCCGTCGTCGACCCGCACAGCAACCGCTACTGGGCGCAGAACAACCTCGACCTCACCACCCGTGAGCCGCTGACCGAACTCACCGTGGAGGTCCGCGTCGCCCTGACCGGCGGGGTGGAGGAGACCGGCCACTGGGGCACCCGGCCCGCCGACGACTTCGACGTGCGCGTCCAGGAGCGGGACGGCGCCCTGCTGTACCGATGGACGCTGCGCGAGGGGCGCACGCTGCCCGCCGGGAAGCATGTCTTCGCCGCCCAGTACAACCACGCCGAGGGCGACCGCGACGCGTCCCGCGACGCGTACACCGCCCGGGGCCGCGCGGGTGACACCGGTGTCGCGGTCAGCGGCCGGTTCACCCGCGCGCCGGGCTGAGGAGCGCCCCGGGCCGGCCGCCGGGCGCGCACGAGCCGCCGACGCCCCGCGCACGCACGAGCCGCCGCCGTCCCGCGGCGTGGGGCGCCACGGGACGGCGGCGGCTCGGTGCGGCGTCCCGGCCGTCCCCGCTGTCCGGGAGAGGACGGCCGTGCGGGGCCGTCAGCGGCCCTCGCGCCACGGAGTCCAGTCGCCCAGGTACACCTCCCGCGTGGCCGTGCGGGCCTGAGCCGCCGTCAGCTGCGGCCGCTCGGCCGGGTCGGTGATCCCGGCTCCGGGGCCCGCGTTGCGGTACTCGGCGAAACGCTGCTGCTGCCAGGGGTAGGCGTCGCTCATGTTCGTCCAGGGACGTGCCGTGTCGATGCCCGGCCCGATCCAGGAGTCCCGGACCACCAGCGACGGCCACGCCGTCGGGTCCGAACTCGGCACCCACGGGCGGGCGAGCCGGTACGCGCCGTCCTCCGCGGAGCCGGTCACCCGGCAGCGCACCGCGAGGTAGCCGTAGGGGTTGGACCGGACCGTGGACGGGGCGAAGACCATGCCCTTGGGCGTGAAGTCGACGTCCCTGGCGAGGGTGTGGAAGCGGCAGTGCTCGAACACGGCGCGTGCCCGGCCGAAGACGAAGTCGACGTCACCCTCGGCGTAGCAGTGGGAGAAGTACTGCCGGGCGACGGCCGCCGCCGAGAGCGAGTCGGCGTACAGCGTGTCCTGGTGGCCGAGGAACCGGCAGCGGTGGAAGGCCGAGCGGTCGCCCATGGCCTTGATCGCCACCGCCTGGGTGCCGGTGACCCCGGGGTGGTCCGCGCGCAGCCAGTCGTTGGCGAACGTGACGGCGACGGCGGTGAACCCCTCGGCGCGGACCGTCGTGGTGGCCGATCCGGAGGTCCCGTAGGTGCCCGAGCCGTCGGGCCGCGGCGTCCCGGCGGCGTTGTCGTACACGATGACGGCGTCGCGCGGGTCGCCGCTCGCGCCGATCAGGGCGAGGCCCGCGTGCTCCGTGCCGACGGACACCGTCTCCCGGTACACACCGGGCGCCAGGACCAGGGTCCATCCCGCGCCCGCGGCGGTCACCGCCTCCTGCACGGAGGTGTGGTCGCCGCGTCCGCCGGGGTGGACGTAGAGCGTGGTGGGGGAGCGGCGGGCGGTGGGGGAGCCCCACCGTCCGAAGGGGCCGCGGCCGGGGCGGCCGTGCGCGTGGGCGGTGCCGGAGGCCGCGGCGATCGCGGCCCCGGCGCCCGCCGCGAGGAAGGCGCGGCGGGCGAGGGGTGCTGTCATGGCGTCCTGGTTCCTTCCCGGGGCCTCAGCGCAGCCGGCCGGCGCCCGCGTACAGCCTGACCAGCAGCGGCAGGACCTTGGGGTGGTCGACGCGGGGGCGCAGGACCGGTGTCCAGCCCGCGTCCGGACGCAGGGCCTCCTCGGGGATCTCGGCGTTGTGGACGGCCAGCAGGTCGACCTTCCGTCCGTTGACGTAGTTGTTCGCGGTGGTGACCGGCGAGTCCTTCCACTTCTTCAGGATCAGCGCCGGGCTCACCGACTTCGCGAGCGAGAAGGAGTTGTGCTCCGCCACCAGCTGGGACTCCGCGCCGATGCCGAGGCTGTAGACGTAGGGACCCTCGTCGACCACGTAGTGGTTGTTGTAGGTGTCCACCTGGCCGAAGCGGACGCGGGGCGCGCGCTCCACGACCTTGTCGAACAGGTTGTGGTGCAGGGTGACCCGCAGCTTGCCGCGGTCGGTCGCGCCGGCGCTGTCGCTGTTGCCGATCATCAGCGTCTTGTCGTGCTCGGTGAAGACGTTCCACGACGCCGTGACGAGGTCGGCGCCCCGCACGATGTCGAGCTGTCCGTCGTGCTGCTGGTAGATCTCGCCGTAGTACTCGGGCAGCGAGCTGTCGGGGTAGCGGCCGTCGGTGAACGTGTTGTGGTCGACCCAGACGTTCGTGGAGCCGTAGACGACCATGCCGTCGTACTCGGAGTTCCAGGCACCCGTCTCGCCGTCCGTGGGGTCCCACTGCGGGAAGCAGTCGAGCGGGCTCTCCAGGGTCAGGTTGCGGATGATGACGTTGCTGACGTTCTTGATCTGGAGACTCGCGCCGGTGATGCCCGCGCCCCGGCCGACACCCACGATCGTGGTGTCCGACGGGATGAACGCGGAGATCGCCGCGGCCTGGGTGGCCGCCGACTGGGCGCGCAGGTCCTCCTGCGGGCCGCTGACGACGGTGTCGAGCCCCCACACGGCCGGGTCGTAGTCGGCGAGGTACCGGTCGAAGTCGTAGCCCGGCGCCTCGAAGGCGGCGCAGCCGTTCGCGGTGGCGTCGACGGTGCCCTTGACGCGGATGATCCGCGGTGCCCCGGGGTCGGCGGCGAGCGCCGCCCGGAACTCGTCCCAGGTGGTGACGGTGTACACGTGCTCGGCGTCGGCCTTCGAACCGCCGGTGGTGCCGGCGCCCTGGGAGGCCCAGCCGTCGCCGGCGGGGAGGGTCTGGCGTGCCGGGTCCTTCGGCGCGTGGTGCGGGTGGGCCTGGACCGTGCCGGTGACCGCGAGAACGAGGGCGGTGGAACCGACGAGCGCCGTGACGGCGCGGCCCTGGGGTCTAGTGAGATGCATGGTGCGGCTCGCCTTCTGTGCTGTGCGTGTCGGGTGCGGTCGCCGCGGCCCCGGGGGCCGCGGGCCAGGTGATCCATGACGGCGGGACGTCGTCGTCGAGGCGGCGCACGTCCCGGGGGAGCAGCACCCGGGTGCGCCGGAGCTCCCGGGCGACCAGTCGTGCCACGGCCACGGCGCCGGGCGGGTTGAAATGGGTGTTGTCCTGCTCCGTGCCCGTCCAGTTGAAGTACGCCTTGGTCTCCTCGGGGCCGAGCTCCTGCCACAGCGCCAGGGAGAGCGCCTGCACGTCCAGCAGGGCGACGCCCTCCAGTTCGGCGAGCGCCCGCATCGCGGCCGGGTAGTCGCCGAGCGAGGTGACGGCGTCGCCCTGCGCGTCGAACCGGCGCCGTTCGACGCTGGTGGCGAACACCGGGCGGGCGCCGCGCTCCCGCGCCCCCCGCACGTACCGCAGCAGGTGCTCCTGGTACGTCGACCACGGCTCGGTGTACCGCGCCGGGTCCTCCGCCTTCTGGTCGTTGTGCGCGAACTGGACGAGGAGCCAGTCGCCGGGACGGATCGCGCCGAGGATCGCGTCGAGCCTGCCCTCGTCGAGGAAGCTCTTCGAACTGCGGCCGTTGACGGCGTGGTTCGCGACCCGCACCCCGTGGTGGAGGAAGAACGGGAGCGCCATGCCCCATCCCGTCTCGGGCGCCGCGTCCGTGTACTTCTGCGCCGCGGTCGAGTCGCCCGCGACGAACAGGGTGCGCGTCCGGGGCCCGCCGGGCCCGCGGCCGCCGTCGGCCGCGGCGCGGGCGGGGCCGGCCGCGGCCGACGCGAGCACGAGGCCCGCGGCGGCCGCGACGACCTGGCGGCGGCCCGCCGTCACTTGGTCTGCGCCTTCCACTCCGCCTGGGCCTCGTTCAGCTGCTCCGCCAGCTTGGTGAGGAACTCCTTCGCGGTCGCCTTGCCGAGCAGGACCTTCTGGAACTCCGGCTCGTTGTCGGCCTTGGAGATGGCGTTCCAGTCCGGCAGGTAGTACGGCAGCTGCACGATCGTGGTGTCACCGCTGAACAGGGCGTCGGCCGCGAGCTTCGTCGGCTCCGCCTTCGCCAGCCACGGGTCCTTCGCCGCGTCCACGTTGGACGGGATCGCGCCGGCCGACTCGTTCCACTTGCTGTTCGAGGCGTGGGAGGCGGCGAACTCGATGAACTTCCAGGCCGCGGCCTTGTTCTTGGAGGTCTTGAACAGGCCCAGTCCGTCGACCGGGTTGGAGACCTGCACCCGCTTGCCGTCGTCGCCGACGGGCTGCGGGATGCCCCGGAACTTCTCGGTGCCCAGCGCCTTCACATGGTCCGTGTAGGAGCCCAGGTTGTGGTTGAGCATGCCGATCTCGCCGCTGTCGAACTGCGCGACCATCTTCGTGAAGTCGTTGTTCACGTCGGCGGCCGGGGTGTTCTTCTTGAACAGTGCGGCGTACTTCTCCAGCGCGGCCACGTTCTCCGGGGCGTCGACAGTGGTCTTGTCGCCGGCCCAGAAGTCCTTGATGCCGCTCTGCCCGTACATCGCGTCCAGGGCCTGGGCGATGGAGCCGGCGCCGCCGCGGATGGTGTAGCCGAAGCGGTTCTTGCCCTTGTCGGTCAGCTTGTCGGCCGCGTCGTAGAACTTCGCCCAGGTGTCGGGCTCTTCGAGACCGGCGGCCTCGAACAGGTCGGTGCGGTAGTACAGGACGCCGTTGCTCGCGGAGGTCGGGACGGTGAACGCCTTGCCCTGGCCGCCCGCCGCCTTCACGCTCTCCAGCATCGCGTCGTTCAGCTTGCCGTTGAGGGTGCTCACCGCGATCCGCTCGTCCAGCGGCTCCAGCGCGTTCTGCGCCGCGATGCCCGCCAGCATCGCCGCGCCCACCCCGCCGACGTCCGGCAGGCCCCCGCCCTGGATGGCGGTGTCGTACTTCGACTGCACCTCGGTGGAGGCGACGCCCACGTACTCGACGTCGATGTCCGGGTTGGCCTTCTCGAAGTCCGCGATGATCTCCTTCCAGACGTCGGTGCGGACACCGCCGTTGTTGTCCCAGAAGGTGATCTTTCCCTTGCCCGATCCCTCGGTGCCCTTGTCGCCGGCCGCGCCGCTGCCGTCGTCCCCGCAGGCGGTGGCGGTGAGCGCGAGGGCGGTGGTCAGGGCGAGAACGGAGGCGGCTCTGCGCGCCCCGCTGCGGAAGATGGTCATCGTCGGCTCTCTTCTTCTCGAACGGTTGGACATCTGTGAGGGGTCATCAGGTGGGGGGAAACTCGTCGGCCGGAGCGCCCGTGCGACTGCGGGAGCGCTCCCGGCTGTGTGTCAGCGCCCCGAGGGGCGTATGCGGAACGTGGTGAACGTGGCCGTCCCCGCGTAGCCGGGACCCTGTTGTCCCGGCAGCGCAGGAGCCGCGCCGAACAGGCCGAACAGTGCGCCGACCCAGCGCCACGGCGTCGCGGCGAACACCTGCCCGGACGGCACGAACCCGGAGGGCGCGCCGGAGGCGTCCGCGGGATCGGGCGGGACGGCCGCCGAGAAGCGGCACCGGGCACCCGCGGACACCTCGATCCGCAGCCGCGCCCGGCCCGCGGGCGCGATCCGCGGCACCGCCGCGTCCCGCTCCGCGTCCGCGGTCGTCTCCGCGAAGCGGTGCACCAGCCGGGCCGCGCCGTCGTCGCCGCGCTCCAGACCGATCCACGCGTACGCGTCACCGAGGACGGCGAACCCGGCCCGGGCCCCGGGCTCGCCGCTGTCCAGCACGAGATCGACCTCGGCCACCGCGTCCAGGGCCGGCAGCCGCTGCGTCAGCACGTGCGGCAGCCGGCGCAGATCGTCCGCGTCCGCCGACCGCGTGCACGACAGACGCAGTCCGTCGCCGCCGTGCGCCGTCGTCCAGCCGTCGCCCGGGTTGGCGGTCCACTGCCACTGCCGGCCGAACCGGCCTCCGGGGAAGTCGTCGTCCGTCGCCGGCGCCGACGGCCCCCGCGCGGGCAGGTCGGGCTTGGGGTGCACCCGCACCGGCGACCCGCCGTCGCCGAGCACCGGCCAGCCGTCCTCGCCCCACCGCATGGGCTGCAGATGCACCAGCCGCCCGTACGCCCCGCGCTCCTGGAAGTGCAGGAACCAGTCCTCGCCGGACCGGGTGCGCACCCAGCCGCCCTGATGCGGACCGTTGACGTCCGTGGCGCCCTGCTCCAGGACGATCCGCTCCTCGTAGGGACCGAGGAAGTCCCTGGAGCGCAGCGCGCCCTGCCAGCCGTTGGTGACACCGCCCGCCGGCGCCAGGATCCAGAACCAGCCGTCGTGCCGGTACAGCTTGGGGCCCTCCAGGGTGAACCACCCCGGTATCCGGTCGGCGTCGACGATCGTGGTCCCCTCGTCGAGCAGACCCGTGCCGTCCAGGCGCATCCGGTGGCCCGTCAGCCGGTTCTTGACCCCCGAGCGGGACTTGGCCCAGGCGTGCACCAGGTACGCCTCACCCGACTCCTCGTCCCACAGCGGGCAGGGGTCGATGAGCCCGCGCCCCGCCTTCACCAGGTGCGGCTCGGTCCACGGGCCGCGCACGCCCGGCGCGTTGACCTGCCAGATGCCGTGGTCCGGGTCGCCCCAGAAGATCCACAGACGCCCGTCGTGGTGACGGATGGACGGCGCCCACACCCCGCAGTCGTGCCGGGGCACGCTGAACGCCGCGGCCGGCTCCAGCCGCTGGAGCGCGTGCCCCACGAGCGTCCAGTTCACCAGGTCCGTGGAGTGCAGCAGCGGCAGGCCCGGCACCCGGCCGAAGCTGGACGCGGTCAGGTAGTAGTCGTCGCCCACCCGCACGACGTCCGGGTCGGACCAGTCGGCCGGGAGCACGGGGTTGCGGTACGTGCCGTCCCCGAGGTCCGAGCTGATCACGCGGTCACCGCCTTCCGCACCAGGGCCGCCGCGGCACCGCGGTCCAGCCGCCCGTCGGCGACGACGGTCACGACACGGCGCACCACCGTCCCGCCGGCAGCGACCGGCAGCCGGTCGCCCGCGGCGAGCGAGGACCCGACGCCCGGGTACTCGGCGGTGCGCACGAACCACGGGTCCTCGCGGGTCCGCGCCGTCGCCCCGGCGAACACCAGCGTCCACTCCTCGCCGGCCAGCGCCAGCCAGTCGGCGCACCGGCCGTGCACCGCGGCCTCCCCGTCCGCGTCCGCGGTGAAGACCCGGGCCTCGGTCGCCTCCTTCGGGGCACGCCAGAAGAACCCGCCGTAACCGGCGCCCGGACGCCCATTGGTGGCCGGGGAGCCGATCGACACCTCCTCGCCGGTGGTGTTCGTCAGCGAGAACGTCAGGTCCAGCGCCCACGCCGTGTCGTCCAGCGCGGTCACCGCGACCGTGCGGTGCTCCCGGAGCAGCCGCCGCCCGTCCGCGACCCAGCTCAGCTCCTCCACGAAGCCGTCCCGGTCGTGCAGTTTGAACCCGTCGTGCCGCTGCTCGCCGTGGTTGTCGAGCTCGGTCGGCCCCCGGTCGCGGACGAAGGTGCGCCCGCCCCAGAAGTTGTGTCCCGCCACGTCGGGGACGGCCACCGACGCGCCCAGGTGGTGCAGGTGGTCCGCGGGCATCAGCTCGGTGACCGTGACACCGCCCGGCGTGCGCACCGGGTGCAGGCAGGGCCGCGGCGAGCAGCGCCGCTCGGCCACCGGGGCCGTCGTGTAGTGGGCTACCGGACGCCCGGCGCAGCTCAGCACCGTCGCCGCGGTCACCGGACCGCCCCCTGCACCTGGCGCAGGGCGGCGGGACGCGCCCAGTCGGCGCCCAGCTCGGAGAAGAGCGCGGTGCGTTCGGCGCTCGCCGCGACCAGGGCGTCCACCCCGTCGACCACCCGGCGGGGCCCGGTCCCGGTCTCCAGGCGCCGCCAGGCGCCCTCGGGCAGCGCCGACGGGTCGGGCGCGGTGCGCACCGCCTCCACGACCCGCATGAACGCGCCGGTCGCCTCCGGCGGCACCAGCAGGTCCGTCCCGTCGGTGAGGTGCGCGACCAGGTTCTCCAGCAGGTCGGTCCTGCCGTGGACGGTCTCCACCGGACCGTGCCCGGCGCGCTGGAGCAGCACCCTGTCCTGCTTGTACCAGAACGTGACCCGGCCCCGGTCGCCGTGCACCATCACGTACGGCTCGGCCGCGATCTCGGCGCACAGCGTCGCCGCGACCGTCACCCGGCCGCCGCGCGACGTGGTGACGCGCACGCAGGAGGTGTCGTCGGACTCGATCGCGTTCGCCCGGAACAGTTCGGGCACGACGTCCGTGACGTCCTCCGTGTGCACACTGCCGTCGAGGGCCAGTGCCGTCGCCACCGCGTGGGCCAGCGGGTTGGTCAGCGCGCCGTCGACGACGTCCACGCCGTCGAGGCGGCGCCGGCCGGACCACGGCGAGCGGCGGAAGTACGCCTCGCCGCGGACCCACGCGCCCGCCGCGCCCACGCCGCGCACCTCGCCGATCGCCCCGCCGGCGACGAGGGCGCGCACCGCGGCGACGGCGTCGGAGCCGAGCGACTGGAAGCCGATCTGGCAGGCCACCCCCGCGGCCCGCACACCGTCGGCCATCCGGCGGAACTCGGCGTACGACGGCGCCGGCGGCTTCTCCAGCAGCAGGTGGACGCCCCGGCGGGCGGCGACGAGCGCCAGATCGGTGTGCGTCTGGATCGGGGTGCAGATCACCGCCACCCGGGCGCCGGTGGAGGCCAGGAGCGCGTCGAAGTCGTCGGACTGCGCCACCTCGCCGGCGGGGGAGCCGAGCTCCTCGGCCGTCAGCGGGCGCAGTTCGCAGACACCGGCCAGACGCACCAGCCCGGCGTGCTCCAGCCTGCGGATGTTCTCCAGGTGGACCCGGCCGTGGCCGCGGGCACCCGCCAGGACGACCGGCAGGGGCCGGCTCGCGCCGCTCATCCCTTCACCGCCCCCGCGCTGAAGCCGGTGACGAGCCACTTCTGGATGAAGGCGAAGACGATGACCACCGGGACGGCGGCGATGACACCGCCGGCCGCGAGCGCGCCGAGGTCGACGCTGTCCGCGCCCATCAGCGTGTTGAGGCCGACCGGGATCGTCTGCTTGTCCTGGCTGTTGAGGAACATCAGGGCGAACAGGAAGTGGTTCCAGGAGTGGACGAAGGCGAAGGAACCGACGGCCACCAGGCCCGGCCTGAGCATCGGCAGCACCACGACCCGGAACGCGGTGAACCTGCTGCACCCGTCCACCCAGGCGGCCTCCTCCAGGGAGTACGGCACGTTCCGGATGAAGCCGCTGATCAGGATGATGGACAACGGGAGCTGGAAGACCGTCTCCGCGATGATCACGCTCATCAGCGAGTTGATCAGGCTGAGGTCGGCGAAGATCTGGAACAGCGGCACCAGCAGCAGCGCGCCGGGCACGAACTGCGAGCACAGCAGGGCCAGCATGAACCAGCGCTTGACCTTGAAGTCGAAGCGGGCGAGGGCGTAGCCGCCGGCCAGGGCGACCAGGGTCGTCATGATCAGCGTGGCGACACCGGTGAGCAGGCTGTTCTCGAAGTAGGTGGCGAACGAGCGTTCCGTCCACACCTTCTCGAAGTGGTCGAACGTCAGCGGCCAGGGAACCAGCGACGTCGAGCCCGTCGGACGGAGCGCGAAGAGCAGGATCCAGTAGAACGGGACCAGGGTGAAGACGAGGTAGATGCCGAGCGGGAGGTAGATGTGCCAGCGGGGGACCTCGTCCCACGCGCGGTTCTTCTTCCTGCGGCGGCTGACGGGCGGCCGGCCGGCCGGACCGGAGCCCGCGCGGTCGGGGCCGGAGGCCGTGGCGGAGAGGTCGGGGGAACGGGTGGTGTCCTGAGTGATCACTTGGTCTCGCCTCCGAACTTGCTCAGGCGCAGGTAGACCATCGAGAAGAAGAGAAGGATCACGAACGCGACGGTCGTGAGGGCGGACGCGTAACCGAAGTCGCGTCCCTCGACACTGGTGTGGGCGATGTACAGCGGCAGGGTCGTGGTCTCGCCCGCCGGACCGCCGCCGGTCAGTGTGTAGAGGAGGTCGACGTTGTTGAACTCCCACACCGCGCGCAGCAGCGTCGAGAGGATGATGGCGTCCTTCAGATGCGGCAGGGTGATGTGCACGAACTGGCGTATCCGGCTCGCCCCGTCGACCTCGGCCGCCTCGTAGAGGTCCTTCGGGATCGACTGGAGGTCGGCGAGGATGAGGATGGCGAAGAACGGGACGCCGCGCCACAGGTCGGCGACGATCGCGGCCCAGAAGACGGTGCCGGTGTCGGAGAGCAGCGACGTGCCGTACTCGCCGATGCCGACGTCGGCCAGGTAACGGGTGATGCCGGTCTGCGAGTTGTAGAGGAGCACCCAGATCGCCGACGTGAGCACGCCGGAGACGGCCCACGGGGAGAACACCAGCGCTCGTCCGAGCGAGCGGCCCACGAAGGTCTGGTTGACGATCAGCGCCAGCGCGAGACCGAAGAGGAGCTGGAGCGACACCTCGACCGAGACCCACTTGAGGCTGAAGGCCAGGGTGCCCCAGAAGTGGGTGTCCTCCGTGAAGATCGCGGTGAAGTTCTCCCACCCCGCGAAGCCGTTCCGCCACGGCTTCGTCGGGTTGTAGTGCTGCGCGCTGTAGTAGAAGACGCTGAGCACCGGATAGGCGATGAAGCCCAGCATGAGCAGGACGGCGGGAGCGATCAGCAGATACGGCAGCCTGCGGGGTGCCGATCCCTTCCGCCGCCGGCCGGGCGGCCGGGGCAGCGGGCGCGGGGGCCCTGAGGTTTTCTGCGCCACAGCTGAGGCCATGACTGGGACTCCGATCGTGGTACGGGCGATTCCAGGCAAAGGGGTGCCGTGCGGCGGGCTCGGACGGCCCGCGACAGGCGGGAAAGCGCTTACTCGGGGGGTGTGGGGGACTGCGGTCCGTGACGCCTCGGGCGGCGCGGCTCCGCGGTGCGGCGGGCGTCAGCCCGCGTAGGGATCGGGCACCTGGCCCGGCCTGGCCAGGAAGGTGAAGTCGCAGCCGGTGTCCGCCTGCGTGACGTACTCGCTGTACAGCGATCCGTACCCGCGCTCGTAGCGGACGGGCGGCTCGGTCCACTCGGCCCGGCGCCGGTCCAGCTCCTCGTCCGGCACCTCCAGGTGCAGCGACCGCGCCTCGACGTCCAGCGTGATCAGGTCACCGGTGCGCACCAGCGCCAGCGGTCCGCCGACGTACGACTCGGGGGCCACGTGCAGCACGCAGGTGCCGTAACTCGTGCCGCTCATCCGGGCGTCGGAGATGCGCACCATGTCCCGCACCCCCTGCTTGAGGAGATGGTCGGGGATCGGCAGCATCCCGTACTCCGGCATACCCGGTCCGCCCTTGGGGCCGGCGTTCTGCAGGACGAGGACGTGCTCCGCCGTGATGCCGAGCTCCGGGTCGTTGATGGTCCGCTGCATGGTGCGGTAGTCGGGGAAGACGACCGCGGGACCGGTGTGCTTGAGCAGATGCGGCTCGGCCGCGATGTGCTTGATCACCGCCCCGTCCGGGCAGAGGTTGCCGCGGAGCACCGCCACGCCGCCCTCCGCCGCCACCGGGTTGTCGCGCAGGCGGATCACGTCGTCGTTGTGGACCAGCACACCGTCCAGCTGCTCGCGCAGCGTCGCGTGCGCGACCGTGGGCCGGTCCAGGTGCAGCAGATCGGGGATCCGCGACAGGAACCCCGGCAGTCCGCCGGCGAAGTGGAAGTCCTCCATCAGGTGAGGACCCCCGCCGGGGCGGACGTTCGCCAGCACCGGGACCTCGCGCGCCAGCCGGTCGAAGTCGTCGAGCGTCAGCGACACCCCCGCCCGGCCCGCCATCGCGATCAGGTGGATGACGGCGTTGGTCGAGCCGCCGAGCCCGAGCACCGTGGTGACCGCGTCCTCGAACGCCTCGCGCGTCAGGATTTGCGACAGCGTCAGACCCTCGCGGATCACGTCCACGATCCGCCGCCCGGAGGCAGCGGCCATCCGGTCGTGGCCCGAGTCCACCGCCGGGATCGACGACGCACCCGGCATCGTCACCCCGAGCACCTCGGCCGCCGCCGTCAGCGTGGACGCCGTCCCCATCGTCATGCAGTGGCCGGGGGAGCGGGCCAGGCCGCTCTCCAGCTCGCCCATCTCGCAGTCACCGATCAGACCGGCCCGCTTGTCGTCCCAGTACTTCCACATGTCGGTACCGGAACCGAGCGTCTCGCCCCGCCAGTGACCCGGCAGCATCGGACCGGCCGGCACGAACACCGCCGGCAGGTCCGCGCTCGCCGCGCCCATCAGCAGCGCGGGCGTCGACTTGTCGCAGCCGCCGAGCAGCACCGCCCCGTCCACCGGGTAGGAGCGGAGCAGCTCCTCCGTCTCCATCGCCAGCATGTTGCGGTAGAGCATCGGCGTCGGCTTCTGGAACGTCTCCGACAGCGTCGAGACGGGGAACTCCAGCGGGAACCCGCCCGCCTGCCACACGCCCCGCTTGACCGCCTGCGCCCGGTCCCGCAGGTGCACATGGCACGGGTTGATGTCGGACCAGGTGTTCAGGACCGCGACCACCGGCTTGCCCAGGTGCTCCTCGGGCAGGTAGCCGAGCTGCCGGGTGCGCGCACGGTGCGAGAACGACCGCAGCCCGTCCGTCCCCCACCACTGGTGGCTGCGCAGCTCCTCCGGACCGCGGCTCATATGCCCCACCCCGCCACCAGCTCGGCGACCCGCGGCCGCTGCTGCTTCGGCAGCGCCCGGCTCGGCGGGCGGATGTCGCGGCGGCACAGCCCGAGCGCGGCCAGGGCCTCCTTCACCACCGTGACGTTGTCGGCGGACTGGTGCGCCGCCCGCAGGTCCTCCAGCGGCCGGATCTGCTCCCAGACCTTCATGGCGCCCCGCAGGTCACCGGCGCGCAGCGCGGCCAGCATCTCCAGCGAGACCGCCGGGGCGACGTTGACCAGCCCCGAGGTGAAACCGGTGGCACCGCCCGCGAAGTAGGAGGGCGCGTACAGCTCGGCGAGGCCGGCGACCCACACGAAACGCTCCAGGCCGGCGTCACGGGCGAACGCGGCGAAGTGGGCGGCGTCCGGAACGGCGTACTTGACGCCGATCACGTTCGGGCACGCCTCGCCCAGCTCCGCCATCCGGCTGCCCGCGAGGGAGGCGTTGCGGATGTAGGGGACGATGCCCAGCCCGGGAACCGCGTCCGCGATGGCGCGGTGGTAGTCGACCCAGCCGGCCTGCGACACATAGGGGTGCACCGGCTGGTGCACCATCAGCATCTGCGCGCCGGCGTCCCGTGCGTGCTCCGCCGAGGCGATCGCCGTCGGCAGGTCCAGCCCGACCCCGACCAGGATCACGGCCCGGCCGCCCGCCTCGTCGATGGTCAGCTCGGTGACCGCGCGGCGCTCCTGCGGGTCCAGGGCGTAGTACTCGCCGGTGTTGCCGTTCGGCGTCAGGGTGCGCACCCCGCCGTCGATCAGCCGGCGGATCAGCGCCCGGTGCGCGCCCTCGTCCACGGTGCCGTCCGCCGCGAAGGGGGTGACGGGAATCGCCACCACATCCGCGAGCGCGTCGCGCAGGGCCTGGAAGTCTGTGGCCGTCATGCCTGGTTCTCCTCGTCGTTCAGGGGAAAGGCGCGCAGGACGAACGACGCGATGTGGTCGTACAGCGCGGCCACCGCGGCGTCGGTGTCGCCGGCCTCGGCGAGCCGCAGGATCTCGCGGTGCTCGTCCGCCTCCCGGTGCCAGGAGGGATCGGCCGCCCAGGCCACCGTCGACACCAGCGCCGCCTGGTCGCGGACCTCGTCGAGCATCCGGGCCAGCAGCGGGTTGCCGCACGGTACGTACAGCGCCCGGTGGAACTCGCGGTTGGCCAGGGAGCGTTCCGCCTGGTCCGCTGCCGCGTCCGCGCTCACCAGAGCGGCACGCGCCGCTTCCAGGGAGGCCCCGCGGGTGATCGAGCGGCGCAGCGCCTCGGGCTCCAGCAGCAGCCTCACGTCGTAGACTTCGCGGGCCATGTCCGCGTCGACCATGCGCACCGTGGCGCCCTTGTACTGGCTCATCACCACGAGACCCGTGCCCGCGAGCGTCTTGAGGGCTTCGCGCACCGGTGTCTTGGACACTCCGAAGCGTGCCGCCAGCTCGGTCTCGACCAGCGCCTGCCCGGGGCTCAGACCGCCGGTGAGTATGTCGTGTTTGATCGCCTCCAGCACGTACTGGGTACGTGAGGGGATCGGGCTGGGCGCGAAAGCCATCGTCACTCTCAGATCTCGTGTATCGCGTCTCATATATGACGTACGAAGTGCAACGCGCTGAACGTAGAGCCGTGTTCGCGTGACGTCAATGCTTCACGCAGGATTCGTGAGGAAGTCCGTTTTATGGTGGTGAAGCGCTTCGACAAAGTATGGAGAAGGCGTTGACCAGGGGCGATGAAGGGCCCACTATGAAGCGCGGAAGCGCTTCCGCCCCGTCCGTATACGTCTTGAGGACCAGGATGAAGTTCACCGACGGCTTCTGGCTGATGCGCGAGGGCACCCGTGCCTCGTACGCCACCGAAGTACGCGATCTGCACACCGGCGACGGCCGCATCACGGCCTACGCCTCCGTCGCACCCGTACGCACCCGCGGCGACACCCTCAACGCGCCCCTCGTCACCGTCGAATGCTTCTCGCCCGCCGAGGGGGTCATCGGCATCCGGACGGTACACCACGCCGGCAAGGCGCACCGCGGCCCCGACTTCGCACTCGACACCACCGGCGGCGGCCACGCCTCGGTCCACCGCGACGACACCGGCGCCGAACTCGTCAGCGGCCCGCTCACCCTCCGCATCGACACCGCCGGCCGCTTCGCCCTCCGCTTCCTCGACGCCGACGGCCGGCTCCTCACCGAGGCCGGCCGCAAGGGCACCGCCTTCGTCACCACCCCCGACGGCGCCCACCACATGGCCGCCCAGCTCGCCCTCGGCGTCGGCGAGCACATCTACGGCCTCGGGGAACGCTTCACCCCCTTCGTCCGCAACGGCCAGACCGTCGACATCTGGCAGGCCGACGGCGGCACCAGCAGCGAACAGGCCTACAAGAACATCCCGTTCCACCTCTCCTCCCGCGGCTACGGCGTCTTCGTCAACCACCCTGGCAAGGTGTCCTACGAGATCGGCAGCGAATCCGTCGGCCAGGTCCAGTTCAGCGTCGAGGACCAGGAACTCGAGTACTACGTCGTCGCAGGGCCCACCCCCAAGGACGTCCTCACCCGCTACACCGCGCTCACCGGACGCCCCGCCCTGCCCCCCGCCTGGTCGTTCGGCCTCTGGCTCACCACCTCCTTCACCACCTCCTACGACGAGGCCACCGTCACCTCCTTCACCGACGGCATGGCCGAACGCGGCATCCCGCTCTCCGTCTTCCACTTCGACTGCTTCTGGATGCGCGAGTACCAGTGGACCGACCTGGCCTGGGACCCCGAGACCTTCCCCGACCCCGCCGGCATGCTCGGCCGCCTCCGCGACCGCGGCCTGCGCGTCAGCATGTGGATCAACCCCTACATCGCACAGAAGTCGCCCCTCTTCGCCGAGGCCATGGCCCTCGGCCACCTGGTGCGCCGGCCCGGCGGCGACATCTGGCAGTGGGACCTCTGGCAGCCCGGCATGGCCCTCGTCGACTTCACCAGCCCCGAGGCCCGCACCTGGTACCAGGGCAAGCTCAAGACCCTCCTCGACCAGGGCGTCGACTGCTTCAAGACCGACTTCGGCGAACGCATCCCCACCGACGTCGTCTGGCACGACGGCTCCGACCCCGAACGGATGCACAACTACTACACCCACCTGTACAACGCCGCCGTCTTCGAACTCCTGGAGAAGGAACGCGGCCCCGGCGAAGCCGTCCTCTTCGCCCGCTCCGCCACCGCCGGCGGACAGCAGTTCCCCGTCCACTGGGGAGGCGACTGCTGGGCCTCCTTCGGCGCCATGGCCGAGTCCCTGCGCGGCGGGCTCTCCCTGTCCCTCAGCGGCTTCGGCTTCTGGAGCCACGACATCGGCGGCTTCGAAGGCACCCCCGACCCCGACGTCTTCAAGCGCTGGCTCGCCTTCGGCCTGCTCTCCTCCCACAGCCGCCTGCACGGCAGCGACTCCTACCGGGTGCCGTGGGAGTTCGGGGAGGAGGCCGTCGACGTGGCGCGTCAGTTCACCGAGCTGAAGCACCGCCTCATGCCCTACCTCTACGGGACGGCCGTCGAGGCGAGGGACACGGGCGTGCCGGTGATGCGTCCCATGGTGCTGGAGTTCCCCGGGGACCCCGCGTGCCGCACACTCGACCGCCAGTACATGCTCGGACCGGACCTGCTGGTCGCCCCCGTCTTCACTGCCGACGGGACCGTCGAGGTGTACGTCCCCGAGGGGGAGTGGACCCATCTCCTCACCGGGGAGACCGTGCGGGGGCCGGGCTGGCGCGAGGAGTCCTACGGGTTCGACGGGCTGCCGCTCTACCTGAGGCCCGGGGCGGTGCTGCCGCTCGGAGCGGAGACCGGGCGCCCGGACGGGGACTGGCTCGACGGGCTCACCCTCCTCGTCGGCGCCGCGCCCGCGGCCGGCGCCGCGCCGGTCACGGTGGTGGTGCCGGGGGCCCGCGGGGAGCGGGCCGCCGCGTTCACCGTGGCCTGGTCCCCCGACGCGGTGACCGCCCACGCGGACGGCACGGACCGCCCGTTCCGCCTCCGCGAGGCGGCTTCCGCTGCGGCTTCCGCTGCGGGGAGCGGTGCGGGGAGCGTTGCGCGGGAGGGCGGGGCCGGGGTGGGGGTGGTGAGGCTGGAGCGCTGAGGGGGGGGTCCGCGCGGGGGGCGGTGCGTTGTGGGGTGCGGTGTCCCCGGGTGCGGGTGCACGTTTGGGTGCGGGTGTGTGGGTGGCGCACCCACGCTGCGCGCGGGGGCCTTGCCGGGGCGGGGGCGGTTTCCGCGTGTGCGGGTGCACGTTTGGGTGCGGGTGTGTGGGTGGCGCACCCACGCTGCGCGCGGGTTGTCCTCAGGCGCCGGACGGGCTTGGGTGCGGGGTGGGGCTTGCGCCCTGTGTGCGGGCGGGGGTGGTGCACCCCCGCTGCGCGCGGGTGTCCTCAAGCGCCGGACGGGCTTGGGTTGCACGGCGCTGGTCCGGTGCGTGGGGTCGGAGTTGCGGGTCCCTCCGGAGGCTAGAGCGCCCGCTCGCCCCAGACGTGACCCGCCCTAGCCTGAGGACCGTCGGCCGCTTACGCCTCCTGCGCGCCCCGTGTCCGCGGTGGACGTACCGGCCCGCCGGTGGGGGAGGCGGTGCCTGCGTCCGGAGGTCGGTGGTCGTGAGCACAGGGACGGAGAGACGATGACTTTCGGTGGAGGGAACCCGGAGCCCGGGATGCGCCCGGCGGCGCCTGCTGCTGTGGACGCGGGCCGGCTGGACTCCGTGAAACGTGTTTCGGAGCAGGTGCACACCGCAGGGCGGATAAGGGACCTGGGGGAGACCGTGCAGTTCAGTTGGCCTGGGGTGTACTTCGAGGGCCGCTTCCGCGGGACCTGCCTCGGGGTGGTACTCGACTGCGCGGCGGCCGACTACGACGTCCAGGTCGACGGGACCACCGTCGCCACGCTGGTCACACCCGGTGACACCACGCACTGGATCAACGGTCTGCGGGACGGCGAGCACACGGTCCGGGTCGTCAAGCGCAACGACACCCCGGGGGAGACCAGCACGTTCGGAGGCTTCGTCGCCGCGCCCGGGGGCGCCGTACTGAGCAAGCCGGCGCCCCGGGACCGCCAGATCGAGTTCATCGGGGATTCCATCACAGTGGGCTACGGCAACATGTCGGGCACCTGTGACTGCAATCCGGAGCAGGTCAAGCGGCACACCAACAGCGACATGAGCCACGGCGCCCTCACCGCCCGGCAGTTGGACGCCGATTACCAGATCAACGACTTCTCCGGCCTCGGGATGGTGCGTAACGTCGCCGGCATCATGCCGCACGTCACGTACCGGACCTACTACGACCGCGCCCTGCTGAACGTGGAGGGCGACGTCTGGCAGAACCCGGGGGCGTGGCGCCCTCATGTCGTGGTGGTCAACCTCGGCTCCAACGACTTCACCGACCTCACCCCGAATGAACCGTGGACCCCCGACAGCCTCGCGGCCGCCTATCGCACCGCCTACGGCGAGTTCCTCCGGACACTGCGGACGCGCTACGGTGCCGGCTCCACCCTCGTGGCCGTCGGCTTCGACAGAAACGCCGAGCATGTTCGACAGGTGGTCGAAGCGCGCAACGACGCCGGCGACAGCGGCGTCCGCTACTGGTTCCTCGATCAGTCGGGACTGGACTTCCTCGGATGTGACGGGCACACCTCGGCTCACGACGACCGGGTGATCGCCGACCGGCTCGCCCCGTTCCTCAGGAGCCTGCCGACGGGATGGTGAGGGAGATTTGATCACCCGGGTCGAGGCAGTTCGGGCGAAGGTCACGGGGTCCGCTGTGGGACAAGCTCACCGGCAGCGGCAAACCTCTTGCCCTCGCGGGAGAGCAAGGCTCAAGACCTGTGGATCGGCCCCGGGTTGGACGTGAAGAGGCGTACCTTCCCGAGTGACCGACTGATGGTCACCGAGTAGACCCGCGCGGCGAACGCGGGTCGGGAAGGCACGCCCGTGCTCGGCGCAGTCAACGATCCGGACCAAGGTCACCCGCGCCGGCAGTCCAGCTGCAGCCCGGCCATGGTCTTCAAGGCCGTCGAGTCCGCACAGGCCCGCCGGCGGGCGGTCCACGCTCCTCATCTCGTCGAGCCCGGTTCGAGGGCGGTCTCCGAGTCGGACGCTCCGAGATCCTCGCGGCGTGATCGAAGCCGCGAAGATCTCGGAGCGACCGTCAGGCGTGGGACTACTGCACGCGGGTCTGCTGCGGGGTATGAGTGCGCAGGGCTTCTGTGAACCACGTGAACACCGGTGCCAGGCTGGGCGGGGTGGGCCATCCGTTGATGACGGAGAGCAGATGCCAGTAGCGTTCCGCGCGGGGGTCGCCGGCGATATCCAGGCGAGTCAGCAGCCAGTGGCGCAGTTCGGCGTCGTCGGCGCGGCCGAAGGTTTGCGCGTAACGAGCGGTGAGGGTGTCGATGATGGCTGCGGCCTCGGCGGAGGCCGGGTCGATGCCTGCATCGAGCGCGTGGCCGACGCTGTCGCGGACGGTCTCGGTGAGGTCGTGGTGCAAGCCGGTGACGTCGCCCTGGGCGCGCTCGGCTGCCTGGTACTCCGCCATGCGGCGGACAGCGGCGCGGAAGTCGGGGTCCTGGGTGAGTTCGGCGAGTTCCGCCCAGGCGTCGACCTGATCAGGTTCGGGGTCGTCCGGAAGTTCGGGCATGGCCGAGCGCATCATGTCGACGAAGTCGGCGTTGGCGTCGAACCCGCCGAAGGTGTCGTCGATGAAGTCGGTGATGAGGCGACGGCGTTCGTCGTCGGAGAGCTTGGCAAGCTTGTGCATGAGGTCCATTTCCTCGGGGGTGGAGTCCCGCTTGGCCACCGCTCGCAGCACCGCGCGCCGCAGTCGCAGAGTGCGGATCTGCACATCCAGAGCGTCGGCGTGTGCGGCCGCGACCTCGGGCACCGAAACCTCGCGGTCCAGCACCTGCCGGATGACAGCAAGGTCGAGCCCCAGGTCACGCAGGGTGCGCACCAGATCCAGACGCGCCAGTGCGCCGATGTCGTAGAGACGGTAGCCAGCCGGGCTGCGGTCCGTCGGCGGCACGATTCCGATGTCGGAGTAGAACCGAATGGTCTTGACAGTCAGCCCGGTCCGCCGGGCCAGGGCCCCAATCGTGAAGAGCGTGTCGCCGTCCATGCCTGCACCTTCGTGTCTCCCCCCACGGGAGACTCAAGCCCAGTCTTACCGCTGGTGCTTACACCCACTGGTTCGCCAATCCACACGTCTTGACAGCGACTCCTCGGGCAGCGTGATCGCCTTGGGACCCCCGCCCTTGTGCCTCGCCACGGCGCCTCGAAGCCGTCGTCGTCAACGATGTGGATCACGATTGCGGACCCGGTCCTGATCGACCTGCTTCGCCATCAGAACGGCGGCGAGATCGCCGACGACTGGAATGCCTTCCCCACCAGCAAGCGGACTTCGTGGACCGCCGACCACGTCCCCTTCGACAGGCCCGGACAACGGCCTTCGGCCGGCTCATCGCCGCAGGCCCCACATCGATTCCCCCGAGGCGAGCGCCGCCTGGCGCAGTACTAGCTAAGGGCTGTCCCGCAAATGCGGCCATGCTCTGACCTGAGGCCGGCTCGATAGGGTCAGGAGCACAGCCGATGGAAGAGGGCCGTTCGATGGCGACGTACGACCAGCTGACCGAGTGGGCCGGTCTGGGGCGTGTCACGCGAGCCGGACGGGACGTGGTGGCCGACTGGCGGATCCCGGACTCCGCGAAGGCGCAGCTTGTCGAGGTGGGCATCCCGGTAGCTCCGCGCCTCATTGAACGAGTCGTGATGCAGAGCGAGGCTGAGCCGTCCCTGCACACGTCCCGGGGCCCGCTCTACCGTCTCACCGAGCAGGCGGACCCTGATGAGCCGGCCGAGCAGTCATCGTTCGGCGTCGAGCCGGAGACCGGGGCGGTCTACTTCGTCATGCCAGACGGGGAGGCATGGTTCGCCAATTCGGGTGTCGGCGTGTGGCTCGACGTCCTTCACCACTACGGCAGCCGCGTCACAGCCTCTGAGCTTCTCACCGAGCCTGACGGTCCCGAGGAGTACTTCTCTGAGGAGGAGGAGGAGGAGCGGGCTTTCGCCGAGCTGAACCGGCTGTCCGAGGAGCTGAAGGAGATCGACCCGGCGGCCTTCAGCGGCTACGAGGGGTTTCTGTGGCCAGGGCTCCTGGACCGCTGGCTCTACTGACCTCGGTCGGCAGGTCCAGGGCCCGTAGGTCTGGACCGTGCAGGGATGCCATGGCTGAGATGATCTTCATGTGGGGGCTGTGATCACGGCGTCGGAGCCGTCATGGATAGCGCCGTACTCCGGGCTGAGTCCGAAGCAGTTCGGGAAACTGATCACCATGCTGCGGCGCGAAGGCCCGCCCCTCGTTCGCAGGGGCCGTCCGTGGAGTCTGCCGCTGGAGGACCGGGAGTTGCTGGTTGCCGCGTACTGGCGAACGAACCTGACCTTGCGGCAGCTGGCTCCCTTGTTCGGGATCTCGAAGTCGGCCGCGGGCCGGATCGTGAGCCAGCTTGGGCCCCTGTTCGCGCTGCGGCTGCGGAGCCGTTTCCGCAGAGACACGGTGCTGATCGTGGACGGCACCCTGGTGCCGACACGGGACCACAGTGTGGCGGAGCAGTTCAAGAACTACCGCTATTCCACCAACCACCAGGTCGTCATCGATTCCGACTCACGCCTTGTCGTCTCCGTCGGACGGCCCGTGCCCGGAAGCCGCAACGACTGCAAGGCGTGGGAACTGTCGGGAGCCAAGAGCTCGGTCGGCAACACCGCTGTGATTGCCGACGGCGGCTACCGCGGCACCGGTCTCATCATCCCGCACCGCCGAGAACCCGGCCAGAGCGAGCTGCCGGCCTGGAAGGAAGCCCACAACACCTCCCACCGGAAAGTCCGTGCCCGAGCCGAGCACACCTTCGCCCGCATGAAGACTGGAAGATCCTCCGCGACTGCCGTCTGAAAGGCGACGGCGTCCACCACGCCAAGTTGGGTATTGCCCAGCTGCACAATCTTGCACTGACCCGGTGAGCGAGTGGGCTCAGCCCGGCTCGGTCGCGCCGGAGCCCGCCGGCTTCGGGGGCCTCTGGTGCCCGCAATCCAGCCGCTTACCGTCAGCGTCAGTCACTGTGTACTCCAGGACGACCTTGGTCGGGTCACCGTCCTCATAGAGCCACACCGTGATGCCCTCCTGGCAGACAGCGATAGAGAAGCAGACATCGATCCCCGCGTCCTCCGGAGCGACCGCGAAGACCTCCCCGGGCTTCAGCCAGTAGTCCTCACCGTACGGTTCGACAAAGAGCCAGAGGTCACTGGCGCCCGCATTCTCCACAGGTAGCCAGCTGCGTCCCACGCGTCCCCCAGGCCCGTTGCTTCATGCATGAACCTCTACACGCTATCCACCCAGCCGCGCCAGCGCCTTGGCGGCCCTTACCCCACCGCCCAGCCTTAGGAAGGAACGACCTGCTCCCTCCCGCTTCTGAGGTCGAAATAGGTGACAGCCCAGTCCTGCCCGAGCTCTTTTGCGACTGCTCGCGAGATGTCCGCGCCGGTCTCCGCGAACTCATCCTCGGCTTGAGGAGAGGGAAAGTCTGAAGAAGCAGGATCGTCCCACTGGAGAATCGCGTCGAACTCGGCGGCCCAGGCCGTGAGGCGTTTCACCAGGTCGGTTGTCAGCCCCAGCCTTGTGTCCTCAGGGGCGATGTTGTCGATCTCGTCGGGAAGCCACAGCGGGAAGCAACCGTAGTCCGCCATCACTTTGAGGCGATTCTTCATGCCCTGATCCTCCCGAGTCGGCTCCCGCGACATGTTCATTACTTTCGGTCCGGACGGCAGCTTTGTGGTTCTGTCCGGACGAAAGGTAGCGCACCGGTCGGTGCCACCACTGGCCGTCCTCCGGCTGAGGGCTCCGCGGCACCGGACGGTACAATCACGCCCATGCGCCTCTGAACGTGAAGTCCCTCATGCCCGGCAGCCCGCCGCACCCGTACAGCCGATCCCGCGGCTACGGGGCCGCGGTCCGCCCGAGACCGGCATGTCCGTGACCCGCGCAGGCGCGCCCCCTCCTCACGCCTCCCGGCGCACAGCCCCGCTCTTCGGCTGACCCCTGTACGCACGAGACCCCCGGTCTTCTTCCTGGCCACAACACAGCAAGGAAGCCCCGTGTTCGAACAGCTCGCGGCCGTCAACGCCTGCCCCGCCCTCTACGCCACCACCACGACCCCCGAGCTCTGGAGCGATCCCCACATCTCCGGGAAGATGCTCGCCGCCCACCTCGACCCGAACCTCGATCTGTCGTCGTACCGGACCGCCTACGTGGAGCAGGCGGTGGCCTGGATGATCGACTCCTTCGGCATCGGCGAGGGCGTGCGCGTCGCCGACTTCGGCTGCGGTCCCGGCCTGTACACCACCCGCCTCGCCCGCACGGGGGCCGAGGTCACCGGACTGGACCTCTCGACCCGGTCACTCGACCACGCCCGGTCACTCGCCGCGCACGACGGCCTTCCCGTCCGCCACCTGCTCCGGAACTACCTCACCTACCGCGAAGCGACGCGCTACGACCTGATCATCATGATCATGCGCGACTACTGCGCCCTGGCACCCGACGGCCGCGCCGCACTGCTCCGCACCGTCCGCGAACACCTCGCCCCCGGCGGCTCCTTCGTCTTCGACGTCGATTCCGCCGCGGCCTTCGCCGGAGTCACGGAGCAGGCCTCCTACGCGCCCGCCCTGATGGACGGCTTCTGGTCCGACCAGCCCTACTTCGGCTTCCACAACACCTTTCGCTATGAACACGAGCGGGTCTCCCTCGACACGTTCGCGATCGTGGAAGCCGAGCGCCAGCGCGTCTTCTTCAACTGGGTCCGCTACTTCACCCCGGAGGAACTGACCGCCGAGCTCGTCGCCGCCGGCTTCACCGGCGTGCGTATCCTCGGCGACCTCACCGGCGCGCCGTACGACGACAGGGCGCCGCACTTCACCGCCTGCGCCTCGCCCCGTCCGGCCGGTGCGTTCGCCGCGGACACGGGGCGCGCAGGAGGCGTAAGCGCCCGACGGTCGTCGAGCTAGGGGCAGTCAAGTCTGGGGCGAGCGGGCGCTCTAGCCTCCGGAGGGACCCGCAACTTTCGTCCTGCGGTGCGGACCCGGTTCGGGCAACTCAAGCCCGTCCGGCGCTTGAGGACACCCGCGCGCAGCGGGGGTGCACCACCCCCGCCCGCACAAAAGGAAACATGCCCGACCGGGCAACAAAGCCTGTCCGGCGTCTGAGGACAACCCGCGCGCAGCGTGGGTGCGCCACCCACACACCCGCACCCGAACGCAACGCCCGCCCCCGCGGAAACCGCCCCCGCCCCGGCAAGGCCCCCCCCGCGCGAAAGGGGCGCCGGGCCAACGGCCCGACGCCCCCCGCGCACCCCGGAGGGCTACGGCACGAGCTTCAGGAGGCGGTTCGGGGAACCGCTGCCCGGGTTGGTGACGACGCCCGTGGTCGCCCCGGCGACCAGCGCCGCGGAGACCTGGGCCGGGGTCGCCGAGGTGTGCCCGGCGAGGTAGACCGCGGCGGCACCCGCGACGTGCGGCGACGCCATCGAGGTGCCGGAGATGGTGTTCGTCGCGGTGTCGCTCGTGTGCCACCCGGCGGTGATCGACGAGCCCGGGGCGAAGAGGTCGAGCACCGAGCCGTAGTTGGAGTAGCTCGCCCTCGCGTCCGTGCTGGTGGTCGCGCCGACGGTGATCGCCTCCGTGACGCGGGCCGGGGAGTACGAGGAGGCGTTCGCGTTGCTGTTGCCGGCCGCGACCGCGTACGTCACCCCGCTGGCTATGGAGCGCCGCACGGCGGCGTCCAGGGTGGTGGAGGCGCCGCCGCCGAGGGACATGTTGGCGACGGAGGGGCCGGAGTGGTTGGCGGTCACCCAGTCGACACCGGCGATGACGCCGGCGATCGTCCCGGAGCCCGCGTTGTTGAGCACCCGGACGCCCACGATCTTCGCCTTCTTGGCGACGCCGTAGGTCGTGCCCGCGATGGTGGTGGCCACGTGGGTGCCGTGGCCGTTGCCGTCCTGGGCGACGTTGTCGTTGTCGACGGCGTCGTAGCCGTTGAACGCCCGGCCGCTGATCTGGGAGTGGGTGATGCGCACGCCGGTGTCGATGACGTACGCGGTCACTCCGCTGCCCGCGGTGTCCGGGTAGGTGTAGGTGCCGGACAGCGGCAGGGACGTCTGGTCGATGCGGTCGAGGCCCCAGGGCGCGTTCGTCTGGGTGGCGTTCACCCGGACGGTCTGGTCCTGCTCGACGGAGGCGACGGCCGGGTCGGCCGCCAGTCTGCGGGCCTCGGCGGCCGACAGTTCGGCGGTGAAGCCGTTCAGCGCGTGGCGGAACGTCTTCTTCACCGTGCCGCCGTACTCCTTGGCGAGCGCCTTGGCGTTCGCGGCGGACGCGGTGAAGCCCGCGTCCCCGGCGAGGGTGACGATGTAGCTGTCCTTGACGGCTGTGGGGGAGCCGGCGGCGAGGACGGTGCCCTCGGCCGGGGCGGCCTGGGCGGGGAGTGCGGTGAGCCCGGTGACGAGGGCCGCTGCCGTCAGGGTGGTGACGGCAGCGGTGCGGGCCTTCTTGCTGCGCAGTGGTGCCATGGCGAGTGAGCCTCCTCTGGGCAGCGCACGCCGTGTGCGGCGCGTGCTGTGGGGGGGTGCACGCGGGGTCGCGTGCACGGCGCCGGACGCTGGAGTGCGGCGTCCGGGCCTGGCTTCGAGACTCGATCACGAACGGCGGTGTTTCAAGGGAGTTGACGGACAGTCAATAAATTTGGCATGTACGCGCAACAAATACCGTCGTCCGTCAGCCGCGAGGGACGAAATCCAGACGGGCGAGCCGCACCGTGCCCCGCAGGACGACCCGCAGATCGTGCGTCCCGGCGGGCACCGACGCCGGCGCGGTCACCGTGACGTACGCGTACGGACCCCCGGTCGCGGGGACGGTCACCGAGGCCACCCGCTCCCCGCCGTCGAGGCGGACCTCCACCGTGCCCTCCCCGGAGGCCTCGACCGTCACCGCGTCCGCCCCGCCCGCGAGGTCGCATCGGCGGTAGAGCAGGCCGCACTCCGCCCCTTCGGGGGCCACCGCGTCGCCGTGGGTCCGGGTGCGGTCGACGAGGACCGTGCCCGACTGCTCGTCCCAGTCGGCCGCCTCCAGGCCGGTGACGAGCGCGGGGCGCGGCGCGGAGGCCGATCCGGCGACCTCCACCGCGGTGCGCAGCCGGACGTCCGTGCTGGACGCCGCCGCGAGGATCTCGTAGCGCCCCGGCTCGACGGTCCAGCGTCCGTGGGCCACGTCCCAGTGGCCGAGGACGTCCACGGGGATGTCGAACGCCACCTGGCGGGACTCGCCGGGCGCGAGGTGGAACCGCTCGTGCGCGGCGAGTTCGGCGGCGGGGCGCGGCACGCCGGCCCCGGTGGCGCTGACGTAGACCTGCGCCACCTCGTCCGAGGCGCGCGTCCCGCTGTTGGTGACGGTGAAGCGCACGTGGACGGAGCCGGCCGAGAGCTGCGCGGTCAGGTCTGTGTAGGCGAACCGGGTGTACGACAGGCCGTGGCCGAAGGGGAACAGGGGCTCCCCGGCGAAGTAGAGGTAGGTCTGCCGGCTGCCGATGACGTCGTAGTCCATCAGGTCGGCGAGGTCCGCGTCGTCGCGGTACCAGGTCTGGGGGAGGCGTCCGGCGGGGGAGGCGTCGCCGGCGAGCACCCGGGCGAGCGCCGTGCCGGCGGCCTGGCCGCCGTGGGCGGTCCAGAGCACGGCGGGCAGCTCCGCGGCGGCCTCCGGCACGGCGTACGGGTAGGACGACGTGAGGACGAGCACCGTGTCGGGGTTGGCGCCGCGGGCGGCCCGCCAGAGGCGTTCCTGGTGCGGGGGGAGGGCGAGGGTGCGGCGGTCCTCGGTCTCGCGTCCGTTGATGTGCGGGTCGTTGCCCGCGACCACCACGACCACGTCGGCCGCCGCGGCGGCCCGTGCCACCGCGTCCTCGCCGCGCTCCTCGTACACGACCGTGAAGGTCTCCCCCTCGGCGGCAACCTTCACGCCGTCGGCGGCGACATGGACGTGGAGCCCGGTGGCGATGTGCTGGAGGAGGTGTGCGCCGTGACCGTTTCCTGCCGGTACCAGCCGGAACGTCTCCTGGACCACCCAGCCGCCCGGCTGGTCCGCGGAGGCGCGCACGAAGCCGTCGTCGGCGACCGAGAGGTACCGCCCGTCGGGGGCGCGCAGGGTGAGCACCCCGTGGCCCCAGTCGGTCACGGCGAACACGGTGCCGTCCGGGTCGCCCGGGTCGGTGAGCGTCAGCGGCGGCAGGTCGGTCCGGCCGGCCAGCAGCGCCGGGTCGAGCGCGCCGTCGGCGCCGCGCGCCAGGTCGGCGGCGTCGCTCTCGGGCACCCTGAGCAGGCCCCCGGAGGCGGCGCGCAGCCGTACCCGGTCGGTGCCCTCCGCGTACTCGACGGCGCCGAAGCGTTCGCGCAGTCCGTCGAGCGGGGAGCTGCGGTGCAGCAGGCTGCCGCTGTACCAGTCGAGCTTGCACTCGTCGGCGAGCAGGCCGACGACCGCGATCCGGGCGCCGTCGGGCAGCGGCAGCAGCGGCCCGTCGGCGCGCGGCTCGTTGCGCAGCAGGACGATCGCCTGTTCGGCGGCCTCCCGTGCCAGCTCCCGGTGCGCGGGCGTGTCGTAGGCGGTGTCGTGCGCGTGCGGGTCGTCGTCGAACTCGCCCAGCGCGAAGCGGACGGTGAGCAGCCGGCGCACGGCCCGGTCGACGTCCTCCTGGTCGAGGAGCCCCTGGGCGAGCGCCCCGCGCAGTCGGGCGCCCATCACCGAGCCGTCGGTGCCGTGGTCGGTGAAGGAGTCCACGCCCGCGCGCAGGGCGGCCGCCGTCGACTCCTCGTGGGTGGCGAAGTACTTCTCGGAGTCGACGAGGTTGGAGGGCGCCCCGGCGTCGGAGCAGACCAGCAGTTCGCGGTCGGTCCAGGCCCGCAGGTGTTCGCGGAGCCAGGGGGAGAGGTGGTTGGGGCGTCCGTTGACGAGGTTGTACGCGGGCATCACGCCGGCGACCGCGCCGGCCTCGACCGCGCCCCGGAAGGCCCGCAGGTCGTACTCGTGCAGGACGCGGGGGCGGACGGAGGCGGAGGACACGTCCCGGTCGGTCTCGTTGTTGTGGGCGAGCCAGTGCTTGAGGACCGGCGCGGTGCGCCAGTGCACGGGGTGGTCGCCGCGCAGCCCCCGGGTGTAGGCGACGGCGATGGCGGAGGTGAGGTGCGGGTCCTCGGAGTAGCCCTCCTCGTTGCGGCCCCACAGCGGGTTGCGCAGCAGGTTGACGGTCGGCGCCCAGACGTTGAGGCCGACCCGGTCGTCCTTGGCGCGCATGGCCCGGACCTCCCGGGAGACGGCTTCGCCGATCCTGCGGACCAGTTCCGGGTTCCAGGTGGCGCCCAGGCCCACGGCCTGGGGGAAGACGGTGGCCGGACCCATCCAGGCGACCCCGTGGAGGGCCTCCTGCCCGGTCCGGAAGGGCCCGACGCCGAGCCGTTCGACGGCCGGGGCGAACTGGTGGAGCATCGCGATCCGTTCGTCGGCCGTCAGCCGCGCGAGCAGGTCGTCGACGCGTCGGCCGGCGGCCGACTGCGGGTCACGGAAGAGCGGCGGCCGGTCAGCTGTCACGGACGGAACCCCTTGCCAGGTGGAGAGCGATGTCGGTTGAAGCGCTTCGATGCTCTGGTGGGCCCACGGCCGGTGTCAAGCACCGTTCCGCTGCCGGACAGGTGTCGGGGCGGTCGGGGCCAACAGGCGCAAGGGGGGCGAAAGATCCGAGGAATATCGGTTCCCGCCCTTGCCCGGCGGGGGGCGTTCACTTAACCTCGCAGCAACATCGAAGCGCTTCGACGAATCTTCGGAAGCCCTCGGTCATGACGGCGGTACGGACCGCTCGTCCAGGCGCCAGTCCTGAACCGCCCGCGTCCGCACCGCAGTAGCTCTCGCACCACCACAGACACCGCAGCCGACCGGCGGACGCGATCCGCCGGGTGTCCTGGCGCGTACCACAGGCATGAAGGGTTGACGCAATGACGCCGAACGCCACCGACGTGGGCATTCCGGCCACCAGCCGCAGAACGTTCCTGTCCTCCACCGCCGTCGCGGCCGTCGCCGTGGCCGGCGGGATGCCGCTGCTCGCCGCGTGCGGCGGTGCGGAGAACAAGAAGAACGAGGGCACGACCAGCGGGAAGGACGCGCAGAAGATCCTTCCCACGTTCGCCGCCCGGGCCGTCGTCACCCCCGACATCCCGTCCAAGAACGGCTCCGCCGCCGGCTTCACCACCGCGATCGCCACCGCGCAGCTGCAGACCTCGGTCGCCGCCAAGAAGGGCAAGGGCAGCGAGCTCACCGCCATGGCGCCCTTCTGGGGTCCGCCGCCGGCCCCGGACAACCCGTACTACAAGGCCATGAACGAGGCCATCGGCGTCAAGGTCACCTGGCAGAACCAGGACGGCAACACCTACGCCGACAAGCTCGGCGCCGTCCTCGCGGGCAGCGCGATCCCCGACCTCGTCGTCGTCCCCGGCTGGAACCTCAACGGCAAGATCCCCGGCGCGATCAACGCCAAGTTCGAGGACCTCGGCCCCTACCTCTCCGGCGACAAGGTCAAGGCGTACCCGAACCTCGCCGCCATCCCGACCGACGCCTGGCAGCGCTCCATCTTCGGCGGCAGGCTCCGCGGACTGCCGATGCCGGCCTCGTACGTCACCAACATCGCGCCCTTCTACCGCGCCGACCTCTTCGAGGCGAAGGGCTGGCAGCCGCCGAAGAGCGCCGACGAGTTCATGGCCCTCGCCAAGGAGATCACCGACGCCAAGGCGAAGGTGTGGGCCTGCGACGACATGCGCTGGACCGCCTACAACATGTTCGGCGTGCTCAACGGCGGCGAGAAGCCGCTCGCCTGGAACCTCGTCGACGGAAAGCTGATCCACCGCATCGAGACGCCCGAGTACCTCGAGGCGCTGGAGTGGGTGCGCAAGCTGTTCGAGGCGGGCGTCGTCCACCCCGACGCGCGCGCCGACAACCAGGGCGACGCCGGGGACCGCTTCACCTCCGGCCAGATCCTCATGTACAACAACGACGTCTCCCACTGGTACCAGAAGACCGTCGAGCAGGTCGGCCAGAACCCCGACTTCGCCATGGCCGCCATGGACATCCCCGGCCACGACGGCCAGGCCCCGACCCTGTGGGCCACCAACCCGGCGAACATCTGGGCCTTCGTGAAGAAGGGCACCCCCAAGGCGGCCGTCGAGGACATCCTCGCCATGGCCGACTTCACCTCCGCCCCGTACGGCACCAAGGAGCGCATGCTCACCGAGTACGGCGTCGAGGGCACCCACTACACCGTCGAGAACGGCCTGCCGACCAAGACCGACGCCGGGAACAACCAGGTCTCCAACGCCTGGGGCTTCATGGCCAGCCCGGCCCCCTACATCGCCCACCCCGACCAGCCCGAGGTCACCAAGGCGATGATCGAGTGGCAGCAGCGGATGGGCGCCCTCACCAAGAAGTCCTCCTTCTACGGACTCACCATCACCGAGCCCAACCAGTGGACGAACCTGGCCAACGACTTCGAGCAGCTGGAGAAGGACATCGTCCGCGGCCGCAAGAAGATCGCCGACATGCAGCAGGCCGTCTCGGAGTGGAAGACCAAGGGCGGCGACGAGCTCCGCGATTGGTACAAGAAGATCCTCGACACCTCGGCCCCCGCGGCGGGCTGATCCATGGCGCACGACATCGCGCCGGGCCCCGCCCCGGCCGACAGCACACCGCAGCCGGGCCCGGTCTCCGACCGGGCCCGGCCCGCCGGGCTCCGCAAGCGGGCGGGCGGCGGGCCCGAGAAGGGCAGGGCCGCGAAGGCGGGGAGGATCCCGCTCGGCAGGCGGCTGCGCCGCGACCGCACCCTGCTCCTGATGACACTCCCCGCGGTCCTCCTGCTCGTCGTCTTCAACTACGTGCCGATCCTCGGCAACGTCATCGCCTTCCAGGAGTACGACCCGTACGTCTCCACCAACGGCATCACCGCGATGGCCAACAGCCCCTGGGTGGGCATGGCCCAGTTCGAACGGGTCTTCGGCGACCCGGACTTCTGGCACGCGGTCGAGAACACGTTCGTGCTGTTCTTCCTCCAGCTCGTGCTCTACTTCCCCATCCCGATCGCGCTCGCCCTGCTGGTGAACAGCCTGCTGCGGCCGGGGGTGCGGGCCGTCGTCCAGGCGGTGCTCTACCTGCCCCACTTCTTCTCCTGGGTGCTCGTCATCACCGTCTTCCAGCAGATCCTCGGCGGCGCCGGCATCATCGCCCAGGAACTGCGGCAGCACGGCTACGAGGGCTTCGACCTCATGACCAACCCCGAAGCCTTCAAGTTCCTCGTCACCTTCGAGGGGATCTGGAAGGACGCCGGCTGGGGCCTGATCGTCTTCCTCGCCGCGCTGGCCGCCGTCAACCACGACCTCTACGAGGCCGCCGCCATGGACGGCGCGGGCCGCTGGCGCCGCATGTGGCACATCACCCTGCCCGCGCTGCGGCCCGTCATCGCCCTGCTGCTGGTGCTCCGCGTCGGCGACGCGCTCACCGTCGGCTTCGAGCAGCTCCTGCTGCAACGCGACGCCGTGGGACCGGGCGCCTCCGAGGTCCTCGACACCTTCGTGTGGTGGACCGGTATCCGCAACCAGGACTTCAGCTACGCGGCCGCCGCCGGACTCGTCAAGGGCGTCGTCGGCCTGGTGCTCGTGCTGGCCGCCAACAAGACCGCCCACCTCATGGGCGAGCAGGGGGTGTACCGCAAGTGACCGCCGTCATCGACCGGCCCGCGCCGAGCCGCGGACCGCGCCGGCCCGGCCGGTTCGCCGCCCCGCCGCGCCCCGTCTGGGAGGAGCCGCCCAGCAAGGCGGGCAGCGCGGCCAAGGGCACCGTCATCGTCCTCGCCTGCCTGGCCGTCCTCGTCCCGCTCTGGATCATCGTCGTCACCAGCCTGTCCAGCAAGGAGACGATCACCGAGGCGGGCGGCCTGGTGATCTTCCCGAAGGACATCACCTTCGTCGCCTACCAGGAGCTGCTCAGCGGCGGGCAGGTCACCCGCGCGGCGCTGGTCAGCGTCGGGGTCACGGTGACCGGCACCCTGTTCTCCATGGTCGTGTCGGTGCTGTGCGCCTACGGGCTGTCCCGGCCGGGCTCGGTCGGACACCGCCTCATCCTGATGACCCTCATGGTGACGATGTTCTTCGGCGCCGGGCTCATCCCCACCTATCTGCTGGTGCAGACCCTCGGGCTGACCGACACCTACCTCGCGCTGATCCTGCCCGGAGCGGTGAGCGTCTTCAACATCCTCGTGCTGCGCGGCTTCTTCATGGGCATCTCCTCCGAACTCGTCGACAGCGCCCGCATCGACGGCGCCGGCGACTGGCGCATCCTGTGGCAGATCGTGCTGCCGCTCTCCCGGGCCGTCGTCGCCGTCATCACCCTCTTCTACGCGGTCGGCTACTGGAGTGCCTGGTTCAACGCCTCCATCTACCTCACCGACCAGCAGATGATGCCGCTCCAGAACGTGCTCATCCAGCTGGTGCAGAAGCAGGAGATCCCCGTCGGCCTCAACATGGCCGTCCGCGCGGGCGACCTCTCCGGCACTGCCATCCAGATGGCCGTCATGGTGCTGGCCCTGCTGCCCGTCGCCGTGCTGTCGCCGTTCGTCCAGAAACACTTCAAGAAGGGCATGCTCACCGGCGCGGTCAAGGGCTGAGCCCCCGTCCCCCGACGAGCTGTGAGGTACGCCATGAGCACACCCGGCACACCGCCGACCCTCGCGGACGCCACCCGCGGCCGCATCCTGTTCGGCGGCGACTACAACCCCGAACAGTGGCCCCAGGAGGTCTGGGAGGAGGACGTCCGGCTGATGAAGGAGGCCGGCGTCACCTCCGTCACCGTCGGTGTCTTCTCCTGGGCCCGTATCGAACCACGCCCCGGGGTGCGGGACTTCGGCTGGCTCGACCGGCTCATGGACCTCCTGCACACCCACGGCATCGGGGTCGTGCTCGCCACCCCGACCGCCTCCCCGCCGCCGTGGCTCGGCCGCCTCCACCCCGGGACGCTGCCCGTCGACGAGGACGGCCGCACCGAGTGGTGGGGCTCGCGCCAGCACTTCGCACCCGCCAGCCCCGACTACCGGCGCGCGGCCGCAGCCATCGCCGAGGCGGTCGCCGCACGGTACGCGGACCACCCCGCGCTGCTCATGTGGCACATCAACAACGAGTACTGCACCTACGACTACGGGGACGACGCGGCGCGCGCCTTCCGGGGCTGGCTCACCGACCGCTACGGCACACCCGGCGCGCTCAACGACGCCTGGGGCAGCGCCTTCTGGGGACAGAGCTACGACACCTTCGACGAGATCCTGCCACCGCGCCGCGCCCACTACCTGCGCAACCCCGCGCAGATCCTCGACTTCCGGCGCTTCTCGTCCGACATGCTCCTGGAGTGCTTCCGCGCCGAACGCGACATCGTGCGCCGCCACGCCCCCGGCATCCCCGTGACCACCAACTTCATGCCGCTCTTCTTCGGCCAGGACGCCTGGGAGTGGTCCCGCCACGAGGACGTCGTCTCCGTCGACACCTACCCCGACCCCGCCGACCCGCACGCCGGGCAGTACCAGGCCATGATCGCCGACATGACCCGCTCGCAGGCCGGCGGACCCTGGATGCTGATGGAGCAGGCCGCGGGCGCGGTGAGCTGGCGTGACGTCAACCGGCCCAAGCCCGAGGGCCTCAACCGGCTCTGGTCGCTCCAGTCCGTGGCCCGTGGCGCCGACGCCGTCTGCTACTTCCAGTGGCGCCAGTCCCGGCAGGGGGCCGAGAAGTTCCACTCCGCGATGGTGTCCCACGCCGGTGAACGCGGCCGCGGCTTCCTGGAGACCAAACGGATCGGCGCCGACCTCGCCCGCATCGGACCGCGTGCCGCCGGCACGCGCCAGCGCGCCGAGGCGGTGATCCTGCACGACTGGCACGCCTGGTGGGGCTCCGCCCAGGAGGCCCGCCCCTCACGGCTCGTCGCCTACGAGGACGTCCTGCGCGCCTGGCACCGGGCCCTGTGGGAGGCGCACATCCCGGTGGACTTCGCCCACCCCGCACAGGACCTCGACGCCTACCGGCTCGTCGTCGTGCCGCAGCTGTACCTGCTCTCCGACGACGCGATCGACGCCCTGGTGGCCCGCGTCCGCGCCGGCGCCACCCTGGTGTGCGGCTTCCTCACCGGGATCGCCGACACCGACGACCGCGTCCGCCCCGGCGGCATGGACGCACGGCTGCGCGAACTGCTCGGCATCGACGTCCTGCACGAGTGGTGGCCCCTCGCGGAGGGGGAGCGCGCCGACTGCGGCACGTTCCACGGCACGCTCTGGTCGGAGGAGATCCAGCCGGCGCCCGGCGCCCGAGCCGTCGCCTCGTACGCGTCGGGCGAGCTCGCCGGACTGCCCGCCGTCCTGCGGCACGGGAACGCCCGGTACGTCAGCACCCTGCCCGAGCCGGAGGCCCTGCGCGGCCTCCTCGAGGACGCCGCCCGCGAGGCGGGCGTGGCACCCGCCCTCGACGGGCTGCCCCTCCAGGTGGAGGCCGTGCGCCGCGGCCCGCTGCTCTTCGTCCTCAACCACGGACGCGACCCGGTGACCGTGCCCGTCCCCGGCACGCACCGCGACCTCCTGACGGACACCGAGGTACGGGAGGCCGTGCGCCTGCCCCGCTTCGGCGTCGCCGTCCTCGACCCGGTCTGACCCCGTCCGGCCCCGTGGACCCCGGCACCCGCCGGAGGGACCCGGTGGCGCCGCGCCCCTGACAGCGTGGCGCCACCGCCGTCCCCGGGACGGGGGAGGGCGGCGGCCGCGGCCCGCGGGCAGCCGGCCGCCCCGCCGGGGCGGACCGTCCCCCGCCGTCCCGGGGACGGCGCCGCCCGGACGAGCCCGTCAGACGCCCGCCGCCGGTGCCGGGCCCGAACTGTCACGGACCGTCAGGGACGGCGGCAGCAGCAGGACTTCGCCCGCCGGACGGCCGGCGAGCCGGGCCATCAGGGCCTCGACGGCCTGCCGGCCGAGTTCCTGTGCCGGGACGGCCACCGACGTGAGCCGCACGGACCCCTGCGTCGCCACCTCCTCGGGGCACACGGCGACCACCGACACGTCCTCGGGCACGGCACGCCCGCGCTGGCGCAGCACCGCCAGCAGCGGTTCGACCGCGGCCTCGTTCTGGACGACGAGACCGGTCGTGCCGGGCCGCTCGTCGAGGATGCGGGAGAGCACCGCCGACACCCCCTCGTAGCCGCCCTCGCAGGGCCGGTGGAGCATCCGCACGCCGAGCTGCCCGGCCCGCTCCCGGATTCCGGCGAGGGTGCGTTCGGCGAACCCGGTGCGCCGCTCGTAGACCGCGGCCGCCTCGCCGACGACGGCGATCTCCCGGTGCCCGAGGCCCGCCAGGTGCTCCACGCACACCGCGCCGGTGGCGTAGAAGTCCAGGTCCACACAGGTCAGTCCGGCCGCGTCGGCCGGAATCCCCACCAGGACGGACGGCCGGTCGACCGAGCGCAGCAGCTCCAGGCGCCGGTCGTCCAGCGCGACGTCCATGACGATCATGGCCTCGGCGAGGTTGCTGCCGACCACCCGCCGCACCGCGTCCGGCTCCTCCTCGCCCGTGAGCAGCAGGACGTCGTATCCGTGGGTGCGGGCGGCCCGCGCGACGGTGACGGCGATCTCCATCATCACCGGCACGTACAGCTCGGTGCGCAGCGGTACCATCAGGGCGATGATGTGCGACCTGCTGCCGGCCAGCGCGCGGGCGCCCGCGTGCGGGTGGTAGCCCAGTTCGCGGATGGACCGCCGCACCCGCTCCCGCGTCCCGGCGGAGATCGCGCGCTTCCCGCTGATGACGTAGCTCACGGTGCTGGCCGAGACTCCGGCGTGCCGGGCGACCTCGGCAAGGGTGACCATCCGCTCTCCCGCAGATCAGAGGAATTGAAGCGCTTCGACAGTCGCCTCCCGGCCAGGCTACCTGCCGGGGCGCGGGAAGGGGCCCGTCCCACGGAACGGGCCCCTCGGCGGGCGGACGGTGGACGGCCGTGCTGACGGACCGGGCTGACGGACCGTGCTGACGGACCGGGCGCCCGCCTCAGACGATGTCCTCCTCGATCCGCGCCTGCTCGCGCGCACTGCCGTACGCGGCCGGTGTGCCGTACGAGCGCCGGGCGACGAACCACCACACCGTCGCCAGCACCAGCACCGTCGCCAGCGCGATCGAGGCGTAGTTCATCGAGTCGACGGTCACCGGGTGGGACTGCGGGAGGCAGAAGAGCACGGTGACCACGGCGACCCAGGACACGGCCACCCAGCCGACCGGCTTGCTCCAGCGGCCCAGACTCCACGGACCGGGCTCGAACCGGTCGCCCGCCCGCAGCCGCAGGTACACGGGGATGGCGTACGCCGGGGTGATGCCGATGACGTTGATCGCGGTGACCGCGCCGTACGCCGTCGGCGACCACAGCGAGGGCAGGGCCAGCACACAGGCGAAGCCCACCGACAGCCACACGGCGGGCACCGGCGTCTGGGTCCGGCTGCTCACCTTGCGCCACAGCGCCGAACCCGGCAGGGCGTTGTCGCGGCTGAACGCGAACACCATGCGGCTGGCGGCCGCCACCTCCGCGTTGCCGCAGAAGAGCTGCGCCACGATGACGACCAGCAGCAGGGCGGAGGCCGCACCGGTGCCGAGGGCGTCGATGAGGATCTGCGCGGGCGGCACGCCCGTCGCGCTGTCCTGGGTGCCGGCGTAGTCCTGGATGGCGAACGTGAGACCCGCGAGCAGCGCGAAGCCGGCGATCCAGGAGACCCAGATGGAGCGCACGATGCCCTTGGCCGCCGTCACCGAGGCGTTGGACGTCTCCTCGGACAGGTGGGCGGAGGCGTCGTACCCGCTGAACGTGTACTGGGCGAGCAGGAGGCCGATGGCCGCCACGTAGACGGGGTTGTCCCAGCCGGTTCCGTTGACGAACTCGCCGAACACGAACTCGGGGGACTGGTGGTCGGAGGGCACGATCACCAGGGCGCCCACGATCAGCGCGACGCCGGCCAGATGCCACCAGACGCTGATCGAGTTGAGCAGGCTGACCAGCCGCACACCGAACAGGTTGAGCGTCGCGTGCAGCAGCAGGATGCACACGAAGATGACCATCGTGGAGCCGGGCGTCGGCTCGAAGCCGAACTGGAGGTTGAAGAAGGCGCCCATGAACAGCGCGCAGCCGTAGTCGATGCCGGCTATCGCCCCGAGCAGGCCCAGCAGGTTCAGCCAGCCCGTGTACCAGCCCCACTTCCGGCCGCCGAGCCGGTCGGCCATGTAGTAGAGGGCGCCCGACGTCGGGTAGGCGCTGGTGACCTCGGCCAGTGCCATCCCGACGAACAGCACGAACAGGCCGACGCCCAGCCAGCCCCAGAGCATCACGGAGGGGCCGCCGGTGTTCAGGCCGAAACCGTAGAGCGTCATGCAGCCGGACAGGATCGAGATCACCGAGAAGCTGATCGCGAAGTTGCCGAAGCCGCCCATGCGGCGGGCGAGGACCGGCTGGTAGCCCAGTTCCCGCAGCCGTTCCTCCTCGTCCTTGGGGGGTGTGCGGTCGGAGGCCGACCACTTCGGCGGGGAGACGGACATCGGGAAACCTCCGTGGGGAAGGGCGGGTTGCTCGGGAACGGTGAGCCGCCGAACCGGGCGGCATACGGGCGGACGGGCAGGAGGGGGCGGCGGTGGGCGGCGGGGCGGGCGCGCGGGTGCCGGGGCGGTGCGCGCCCGGCGGCACCGGCAGGGGTCCGGCGAGGCGTCAGACCGCCCCGCCCGACTCCCGGGCGACGGCCAGACACCGGCCGCGGGCGCGCAGGAACACCTCCTCCGCGAGCACCGCGTCACCGGGATCGCGGGTGCGGTACGACCAGGGCTGGGTGGTCCAGTACGGGCCCAGCGCCTCGAAGACCCGCGCCGCCTCGGTGAAGCGCTGCGCACCCCACAGGGCGTGCGCCAGGTGGCTCAGGTCCGGCAGCGCCCGTCTGCCGGGGGGACACGCGTCGAACCAGCCCCGCAGCGCCCACTCGGCGTCGCGGGCCGCGTCGTCGGTCACCCAGTGCAGGTCGAGGGCGCGTTCCTGGCCCTGGTCGCGGCGGTAGCGCTCCACCCGGACGTGCAGCGGCAGCACCTTGAGCGCCGAGCCGTCGGGCGCCGTGGACGCCGCCCACTGGGCGTAGTTGACCGCCTCGGACAGGTGCGCCCCGGGCCGGCGGGCGTACACGAACTGGAGCATCCGGTGGTACGCCTCGCGGTTGTGCGGATCGCGCCGGTCGGCCTGGGCGAGCAGGCCCCACGGTCCGGGGAAGAGCATCGGCCCCGGAGGCGCGACGCGGTGCTCGTCGAGCCGCTGGCCCGCGTCGAGCCGTGCGAGCGCGAGGAGGCACACCCACGGCACCGGGTCGTCCGGCGCGGCCTGCGAGGCGTCCCGGCAGGCCTGCCAGGCGTCATGCCACAGCTCCTGGGTGCGGTGGTGGCCCTCGCGGTGGGCGCGCAGCGCCCGTTCCACCGTGACCCGGCAGTGCATCACCGCCGCGGCCGGGCTGTCGGGCTCCTCCGAGCGCCAGGCCCGCACGGTGTCCGATCCGGCGGCGACCGCGGCGAGCACCTGGGTCCGCTGGGTCCACAGCGCCCAGTCGGGCGTCGACGCCAGCAGCTCCCGCATGGCCAGCCACCTGCCGGTGCGCAGCTCCTGGACCGCGCCGCGCAGCGGGCCGTCGTGACCGGCGGGGTGGTACTTGGGGCGGAACGCGTCCGGGGCCATCAGCGCGCCCCCCGGCGGAGGCCGCGGGCGGTGCGGTGCGCGGGGCGCAGGCGCCCCGGGTGCCGCACGGGCAGCAGCGGCAGGGGACGGGGGCGCACTCTCTCCGGCCGGGTCGGCGTCGGCCGGATCGGTGCCGCCGGGAGACCGCGCCCGGAGAGCCGTCCGGGGAGCGCCGCGCCGCGGCCGCGCGGCGGGCGGCAGGACGGGCGGGTGCCCCGGTGACGTAAGCGGACGCGGGACGGACGGGTCCCCGGCGCCGCCCCGCACGGCGGGCGGGCGGGGGCCGGGACGGCAGGGGGCAGGACTAACACGGCCCGGCGGCCCCCGATCCGGTGCGTCGCGTGCCCGGTGGTCGGACGCCGGGTGGTGCGGTGCGAGTCATGACTCCCTCGAGGCGGTGAGGAGGCGTGCGCGTACGACCGGACGGTGTGCGGGACCGTCCGGTTCAGTGGCGTCCCCCGCCGCACGGTGCGGTGAACCGCCGGGACGACATCGGGGTGGCCGGTCGTCCGTCGAGCGGGTCGGCGGGTCCGGTGGTCGGCCGGGCGCCGATGGCCGCCGCGCGGACGCGGGAACCGGCTCCGGTTCCCGCGTCGCTGACGAGCCGCGCCGATCTTACTCAAGGACGCCGCCGGATCAAGGTCATGACGGACAATCAATTCCCTTGCGCAAAAGCGCTCTTGACGTGGAAAGGCAGGCTGCACCAGGCTTCCGGCAAGCGATCAAGCTCTCCTCGAGGGAAGAACGGGGCGCACGTGACCGGACCGGTACTCGCCGTCGACCAGGGCACGTCCGGGACGAAGGCCCTGGTCGTCTGCCCCGACCGAGGCGTCATCGGCACCGGCTTTGCACCCGTCACCCCGCGCCACGGCCCCGGCGGCCTGGTCGAGGCCGACCCGCGGGAACTGCTCGCCTCCGTCGTCGACGCCGGGCGCGCGGCACTGGCCGACGCCGGTGAAGGCGTCACCGCCGTGGGCCTCGCCAACCAGGGGGAGACCGTCCTCGCCTGGAACCCCGCGGACGGCGAACCGCTCACCGACGCCGTCGTCTGGCAGGACCGGCGGTCCGCCGCCCTCTGCGACGGCCTCGCCCCGCACGCGCCTGAACTGACGCAGCTCACCGGGCTGCCCCTGGACCCGTACTTCGCCGCGCCCAAGATGGCCTGGATCCGACGCGAACTCACCCGCGAAGGAGTCGTCACCACCAGCGACTCCTGGCTGGTGCACCGCCTCACCGGTGCGTTCGTCACCGACGCCGCCACCGCGGGCCGCACCCAGCTGCTCGACCTCGACCGGGCCGACTGGTCCCCGCGCGCCCTGGAGGTCTTCGGCCTCGGCGCCGAACGCCTCCCCGAGATCGTCGACTGCGACGCCCCCGTCGGCGTCACCACCGCCTTCGGCCCGCCCACCGCCGTCACCGGCCTCCTCGTCGACCAGCAGGCGGCGCTGCTCGCCCAGAGCGTGACCGAGCCGGGCACCGCCAAGTGCACCTACGGCACCGGCGCGTTCCTCCTCGCCCAGACCGGACCCCGGCCGCTGCGCACCACCACCGGCCTGGTGAGCTGCGTCGCCTGGCGGCTCGGCGGCGACACCAGCTACTGCCTCGACGGGCAGGTCTACACGGTGGCGTCCGCCGTGCAATGGCTCACCGGACTCGGCGTCATCTCCGGCGCCGCGGACCTCGACCGGGTCGGCCGCACGGTCCCCGACAGCGGCGGCGTCCTCTTCGTCCCCGCCCTCGCCGGCCTCGCCGCCCCCTGGTGGCGCGGCGACCTGCGCGGCTCCGTGACCGGGCTGGGCCTCGACACCGGCCCGGGCCACATCGTGCGCGCCCTGTGCGAGGGCGTCGCCGCACAGGTCGCGGAACTCGCGGCGGCCGCCGCCCACGACCTCGGCACCCCGCTGACCACGCTCCGGGTCGACGGCGGCCTGACCCGCTCCGCCCTGCTCATGCAGACCCAGGCCGACCTGCTCCAGCTCCCCGTCGAGGTCTCGGCACTGCCGGACGCCACCGCCCTCGGCGTCGCGGCCGTGGCCCGCCTCGGATCCGATCCCGCGCTCGGCACGCGCGACGCCGTCCCCGGCTGGAAGCCGTCCGCCGTCTACGAACCCCGGATCGGCGCGGACGAGGCCGCCGAGCGGATGGGCCGCTTCCGTGCCGAGGTGGACGCGCTGCTCGCCCGCACACCGCCCGCCGCGGCCGCCGGCCTCCCGGCGCAGGCCACCGCATGACCGTCACCACCCACGGCCCGCTGCCCGGCGGCCCGCACGACGTCGTCGTGGTCGGCGCGGGCGTCGTCGGCACCGCCATCGCCCGGCACCTCGCGCACCACCGGCTGACCACGGCCGTCGTCGACGCCGGGGACGACGTCGGCACCGGCACCTCGAAGGCCAACACCGCCATCCTGCACACCGGTTTCGACGCCGTCCCCGGGTCGCTGGAGGCCACGCTCGTCCGCGAGGGGCAGCGCCTCCTCGCCGCCTACGCCGCCGAGAGCGGCATCCCCCTCGAACCTGTCGGCGCACTCCTGGTCGCCTGGGACGAGGAGCAGCTGGCCGCCCTCCCCGGCCTCGCCGCCAAGGCCCGGCGCAACGGCTGCCACGACACCCGGCTCCTCGGCGCCGCCGCCACCTACGCCCGCGAGCCGCACCTCGGCCCCGGCGCGCTCGGCTCCCTCCACGTACCCGGCGAGTCCGTCATCTGCCCCTGGACCACCACGCTCGCCTACGCCACCCAGGCGGTGCGCGCCGGGGTCGGCCTCCACCTCAACTGCCGTGTCCACGCCGTGACCACCCGCGCCGGACACCACGAGATCGCCACCGGCAGGGGAACCCTGACCGCCCGCTACCTCGTCAACGCGGCCGGGCTGCACGCCGACGACGTCGACCGGCTCCTCGGACACCACGACTTCACCGTCACTCCGCGGCGCGGCCAGCTCATCGTCCACGACCGGCTCGCCCGCCCCCTGGTCCGCCACATCCTGCTGCCGGTCCCCACCGCGCTGGGCAAGGGCGTCCTGGTCGCCCCGACCGTGCACGGCAACGTCCTCCTCGGCCCCACGGCCGAGGACCTCGACGACAAGCAGGCCACCCACTCCACGGCGGCCGGGCTCACCGCGCTCCGGGAGCAGGGCCGGCGCATCCTGCCCGCGCTCGACCACGAGGAGGTCACCGCCGTCTACGCGGGGCTGCGCGCCGCGACCGAACACGACGACTACCGCATCCGCGCCCACCCGGCGCAGCGCTACGTGGCCGTGGGGTCCATCCGCTCCACCGGCCTGACGGCCTCGATGGCCATCGCCGCGCATGTCGCGGGCCTGCTCGCCGACTGCGGCCTCGACCTCGGTCCGGCCCGCCCGCCGGAGCCCGTGCGCATGCCCCCGATCGGCGAGGAGGCGACCCGCCCGTACCTCAGCGCCGGGCTCGTCGCCCGCGACCCGGCGTACGGCACCGTCGTCTGCCACTGCGAGCGCGTGACCGAGGGCGAGATCCGTGACGCGGTGCGCTCCACCGTGCCCCCTGCCTCGCTCGACGGCCTGCGGCGCCGCACCCGTGCCCGCGCCGGGCGCTGCCAGGGCTTCTTCTGCGGCGCCGCGGTCCGCGCCCGCTTCGAGGCCCACCGCGCGGCAGCCGCGGCCGCCCCGCCGCAGCTCACGCCCGGGACGCGCCCCGGGAGCGGCGGCGGCACGGGCCGACGGGAGCGGCACGTCGACGTGCTGGTCGTCGGCGCCGGGCCCGCCGGGCTCGCGGCCGCGGCGCGCCTCGCCGCCCTCGGCGCCGGCCGTGTCGAGATCCTCGAACGCGAACAGCAGCCCGGCGGCATCCCGCGCCACTCCCTCCACCGCGGCTTCGGTCCGCGCCACCGGCCCGTCGAGGGCCCCGTGTACGTCCGGCCGCTGGTCGCCGCCGCCGTCGCGGCGGGCGCCGTCCTGCGCACCCGGGTCGCCGCCACCGGCTGGGCCGGGCCCCGCACCCTCGACGTCTCCGGGCCGGACGGTCCGGAGCGGATCACCGCCCGTGCCGTCGTCCTCGCCACGGGTGCACGGGAGCGGTCGCGCGGCGCCCGGCTGATCCCGGGCACCCGGCCCGAAGGGGTGCTGACCACGGGCGAACTCCAGCAGGACGTCCACCTGTACGGCAGACGCCCCGGCCGCCGGGCCGTCGTCGTCGGCGCGGAGTCCGTCGCCCTGGCCGCGGTGCGCACACTGCGCGCCGCGGGCACCGAGGTCGTCGCCCTCGTCACCGACCGCTCCCGGGCGCCGCTGCGGTCGCCGCGCGGCCGGGTCCCGGTCGTCACCGGGGCGACGGTCACCGAGCTGACCGGGCGCGGCAGGCTCACCGGCGTACGGCTGCGCTGTGCCGACGGCGTGCACCGGCTGATCGACTGCGACACCGTGGTCCTGACCGGCGACTGGACACCCGAGCACGAACTCGCCCGCCTCGGCGGCCTCGTCCTCGACCCGGCCACGCGCGGACCGGCGGTCGACACCGGCCTGCGGACCACGGTTCCCGGAGTCTTCGCCGCCGGGAACCTGCTCCACGGCACCGAACCGGCCGCGGTCGCGGCCGAGGAGGGCCGCCACGCGGCCCGGGCGGTCCTGCGCCACCTGCACTCCGGCGGTGCCGCGACCGGTCACGGCGCCCCGGCCGTCGCCGCCGTCCCCGTCAAGGTGGCGGCGCCGCTGCTGCGGATCACCCCGAACCTGCTGTCCGCCGCCCCCGCGCCGCCGCCCGGTGGCCGCTTCCTCCTGCGCGCGGGCGAGCGCGTCGCCCGTCCGGTGCTCGTCGCCGCACAGGCCGGCCGCGTCATCGGCCGCGCCGCCCTGCCGGCGACGGCTGTGCCGGACCGGTCCTTCCCGCTCCACGCCCCGTTTCTCGCCGCCGCCGATCCGTCCGCCGGCCCCGTCCGCCTGACCCTCCTGCCCGGAGACCGCGCCTGAGCCGTCCCTCTCCGGCCGTCCCGGTCACGATGTCCGAATCCCGCCGGAAGGGCCGGTCACCCGCCCGCACACTGGGCTCATGACCACCGAGGACGCACGACTCGCGCGCACCCCGGCCGGGACGGGCCGGGCCGTGGACGACCGCACCGGAACGCGCCGGGCCGCAACGCGTACGGCCGGAACGGACCCGGCCGGGCCCGGCCGCACCGCGGCCGAGCGGGCCGAGTGGGCCGAGGACAGCAGGTACGAGGCCGTGACCAGCCGGGACGCCCGGTTCGACGGCGTGTTCTTCTTCGCCGTGTCCACCACCGGCATCTACTGCCGGCCCAGCTGCCCCGCCGTCACCCCCAAGCGCCGCAACGTGTCCTTCTTCCGCACCGCGGCCGCCGCGCAGGGCGCCGGGTACCGCGCCTGCCGGCGCTGCCGTCCGGACGCCGTGCCCGGTTCCGCGGAGTGGAACGTCCGCGCGGACGTGGTGGGCCGCGCCATGCGGCTGATCGGCGACGGGGTGGTGGACCGCGAGGGCGTGTCCGGCCTCGCCGCCCGTCTCGGCTACAGCGCCCGCCAGGTCCAGCGCCAGCTCAACGCCGAAGTCGGCGCCGGTCCGATCGCCCTCGCCCGCGCCCAGCGCGGCCACACCGCGCGCATCCTCCTCCAGACCACGACACTCCGGGCGGCCGAGATCGCGTTCGCCGCGGGCTTCGCCAGCGTGCGGCAGTTCAACGACACCATCCGCGAGATCTGCGCGGCCACCCCCGGCGAACTCCGCTCGTCGCGCGGCCGCCACGGCGCCCGGCCCGACGGCGCCTCAGGGGTCCCGCTGCGCCTGGCCTACCGGGGGCCGTACGAGCGCGCCGCCATGTTCGACCGGCTCGCGGCCGACGCGCTGCCGGGCGTGGAGGAGGTCACCGGAGCGAGGGGGGCCCGCGTCCTGCGCCGCACGCTCGCCCTGCCGGCCGGGCCCGCGGTGGCCGAGGTCCACGAACGCTCCGGCGGTGCCTGGCTGGACTGCCGCCTCCACCTGGACGACCTGCGGGACCTCACCACCGCGACCCAGCGGATGCGCCGGCTGCTCGACCTCGACGCGGACCCGGAGGCCGTCGCCGAACGGCTCGGTGCCGACCCGCTGCTCGCCCCCCTCGTCGCGGCCCGCCCGGGGCTCCGGGTGCCCGGAGCAGCCGACCCCCACGAGAGCGCCCTGCGCATCGCGGCCGGGGGACGGGCCGCGGAACTGGTCGCCGCGTACGGCGGGGAGCCGACCGGCTCCGGGACCGGACCGTCACGCCTCTTCCCGGACGCGGCCCGGCTCGCCGCGGCGGGCCCGCCCGCCGTGCGCGCGCTCGCCGCCGCGCTCGCCTGCGGCGACATCGCCCTGGACCCCGGCGCCGACCGCGGCGAGACCGAGCGCCGGCTCGCCGCCCTCCCCGGCATCGGGGCCGCCACGGCTGCCCGCATCCGCCGCCATGCCCTCGGCGACCCGGACGTCCTGGTGCCCGGCGACCCGGTCCCGCCGGCCGCCGATCCGGAACGCTGGCGGCCGTGGCGCTCCTACGCCGCGGCCCACCTGGCCTTCGCCGGGCGCCGCTGACCGGCTGCCCGCCGGGAGGCCGCGCCCGGCCGCGCCGGTGCGCCCGGAGCGACGGGCCGTGGGGCTCCGCGCGGCGGGCCCGTCGCCGCGTTCACCCGTTCGGCTCAGCAACGCAGCGGATGGGACCCCGTCCCGGCCGAGAGTGGAGGACGTCCGTCCCGACCACCGCCCGCCCCACGGGAGCGCTCATGACGACCATCCTCCGACGCGACATCGGCCTGCTCGCCCTGCGGCTCGGCACCGGTGCCGTGCTCGCGGCCCACGGCACGCAGAAGCTCTTCGGCTGGTTCGGCGGCGGGGGCCTGGAGGGCACCACCAAGGGGATGGAGGCGATGGGCTTCCATCCGCCCAAGCAGAGCGCGCTGGCCGCCGGCCTCGCGGAGACCGGTTCGGGTGTGCTGCTCATGCTCGGTCTCGCGACGCCCGCGGCGGGCGCGGCCGCGGCCGGGAACATGGCCGGTGCGGTGTCCGTGCACGCGCCCGCGGGGTTCTTCGCCCAGTCGGGCGGCTTCGAGTACCCGGCCTACCTGGGGTTCACGGCCGCCGGTGTCGGCCTGGTCGGCCCGGGGCGCTACTCCCTCGACCACGCGACCTCGCACCGGTTCGACCAGCCCTGGGTCATCGCCACCGCCTTCGTCGCGAGCGCGGTCGCGGCGGCGGCCATCGTCGGCAAGCGCGTCCGCGACCAGGTCGTCGAGGAGGCCGAGGGCACGGAAGAGGAGTGACCGCGGCCGCGCGCACGGCAGGGCAGCGACCGCCTGCGTGCCCCCGGTCGTCCTCCGGCCCGGCCGGGCCGGGTCCCGTCCGGTTCACCGGCGGCCGTCTCCGGCCCCGCTGCCGACGGCCGCCACAGGACCCGTTCGGCTCCGGGAACGCGTCCGGCCCCGTCCCCATCCCGGGACGGGGCCGGACGCGTTCCCGGACGGGCCGGGCCGCGGCGGTCAACGGGTGAGCCGCCAGGGCCCCTTCGCCGCCGAGACCAGTTCGCCGACCGTCGCCAGCTTGACCCGGGGGCGGCCCTCGCGGTCGCCGCGGGTGCGTTCGGCGCGTTCGATCCCGGCGAGGCCGCGTGCGTCCACCAGATCCCGGTTGCGGCGGCGGGCGAGCCGCTGGAACGCCCTGGCCGACCCCTTCGGCGCCGGGAGCGTCCCGGCGACCGCGTCCGCGAGCAGTGTGCCGACGGTCTCGGCCGCGCAGGTGCGGTTCGCCCCGATCCCGCCCGACGGGCCGCGCTTGATCCAGCCGACGACGTACGTCCCCGGCATGCCGTCGACCCTGCCGCCGTGGTGCGGCACCGTCGCCGTGGCCTCGTCGAACGGCAGCCCCGTCACCGGCAGCCCGCGGTAGCCGACGGCGCGCAGCAGCAGCCCGGCCGGAATCCGCGTGCCCTCTCCGGCGCCTTCCCCGGTGCCGGACACCTCGACGGCCTGTACGCCGTCCCCGCCGCTCACCCCGCGCACCGAGGAGTGGAAGCGCAGCACGATGCGCCGCTCCCCGCCCGGGGGCCGGGACCAGTCCACCCGCTCCCGGTCGACGTCCCGCAGCACACTCGCCTTGTCCCGGGGGCCTGCCGCGTCGATCGCCTCGCCGGTCCGCGGGTCGTGCGCGTCGACGACGAGCCGCACTCCGGGCAGGTGCCGCAGCGCGAGCGCCTCGGAGCGGGTGTAGGCGGCGTGCTCCGGGCCGCGGCGGCCCACCACCACGACCTCCCGCACCGCACCGGCGCGCAGGGCCGCCAGCGCGTGGTCGGCGATGTCCGTCCCGGCCAGCGTCTCGGGGTCGCACGCGAGGATCCGGGCGACGTCCAGGGCGACGTTCCCGTTGCCGACCACGACCACCCGTGCGGCGGACAGGTCGATCGCGTCGGGCGCGACCTCGGGGTGGGCGTTGTACCAGGCGACGAACTCCGTCGCGGAGACGATGCCCGGACGCTCCTCGTCCGGCAGCCCCAGCCGCCGGTCCGCCGACGCCCCGACGGCGTAGACGACCGCGTCGTGGTGGGCGGCGATCTCCTGCGCCGACACGTCCCGCCCAACCTCCAGGCCGAGGTACATCCGCACCCGGGGGTGGGTGTGGAAGCGGGCGAAGGTCTCGCCGACCCTTCTGGTCGCCGGGTGGTCGGGGGCCACGCCGTAGCGGACCAGGCCGCCCGCCACCGGGAGCCGGTCGATCAGCGTCACCTCGGCCGCGGTGTGCAGCAGCAGGTCCTCGGCCGCGTACATGCCCGCGGGCCCGGTGCCGACGACGGCGACGCGCAGCGGCGCGAAGTCGGCCGGCAGCGAGCGTGCGAACCGCGGTTCGCTCCAGGTGTGGAAGTTGGGGCTGTCGTCGGCCGGTCCGGGCTGTCCGTCCTCCTCGAAGTACGCCGCGTTGACCGCCGCGTACTCCTGCTGGTCCGGTGCGAGGGCGTCCACGGGGAAGATCGCGTCGACCGGGCAGGCGTCGGCGCAGGCGCCGCAGTCGATGCAGGTCTTCGGGTCGATGTACAGCATCTCCGTGCTGCCGAAGGCGCGTTCCTCGGGAGTCGGGTGGATGCAGTTGACCGGGCAGACGGCGACGCAGGTCGCGTCGCTGCAACAGGTCTGGGTGATGGCGAAGGTCATGGTGGCGGCCCGGTTCAGATCAGGTTGGCACGCTTGTAGAACGCGAGCGCAGGCTTGGTCAGGAGACGTGCGGAGGCGAGGAATTCCATCAGGCCCGAACAGCTGGACCGCATCATCGACTTGTGGTGCTGGTTGGCCCGCGCCTCGGCCAGGGCCCGCTTCTCGTCGAGGCCGGCGTGGACGTACACCTTGCGGTTCACCATGCTGGTGACGATGACGTACGAGGCCACGGCGATCACGAACGCGTTGATCTGGCGGCGCACCCGGCCGGCTCCGGCCAGCCGCTTGCGCGTCTCGTCCCGGGCGAACTTCATGTGCCGGGACTCCTCGACGACATGGATGTTGTTGATCGTGCGGACGAACGGCACGACCCTCTCGTCCCGCATCCAGTCGCGCTGCATCACGTCCAGCACCTCCTCGGCGACCAGGATCGACGCGTACGCCGCCTCGCCGAACGCCAGCGTCTTGAAGACGCGGCCCAGTTCGAGCACCGGGCGGGAGGGCCGGTACGCGGGGGCGCCGAGCTTCTGGGCGCCGCGCGCGAACATGATGGAGTGCCGGCACTCCTCGGCGATCTCGGTGAGGGCCCACTGGAACTCGGCGCCGGTCGGGTCCTTGGCGTAGATGTCGCGGAGCACCATCTGCTGCAGGATCATCTCGAACCAGATGCCGGTGCTCGCCACCGACGCGGCTTCCTGGCGCGTCAGCTCCTTGCGCTGCGCGTCGGTCAACTCGGCCCAGTAGGCGGTCCCGTAGAGGGAGCACCATTCCGGGCTGGCGCCGTGGAAGTCCTTGTCGAGGGGGGTGTCCCAGTCCACCTCGACGGCGGGGTCGTAGGCCAGGATCGCGGAGGACTCCAGCAGACGGCGGGCGACGCCGTCGTCGGGGAGCGGTTCCTCCTGGGCGTGCGGCCGTACCGTGCTGCTTGCCATGTGCGGCTCCTTCCAACCCGTGGATTCTCCGGGGCACCGTGAAGGCGTCGTGCGTGTGTGCCGGGTGCCCGGCCAGGGGACGTCCACCCCTTGTTAGACGGACCGTATAGTAAGAGCGCCCGACCGGCCTACCCCTCGGTAGAAACTTTGTCAGCAGGATCTGCGAGGGCTTCGTGAACGCCCTGCGGCGGTTCCGGGAGTCCGGCAGGGGATTGCGGGCGGTTGCAGGGGATTGCGGGCGGCCGTGACCTGCGTCAATGGTGCGTGACATGCGGCAGGGGCCGCGCGGTGGTGGTCACCGTGCGGCCCCTGTCGGGTGTGTGGTTCCGGGGAGGTCAGCCCTTGCGGGTGTTGATCTCCTCGGTGAGCTGGGGGACGACGGCGAAGAGGTCGCCGACGACGCCGTAGTCGACGAGGTCGAAGATCGGGGCCTCGGCGTCCTTGTTGATCGCGACGATGGTCTTCGAGGTCTGCATGCCGGCCCGGTGCTGGATCGCGCCGGAGATGCCGGAGGCGATGTACAGCTGCGGGGACACGCTCTTGCCGGTCTGGCCGACCTGGTTGGTGTGCGGGTACCAGCCGGCGTCGACCGCGGCACGCGAGGCGCCGACCGCCGCACCGAGCGAGTCCGCCAGCGCCTCGATGACCGCGAAGTTCTCCGCGCCGTTGACACCCCGGCCACCGGAGACCACGATCGCCGCCTCGGTCAGCTCCGGACGCCCGGTCGACTCCCGCGGCGTACGCGAGGTCACCCGCGTCCCCGTCGCCTTCTCCGAGAACGACACCGCCAGCGCCTCGACCGCACCCGCGGCCTGAACCGGCTCCACCGGAGCCGAGTTCGGCTTCACCGTGACGACCGGAACACCCTTCGACACACGCGACTTCGTCGTGAACGACGCGGCGAACGCCGACTGCGTCGCCACCGGACCCTGCTCACCGGCCTCCAGATCGACCGCGTCGGTGATCAGACCCGAACCGATCCGCACCGCCAGACGCGCCGCGATCTCCTTGCCCTCCGCGGACGACGGCACCAGCACCGCCGAAGGCGACACCGCCTCGACCGCGGCCTGCAACGCCTCCACCTTCGGGACCACCAGGTACTCGGCGAACTCCGGCGCGTCCGCGGTCAGCACCCCCACCGCACCGTGCCCGGCCAGCACCGACGCCGTGTCGGCGGCACCCGCACCCACCGCCACCGCGACCGGCTCACCGATCCGACGCGCCAGCGTCAGCAGCTCCAGCGTGGGCTTGCGGACCGCACCGTCCACGTGATCGACAAAGACGAGAACTTCAGCCATGGGACAACTCTCCTGCTGTGAAAGACGAACGGGGAACGAGAAAGACCGGGCATCGGACGAACATCCGACCCGCCAGGCAGCGTCAGACGAACATCCGACCCGCAAGGCCGCGTCAGACGAACTTCTGACCCGCGAGGAACTCGGCGAGCTGCCTGCCGCCCTCGCCCTCGTCCTTGACGATCGTGCCCGCCGTGCGCGCCGGACGCTCGGCCGCCGAGTCCACCGCGCTCCACGCACCCGCGAGACCGACCTCGTCCGCGTCGATCTCCAGGTCCTCCAGGTCCCAGGACTCCACCGGCTTCTTCTTCGCCGCCATGATCCCCTTGAACGACGGGTACCGGGCCTCGCCCGACTGGTCCGTCACCGACACCACCGCCGGCAGCGACGCCTCCAGCTGCTCCGACGCCGTGTCACCGTCCCGGCGGCCCGTCACCGTGCCACCCTCGACCGACACCTCCGACAGCAGCGTCACCTGCGGCACACCCAGCCGCTCCGCCAGCAGCGCCGGAACCACACCCATCGTGCCGTCCGTCGACGCCATCCCCGAGATCACCAGATCGAACCCGGCCTTCTCGACCGCCTTCGCCAGCACCAGCGACGTACCGATCACATCCGTACCGTGCAGATCGTCGTCCTCGACATGGATCGCCTTGTCCGCACCCATCGACAGAGCCTTGCGCAGCGCGTCCTTCGCGTCCTCCGGACCCACCGTCAACACCGTCACCTCGGCGTCGTCGGCGTTCTCCGCGATCTGCAGCGCCTGCTCCACCGCGTACTCGTCCAGCTCCGACAGCAGGCCGTCGACGTCGTCCCGGTCGACGGTCAGGTCATCGGCGAAGTGCCGGTCGCCGGTGGCGTCGGGCACGTACTTCACACAGACAACGATCCTCAGGCTCACGCCGGCTCTCCTCCTGACGGGCGGTCGCAAGACGCGCATGGTTGATGATGTCGAACCTATGGCACTCAGTACCCCATGTAAAGGAACCAAGTGCCAAATCGGGGTCGCGGTGCTACGTTCCCCGCATGACTGAGGTGCGTAAACGGCGCAGGCCGGCGGCTGCCGAAGGGGCCGACGACCCTCCCAGGACGCCCATGCGGGAGACCCTGGCCGAGGCGGCGTTCCAGCTCTTCCTGGAGCGGGGCTTCGAGCGGACCACCGTGGACGAGATCGTCGCCAGAGCCGGTGTCGGGCGCCGGTCGTTCTTCCGCTACTTCCCCTCCAAGGAGGACGCGGTCTTCCCCGACCACGAGCGCTGTCTCGCGGACATGACCGACTTCCTCGCGCGCGGCACGGAGCGGGACCCGGTGCGCGCGGTGTGCGCGGCGGCCCGTCTGGTGACGAGGATGTACGCGGCGAAGCCGGAGTTCTCGGTCCAGCGCTACCGGCTGACGCAGGAGGTGCCGGGGCTGCGCACCTACGAGCTCTCCGTGGTGCGGCGGTACGAGCGCACCATGGCCGGTCATCTGCGCGGCTGCTGGCGGCAGGACCCGGACGGCTCGCTCCGTGCCGAGGTGGTGGCCGCCGCGGTGGTGGCCGCGCACAACAACGCCCTGCGGGCGTGGCTCCGTTCGGGCGGCGCCGGGGACGCGGAGGCCGCGGTGGAGCGCGCCCTCGCCACGGTGGTCGAGGTGTGGTCCGCGCCCGCGGCCCCCGTCGTCGCCGCACCGGCGGACGGCTCGGGCGCCTCGGCCGGTGACGGGGCGGCGGGCGGCGGGGACGTCGTCGTCCTGCTGGCCCGCAGGGACGCCCCGCTCTGGCGGGTGGTCCAGCAGGTGGAGGCGGTCCTGGGGACATCTGGCCGAAATAATTGACACTGAGTGTCTTTACGCTGCGGCACTCAGTGCCATATCGTGCGGGCAGCGGCAGCGAGGGCGTGCCGCTCGGAGCCGAGTGCAGGGGGTCGCGACGTGTCCCAGCCAGGAAGTGCCACCGCAGCGCCGGTGTGCGGGGAAACCGGACTGATCTATCAGCGCTGCCGTTGGTGCGGGACCGCCTCCTTCCGGCGGCTCCTGTGCCCGGTGTGCGCGTCGAGCGACCTGGAGACAGCCCGCAGCGACGGTGACGGCATCGTCGTCCGGACGACGGTGGTCCACCGCTACACCAAGCTCGCCCGCAACGAGTCGCTGGTCCGCTTCCCCGAGGGCTTCATGCTCCGCTGCCGGGTGATCGGTGCGCCGCCGCACCTGGTGTGGGCGGGGGAGCGGGTCCGTCCGGCGGCCGGGGCGGACTTCAGTGAGGGCGAGGTCGTCTTCGAGGTCTGCGACACCCGGGACCGGGAGCTCGACCGCTGGCGCTGAGCGCGTCCGGCACGGCGGGCGGGGGCGGACGAGGAGACCGGCAGGCATCCTCGTCCGCCCCCGCCCGCTTCGTTCACGGTGCCACGGGCGGCGCGTGTGCGACGGCCGCGCAGCTGCTCGCCCCGGCGTCTGCACTTCTCCCGGCCGCACTCCTCGGCCACACACAACTCCCGTTCCTGTGCGCGGCGTTGACCGCCGCCTGAAACAACTACATAGTATTTGTATCTTTGATACGGCGGCGTCGGTCGGGACGCCGGCCCCGGAACGGGAGGCCTGCCGCATGGCCCGTTACAGCCGCCTGCGTGAGATCCGCCGGATGGACCCCGCCCGGGACTTCGAACGGATCCACCGGCTCGTCACCCAGTACGAGTTCCCCTGGGACTACCGGCAGGGGCTCGGGGTCGCCTTCCTGCGCGACTACGGGGTCCCGCGGATCTCGGAACTCCTCGACCGCACGCAGGAGTTCGAGCGCGCAGGCCAGAAGCGCTACGACGACACCCTGCTGTTCGGCTACGAACTCGTCCGCGACGGCTTCGACTCCGAGCGCGCCCGCTCCACCGCCCGCCACCTCAACCGCATCCACGGCAAGTACCGCATCCCCAACGAGGACTTCCTCTACGTGCTCGCCACCACCGTGGTGGGACCGGTGCGCTGGATCAACCGGTTCGGCTGGCGCCGGCTCTGCCCCGAGGAGGTGCGGTCCATCGCCCTGGTCGGCCGCAGGACCGGCGAACTGATGGGGATCGAGGGCGCGCCGGACACCTACGCGGAGTACGAGGAACTGCTGAACGACTACGAACGCACCATGTTCGCCTACGCGCCGGCGAACCGCCGGGTCGCCCACGCCACCCTGCGGGTCATGGCCGACTGGTATCCGCGGCCGCTGCGTCCGGCGGCCGTGCGGATGACCCTCGCCCTGCTCGACGAACCGCTGCTGCGGGCCCTCGGGTTCCCCGTGCAGCCGGCCTGGGCGCGCACCGCCGCCGAGCGCGCCGTGCGGGCCAGGTCCCGGGCCGTCAGGCTGATGCCCGCCCGCCCCGACCGGTTCCCCGTCCGGCCCCGGCCGCGGTCCTACCCGCTCGGCTGGACCCTCGACGATCTCGGACCCCACTGGGCCGCGGGCCGCCCGCTGGAACCGCTGCCCGGCGAGCGCCCGGTCAGCGACCGAGCAGCGGAACCAGATAGCGCAGAGCGAAATCACGTACCCGGTCGTCGTCGTCCAGCTCGAAGGCACTCACCGGATTGAGCAGGAAGGACACGGTGATGCGGACCATCAGCTCGGCCACCGGAGTCGGGTCGCTCTCCGGCTGCCCCTCGGCCAGCCGCGCCTGGCGGAGCCGGTCCACCAGATACCCGCGCACGGCGAGGAACGCGGGCCCGCTCTCCACGGTGAGGTAGGGCAGCATCGTCTCCGGCTCCAGCCGGAGCAGCCCGCCGACCAGCGGATGGCTCCGGATGTGCCGCAGGACCACGGTGAAGCCCTCGACCAGCCGTTCCTCCACCGTCGGCAGATCGGCCACGGCGTCGTCCACGTCCGCGAGGAACCGGTGGTACTCGCGCAGCAGGCAGGCGGAGACCAGGCTGTCCTTGCTGCCGATGCGGCGGTACACCGTCACGCGGGAGACTCCTGCCCGCCGCGCCACGTCGTCGACCGTGGAGCGGCGCAGGCCGAAGGTGGTGAACTGCTCCCGCGCCGCGTCGAGGATCTGCGCCGTGAGCGCGTCGCCCGGCACGGCCGCCCCGTGCTCCCCGCCGAGCCCCGGGCCCCCGGGCCCCGGTCCGCCGGGTCCTGAATCGCCGGGCCGCGGGTCCCCGGGTCCCGGGTCGCCGAGCAGCGCGTCGTCGTCACCGCGAACCGTCATGTGCCCCCGCCCCGTTCCTCCGTGCCGCTCCACTCAACCACAGCGCCCCGGACCGGTCCCACGGGGGAGACGTCAGAGGCGGTCCGGCGGCGTGGCGGGGTAGCGGATGCGGGTGAGTGCCGAGACCGTCAGCACGTCCTGCGGGGCGCCCTGTGCGACCAGGCGTCCGTCGTGGAGCAGCAGGCAGTCGCCTGCCGATCGTGCGGCGCCGAGGTCGTGCGTCGCCTGGACGACGGTCACGCCGTCGCCGGCCAGCCCCGCCAGCAGGTCCGTGATGCGCTCCCCGGCCTCGGGATCGAGTCCGGTGGTCGGCTCGTCCAGGAGGAGGAGGTCGGAGCCCTGGGCGAGACCCTGGGCGATCAGGGTGCGCTGCCGCTGGCCGCCGGAGAGCTCGCCGAGCTGGCGTGCCGCGAGCGCGGTGACTCCGAGGCGTTCCATCGCGGTGTCGACCGCGGCGCGGTCCCGGCGGGTCGGCCGCCGCCACGGTCCGAGACCGGCCCAGCGCCCCATCTCCACCGTCTGCCGGACCGTCAGCGGGAGGGTGTCTCCGACGGCGCCGCGCTGCGGGACGAAGGCGGGCCGCACGGAGGCGGCGTGGACGACGTCTCCCGCCGTGGGCTCGATCACACCCGCCATCACTCCGAGCAGTGTGGACTTGCCGCTGCCGTTGGGGCCGACCACTGCGGTCACGGTCAACGCCGTTATCGAGGCGTCGACTTGACGCAGGACGGGCCGTCCGGGATAGCCCGCGTCCAGTCCGGAGCAGCGCAGCCGCACGGCGGTGCCCGTCGTGGTGCCGGGAGGGGAGGGGAGGGGTACTGGTTTGTTGAACATGATTGTCATTGTAGTGTTGCGGTCATGGAGTGGCTGACGGGCCCCTTCGAGGCGACCTTCGTGCAGAGGGCCCTCTGGGGCGGGATTCTTGTGTCGATGATCTGCGCGATGGCCGGTACCTGGGTGGTGCTGCGGGGGATGGCCTTCCTCGGGGACGCCATGTCCCACGGACTGCTGCCCGGTGTCGCCCTCGCCGCGCTGCTCGGCGGCAACCCCCTGCTGGGGGCGGCGGCGAGCGCGGCCGTGATCACGGTGGGCGTCACCGCGCTGCACCGCACCCCGAAGCTCTCCCAGGACACCGGAATCGGCCTGCTGTTCGTCGGGATGCTCTCGCTCGGCGTGATCATCGTCTCCCGCTCGCAGTCCTTCGCCGTCGACCTGACCGGGTTCCTCTTCGGCGACGTCCTGGCCGTCCGCGAGCAGGACCTCGTCCTGCTCGCCGTGGCGCTGCTGCTCGCCCTCGCCGTCTCCGCCCTCGGCCACCGGGCCTTCCTGGCCCTCGCGTTCGACGCCCGCAAGGCGCACACCCTCGGCCTGCGGCCCCGGCTCGCCCACGCCGCGCTGCTCGGGCTGCTGGCGCTGGCCATCGTCGCCTCGTTCCACATCGTCGGCACTCTGCTCGTCCTGGGACTGCTCATCGCACCCCCCGCCGCGGCCCTCCCGTGGGCGCGCAGTGTGCACGGAGTCATGGCGCTCGCCGCGCTCCTCGGCTCGGTGGCCACCTTCCTCGGCCTGCTGCTGTCCTGGCACCTGGGAACCGCGGCCGGGGCGACGGTGTCCGGCCTCGCGGTGAGCCTCTTCTTCCTCTCCCATCTCGCGTCCGGCCTGCGGCACCGCCGCCGTCGCCCGGCCCCGGCACCCGCGGCGGCCGTGAACCCCTGACCGGGGCCCCGCGCACCGAACCCCCGGCCTCCCCGGCGGCCGTCGCCCCGACGCCGCGCCGTCGAGCCCCCCTGCCTTCACACGCTCCATCGACACACCGACACACCGACACGACGCCATGTCGACATGCCCGCCCGGCACATCGGCACAGGTACGGGCTCACCCCGGCACCGAGACACCGACACACACCCCGACGACCACGGAGGAGACCCTCTTGCTCGCCCGAAGGAACGTTCCCGCGCGGGCCCCCGCCGCCCTGGTGCTCGCCGCGCTGCTCGCGGCGAGCGGCTGCGCGGGCCGGGACGACGACGCATCGGCCGGGCGGACGGAGCGCTCCCCGTCCGCCACCACCCCCCACGGATACGTGGCGGGCGCACAGGAGGCCGCCGAGGAGCAGTCACGGCTGCTGCTGGCCGACCCGGAGACCGGCGACACCCGCGTCCTCGACCTGATCACGGGCGAGACCCACGACTTGGCCCCGACTCCCGGCGCGAGCGGGCTGAGCGCCGACGGCCGCTTCGCCTTCCTGGCCGCCGCCGACGGGACCCGCGTGATCGACACCGGTGCCTGGACCGTCGACCACGGCGACCACGTCCACTACTACCGCGCCGCGGTACGCGACGTGGGACGGATACCCGGCGGACCCGGCGCCCGGGTCCGCAGCGACACCGCCGTCACCGCGGTCACCGACGCTGCCGGCCGCGCCGCCGTCCTCGACCGGACCGCGATGGAGACCGGCCGGCCCGGCACCGCCCGCGCCCTGCCGGGCACCTACAGCGCTCCCGTCGTGCCCTACGAGGAGCATTTCGTCGCCCTCGCGGGCGAGGACGACCGGGCCGAGGCCGTCGTCCTCGACCGGGACGGCCGCCGGGTGGCCGCACCCGGCGTCGTGTGCGAGTCGCCCCGCGGCGATGCCGTCACCCGCCGAGGCGTCGTCTTCGGCTGCGCCGACGGCGCGCTGCTGGTGAGCGCGGCGGACGGCCGCTTCACCGCCGAGCGCATCCCCTACGGCGACGCCGTGCCCGCCGCGGAACGCGCCACCGCCTTCCACCACCGGGCGGGCAGCGACACCCTCACGGCGCCGGCCGGTGAACGGGCCGTGTGGGTGCTGGACGTGACGGACCGCTCCTGGACCCGCGTGGAGACCGGGCCCGTGCTCGCGGCGAACACCGCGGGCGAGGGCGCCCCCCTGATGGTCCTCGCCGCCGACGGCTCCCTGCACGGCTACGACATCGCCACCGGACAGCGCACGGCCCGCACGAAGACGCTGCTCTCCGGCCGGGCCGCCGGACACACCGCGGCCCCGCTGATCGAGGTCGACCGCAGCCGCGCCTACGTCAACGACCCCGTCGGCAAACGGGTGTTCGAGATCGACTACAACGACGGGCTGCGCATCGCCCGCACCTTCGACCTCGACATCACACCGGCTCTGATGAAGGAGACCGGACGATGAGGACCACGACCGCACGCCGCACCCACCGCACCCGCACCCTGGTCGCCCTGCTGGTCACCGCCCTGACCGCGGCTCTCGCCACCGCCTGCACCGGCGGCGGCGACCGTCCGAGTGTCGTGGTGACCACCAACATCCTCGGAGACGTCACGCGGGAGATCGTCGGCGACGAGGCCGAGGTCAGCGTCCTGATGCAACCGGGCGCGGACCCGCACTCCTTCGGTCTGTCGGCCGTGCAGGCCGCCGAACTCGAACACGCCGACCTCGTCGTCTTCAACGGACTGGGCCTGGAGGAGAACGTGCTGCGCCACGTGGACGCCGCCCGCGAGGCAGGCGTCACCACCTTCGGCGTGGGCGAGGCGGTGGACCCGATGACCTTCCGCGCACCCGACGACGGCGGTCCCGGCGACGGGGCCGGGCAGCCCGACCCGCACTTCTGGACCGACCCCGACCGGGTGCGCGACGCCGCCGCCCTGATCGCCCGGCAGGTGATCGAGCACGTCGACGGCGTGGACGCCGCCGCGATACGCGCCAACGCGGAACGCTACGCACGGCAGCTCACGGACCTCACCGCCTGGATGGAGACCTCCTTCGCGCGGATTCCGGAGGACCGGCGCGCACTCGTCACCAACCACCATGTCTTCGGGTACCTGGCGGACCGCTTCGGCTTCCGGGTGATCGGAGCGGTCGTCCCCAGCGGCACCACCCTGGCCTCGCCCAGCTCGTCCGACCTGCGCTCGCTCACCGAGGCCATGCGCGAGGCCGGAGTGCGCACCGTCTTCGCCGACTCCTCGCGCCCCGCACGGCTGGCCGAGGTGCTGCGCAACGAACTCGGCGGCGGCGTACGCGTCATCGCGCTCCACTCCGAGTCGCTGACCGCTCCCGGCGGAGGTGCGGACACCTACCTGCGGATGATGCGGACCAACACCACCGTCATGGCCGACGGCCTGACCGCCGCCCGCTGAGACACCGTCCCGCCGGCCGCGTCCCGCGACGGCACCCGTCCCACGCCGCACCTCCCACTGCGGCCCGCGCCCCCGCTCGGCGGGCACCCGCGAACTCCGAGCGGACACACCCCACCCGACGCCGCACCCCACGGCACACCCACCCGACGCCGCACCCCGCGGCCGAGAAAGGAACACACTGTGAACCACGCGATACCCGGCAGAGCCCTCGTGGGCACCGCACTCGCCCTGGCGGTCGCCACCGTCCTGACCGCCTGCGGCACGGACAGCACCTCCGCGTCCGGCACCGGGGGCGGCGCGTCCCCGAGCGCGAAGGCGGCCGCGGAGGTCGCCGACCCGCTGGTGGCGACCTTCGACGGCGGCCTCTACGTCCTGGACGGCGACAGCCTCGACATCGCCGGCACCATCGAGCTGCCCGGCTTCAACCGGGTGAACCCGGCGGGAGACGAGGACCACGTCGTCGTCTCGACCGACACCGGCTTCCGCGTCCTGGACGCCACCGCACAGGAGTTCACCGGCATCACGTACCCGGGCGCCAAGCCCGGACACGTGGTGCGGCACGCCGGACGGACCGCCCTCTTCACCGACGGCACCGGCCGGGTGGAGGTCTTCGACCCGCACGACCTCGCCGACGGCGCCAAGCCAAAGGCCAGGACGTGGACCGCCGCCGAGCCGCACCACGGTGTCGCCGTCGAACTCGCCGACGGCCGGCTCCTCAGCACCCTCGGCGACGCGGAGAAGCGGACCGGAGCCCTCGTCCTCGACGCGCAGGGCAGGGAGATCGCACGCAACGAGAACTGCCCCGGTGTGCACGGCGAGGCCGCGGCACGCGACGAGGCGATCGCCGTGGGCTGCGAGGACGGCGTCCTCATCTACCGGAACGGCGAGTTCACCAAGGTCCCGGCCCCGCACGCGTACGGCCGGATCGGCAACCAGGCGGGCAGCGACGCCTCGCAGGTCATCCTCGGCGACTACAAGAGCGACCCCGACGCCGAACTGGAGCGCCCGACCCGGGTGTCGCTCGTGGACACCCGGACCGGCACGCTGCGGCTGGTCGAACTCGGGACCAGCTACTCGTTCCGCTCCCTGGGACGCGGCCCGCACGGGGAGGCACTCGTCCTCGGCACGGACGGCGCACTGCACGTCATCGACCCCGGGACCGGCACCGTGACGAAGAAGATCCCCGTGACCGGGGCCTGGCAGGAGCCGCTCGACTGGCAGCAGGCCAGGCCCACGCTCTTCGTCCGCGACCACACCGCGTACGTGTCCGAGCCCGGCACTCGCGCACTGCACGCGGTCGACCTGGAGTCGGGCAAGAAGCTCCGCAGTGTGACACTGCCGAAGAGCACCAACGAACTGTCCGGCGTCCTCGCGGGCCACTGACACGCCCCCTGCCGGTGCCGCCGACGGCACCGGCAGGACGCGTCAGTTGGCCGGCGCCTGGTACAGACCGCGCCCGGCGCGCGCGGCCCGGGAGGTCGCGACGAGCCGGTCGAGAGTGCTGCGCACCGTGTTGATTCCGCCCGCCGTGGTCGCCCGGCCGAGGGCCTCGGTGACGTCGCGGGCCCGCAGCGCGGTGTCCGCCCGGCCCGCGAGCACGGCGAGGACTTGCTCGGTGAGTCCCGATCCGTCCTTGGCGGCGTTGTCACCGGCGTCCTTGCCGGCCGCCCCCGCCCCCGCCGTGGCCTTGACCGTCTTGACGGTCTTGACGGCCTTGACGGCCTTGCCCGTCTTCGCCGCCGCGGGCGCCTTGCCCGCCCCGGCCGCCTTGGCCTCCGCGGCGGCCTTGGGCGCCGCGCTGGTCTTCGCCGGCGCCTCCGCCTTCGCCGGCGTCTCCGCCGTCGCTGCCGCGCCCGCCTCTGCGGGCACGGCCTGCGCCTGCGCGGGGGCCTTCGTCGCCCTGGCCGCCTTCGCGGAGGCCGCGGACGTGGTGGACGCCGCCGTGCGGGCGGCCTTCGCCGCGGTCTGCCGCGCCCCGGTGGCGGCCTTGGTCTTCCGGGCGGGCCGGGTCGCCTTGGCGGTGCCGGACGCGGTGGCACGGCCGGACTTCTTCGCCTGGGCCGGGACGGCGGGCTTCCCGGCCTTCTCCGCGACGGGCTCGGCGGCTGCCGCGGGCTCCTCGGGCGTGACGGGCTCCGCCTGCCGGGCCGGTTCGGCCGCCGCGGGGGCTGCTGCCTCCCCGGCCGCCGGGGCGACGGTCTCCGCGGCGGGCTCGGCCGCCTCCGTCGGTGTGACGGCCGCGGCTGCCGCGTCCGCGGTGGGTTCCGCACGGGGGCGGGGGAGTGGTGCGGCGGCCAGGGCGCCGAGGGCGGCGAGTGCGCCGCGTACGGACTCCAACCGTGCCGTGACCTGCGCCAGTTCCTGCTGGAGCGAGTGCTGCAGGGCTTCGAGCTGCGGCAGTTCCGCCTCCAGCTGGGCGGTGGTGGAGATGATGCTGTCGTTACCGGTCACTGTCTGCTCCCGTAGTGCTGAGTCCGACAAGGGGTGTTGTGACTGTAACGAGGCAGAGTACGCCGAGGAGTCGGTGTTCCGGCCACCGGTGTCGGAAAACGTCGTCGGTGTGGGTTCGCACGTTCTGCGCGGCTGCCGGAACGCGGTGGCACCTCCCGCCTCCGGCCCGGCTGCCACCGGAGATCCGCTCCGCGTCCGCACCGCGCACGCCGAGGCTCCGCGACCCGACACGGCATGACGTGGCACGGCACGACGACGCGGCTCGGCGCCGGGACTCCCGTCGGCGTGGTGCGGGCGGGGCGTACCCCTGTCGCACCGCGCTGCGGGGTGGTGCCCCGGCGCCGAGCCGCGTCGTCGTCGTGCCGCCGGGCCTACTCGCGGGCGGGCTGCGGGGACGGGGTGGAGGCGCGCATGTAGTCCTCGTAGCGGTCGAGCAGCATGACGAGCCCGAGGAGCAGGGGCGGCACGAGCAGGGCGACGGCTATCATCCGGGTCTCCCGGTGGCTTCGGCGGGGTGATGCTGTTCGCGTGCCCGGTGAACGCCGCCCGATCGCCGGTGCGTGTGTGGATCGTGTGACGTTCGGTTGATCTGTCCGGTTACCGGCCCGGTGTTCCGGGGCCCGGCCCGGCACGGCGATGGGCTGCCACCGGTACCGGTGGCAGCCCATCGCCGTGCGGGGGTCCGTCCGTGTGCGGAAGGCTCCCCGTCAGCCGGCGGCGGCCTTCACGGCCGCCAGGTCCTCACCGGAGAGCTCGGCGACGCGGTGCGCGGGCACGCCCGCGGACAGGGCGCGCTGGAGCAGGCCCTCCCGGCCGTCCGTCAGGGAGCGGTAGGCCAGCAGCTCCTTCTCGACGTCGGTGGCAGCCAGCAGCGCGGACTGCCCGCGCACCCGCCCCAGTTCCTCCTCGGCGAGCGGCACCGGCAGGCGCTCGGCGCCCTCCGGGACGGCCGCCGTCTCCTCCGGCGGCAGGATGCGCAGCAGCGGGGACGTCGCGTCCACCCCCTGCGCGTCGAGCCATGCGCGCACCGCGGGGGTGTCCATGCAGGCCAGGCCGCCGACGCCGGTCGGCTGCACCCCGAGGGTCACCTCGGTGCTGTCCACCAGAAACAGGTAGGCGTCGTCGGTCATGGCGGGCTCCTCGCGGGCGATGCGTCAGCGGTCGCACTGCGTCTACCCCGGAACGCGCGCTCCACCGCACCGATTCGGCGCGGTGGAGCGCGCGGCCGGTCACCGGGGGGCGAGCGCCGTGAGGTCGGCCAGCAGGCGGGCCGCGGGCGCCGCGTCGACCAGCCACTTGAGGTGGCTTCCGGGCAGGGTGCGCACGTCGTACGGGTTCTCCGGCGTCAGGGCGTCGCCCTCGCGGATCAGGCGGTTCTGGAGGGCGGGCGGCATGCTCGCGTCGTCCGCCAGGCGTACGTACGTCCGCGGGACGCTGCCCCACGTCTCCGCCTGCGCCCGGTCGGCGGAGGTGCCGACGTCCAGGTTCTCGTCGGGCTGGAAGGTGTTGAGGAAGGTCAGGAACTCGTCGTCCGTGCCGTCGGCGAGGAACGCCGCCTTGAACGCGGCGATCGCGCCCGGGTCCGCGGTGCGGAAGTTGACCCGCAGCAGACCGAGTTCGGCCGGGTTGCCGGCCATCGCCCGCATCAGGGACCCCGCGTCGACGGACTCCATCTCCGGCTCCGCGTAGTAGTCGCCGACCTCCAGGTCGACCGGGCACCAGGCCGCGACGTAGACGAGACGGTCCACGAGGTCCGGGCGCGCGTTGGCGGCGGCGGTCGCCGTGATGCCCCCGCGGCTGTGGGCCACGAGGATCACCGGCCCGTTCTGCTTGGCCCGTTCGAGGACGCCGATCAGGTGCGCCGCGTTGTCCGCGAGGGTGACGTCCCTCAGCGCACCGGGCGACGTGGCGAAACCCTCGGGGTCCTGCGGCGCCTGGTAGGCGGAGGAGTACGTGGCCCCGAACCCGTGACCGGGCAGGTCGACGGCGACCGAACGGTGTCCGAGGAGACCGAGTTCCGCCTGGAGTGGCGCGAAGGAGAACGAGTTCGCGAAGGCCCCGTGCACCAGGACGAAGGTCGGCTGCATCTGCTGCTCACTCTCTGCCCTCCACCGTCCGGGCCGTGCGCCGGAGCCGAGGGCGGTCCGCTCCTGTCCGACCTCCGGACAGTACGCAGCGGAAGATCATCGGCGCAACCGGCCCTCGGGCGGGGCCTGTCGGCGGTGGCGGACTCATGACGGTCCGCGGGTGTCGACGGTGGCGCACTCCTGACGGTCCGCGGGTGTCGATGGTGGCGGACTCACGACGGTCCGCGGGCCTCGATGACGCGGCGCACTCACGACGGTCTGCGGGCCTCGATCAGGAACCGCGCGGTGTGCGCGACGAACGGACCGTCGCGCTCGATGTCCTCGTGCAGCCGGCGCAGCCGCTCCTCGTGGCGGCCGACGGTGAAACCGGGCACCATCCAGATCACCTTGCGCAGGAAGTACACCACCGCGCCGATGTCGAAGAACTCGGTGCGCAGCGACTCCGAGCGCAGATCGGTGACCTCCAGCCCGGCGGCCTCGGCGGCGTCGCGGGCGTCGTCGGGGTGGCGCCCGCGGCGCACCTCCTCCGGCTGGGGGCCGAGGAAGTACTCCACCAGCTCGAAGACGCTGGCCGGACCGACCTGCTGGGAGAAGTAGGTGCCGCCGGGCCGGAGCACGCGGGCGATCTCCTCCCAGTGCACGGTGACCGGATGCCGGCTCACCACGAGGTCGAACGCCCCGTCGGCGAACGGCAGGGGCGGCTCGTCCCGGTCGGCGACGACCACCGCACCGCGCGGGTGCAGGAGTGCGGTGGCCTTGGCGACGTTGGGGGGCCAGGACTCGGTGGCAGCGGTCAGCGGCGGCAGCGCCGGCACGCCGGCCAGCACCTCTCCGCCCCCGGTCTGGATGTCCAGCGCGGCCGTCGCCCGGGCCATCCGCTCGCCCATGGCCCGCTGGTACCCCCAGGAGGGCCGCTCCTCGCTGGCCCGGCCGTCGAGCCAGGAGAAGTCCCAGCCGTCCACGGGGGCCTCGGCCGCCTCCGCCACAAGATCCTCAAACGTACGTCCCATGGACCGAGCCTCGCAGGAGCGGCGGCGGGAGGGCGACCGGATTACGCCGGTGCGCCGGGCGCCGGTGGCAGCGGAGGAGGCCACCGGCACCATAAGAATCACTTATGGCGTCGGCGTGTGAATCCTGCATTGCTTTGGGTGTCGGGGTCCTGCATCATCGTCCGGTGACGGAAGGGGGTCGCGATGAGGACGATCGGGCTCATCGGCGGCATGAGCTGGGAGTCGACCGCCGCGTACTACCGGCTCCTCAACGAGTTCACCCGCGAACGGCTCGGCGGGCTGCACTCGGCGAAGTGCGTGCTGCACTCGGTCGACTTCGCGGAGATCGAACCGCTCCAGGCCGAGGGCCGCTGGGAGGAGGCCGGCGAGATCCTCGCCGGGGCCGCGCGCTCCCTGGAGAGCGCCGGCGCCGATCTGCTGCTGCTGTGCACCAACACGATGCACAAGGTCGCCGGCCGGATCGAATCCGCGGTGTCGGTCCCCCTGCTCCACCTCGCCGACGCGACGGCGGACGCCGTGCACGCCGCGGGCCTGCGCCGGGTGGGACTGCTCGGCACCCGTTTCACCATGGAGCAGGACTTCTACCGCGCGCGCCTGGAGGCCGCCGGTCTGGAGGTGCGCGTGCCCGGCGAGGAGGGCAGGGAGCTCGTGCACCGCGTCGTCTACGACGAGCTGTGCCTCGGTGTCGTGCGGGAGGAGTCCCGTCACCGGTACCGGGAGGTCATCGCCGACCTCGTCGCCGACGGGGCCCAGGGCGTCGTCCTCGGGTGCACGGAGATCGAGCTCCTCGTCGGCCCGGGGGACAGCCCCGTGCCGCTCTTCCCGACGGCCCGCATCCACGCCCTCGCCGCCGTCGAGGCGGCGCTGGCCCCGCCCACTGCTCCCGCGCCCTGAGCGGGGGCAGCGGGCGGGGCCAGCGCCTCCCGCGCCCTGAGCGGGCCGGGGCCCCACGCGTCGTCGCGTGGGGCCCCGGCCCGCTCAGGAGAGGTGGCCGCCGCGAGCGGCGGCTGCCCGCGGACTACGACCGCGGCGGCTTGGTGATCGTGTCCAGGTAGAACGCGTCGATGCTCTGCACGGCGCGCTCGAACTCGTCCAGGTTCACCGGCTTGGTCACATAGGCGTTCGCGTAGTGGTGGTACGCGTCCGTCACGTCGTCCGGCGCGGCGGACGTGGTCAGCACCACGACCGGGATCGAGCGCAGGTTCTCGTCCGCCTTGACGATGGCCAGCAGCTCCCGGCCGTTCATCCGGGGCATGTTCAGGTCGAGCACGATCAGGTCGGGGCGCGGGTTGGACGCGGAGCGCAGGTACTCCAGCGCCGCGACGCCGTCCTCGACCTTCGTCAGGTTCCGTGTGCCGTGGGCATTGAGGGCGTCCTCGATGAGCATGGCGTCGGCGACGTCGTCCTCGACCAGGAGCACGTCGTAGGGGGGTGCTGCAGTCATCACTGTGTGCTCCGGATTCGCTCGGCGCCGTGCCTGTCGCGGCAGCGGCTCGAAGAGGATACGGCGGTCGTGCGCGTCGGCCGGGGGCGGGGTGCGCGGCGCCTGGGGGCGGCCGCCCGCCCTGCGCGGCGGGCCGTCGGGGCCGCCGCGCCGCGTGAGGGCGTGGTCACCCGCTGGAGGCGGACCGGGGCGGGCGGGCGGATGTCAGCATGCGCCCACCCTAAGGGGTCCCCTCCTCGCCCGACAACGACAGTTGCCGTGGGGTTACAGTTGGCCGCCTGCCCATCCCGAAGAGGCGGCGCAAGGGGAGGGGCGGTCATGTCGGACAGCACGGTCAGCGGGGGACCCGCGGACAGCGGCGGTGCCGCGCCCCCGGCAGGGGGGCCGGGCGGCGCACGGGCGCCACGGGCACGCGGTGTGGGCCGCTGGACGACCCGGCAGTGGCTCGTCGCCGGCGTCTCCGCCGCCCTCGCCGTCCTCCTCGGACTGCTCTCGCTCGGCGTGTGGAGTCTGTCACGCACCTCGGACATCACCACCCGGCTGACGGACGTGCACTCGCCCGCGCTGATCGAGGCGAAGCGCCTGGAGACGGCGCTCCTCAACCAGGAGACCGGCGTCCGCGGCTACGGCATCGCGGGCCAGGAGGAGTTCCTCACCCCCTGGGCGCAGGGCCTCGCCGACGAGGAGGCCGCCACCCGGCGCCTGCACACCCTGGTCCGCGGCGACTCGCGGGCGCTGGCCGACCTCGCCGCCGTCGAGTCCGCGGCCGGTGCCTGGCAGCAGCGCTTCGCCCGCCCCGTCGCCGAGTCCCCGGTGCCCGAGACGGCTTCGGCGAACTCCGCCGAGGGCAAACGGCTCTTCGACACCGTGCGCGACGCGGGCGACACCCTCCAGGAGCACCTCCAGGACGTCCGCGCCGACGCGCGCGACGCCCTCGACCGGGCGGCCCTGCTGCGCAACACGGTCCTCGGGGCCATCGCCGTCCTCGTCGTCCTGCTCGCCCTCCTCGCCTTCGAGGGCGTGCGGCGGGGCATCACCGAACCGCTCGCCCGGCTGAGCGCCCAGTCGCGGACGGTCGCCGGAGGCCGCTTCGACCAGCCGGTCGACACCGCGGGGCCCGCCGACCTGCGGGCGCTGGGCGCCGACGTGGAGGCGATGCGCCGCAGGCTCGTCGAAGAGCTCCACGCCGCCGAGGCCGCCCGCCGCCTGCTGGACGAGCAGACCGCGGACCTCCAGCGCTCCAACGCCGAACTGGAGCAGTTCGCCTACGTCGCCTCGCACGACCTCCAGGAGCCGCTGCGCAAGGTGTCGAGCTTCACCCAGCTCCTCCAGCGGCGCTACGGAGGACAGCTCGACGACCGGGCCGACCAGTACATCGGCTTCGCCGTCGACGGCGCGAACCGCATGCAGACCCTCATCAACGACCTGCTCGACTTCTCGCGCGTCGGCCGGGTCCACAACCAGCAGAACACCGTCGACCTCGACGCCGTCGCCGCCTCGGTCCTCGAATCGCTGAGCGTCGTCGTCGAGGAGACCGGCGCCGAGATCACCCGGGACCCCCTCCCCACCGTCGTCGGCGACCGCACCCAGCTCGGCATGCTGCTCCAGAACCTCGTCTCCAACGCGATCAAGTTCCGCAGCCCCGACACCCCGCCCCGCATCCGCATCGAGGCCGAACGCGACGGCGAGTGGTGGCGGCTGGCCGTCAGCGACAACGGCATCGGCATCGACCCGGACTTCGCCGACAAGATCTTCGTCATCTTCCAGCGCCTGCACACCAAGGACGCCTACCCGGGCAACGGCATCGGACTGGCCATGTGCAAGAAGGTGGTCGAGTTCCACGGGGGCGCCATCGCCCTCGACCCGGGCCACCGCCCCGGCAGCCGCTTCACCTTCACCCTCCCCGTGCACAGCCCGGCCGCGCCCGGCGCCACCGGGGAAGAGACCCCGTGAGCGCGCCCGCTGCCGAGCAGCACTACGACATCCTCCTCGTCGAGGACGACGCCGGTGACGCCCTCCTCGTGGAGGAACTCCTCGTCGACACCGGACTGTCGCACACCCTCGTCTGGCACAAGACCCTCGCGGCGGCCCGCACCGCGCTCGCCGAACGGCCCGCGTCCTGCGTCCTGCTGGACCTCCATCTGCCCGACGGCTCGGGTGTCGGCCTGGTCGGCGCCGTCCAGGAGGCGTCCGCGGACACGGCCGTCGTCGTCCTCACCGGTCTCTCCGAGACCCACGCCGGTGTCGAGGCGCTCGCCTTCGGAGCACAGGACTACCTGGTCAAGGGCAAGGTCGACCCCGAACTGCTCCAGCGGGTCGTCCGCTACGCCGTCCAGCGAAAGCAGGCGGAACGCGCCAAGGCCGCCCTCCAGGCCGGTGAACTGCGCGCCCAGGAGAACGCCCGCCTGGAACGCGGACTGCTGCCGCCCCTCATGCTCGGCGCCACGACCGCCACCGCCACCACCCGCTACTTCCCCGGCCGCGAGAGAGCCCTGCTCGGCGGCGACTTCCTCGACGTCGTCGAGACCGGCGACCACCTGGTGCACGCGGTCGTCGGGGACGTCAGCGGCCACGGCCCCGACGCGGCCGCACTCGGCGTCTGCCTGCGCATCGCCTGGCGGGCCCTGGTCCTCGGCGGGCATCGCGGCACCGGGCTGCTGCGGCTGCTGGAGCAGATGCTGATCGCCGAACGCGGCCGCAACGACATGTTCACCACCTGCACCCTGCTCACCCTCGACCTGCGCGCCCGCACGGTCACCCTGCACCTGGCGGGTCACCACGAGCCCCTGCTGACCGGCGACGGGACCACGACCGAACTCGCCGCGGAGCACGGCATCGCCCTCGGCATCGCCCCCGGCGTCGAGCACTGGCCGCCCACCACCGTGCCGCTGCCCCCGCGGGGCGCGCTCACCGTCTACACCGACGGTCTCGTCGAGGGCCACACCGACACCGACGGCACCCGGCTCGGCGCCGACGGGCTGCTGCGCCTGCTGAACGCCGCGCCCGCCGCCGACCCCGACAGCCTGCTCGACCGGCTCATCGCGGACGTGCGCAGGCTCAACGCGGACCGTCACACCGACGACCTCGCGATCCTCCGCCTCGACTGGGACACCGCCCTCGTCCCGGCCCAGCCGGAGTCCCGGGCGTCGCAGCAGACCGCCCCCGGCACGGGCTGACCGGCCGGGGCCGCCGGCGGAGCGGGCCCGGCCGCCGTCATGCCGCGAGACCTCGTTGCACGGTCCCCGTCGGGCGGGGGGGTGCCTCTATGTCTTTCGTCAAGGCATCTCTGTCGGGTTTCGGGTGGTTCGGGCTTGGGGGCTATGCGGCGAGCTCGACGTCCGTCGGTGTCCGGGATTCGTAGAAAGTGCCGTCGCGGAGCATGGCGAACAGGACGCTGATGCGTTGGCGGGCGAGGCGGAGGAGGGCCTGGGTGTGGGTCTTGCCGCGGGCGCGTTGCTTGTCGTAGTAGGCGCGGGAGGCCGGGTCGGCGTTCATGCAGGCGAAGGCGGACAGGAACATCGCCCGTTTGAGCTGGCGGTTTCCGCCTCGGGGTGCGTGTTCGCCGTGGATCGAGGTCCCGGACTGCTTCGTGGTGGGGGCGAGGCCGGCGTAGGAGGCGAGGTGGGCGGCGGTGGGGAAGCTGGTGCCGTCGCCGACGGTGACCAGCAGGACGGCGGCGGTCCTGACGCCGACGCCGGGCATCGACGTCAGGACCGGGGAAAGAGGGTGAGCGTCCAGCAAGGCGTTGATCTGGGCTTCCATCGCCCGGCGCTGGGTGTGGACAGCGGCGAGCGAGGCGGCCAGGGAGGGGATGACGATGTCGAGGGTGCCGGTCCCGGGAACGACGACGGTCTGCTCGTCGAGCGCGTTGAAGACATCGTCGATCAGCCGGGTGGCCATGCGCGGGGCCTTGGGGCGGATCAGGTCCACGAGTCTGCGGCGGCCTGCCTTGCGCAGGGCGGCCGGGGATCCGTGGCGCTCCAGCAGCCAGGTGACGGCCTGGTGGTCCAGGCGAGGGCCCAGGACGCGTTCCAGGCTGGGGTGGAACTGGGTGAGCAGGCCGCGTATTCGGTTGGAGGTGCGGGTGGCCTCGGCGGCGAGGTCCTGGTCGAAGCCGACGAGCACGGTGAGCTCGGCGGTGATCTCGTCGGTCAGTTCCAGCGAGCGCAGGGTGTGCGGCATGGTGCGGGCCGCGTCCGCGATGACGGCGGCGTCCTTGGCGTCGGTCTTGGCCTCGCCGGGGTAGAGGTCGGCGATCCGGCGCATCGCGAGTCCGGGCAGGTAGGCGACCTGGCAGCCGGCGTCGCGGGCGACGGTCAGCGGCAGGGCGCCGATGGAGGCGGGCTGGTCCACGACCACCAGGACGGTGCCGAACTTCTCGTTCAGCTTGTCGAGCACGGCCCGCAGCTTCGGCTCGCTGTTGGGCAGCGGTTTATCGAAGACCTTCTTCCCACCCGGGGTGAGCCCATGACCGTGGTGGGCACTCTTGCCGACGTCCAGGCCCAGGAACACGCCCACGTCTTCGATCTCGAACATCGTGCCCCTTCCCAGGGGGTGTTGGCGGTGCAGGCCTCGGCTCGGGTGTCGTGCTCGCGCATCCACGTTATGCAGACCTGCCGCCCGCGAACTGTCCGGCATTGCGCCGGACCGGACGGCGGCCGGACCTCTGATCAGCGTCTCCGACGAACACCCCCGGACCCGGTGACACCACCCCCCAGGTCATGCCTTCGACAGGGGGCAACAGTCATGCCGGACCCGAAGGCCAGCGGCCCCATTGCGGAGCCGCAGAAAACATAACGGGGGGGTCCGGATCCGTGCGCGCTCGGAGATCTCCGACACCGTCGACCTGACCCCGGGCAGCCATCTTCGAACCCGGCACCGGGACTCTCCGGCGGAGTACGCCGAGCTGCGCAGGGAACTCGAGGAGCAGCAGCAGAGTCTGCGGGTGCGCTTCGGGCCGGAGGCCGCCGCGGCACCCGCGGCGGCCTCCGGCCGGGCCCGCCCCGCAGCACGGAGTGCGAGGCGGTGGCGCACGGTCAGCCGGTGGTGCAGGGCGCGTCGTCGAGCGCGAAGGCGGTGGGGTCGGCCGCCCCGCCGCCCGAGGTGCCGTTGAAGCCGAAGGACACCGAGCCGCCCGGCGCGATGGTGCCGTTCCACGAGGCCGGGTGGGCGGTGACCTCCCGCCCGGTCTGGACGATCCGGCTGCCCCAGTGGTGGGTGACCCGCTGGTCGTCGGCGAACGACCAGGTCAGCTTCCACGGACTGATCGCCTCGGTGCCCGTGTTGGTGACCGTCACACGGCTGGTGAAGCCCCCGTTCCAGCGGTCGGAGGCGTAGTCGACCTCGCAGGTGGCCGGGTCGGGATCGGTGGTGCCGGAGCCGCCGAGATCGTCCACGTAGGAGGCCACCCAGGCGAGCGGGGCGTTCCAGTTGACGGTCACCTCGTTGGTGGCCCAGGAGCCGATGTCGTCGATGTAGCACATCGCCGGAGCGCAGCCCTGGAGCTTGTCCTGGGCGACCGGGTCCTGGATGTCGGCGTTGGGGCCGCCCGCGACCGAACCGGGCGCCGGGTTGGGCAGGCTCGGGTCGAGCTGGTGGGCCCAGTGCCGGTGGTGCTGGTTGCGTGAGTCGCGCTCGCCGTGACCGGTGACGTACGACTGGTTGAGCGGGTTGCGGCCCAGCAGGTAGTCCAGGCCGCCCAGCAGGGCGTCCCGGTACTCCGTGTCCCCGGTCAGGTCGTGGGCGACCCCGAGCACCACCATGTTGTTGAGCACTCCGCTGTTGGAACCCCACACGTAGCGGCCGTCCTCCGGGGCGTAGGGCACGCCGTAGGCGGCGGCCCGCGCGTCCGCCGCGTAGCGGTCGGCGCCGGTGGTCACCATGGAGCGCACCGCGGCCAGTTCGGCGGTCGTCAGGCCGTTGTCCACGGTGGCCAGCGACAGCGCACCGAGCCCCGCGGTGCCGCCCCACCAGATGCCGCCGCGCGGGAAGACCTCGTCCGCGTCCCCGTGCAGCGGGGAGTCCAGCAGGTGCGTGCGGTATGCGTCCTGGCCGGTGGTGACGAAGAGTTCGGCCGCGGCCCAGTAGAACTCGTCGCGCACGTCGGCGTCGTCGTAGGCGCCGCCGCCGACGTTGTCGCCGGCGTCGGCGTAGACCTCCGGGTGGGACAGGGCGGCCTGCCAGGCGCGGGTGGCCGAGGTCAGGCAGCGGTCGGCGAAGGCCGCGTCGTACGGCCGGAACAGGCGGGCGCACTGGGCGCCGGTCGCGGCCAGGTTGAGGGTGGCCGCGGTGGACGGCGGGTGGAGCTCCCGCTTCTCCGGGTCCTGGTGCGGCAGCAGCGGCAGCCCCGTCCACTCCGCGTCGTGGATCTTGTGGTGTGCCATGCCCGCCAGTTCCTCACCGGCGGGGACCTGCATCTTCATCAGGAAGTCGAGCTGCCAGGCGGCTTCGTCCAAGATGTCCGGGGTGCCGTTGCCCCGCTCGGGCACCCGCAGCCGCCCGTCGCCCAGCGGTGCGCCGTCGGCGTTCTCGGCGGTCAGGGTGCGCTCGTATGCGGCCATCACCTGGGCGGCCGAGATACCGCCGTTGACGACGTACTTGCCGTGGTCCCCGGCGTCGTACCAGCCGCCGCGCACGTCAAGCCGGTAGTCGCAGACACCGGGCTGGCACGGCACGTCGGCGTCGCCCTGGTTGGGGGCCGCGTCGAGGTGTCCGGCGGGCCGGGCGTACTCCTCGCCGACCAGATCGGCGTCGATCTCGATGCCGCTGCGGTTGTGGTAGAAGTACGCCAGCGCGTCCGTGCGCAGCTTTGCGTACAGGTCGTCGCCGATGGCGAACGGCTCGCTCGTCTCGCCGGCGATGGTGACGGTGTAGTCCTGGCCGGCCTCGGTGAACTCGCCGAAGTCGAAGGTGTGGACGTGCTGGCGCGAGGTCGGGTCCTGGCCGAACACGCTGGTGGTGCCGGTGGCCACCGCGGTGCCGGCGGGGGTGTTCAGGGTCCAGGTCAGGGGCTCCGCGGCCTCGGTGACGAACGTGCCGCTCTTGGGCCCTTCGGTCAGGTAGCCCACCTGGTTGACCCGGACCGGTGAGCCGGTGTCCGGCTCGTAGGGCGGGGCCGCGGTGCCGCCCGTGAGGGAGACGTCGTCCAGGCAGAGGGTGAACGCCTGCTCGTGGCCGCCGGTCTGGAAGCCGAGCTGGGCGGCGTCGTTGTCGGCCTTCGCGGTGAAGGTGTGGGTGAAGGTCTGCGGTTCGGTGGTGATCAGGTCGGTCGAGAGGTGCTCGGCGGTGTAGGGCTCCACGGCCATCTGCACGGCGGTGCGGATCGCGACGGGGACGGTGGCGTGCGCGGTGAAGCTCAGCACGTAGCCCTCGCCGGCCAGCAGGTCGATCCCGTCCTGCCCGATGATGGCGTCCCACGGGTTCGCGGTGCCTGCGGGAATGTCGGAGCACAGCCGGCCGTCGGTGACGGCGGCCGGGCTGTTCGCCGTCCACCACCAGGGGGCGGTGCCGGCGGAGAAGTCGCCGTTGACGATCTGTTCGACGCCGTCGGCGGCGGCACGGGTGTCCGGGACCTCGGCGCTTTCGGCCGGGGCCGTGACGAGGCCGGCGATCAGGACGCCCAGGGCCGCGGTGCCCACGAGACGGCTTCTGCGACGACGGGCAGGCTGGGGTGAGCGGGGCCGATGGCTCACGTCTGAGTCCTCACGTGGTTACGGACAGGTATGGGAGCGCTCCCATGTTCGGAGCCTGTCGCACTGTGGACGCCTGGAGGGGGCATGTCAACCCTGCTCGTCAAGGTCTCCCGTTGATCCGCGTGCCGTTCGGGGGGACACGGCGTCGGCCGTGCGGACTCCCGTGATGACGCCTCAGGCGGGGCGGAGCTATGCGCGGCGCGGCGGGGCGCCGTCGGGTCGGCCGGGGCGCCGTCGGGTCGGCCGGGGCGAGACGGTGCAAGGTGGCCCCGACCGAGGAATTGGCCGACGGGGACCCTGTCCGCCACGCATGACCGCCCCCTTGAATCATCGGGTCACCGACCCGAAGGGAAGATCATGCAGAGACGTTTCCGTCGACTCGTCGCGACGGCGGCCGCGGTCGTCGCCGCCGCCGTGACGGCGCCGACCGCCGTCGCGGCGCCGCAGGCGGTCGGACCGCTGGCCCGGCCCGCCTTCAAGCTGCCGTTCGACTGCAACCAGACCTGGCGGGGCAGCAACTGGAACGGACACAGCCCGGCGCACTCGATCGACTGGAACCACTACGACGCCAACGGCACCCCGGACGACTTCAAGCGCCGGGTGTTCGCGAGCGCCGGCGGCACGGTCCTCTCCTCGTACTACTCCACCACCAACGGCTACGGGCACACCATCGTGATCGGGCACGGCGACGGCTGGCAGACCCGGTACGCCCACCTCTACGACCGGGAGGTGGCGGCGGGCGACAAGGTGTCCGTCGGCCAGCTGATAGGCCGGGTGGGCGCGTCCTCCGCCACCTCCGAGTTCTCCCCGCACCTGCACTACGAGCAGATCCACAACGGCTCGGTGGTCGTCGCCACCCTCCAGGGCCTCAGCTACCCCGACTTCACCGTGCGGTACCAGAAGAGCACCAACCGGTGCTGAACCGGGTTCGCGGGCTCCGCCGCCCCGCGCGCCGCCCGGTGAGCCACCGGTAGAGGTCGCGGGGCCGACGCGGCAGCCGTCGCCCGCAGCCGTCGCCCGCAGCCGTCGGCGGGAGCTGTCGGCGGCGCCACCGCCCGGCGGACGGGCCCGCCGGGCGGTGGCGACCGACGCGGCGCCGGAATCCGATGTGCCGTCCGCCGTCCGCCGTCCGCCGTCCGCCGTCCGCCGTCCGCCGACCGGCGCGATCCGGTGGACGGCAGCGGCATGCACCGAGAGGTGCGTACGATCCCTTTCGGTCAGGTCCAGACCGGTGGAGGCCCTGATCCGATGCGTCGTCAGACGTCGCTCCGGACCGTCAGCACGGCTCGGACCGTCTTGCCGCCCGGCGGGCAGGGGACGCACTCCCAGCGGTCGGCGAGCGCCGCGACGAGGGTCATGCCGAGCCCGCCGGGGGTGAGGGGGCCGGAAGTGGGGCCGGCCGGTGTGAGGACGCGGGGGAACCGGTCCCCGCGGGCGTCGGTGACCTCGACCAGCAGACGGCCGGCCCGTGGGTCCCAGGCGAGCGACAGGCGGAAGCAGCGGCCGGGCACGAGGCCGTGGAGGACGGCGTTGGCGGAGAGTTCCGCGACGACGAGTTCGGCACGCTCCGTGAGGTCCAGCGGGGCGCTCCAGGCGCGCAGTTGAGTCACGGCGAGGAGCCGGGCGAGCCGGGCGCCCCGGCGGGTGGGCGACAGCAGCTGGGTGAAGGCGGCTTCCCGGGCGTGCGCCGGGGCGTTCACGGGGAGGGCGGGGTGGTTCATGGGACCAGCGTGGCGGCCGGAAACAGGTGCGTGAAAGCATCCGGCTCCGTACGGGGAGTCAGCGTACGGGGACGGAGAGTGGACGGTACGGTCGCCGGTCCGTCACGCTGCGTGGTGAGCACGCGCGGCGCGAGGGTCGCCGGGGTGCGGAACGGAGAGGGGCGGCGGATGCGCGACGTCGACGGGGGAGCGACCGCGGGCGTGAGGGCGCGGGCGGCCGGGACCGGCGAGCCGGGCGACGGGGAGCGTGAGCCCTCGCCGTCCGACAGTCTGCGCACGTTCGGCGCCGTCGTCCAGGCCCTGCGGGAGCACGCGGGCCTCAGCCGGGGAGACTTGAGCGCCCGCGTGCAGTACTCCCGGCACACCGTCGAATCCGTGGAGCTGGGCCGCCGCATGCCCGACGAGGCGTTCGTCGAGCGCGCCGAGGAGGCACTCGGCAACACCGGCGCGCTGCGCAGGGCGTCACGCCACCTCAGCCGGGGCGAGGCGGGCCTCGCCGCCTGGTTCCGCCGGTGGGCCCGGCTGGAACGGGAGGCGGTGAGCCTGTGCACGTACGAATGCCGCCTGGTGCCGGGGCTGTTGCAGTCGGAGGCGTACGCGCGGGCGGTGTTCGACAACAGCATCCCCTTGCTCTCCGACGAGGGGGTGGAGGCCCAGCTCGTCGCGCGGCTCGACCGCCAGAAGCTGCTGCGTGAGCGGACCGACGTTCCCTTCAGCTTCATCGTCGAGGAGCATGTGTTCCGGCGGCGGCTCGGCGGCACGGAGGTCATGCGAGGGCTGTACGAGCATGTGCTGGCGCTGACCGCACCCCGCCATGTGACGCTCCAGATCATGCCGGTCGACATCGAGTTCCATGCCTGTCTGGATGGTCCGGTGCGACTGCTGGAAAGCCCGAGGAGCCAGCGCCTCGGCTACTCGGAGGGACAGCAGAACGGGCGGCTGATCTCCGACCCGAAAGAGGTGAGTCTCCTCCACCAGCGCTATGACACACTGCGCTCGCAGGCCCTGAACCCCAAGGAATCGCGGGTCCTGCTGGAGCGACTGCGAGGAGAGCTATGAGCAGCGGAACGACGGAACTCGCCTGGTTCACGTCCAGCTACAGCGGTACCCAGGGGGATGACTGTGTGGAGGTCGCGGTTGCCGAGCAGGGTGTGCTTGTGCGGGATTCCAAGGATGTGAGTCGTCCGGCGTTCGCCGTGGGGCGGGCGTCCTGGGGGCCGTTCGTGAGGTTCGCCGCGGAGCGCTGAGCCGCCTCGCGCTCGGGGGCCCTGGTGATGACGGACGCGCTCCGGTCCCTTGCGGGGCCGGAGCGCGTCGCGTGGTGCCGGGGCGGGTCAGGAGCGGGTGGCGCTCGACCGGCCGAAGAACTCGATCTCCGCGATGGCGACCTGCTTGTCGGCGGAGGCCGCGTGGGACGACTCGACGGTGAAGCGGACCTTGGTGACCTCGCCGACCCGGAACGGGCGCCGCTGGCCGCCCGCGCCCTGGTCGAGGGTGAGCTTGCGGGTGGTCGTCGTCCCGTCCCTGCCGGTGATCGTCGCCGTGACGCGGTGCGGCAGCGCGGATTCGCCGATCTTGTCGGCCCGTGCGGAGACGCCGGGTGTGATGATCAGGTCCAGCAGCCGGGTCGGCTCGGTGAACGTCGCCTCGATCCACTCGCCCTGCCCGGACTGCGAGACGCCCGGACCCCACCATGTGTCGCTGCGCTTGTCGAAGGCGAGCACCGGCTTGTGGCCGGGGTACGAGCGCGATGCGGTGATCAGGTCCGGGGCCACGGGGGCGCGCTTGGCGAAGTGGTCCCGGGACGCCTGGACGCCGTCGGGGATGTAGACGAACCCGAGGACCACCAAGGTGATCACGACGGCGAGGGTGATCCAGGTGCCGATGCGGTCGAACACCCGGCGCAGCCGGGGGCGGTCGCCGGCCCATGGCGTCTCGCGGTGACGGCCGCCGAAGACGCGGCGCCACCACGGGGCCCGCAGCGGTGCGGTGTCGGGCGATTCGGCGAGCGGCATGGCGCAGCGCGCGCAGTAGTGGCGGTCGGTGCGGTTCGGGGTCGAGCACCACGGGCAGGGCGGTCCGCCGATGACGCCCGGCACGTGCCCGGGGGCGCGTACGGCGGGCCGGTCGGCGTCGGGCCGCCCCGGCAGGACGGGGGCGGCCGTGGGCACCGGGGCGGGTTCCGGGGCCTCCGGGTCCGCCACGGGCACCAGGAGGGACCGGGCCCGGTCGGACATCGTGTCGCCGGGGGCGGCGTGCGGCCCCTGGGCTCCCGGCAGGGGCGCGGTGTCGTCGTCGGCTTCGGACGGTGCGTCGGGAGTCCCGCCGCCGCGGTGCGGTGTGTCGCCCTGCCGGGGGCCGACCTGCCAGGAGGTGGCGTCGGCCCGTCGGGGCTCGCCCGTCCAGCCGCTGACGTCGTCCCGCCGGTCGGTGTCGCCGTCCTGCCCGGGGCCGTTGCTCCGGGCGGTGTCGTCCGGACGGGGGCCGGCGTGCCAGGAGGAGGCGGCGCCGGCCTGCCGGGCGTCGCCGGGGTGTGCGGTGCCGGCTCCCCGGTGGGCGTCGTCGGAGCGTGCGGTGTCGTCCTGACGGGTGGTGGCCGCGGCGTGCGGCGGGGTGCCGGCGCCGTCCAGGGTGCCCGCGTCCCCCCGCGGCGGTTCGGCCGTCACGGGGCCGGCGCCGTGCGGGGCGGGACCCGTGCCGGGGCTGCCCGCAGCGGGGCTGTCCGGAACGGCCGACCCGGCGCCTCCGGACGGGGCCGGACGCGGCGCGGCCCCGGCCAGGCCGGCGGCGCGGGCGGCGCGTGCCGCGCGGGCGGCCCGCGCCGAGTCCATCAGCCCGGCGGGCGCACCGGCCGGCACGGCCGGACGGTCGGTGCCGTCGTCCGGGCGGCCGGTTCCGGCTCCCTGCGGCTGCTGCTCCGGGCGCGCCTGGGACGGGGGCTCCGCCTGCGGCTCCGGCGCGGAAGCCGGGCCCGGGGCAGGGCCCGGGGCCGGCGCGGGGGCGGTCGGCGCGGGGTGTGCGGGCCGCCGGCCCGACTGGTCCCAGCGGAGTACGGCGCCGCACGCGTCGCAGAAGGACTGGCCCGGTTCCGCGCGCGTTCCGCACTCGGCGCAGTTCTGCGTGGTCATCTCTCCGGGGTCCTTTCGGCTGCGGTCACTTCGACCGAGTAGGGCATGTGGGCGGGGCGGGCCGCGGCGACGAGGCGGTCGAGGCGGTGGGTGTCGGCCGGGGTCGGCTCGGGCAGGCGGACGGTGACGTGCAGACGCGGACGCGGCTCGCCCGGGAACGGGCCCAGCGGGCGGGCGTTCCAGTCGGCGCCGCCGCTCTCGCTGATGACGGGCTCGACCCCGAACGCCAGCCGCACCGCCTCCGCGAGACCGTGGCGGGTCCCGCGCACCCGGTGCAGTCCCGCGGCGGCCGCGACGGCCGCCCGCAGCCGGGCCTCCGGCTCCGTCCCGTCGGTCTCCGCGCCGACCCAGGTGCCCAGCCAGCCGGTGAAGTCGGCCGGGGCCAGGGCCGGGTCGAAGTAGGCGTCCAGGCAGTCCAGCACGTTCAGCAGCGGGGCGATGACGTCGTCGAGCCCGCCGACGAAGCGCTGGGCGAGGTCGTCGTCGGCGAAGACGGCCGGGAGCATCGTGCCCAGCGGGAGCGAGGAGCCGAGGCCGTCGACGGAGCCCCGGCGCGAGGCGCCCGTCACCCGCCGTCCCCGATCACGCGGACGCGGTGGTCGAACGAGAAGACCAGCGACGGCGGCCGGAGGTCGATGCGGTCGGTCGGGTCGCCGCGTTTGCCGGTGAGCGGGTCGGCGGGGTGCAGGACGACCTCGTCGACGAGTTCGACACCCGGCACGCGCTGGAGCACCGCGAACACCTCACCCGCCTGGACGGGACGCCCGAAGGGCCAGCCCTCCCCGTCGGCGCCGCCGGTGAGCGGGTCGAGGTGGCGGTAGAGGGCGTCGTGGGCCCGGCGGCGCACCCGGTCGGTGTCGACGCCGCGGAACGCGTGCACCGTGGCCACCACGGTGACCCCCTGGTAGTACGGGGGGCCGACGGCCAGCCGGGTGCCGATCAGCCGGCGTTCGTCGAGATGGCGGGTGATGCGCGACAACAGGGCGTCTCCCGGCACGAGTTGCTCGAAGCGGAGCCGTCCGCCGGGGTCGGGGACCGCCTGCGGGACGACCAGGACCCGGACCGCGTAGGCCCCGTGCTCGCTCTCGTCGCCCTGGAGACAGGTGATGCGGGCGGTCTCCGGGGCGGCGCGGCGGGCGAGTTCCTCGTAGTCGCGCAGGGTGACGGCGCGGTCCTGGGCGCGCAGGGTGACCGGTGCGCGCAGCTTCGCCTCCTCGACGGTCTCGCCGTCGACACCGCCGCGCGCCGCCTCCCGGTTGACGACCTCGGAGACGTACGGGACGGAGGTGCGCAGCACCTGCACCGCACCGCGGGCCACGTTGCCGGAGCGTCCGCCGCCGGTGCGGTAGCGGTGGGCTCGCACCACGGCGCCCTTGGGGGCGACCGCGCCGTACTGCCGCAGGCTGCCGTCCGCCTCGCGCAGGGCGGGACCGAAGGCGATCTCCCCGGTGGCGGCGTCCAGCGTGACATGGCGGTCGCCGGGACGGGAGGCCGCGAAGTGCGCGACGACGTCCCAGTCCTGCCAGCCGTCGCCGTCGGCGGTCTGGAGCAGCAGCGGCGGATCGTCCGCGACGACGGGGGCGTGTTCGAGCCTCAGGCGCTGTCCCGGCAGGCCGGTCGCCTCGCCCAGGGCCTCGTCGTGGACGGTCTCGGCGTGCACGGCGCGGGTGGTGCCGCCGATGGTGTACGCCTCGGCGGAGCGGATGCTGGGCGAGGTGGTGTAGAAGGGCTGGCCGGACAGCGGCTCGGTGACCCGGCAGCGTATCCAGCCCGCCTCGTGGCCCCCGTTGCGCGAGAGGACGTGGCCGCCGGGCAGGTGCAGCACGATGTCCCCGGGGCGGTTGAGACCGCCGGTGCCGTCCCGGTCCACCTCGCAGGGCTGCCAGCCGTCCTCGGTCCACGCCTCCCACACGAGCGGCGGCTGGCGGGGGTCGACGCCGACACCGTCGACGCGGCTGTCGAGCTCCAGGGCGAGCGCGCAGTGCGGGGCGGCGGCGGTGAGCCCGATGAGCATGCAGTCACCGGGCGAGGGGGCCTCGGCGAAGCACAGCACGTCCTTGCCCTCGGCGAGTTCCGTGGTGCGGTCGGTGACGGCCAGACCGCGGTGCTGCACCACCACATGGCCGAGTGCGCACGGCACGACCGCCAGATCGGCCTCGGTCGCGAAGACGACGGCCTCCTCCCGCTCGGTGCGCAGCGTGGCGACCTCGGTGCCGGCCGGGACGAGAATGGTGTCCTCCTGCGGCGCCGACAGCCAGAACGTGACGTCGGTCCGGGCGGCGGACGGCGGGAAGAGGGTGATCCCCACCAGGTCGAGGAAGGCGAGGTGGTTCTTCTCCGGGACCCGGTTGAGCCGGTAGACGATCTGGTCCGCCATGTGCGCGACCGTCTCGACGAGGGTCACGCCGGGGTCGGAGACGTTGTGGTCCGTCCACTCCGGGGCGCGCTGCTGGATGTAGCGCTTGGCGTCGTCGACGAACTGCTGGAAGCGGCGGTCGTCGAGGTTGGGTGAGGGCAGGGCCATCAGTGGTCGCTTTCCGAGGAGCCCGGATCGCCCGGCTCGTGGTGGGAGGGGATGACGTAGAACGGGAAGACGAGACTGCGCGGGTTGTTGGTGCCGCGGATGGAGTAGCGGACGTCGATGTAGAGGACGCTCTGCTCCGCCCCGGCGGAGACCTCCACGTCGTGCACCTCGATGCGCGGCTCCCAGCGGTCCAGGCTGACGTGCACCTCGTGCTGGATGCGGCCCGCGGTCTGCTCGTTGACGGGGGCGAAGACCAGGTCGTGGATGGCGCAGCCGAACTCCGGGCGCATCGGCCGCTCTCCGGGCGCGGTGGCCAGTACGAGCCGGATGGCCTCCTCGACCTCGCGCTCGCCGCTGACCAGCGCGATGCCGCCGGTGGGCCCGATGCGCAGCGGGAAGGCCCAGCCGGAGCCGACGAACTGTTCGGCCATCGATACGTCACCTGTCTTCTCTCGCCGCCCGCGGCGCCCGGCGCCGGTGCGGTCGTCCGGTCATGCGGGGAGGGGGTACTTCACGGTGTTGACGAAGACGAGGCCCTGGAGGTCGACCCGGACGGCCCGGATGCCCACGTTCGCGATCGAGTTGACCTGCACCGAGCCGCCGGACGAGATCATGGTGGCGCCCACCGCCTTCAGGTTGAGCGCGCCCATCGCGTCCACGGTGACCGCGCCGGTCAGCGACTTGACGTTGACGAGACCCCGGCCCTGGATGTCGAGGAGCCCGCCGCTCTTGATGGTGAGCCGGCGCCTCGCGCTGAGCTCCAGATCGGTGCCCGCCTCGATGCTGACCGAACGGCTGCCCGTGATGCTGACGGCACCCTTGCTGTCGATGGTGATCTCGGTCTTCGTGCGGTCCAGGTTGATCGTCAGCCGGTCGTCGCCGCTGGCGATCCGGACGCCCTGCTTGCGGCCGCCGGTCCGCTGGCTGAGCAGGTCGACCCGGTTTGCCTGCCGGTCGGAGAGCGTGTGCCGGGCCGCCTTGCGCTTCAGGCCGTCGTGCAGGGGCACGTCGTCGACCCTGCTCGGCACGTCCCGCCCGTTGTAGAGCCCGCCGATGACGAACGGGTGGTCCAGCGCGCCCCGGTCGAAGGCGACCAGCACCTCGTCGCCGACGTCCATGGGGAACACGCCCCCGCCTCCGACACCGCCCCACTGCACGCTGCGCGCCCAGTCGCTGACGTAGGTGTTGTCCAGCCAGGGGAACTGGAGCTTGACCCTGCCCTGCTTCAGCGGGTCCTGCACATCGGTGACGACGGCGTTGGCGACGCCGGGCAGCCGGGCGGCGCTCGCGGCGTCCGTGCCGCCACCGCCCGACGCCAGCCCGTACAGGGAGCGCCACTGGCGTCCGCTGACCGTGATCCAGGACTCGTAGTGGCGGCCGTCGCCGAAGACGTGGCGCACCGAGGTGACCGTGTACTTGCCCTCGAACGGCCTGCCCACGTCCTTGAGCGCCACGGGCACCCCCGGCCGCAGCTGGGGGTTGCCGTACACCGCGACCTCCAGCTCCGCGAACGAGGAGGTGACGTCGGCGGCGAGCGCCTGCGCGGCGTGCCGGACCTCGTCCTGCCGGTCGTAGGGGGTGGCGGTGCCGACGAGCGGGGCGGGCCCGAAGACCCCCGCGGCCGTGCCCGGGGTGAGGCCGATCGAGATGCCGGGGTCGGTGGCCGCGGGCGCCGTCTCGACGATCTTCTTCTTGGTGGTGACGTTCCAGCCGCGCGACTCGACCGTGCCGACCTGGTCGGCAGCGGTGACGGCGGCCCGCAGCCGCAGCACGTCGTGGCCCGCCTGGAGCACGAACGCGCTCTGGTCGCCCTCCGTCGCGGGCGACGGCGCCCCGGCCGACGGCTTCGGCGTGACGAACCGGAACTTCCCCTTGGCGTCCAGGGACATGACCATGTTGTTCTCGTCGGCGAGCCGTGACAGGAAGTCCCAGTCGGTGACGTTGGCCTGGCTGATGAAGCCGTAGGTGCCCTTCGTCGGCTGGATGCGGCCGATCGGCACGCCGTCCTGTCCGGCGAGCTTGCGGGCGATGTCCGACGCCTTCTGGTTGCGGTAGGCGGCCACCCGGCGGCGGCGCATCATCCGGTGACCGAGGTCGTAGCCGCGTACCACGGTGAAGCTGCCGGTGCCGTCGTAGTCGGCCTCCAGAGCGGTGACCTCGCCCGTCAGCAGGGGATTGCCCACTCCCTGGCCGTCGGCGACCGGGGTGAGCACCACCCGGGTGCCGAAGGTGACGCCCAGTTTGCCCAGCACCAGCCGGTACGGGTCGCGGAAGGTCAGCCGGAACGCCGCGGGCACGCCGACGCCCTGGTCGACCCACCCCTCGGTGAGCAGCGGCGCGATGTCGTCGGGCAGCTTCGCCCCGCCGATCCGCACCTGCATGATGCTGGAGAACGCGGGCTGCACCATCAGCGGGTCACCTCCTCGGGGGCGGGCAGCACCAGCTCGGTGCCGGCCGCCAGCCGGGACGGGTCGTCGATGCCGTTGATCTCGGCGATCGCCCGCCACACGGTGGCCGTGCCGTACTCCCGCCAGGCCAGCGACTGGAGCGAGTCGCCCGCCACGACCCGGTGCACCCGCTGCGCGGTGAGCGCGCCGGACGTCGGGTTCTGGCCCTTGGTCTTGCCGGGGATCTCCACGAGCCGCAGCTGGCAGGTGGCCCGGATGGGCACGCCGGTGGTGCCGAACAGGGTGTACGACGCGTCGACGGACGCCACGTACGCGGTGAACCGGGCCGTCGAGAACGACCCCCACTCGAAGACCACCCACGGCGGCGACGGCTGGTCGGCGGCGATGCTCTTCGCGGTCACCTCGCAGCAGCCCAGCAGCGACTCGACCTTCTTCAGCACAGTGTTGCCGGTCGGCGCGGTGGACGAGTCGAGGAACACCTCCAGCGTCATCTCACGCGGCTCCGCGCCCATGAACTCCGGCTTCGAGCCGTCCCGCACGGCCATGGTCGGCGTCGCCTTCCACTGCGCGCGCTGGCTCAGGGCCAACTGCGCCGGGTTGAACTCGAAGCCGAACGTCCGCATCAGCGCCCCGGGCGTGGTGCTCGTGCCGACCGGAGGCTCGTGGATCGCCAGCGTGGCGCGCACCAGGCTCTTGCCGGCGCCCCTGCTGCTCTTGGCCATGGGTGTTCCTCTCCGTCCGCTCTTCGCCGCCGCGCCGTCAGTCGGTGAATCCGTGGTGGGCGATCTCCAGGACCTCGGTGGCCACGGCAGGGCTCGCGGGGTCGAGGGTGGGTCCCTGCCAGCTGACGGGCAGGACGTCGATCAGCCCCCAGCGGGCGACCAGCGAGCCGTCCGCGCGCAGCGCGGAGATCTGGGCGGTGGGGCGCTTGATCCCCGTCTGCACGGACGAGATCCACTTGGCGACCTTGGCCGTGTCCGGGGTGAGCGGGCGGGTGAGCCGGATCGTGGAGAAGGTGACGCGGGTGGGGAGCTGCCACACGAATCCGTTGTTGCCCCCCTCCTGCCGGTGTTCGACCTCCACCTGGGACGACAGGCCGTCGCAGCCGTTGAAGCGGCCGAGGCTCTCGCCGTCGATGGTGAGGGCGAACCAGATGGTGGACCCGGGATCCTGGCGGGGCATCGGGGAGGGGCCTTTCTGTCGTTCTGCCGGGGTGGTGCGGCGGTGCGTGGTGCTGTGGCGTCGGGGTGGTGCGTGGTGCTGTGGTGCGTGGTGTTGCGGTACGGCGTTGTGGTGACGTGCGGTGCTGTGTGCGGTGCCGGGGGCGGGCCGGGCAGGTCGCACGGGTGCGGTGGGGGCCGTGTGCCGGTCGTCCGGAGGGGACGGCGCGGTCCGCCGGGCAGGTCAGCCGCGGGGGTCGCGGAGTCTGCCGATCCGCTCCCGGTCCATGCGCAGTTCGGTGCGCACGAGGCGGGTGACCCGGCCGACGATCCGGTGGACGAGCTCGTCGAGCTGGAAGTCGGTGAGCTCGCGCGGGTCGAACCCGCCGGCGGGCACCGCGGTGTACGGCGGCGGGTCCGGCTGCGCCGCCGCCCGGGGCAGCGGACGGTCGCCGCCGGTGGCCGGAGCCGCGGGCGGCTCGTACGGAGGCGGCGGGTCGGCCGGCGGGGCCGGCGCCCTGGGCGGCGTGCGGAAGCGCTCCAGCGAGGTGGCCACGGCGGCGGACGTGGCCGCGGCGAGCGCACCCACCGTCCGGCCCGAGGAGAAACCGGGCAGGCGCTGGACCGGGAGAGGGGACGCCGTGCCCGATGACGGCCCTGGCCCCCCTGCCTGAGGGAGCGTCAGCGGCTCCGCACGCGCGGGCGGGTCGAGCGGGGCGACCGGGAGCGGGCTGCCCGCGGCGGCCCCGGCCGGTCCGGCGGCCGAGGGCGAGCGCAGCGGGACCGCCCGTGCCGGGGTGGCCCGCTGCACCGGGGCGGCGACGGTACGGGGCGCGGCCGGTGGCGGTGGGGCCGCCGAGGAGGCCGGGGGCGTCGACGGGGTGACGGGCAGGGCGTCCGGGGACGGTGCCGCCGCGGGGAGCGGTGGTACGGCGGGCGTGGCGGCCCGCTGGACGGGCGGTGTCACGGCCCGCTGGACCGGGTGCCCGGCGGGGGCGGTGCCGGGCCGGGGTCCGGCCGACGGCGCGGGCCCGGCGGGGGTGTGGGGCCTGCGGTGCGCTCCGCCCGTGCCGGGTGCGGGCACGGGGGCGCCGAGCGGCGGGGCCTGGCGGGTGGGCGCGGGAGCCGTCCGGTCGGCGGGCCGCTCGGGCGCGGGGCCGGACACGGGGGCCCCGAGACCGGGGCGCGGAGGGAGCGAACTGCGTTGCACCGCCGCTGTGACGGGCCGTACGGGCACGGCGGTGGGCCGTGGGGTCCGCCCATTGTCCCCGGAGCCGGAGCCGGAGCCGGAGCCGGAGCCGGACACGGGGGCCGGGGGCCGCCCGGCGTCCTTGCCGCTCGGGCGCGCAGGAGCGAGCGGGACCGGGGCGGGTCCGGCGGGTGCGTCCCGCCGCGCGGGCGGGGGAGAGGCGGGCGCCGAGGACCGTTCGGCGGAGCGCTGGACCGGTGCCGCGCCCGGGCCCGACGGGGACGGTCCGGTGCCGGAGGCGTCACCACCGGGCGGGGCGGCGGCCGGGGCTCCGGGGCCGCTCACCGGGGAGGGCCGAGGGGAGGCGACGGGACGTGATCCCGGGGCCGTCGGGTCGAGCGGGCGCACGGCGTGCGGCGTGGCGGGCCCGGACGTGGGTGCGGCGCCGGAGGCGGGGCGGGGCGACGGCGTGGCGGTGGGCGAGACCGAGGCGCCCGGGCGCGGGGTGGCGCGCTGCACGGGAGGCGGTGCCGACGCCGGGGTCGCCTGCGGGGCGGTGCTGCCGGCTGCGGCCGGGAGGCCGGAGGAGCGGTCGCCCTGCGGGGCGTTGGCGCCGGGCCGGGTGGCCGGGCGGCCGGGCAGCGCCGCGGAGGGGTTCCCGCCCGGGGCGGTGGAGGAGCGGGCCGGGCCCTCGGGTGTGGCGCGTTGCACCGCCCGTGGTGCCGATGCCGGGTCCGCACCACGGGCCGTGGCGCCGGAACCGGGGCCGGCCGCGGGGGAGCGGCGGTCGGCAGCGGGCGCGGGCGGGCCGGGCGGGGTGCTCCGTACCGGGGGGCCGGATTCCGGCGCGGCGGTACGGGGCGCGGGCGCGTCGCCCGTCGGACGCGGCTCGGGCGACCCGGTGCCGGGGACGGCACGCTGCACCCGTACGCCGCTCGTGCCGGGCTGCTGCGGCGTCCCCCGGCCGGCCGGGGCGTCGGAAGGTCCGGAGGGCGGTACCGGTCCTCCCGCCTCCGGCGCTCCGGTGCGGGGCCCCGGTGTCCGCGGCCCCGCCCCGTGGGCGCCGGGGGTGGCCGTCCCGGACCGGGGCGACCCGGTGCGGGCGTCGCCGAAGGACGCACGGTCGCCGTGCGCCGCACCGGAGCCGGGTGTCGCGCGGTGCGCCGGGCGGGTGCCGGAGGACCCGGCGGGGGAGGGCCCGGTGCCGGACGCGGACCGCTGGACGGGGGACGCAGCTCCCGGCAGGTCCGGTGAACCGCTGCTCGGGGCGACGGAGTTGTGCGCGGCGCTCGACTGCGGGGGCTGGGCCCCGGTGGCGGGGGCCGCCGCTGTTCCGGCGCCGTTCCCGGACGCGGCGCGCTGCACGGTGCCGCCGGTGGCGGACGCGGACGAGGCGCCGCGGGGCGCCGAAGGGGGCGCGGGCGGCGTGCCGCCCGGTGCCCGGACGTCAGGTGCGGGTGCCGGGGACGCCGGGACGCCGCCCCGCACGGGCGCGCCGAGCGCGGTACGCCTGCCCGCGGAAGCCGTGCGGGCCGCGCCGCCCTGCCCGGACCGGGCGGCGGGACGATCACCGGTGCCCGCGGCAGGCTTCGGGCCGGGTGTGGTGCCGGGGCCTGACGGGGGAGCGGCCGCGTCGCCGCCTGCCGTCCGGCTCTCGCCGGCCGCGGCGCGCTGTACCGGCGCAAGGCTGCCGGCCGTCTCCGCCTGCGGCACCCGCGGGGCTCCGGCCGTCTCCGCGCGCCGTACCGGCGGGACTCCGCGGGCTGCCTCGGCCCGCTGCACGGGCGGGACCCCGCCGCCCGAGACCGCTGTCCGCGGCTCCGGCCGGACGCCAGGAACTCCCGGGACGCCCTCCGCCCCCGCGTCCCGCCGCTCCGGCGGAACGGCACCGTGCCGCCCGGCGACCGGCTCCGCCGGGTCGCCGTCGGCCGATGCGGCCGGCGCCGTCCGCGGGGTGTCCTGCGGACGGGCGGGGCCGCTCGCAGGACGGGCGGCGGGCAGCGCCCGCCGCTGCACGGCGGCGGGCACGGCCGGGGCGTCGACCAGAGGACGGTGGACGCGGCGCGGAACGGCGGAGGCGGGAGTCACCCGTACGCCGCCGCCCGACGACCGCGCCGTGGCCGCGGACGAGGGCGGCGCGTCGGCCCCCGCCGCACGCGAGCGCTGCACGACGGGCGTCGAAACGACCGGCGCCGAAACGCCAGGCGTCGGAACAGCCGGCGCCGAAACGGCAGTTCGTGCGCCCGCGCGCACGGCAGGGGCCCCGGCGCCGGACGCGCCGGACGCGCCGGGCGTCGACGTCGGCAGGGCGCGGAGCGGCGCCACCGGCATCCGCTGCACGGCCGGCCCGCCGCCCGGCGCGGCCGACTGGAGCCGGGGCGCGCGGCGTTCGAGGCCCGTGACCGGCCCCGCGGGGCCGGCGAGCGTGGCCGAATCGCCGAGCGCGCCGGGGAGCAGCCCCGAGGAGGGGCCGAGGACCGCCGGGGACGGCGCCCGGCTGAACGACGGGTTCTGCCAGGTCGGCAGCCGCCCGCCGAACGCGGCGTCCGCGACGCCCGTGGGACCGTCACCCGTCGTGCGCCGGATCGGCGCCAGGCCGGTCCAGGCCGCGGACGCCGTCGCCACCCCGCCGCGGGAGGAGGCGCCGTCCCCGGCGGAGGACGTGCCGTCCCCGCCGGGGAGCAGGTCGTCCGTACCGCCCGGGGAGTCCGGCGGGGCGGTGGAACCGGTCGGTTCCACCGCCCCGCCGGACCGCCGCCCGCGGAACCGGTCCAGGAATGCCACCGTTCAGCCCTCCGTCGCGCCGCGCGTCACGAGGGACGCGATCTGCTCGGTGTACCGGCGCCGGTCCTGGTGCTCCAGGTCGAGGATCGCGTCCAGGCCCCAGTGGAAGTGGTAGGCGACGTACGCGATCTCCTCGTGCAGCCGGTCGGTCGCGTACGTCACGATTCCCCCAGGCGGCTCCCGCCGAGCTCCACCTCGAACGGCTCCGAGCAGTGCGGGCACCGCACGGCCGCGCGGGTGTGGCCCTCCGCGTTGATCTGCCGGTAGAAGTCCTGGAGGAACGCCAGGTCGGACGCGAACATGTTCTCCACGATGCCGTCGTGCACCATCGTCAGCGTGCCCAGGCGGGTGATGACCCGGCCGAGGAGCACCACCGACAGGTAGGCCGGGTTCTCCTGCACCCGCACGTCCCGCAGCGGGACGAGTTCGTCCCGTGCCGTCGACAGGCGCATCACCCCGTCGCGGTGCACGGTGCCGGAGTCGTCGACGTATCCGCGCGGCAGCTCGAAGGCGAACTCGGTCTGGAGCGACTGGCGGGGCAGCACGTCGGCGTGCGCCGCGTCGGGCGCCCGGTCGGCGGAGGAAGCGGCGGCGGAAGCGGTCCGGGGGAAGTCCGCCCCCGCCGCCGCGATCGGGGATGCCGCGGCGGCCGGGGACTTGGCAGCCGAACGCCGCATTACTCGATGACCAGTTCTTCGAACACGATGGTCACGGTCTCGGTCAGGGCCGCGGCCTCGCCGGCCTTCACCGTGCTGGTGTCGATCTTGCTGCACCAGGCGTTGCGCAGGTTGTAGCGCTTCACCGGGTTGTCCTGGAAGTCCATCATGATGATGGAGGCGTTCTTGCGGGCGGTGCTCATCTGCCCGCGGATCGAGTCGTTGATCCACTGCGTGAACGACGCCGACTGCGTCATGCCGCGGACGACGGTGCACTGGCCGTTCTTCTGCACACCCGGCAGCAGCGCCACTTCCGCCCGGCCCTGGGCGCTGTTCTGCTGGTAGGTGATGACGTCCTGTTCGAGGGTGAGGCCGCTGACCTCGGCGAGGTACTCGACCATCACTCCGTCGATCTGGAGGCCGAAGTTGTGTGACGTGAGGGCGTCACCCGGCTGGAGACTCATGTGTTCGCTGTCCTTCTGAAGACGTGGGGCGGGGGGAGGGGCACGGGGTGGCGGGGGAGGGCGCGGCGCGAGGGACGCTCCGCGCCCCGCGCCTCACTACTCCTCCAGCTCCCCGTTGCCGCTGGAGAACTGGGCCAGCCGGAAGATCACGAACTCGGCCGGCTTGACCGGGGCGATGCCGATCTCGCAGATGACCCGGCCGAGGTCGACCGACTCCGGCGGGTTGGTCTCCTCGTCGCACTTGACGTAGTAGGCCTGTTCGGGGCTCTGCCCGAACAGGGCGCCGCTGCGCCACTCGTTGACGAGGAACGCCGAGATGTTCCGGCGGATGCGGGCCCAGAGGTTGTGGTCGTTCGGCTCGAAGACCACCCACTGGGTGCCGATCAGGATCGACTCCTCCAGGTAGTTGAAGTACCGGCGGATGTTCAGGTAGCGCCAGGCCGGGTCGGAGGAGAGGGTGCGGGCTCCCCAGACGCGGATGCCGCGGCCGGGGAAGGCGCGGATGCAGTTGACGCCGATCGGGTTGAGCAGGTCCTGCTCGCCGCGGGTGATCTGGAGTTCCAGGTCGACCGCGCCGCGGACGACCTCGTTGGCCGGGGCCTTGTGCACACCGCGCTCGGTGTCGTTGCGGGCCCAGATGCCGGCGACGTGACCGCTCGGCGGGACCATGCGGGTCTGGCCGGTCGCCGGATCGAAGGACTTGATCCAGGGGTAGTACAGGGCCGCGTACTTGGAGTCGTAGCCCGCCGTCTCCTGGCGCCAGACACGGATGTCGCGGGCGTTGAGGCCGGGCGGCGGGTCGATGATCGCGACGCGGTCGCCCATCAGCTCGCAGTGGGCGATCAGGCCGAGCTGCACGGCCTTCACGGCCTCCAGGTCGATCACGCCGCGCTGGTAGGCGGCCATCAGGTCGGGCACCGCGACCATGGAGATCTCGTCGACGGCCTCCAGGCCGCCGAAGCCCGTGCGGTCGGCGGAGTCGCCGAGGTACTGGCCCGGGCCGGGGTGCGCGGCCCCGCTCCGCTCGGTGGGCGCCGCGGCGTCCGCAGGGGCGGCGGGCGGTGCCGGCAGCGCCAGGGTCTGGTTCTCCGGCCGCGCCAGCTGGGCGGAGGGGGCGGCCTCCGTCACGGTGATGAGCTTGGAGCGCTCCTTGACCTGTGTGACGACATAGGCGCGGCTGCCCTTCTTCGCCGTCACGTCGAAGGTCTCGACCGGCTTGTCGCCGTCCTTGACGATCAGCTTGAAGCGCTCCGCCGGGCCCTCGCCCTCGGCGTCGGCGATCTCGACGGACAGCGCGCCGCGGCCCTCGCCCGTCGCCGCCACGGCGAACGTGCCCAGCTGCCGGGGCTCGGCCGCGGGCAGGGCGGCCGGGGAGGCGCCGCCCGCCACAGCGGCCTGCCCGGCCGGCTGTCCGTCGACGGCGCCGTCCGCCGCGGAGCCGCCGACCCGGACGACGTACGCCGCCGAGCCGCCGTTGTTGAAGAACCCGTACACCGAGTGGGCGAGGTAGTAGCCGTCGGTGAAGTCGCCGAAGGCCGCGACGTACTGCGTCCAGTTGGTCACCAGCGTGGGCTCGTTCAGCGGCCCGGTCGGAGCGAGGCCGACGAAGGCGGCCACCGACGTGCCCACCCCCTCGATGGGGCGCGAGCCGCTGGCAACCTCCTCGACGTAGACGCCGGGCGACAGGTACGACGGCATGCTCTGCTCTCCTCGGGGTGCGAGACAAGACGTCCCCAACCCTCGCGCGCGCGTCGCGCCCCCGAAACGTCCCCCGGTGCCGGTACGGGGGCAGTCGTGTTGCCCCCGGCCGTGCCCCTTGGGGCAGACGGCGACCGCACGGGCCCCGCCCGCCGGGGCGTCTGCCCCCGATGCTGCCCCCGCGGCCCTGCCGCCATGCGCGCCGGGGCGGTACTGCTGGGGCGTCGGTGTCCGGTGGTGGAGGGAGTGTCGTGCGGGACCACGGAACGGGGAAGCGGCCGTCCGAAGAGAAGCAGCCGGCTCCCCGCCCCGCGGCGCCGGCCGCCCCCGTCCAGCGGATGCTCGCCCTCCAGCGGACCGCAGGGAACGCGGCCGTGGCCCGTGCCGTCGAGGCGGAACGGCACAGCCACGGACCGGGCTGCGGCCACGGGAGCACCGAGGACACCAGCCCCGAAGGGCAGCGCGACCTCCTCGGCGCGGCCATGTCCACACCGAGCCGCCCCCTGCCCGGCGCCTTCCTCGACCGGGCGAAGTCCTTCTACCGCAACGAGGGCCTGTCGGCGGGCCGCGTCCACGACAACCCCACGGCACAGCGGGCGACCGCCGCGCTCGGCGCGCGGGCCATGACCGTCGGCAGCCACATCTTCCTCGGCCCGGACGCCGTCGGTGACACCGAGGTCCTCGCCCACGAGGCCAGCCACCTCGACAAGAACCTCCGCGGGGTCCGCGAGACCGGCACCGACAACGGCGCGGGCGTCCCCGTCACCGATCCGCGCCAGGGCTCGGAGGTGTCCGCCGTCGAGGACGGCGCCGCCTTCGAGGCGGGAGTGCCGACCGCCCCGTCCGTCGCCGGCCGGATGCCGCCGGCCGCCGGCGCGGCCGGAGACCCGGGCGCGCCCGTGCAGCGTGCGGGCGGCAAGGACAAGGGCAAGGGCGTCGACAAGGGCAAGGCGAAGGAGAAGTCCGCCCGTCAGATCGCCCTGGGCCTCGACGAGGAGGTCAAGCAGGAGTGGGACCACGCCTACGGGGGCGGCCGGCAGGGGGCCGCGCCCGAGGAGGTGCGGATGCGCTACGCGAGGTCCATGGCGGACGACCGGACCTCGCAGACCCTCTCGCACCAGACGTTCCTGGTCTACGACGCCGTCCAGGCCCGGCGGGAGGCGACCGGGCGGACGGAGGTCAACGAGCGCGAGGTCCAGGGCATGCTGATCAACAACCGGCTGCTCTTCGCGTCCAACTTCAACGAGTCGATGGACCTGCTGACGCCCTACGAGACCGACGGCAGCGCGGACACCTACCCGTCGCTGGTGTCCACGCACCAGAGCGACGCCGGCCGCCGCACCGGGCTGCCCACCTCCGACGGCGACGAGTACGTCGGCCGGGTGAACCGGGCGGACGTGAAGACACAGGCGGCACTCGCCGGACAGCGCGACGACGCGACCGCCCGAGCCCTGCACAAGCGGCACGGCAAACCGGTGACGGTGGTCGACGTGACCGACCCCCGGATGCACACCTTCCTGACGGACCGGCAGTACGAGGGCGCGATCTTCTTCGTGCGCGTCGCGGCCGAGAAGAAGCTGATGCACGCGGAGCAGAAGCTGCTGCTGGCCCTGCGCTCCTCGGGGATCACCCCCGAGGAGGCGAAGGGCTCCCCGCACGCCGTGATGGGCCGCTACCGCGGCTGCCTGTGCTGCACCGCCGCGCTCGACTACTACCGCAACGTCGTCGGCTTCTCCACCATGGACTACGACCCCAACCCGGGCTTCTACTACTTCGAGTCGCTGGAGAACCTGTACCGGCACCAGGAGCACGTGGTGCGCGACCCGGCGTTCCGCGAGACGATGCTGCGGCTCGCCCGGGAGCTGCCGAGCACCCCGGCCCTCTCCCGCACGAACCCGCCCGAGCACGCCTTCGACAACCACGGCCCCGAGACGATCGAGCCCGCCGGCCGGGCCGCACGCCGCAACTACCGCTCCCCGTCGACCAGCGACGTCGAGGCGGACGTCGACGAGTACGGGCGGAAGCGCTTCACCTCCTACACGCGGGCACTGGACGTCGATGCCGCGAGCGGCACCGGCGGCACGAAGGTGGGCAAGGGCGTCAGGATCGACGAGCGGGCCAAGGGGCAGTCGCGGCTCCGGGCCGCCCGCGTCATCGGGCCCGAGCACTGGGCCGGGATCCAGGACACGTGGCTCCACGGCACACCCGACGAGCGCGCCACCGTGTTCCGCAGGTGGGAGACGGAGAAGGGGGCGAGCCGGGCCGAGCTCGTCGAGATCATCGGCGAGGTGGAGCACGAGCGCAGCGGCGACGCCGTCCACGCCTCGGTGACCCGCTCCGTCAAGGGCACCACCGGGCACGAGCGCCGGGACAACCGCAAGGCGGGCGACCCGGTCACGCGCAGGCCCGAGCGGGGCAAGTACGCGGCGAAGCCGAAGCCCCAGGCGCCGAAGGAGGGCCGGGGGCCCGCGCCGAAGGAGATGAAGCGCAAGTCCCGCGGCTGGGACCAGATCCACTCCCTGATGCGGTCCGAGCGCAAGCAGAGCGGCTTCTACGACAAGTGGAAGGTGGAGGACGCCAAGTCGAAGCCCGGCAACCTCAAGCCCGCCCAGATGTCGCCGGCGCTCGCGAAGCTCGTGACCGACCTCAGCACCAAGTACACCGTGTCCTCGATGAGCCGCCGCATCCACATCGCGGAACGCACCCTGAGGCGGTTCGTGGCGGAGCGGCAGCCCGAGCAGACCACCCACCCCGACACCGAGTCGGACACCGCCTCCGTCGCCGCGGAGACGGAGACGGCGACGGTCGCCGACGACGCCTCGACGGTCGCCGACGACACCGCCTCGGAGTACCAGGGCGGCGGCGACGCGATGGACTACGAGCAGCACCAGGGGTACGAGCAGTACCAGGGGTACGAGGACTACCAGGAGTACGAGGGGTACGACGACGGCGGGGCGATGGACCACACGTACGAGGCGCCGGCGGCCTCGGGCTACACACGGACCCTGCCGGCCCACCCGCAGCAGGGCGCCGCCGCCTCCGGCTCCTCCTCCCAGGCCGGTCCGTCGGGCAGCTTCACCCACCCCGCCCTCTCCGGCTACACCCTCGTCACCCACCTCGGGCAGACCCTCTACCGGGACGACCGCAGCGGCCAGTTGTACTGGCGGGACCCGGACACGTTCCGCATGGTCCCGCTCCCGGACCGCGACTCGGACGTCGAGATGAGCGACGGCTGACCCGCGCACCCGGCCGCACGCCCCGGCACACCCGCCCGCACGCCCCGGCACACCCGCCCGCGACGCCGTGCGGGCGGGTACGCCGGGGCAACCAGGTCTGCCCTCGTGACTCCTGTCCGCGGGAGATCGCGTGGCTACCGTGCCAGGAGTGAGCCTTTGGACTTCTCTGGAACCCTCGTCCGTCACCGTGGACCCCGGCCGCAGCGCGCGGGTGCGGCTTCGGGTGCGCAACACCGGTGACGTGGTGGACGAGTACCGGTTCGAGCCCGTCGGGGACGTGGCGCCCTGGACGACCGTCGAACCGCACACGCTGCGGCTGTACCCGGGCACCACCGGGACCGTCGAGCTGACGTTCGCGCCACCGCGGACGCCCGACGCCACCGCGGGGCCGAACCCGTACGCCGTGCGCATCACGCCGACGGAGCATCCGGACGCGGTGACGGTTCCCGAAGGCAACCTGACGATCACACCGTTCGCCGAAGTGCGGGCGGAACTGGTCCCTCCGACGGTGAAGGGCCGCTTCCGGGGACGTCCCAAACTGGCGGTCGACAACCTCGGCAACACCAAGGTGACCGCGTCCGTCTCCGGCAGCGACAACGGCGACCACCTCTCGTACCGGATCAGCCCCGGGAACGTCCAGATCGAGCCCGGCCGGGCCGCGTTCGTCGACGCGACGCTGAAGCCGCGGCAGATCACCTGGTTCGGCTCGAAGGAGGACCGGCCCTACACCCTCGCGGTCCGCAGGTCCGGGGCCGAGACGACGGAGGTGGAGGGGACGTACGTCCAGCGCGGGTTCCTGCCCGGGTGGCTGGCGACCCTCCTCGGACTGCTCCTGGCCCTCCTCATCGCCTTCGTGATGATCTGGTTCGCCTACAAGCCGCAGGTCCGCACCGAGGCCACCGAGCAGGTCGGGGAGGCGGGTGCGGCCCTCGCGCCGAGCCCCACCCCGTCCCCTCCGCCGCCCCCGCCGCCCTCGCCCTCCGAGGAACCGGACCCGCCGAAGACCGAGAAGCCCGAGGGCGACGGCGGCGGCGGAGGGGGAGGCCCCTCCAAGCCGGCCGGCCCGCCGCCGGTGGTGCCGGCCCAGAACGTGCTGCTGCGCAACGCCACCACGCGCCTCTGCGCCGAACTGCCGGGCCACGAGAAGGGCCAGATCAACGGGCCCGTCCAGCAGAGCGTCTGCGACGGCACCGACGGGGACAACCAGCTCTGGGACCTGGAGGTCAAGTACCCGAAGCAGGGGCCCGGCGGCACGGCGCTCTTCCAGATCCGCAACGTCAAGGACAAGTTCTGCATGGACCTCGGCGAGTACGGCGCCCGGCCCGTGGGGACCCCGGTCGCCGAGTTCCACTGCGACGGCACCACGGCCGACAACCAGCTGTGGTGGGTCCAGAAGCAGGACAGCGGCGACTACTGGATCCGCAACTACGCCAGCAACAACAAGTGCCTCGACGTGGAGGGCCGCAGCGACGGCGGCATCAACGCCCGGCTGCGCATCGCCGACTGCACCAACACCGACGACCAGGAGTGGAAGATCATCCACCCCAAGAAGGACTGAGCCCGGGGGCGCCGGGCCTGCCGTGAACGTGCCGCCCCGGGGCGCCCCGGCCCCCCTCCCCGCCCGGTCGCGGTCACCCGGCGCACCGTGCTCCGCGAACCGGCCCCCTGTGTGCCGCCGACGTGCCAGAGTGGTGCCCGTGACGCGGACGACCGGGGGGATCATGTCGTTGCGCAGGCAGCTGTCGTTCGGGGACGCGCTGACCCTGCTGGGGCAGGACCCGCAGGCGGTTCAGGCCTTGGACCGCGCGCTGGGCGGGGCGCTGAACCTCGCGACGGGCGGGGCGGCCGGGACACTGCTGGACCTGGCGGACGGGCGGGGACGTGTCATCGGACTGGGCCGGGACGCCCTCCGAGGCGCCCGGCAGCGGCTGAACGGCGCCGACAGCCGCGCCGGGCGCAGCGAACTGCTGCTCGCCGCGCACACGGTGATCGTGCTGGTGGCCTGGTTCGAGGTGCTCGGCGAGACCGCACTCCCCTTCGCACTGGAAGACCTCGCCCTCACCCGCTCCGAACAGGTGGCGCTCGCGGGAGGCGACACGGACGGGCCGGGCGGCCCCACCGCCTTCGCCCGCGCGCTCACAGGCGTCGACGCACCCCGTCCGATGCCCCATCTCCCGTTCGAGGAGACCCTCGCAGCCCTCCGCGACTGGTACGGCGGACTGGCCGACGCACTGCTCCGGTTCGTCGCCGGACTCCGGGTGGGAGAGGACCTCTCCGAGGAACAGCGCCGCGACGCCGGCCGTCTGCTGCGTGCCGAGGTCGCGGCCGGCGCGGTCGGACGGTACCGGGAGCTGTACGCCCGACTCGCCCTGGACGTCCCCGAGTTCGCCTTCTGGGCCGAGCAGACCGAGCACCAGGCCACCCGCGGGCAGGTCCGGCGGGCGCTGCACGGCATCGAGTCGCTGCTGTCCGGGATGGCCGGGGCGCTGCCGCAGCCCGTGGACGTGGCGGCGGCCCTGGCCCGCGGCCACCGGGCGGGACTGCGCCGGCCCGTCCTCGACGCCTCCCGCGCACCGGCCGGCATGCGCGTCCCCGCCCTGGCGGAGATGTACTTCGACCCCGACTTCCGGGTACGCGCGGTGACCGGGCAGGACAACCCCGCCGACGAGGCGTGGTGGGACCGCGTCCCGGTCCGCCGCGACCTCACCACCTACCTCGCCGGGGCACTCACCGCCCCCGGCGTGCACCGCACACCGCTGCTGGTCCTGGGCCAGCCGGGAGCCGGCAAGTCGGCCCTCACCCGTGTCCTCGCCGCCCGGCTCCCGGCCGCCGGCTTCCTGCCCGTCCGCGTCCCGCTGCGGGACGTCCGCGCAGACGGCGAACTCCAGGACCAGATCGAACAGGCGATCCGCTCGGCGACCGGGGAGGCCGTGTCCTGGCCGTCACTCGTCCGCGCCTCCCGCGGCCTCGTCCCGGTGCTGCTGCTGGACGGCTTCGACGAACTCCTCCAGACGACCGGCGTCCACCACAACGACTTCCTCACCCGGGTGGCGCGCTTCCAGGAACGCGAGGCGGACCAGGGCCGCACCGTACTGGCCCTGGTGACCAGCCGCACCGCGGTCGCCGACCGGGTCCGCCACCCGGAGGGCATGGTCGCCCTGCGCCTGGAGCCCTTCCGCCGGGAGCAGGTGCAGGCATGGCTCGCGGTGTGGAACGAGGCCAACGCGCCCGTGCTCGCTGCCCGCGGACTGCGCCCCCTGCCCCCGGACGTGCTCGCCCGGCACGCGGCCCTGTCCGCCCAGCCCCTGCTGCTCACCATGCTCGCCCTCTACGACGCGGCCGACAACGGCCTCCAGCGCGAAGGGGAGGGGCCCTTCGACGAGGCCCACCTCTACGAGGAACTGCTGACGTCGTTCGCCCGGCGCGAGGTCTCCCGGGACGACGGGGACGCCGCCGCGCACCCCGACGAGGCCGAACGCGTCGAACGCGAACTGCAGCGCCTGTCGCTGGTGGCGTTCGCCGTGCTGAACCGCCAGCGGCAGTGGGTCACCGCCGACGAGCTCGACCAGGACCTCGCGGCGCTCCTCCGCCTCGCACCGGAACCCCGCCCGACCTCGTTCCGCAGCGCGCTCGCCACCTCCGAGACGGCACTGGGCCGTTTCTTCTTCATCCAGCGGGCCCAGGCCCTGCGCGACGAACGGCAGCTCGCCACCTACGAGTTCCTGCACGCCACCTTCGGCGAGTACCTGGCCGTCCGACTGGCGCTCCACGTGCTCCGCGGCCTGCGCGGCCAGCAGTCGCCCGTCAGCCTGGGCCACACCCCCGTCAACGACGGCTTCGCGTACGCCCTGCTGTCCTACGCCCCGCTCTCGTCCCGGCAGATGCTGCGCTTCGCCACGTCCCTCGTCGCACAGCTGCCCCCGGACGAGCGGCGGCAGCTGGCGCAGCTGCTGACCCGGCTGCTGTACGAGCAGTCCCTGCGGTCCGACGACCCGTTCCCCGGATACCGGCCGCGACCCCTGCGGGTCTCGTCACGGCACGGGATCTACGGCGCCAACCTCGTGCTCGTCGTGCTGCTGCTCGGCGGCGGCACGACCGCGTCCGCGCTCTTCCCCGGTGCGGGGGACCCGGCGGGGGTGTGGCACCGGCACGTGCTGCTGTGGCGCTCGTCGTTCACGGAGTTCCAGTGGACGGAGTTCGCCCTGTCGATGACGGTCGGGCGCACCTACGGCGAGGACGGTGTGCGGGACCTGGACATCGCCCCGCGCACCGGGGAACTGACGCCCCCGGATCCGGTCGACAACCGCTGGCTGTTCCGTGTGCCCGCCGAGTCGACGCACTGGGCGCGGTCGTACTGGGCGGAGCTGTGGCACAAGATGGACGTGTCCGGCGGCACCGCCGACACGGTGGTCCGCCACGCCATGGACCCCGTCTTCGCGGCCCTGGGCCCCGCCGTCCTGGCGATGGGCGGAGGCGACGGGGAGCCCGCCACCTCCCTCGCGCACGACCTGCTGCGGCTGTGGCTGGGGCCGCGTTCGGGGATGGCGGACGCGGACCTCGCGGCGCTCTACCGGTCCGTGGACACCGCGCTCCGGCGGTCCGGTCTCACGGACGACTTCGCACCGCTCGTGCTCGACCTGCTGCGGCGCGACAGGCACCGCCTCGACGCCGGCACGTACGCTTTCGTCCTCACCCGCCTCTGCGAGGACGCCTCGTCGCCCGCCGGCGCCGAGATCGCCCGGCACATGATCGACGAGCGCGGGGTGTTCGGCGCGCCGCGGCCCTCCGCCGCGCTCTCCGCGGCGCTCGCCGTACTGCTGCGCCACACCCCGGAGGAAGGGATCGCGGTCTGGACCGCCGCACACGAGGTCGGCGGGGAGCACCCGTGGGAGGGCGACGCCCGCGCCGTCGCCAGGTGCCTGCACGACCGCCGCGAGTCGGTCCCCGGCCTGCTGCGGGAGCGCGCCGAGGCCGTGCTCGCCCGGCAGTACCCGGCCGCCCACCGGGAGTTCGCGGGGCCGGGCTCCGCCGGGTGACGTGCCCGGATCCCGCCCTCCAGGTCCGGGGTGACCGGCGGAGGCCGGAACCACCCCGGGCGGCCGCCCGCGTGACCTCCGGCCGGCCCCGGTCCGGGCGGGACGGCCGACGCCGGCCGGTCCGGCTGTGACCGGCTCCCGGAGGCCCCCGGCCCCCGGGAGTCGGTCACCCGGGTCCCGTCACCAGCCGCCCTCGCCCGGCACCAGCCGGCCCGCCTTGCGGTACTCGCGGCGGGCGCCCTCCAGGAGGTCGGCCGCCGCGACCGTGCCGCCGCGCCCCGCGGCCAGGTAGGCGGCGGTCACCACGGCGCTGCGGATCGACCCGCCGGCCAGCTCGAAGTCGCGGGCCAGCGGCGCCGGGTCGATCCCGTCGGCCGACGGGACGTGCGCCAGCCCGTGCCGCCACAGCGCCAGGCGCTGCCCGGCGTCCGGGAACGGGAAGTCGACCACCAGGTCCAGACGGCGGGTGAACGCCTCGTCGATGTTGGCACGCAGGTTGGTGGTGAGCAGCGCGATGCCGTCGAACGACTCCAGACGCTGGAGCAGGTAGGCGCTCTCCATGTTGGCGTACCGGTCGTGGGCGTCCTTGACCTCGGAACGCTTGCCGAAGACGGCGTCCGCCTCGTCGAAGAGGAGCACGGCATCGGTGCGGTCGGCCTCCGTGAAGATCCGCTCCAGGTTCTTCTCGGTCTCGCCGACGTACTTGTCCACGACGGACGACAGCTGCACGACGTACAGGTCCAGCCCCAGATCGGCCGCGACCACCTCCGCCGACAGCGTCTTGCCGGTGCCCGACTCACCCGCGAACAGGCCGAGCACACCCCGGCCGCGCCCGCCGCCCGCACTGAGCCGCCACTCGCCGAGCACGCGGTCGCGATGCCGGGCGCGCAGGGCCAGTTCGCGCAGCTGGACGAGGGGTCCGTCGGGGAGCACCAGGTCCCGCCAGTCGACGGCGGGCCGGATGCGGCGGGCGTGGCTCTCCAGGCCGGAGGCCGACTGCCGCCGGGCGGCCAGGCGCAGATGGGCGGCGGTGACCGGGCCGCCGTCGAACGCGGCGAGGGCGCGGGCAGCGTGCGCGGTGCGCCGGATGCGGTCGCCGCCGAGGCGGTACGGGGCGACCGTGGCCGCCACGTCGAAACCGTCGGCGTCGTCGCCGAGCGCGGCGAGCCAGGCCGCGGCACCGCCCGCGAGGCGGCCCGGCGCCTCCAGCACCAGCGGGTCGACGGGCGACCAGTGAGGGTCGTAGGGGCGCGGGTCGGTCACCAGCACGGTCACGTCGTCCGCCGAGATCAGCGTCCGCATCAGGGGGCCCGGATCCTCCGGCAGGCCCGGCACGACGACGGCCCGCCCGCCGAGGCGGGCCTCCCGCAGCAGTTCGGGCACCCGCTCCCCGGGGTCAGGGCAGCACAGCGCGTCGAGCCCGGCGGCGGCGAGAGCGGCACCGACGGCGGCCAGGCCGTCGCCCTCGCGCTCCTCGCGCAGGTAGACGGCGAGGGGCCCGCCCCCGAGCACCGCGCCCAGCCTGCGGGTGAACTCCCCGGCCGGGTCGGCGGGAGCGGCGGGGGTGCGCTCCGCGGGGGGCTCGGCGGGGGGCTCGGCGGTGGTGGGGGCGGCTCCGGCGTCCGGGGTGGCCCGGGGGTCTGCGCCGTCCGCGGAGTGCGTGACGTCCGTGGCGTCTGTGATGCCCGGGTCGGTGGTGGCGGCGGTGGCGGTGGGCGCTTCCGCGGTGCCCGCGGACGCGCCCGGCGGTGGGACGGGCAGCGGTTGCAGCCGGCCGGTGAGCGCGGCGTCCGGAGTGTCGTCGCCGAGGAGGTGCCCGGTCAGCCGGTCGGGGACGCGCAGTGACCGGCTCAGGAAAGGCCGTTCGGGCTCGTCGACCTCCAGCAGCCCCAGCGAGCGCAGCGGCGCGGAGGCGTGCAGCCGTGCACGGGCCCGTGCCGCGTGCGCGGGCACGGCGCACAGGTCGAGGGCGAGCCCGGCGGTCGCCCGGCGGCGGCTCACGTCGTCGTTGAGGTAGGCGTACAGCGGCTCGAAGCCGCGGTCGACGTCGGGGGCGAGGGCGATGAGCAGCAGGGCGGTGTCCAGCGCGGTCAGCCCTGCCCGCTCGGCCAGCAGCGACAGCCGGTCGCCCGGACGCGGAGTGCCGTCGACGCCGCCGACGGCGGTGCACGGGACGGGGGAGTCGCCGTCGCCCGTGGGGCCGGGCCGCCCGTGCAGCAGATGGCGTACGGCCTCGTCGGAGAGGAACAGGCCCCGGAGCGGGTCGTCGGCGGTGGGATCGCCCGCCGACCGGTGCTCGACCAGCGCCGCCACCCGTTCCCGCAGCGCGACCAGGCGGTCGAGCAGGGCGGGAGCGGGATCACCGGCGGCCGGGGGGCCGCCCGGCAGGGGGCGGGACCGCGGGGCGGGGCGTGCGGCGTGGGCGTGGCCGGTCATCGCGGGTCCGCCGGACCGGAGGCGTCGTCCCCGCGCACGGGGCCGGAGCCCGGCGCGGGCACCTCGCTCCCGCCCGTGGCCGCCCCCGCGCCGTCGCGCGAGGGCCCGGGCACGCCCCCGGCCGGGTTCCTGGCGGCGGCGCGGGCCGCGCGGGCCTCGCGGGCGCGGGCCACCTGGTGGGGCCGGTGGGACCGGCCCGTCGCGGCCGGGTCGCCGTCGATGCCGTTCACCCGGACCGTCGCGCCCTCCGTGACCGGCGGACCCGCGTCGTACTCCGGGTACGCGGGGAACGGCGCGGTCACCACCAGGTCGAGGGACGGCTTCAGTTCGCCGCCCAGCGCCGACCAGATCTCGGCGAGCGACCGTGACTCCGTCTGGATGCCCGCCACCGTCAGCGGCACGGACAGGCCCAGCGCCCGCAGCGAGCCGGGGAGTTCGTCCGGCGGCAGCACCTCGCGGGGCAGCAGGGTGGCGAGCACGGCGGACAGCAGCCGGTGTTCGTCCTGCGGTGTCTTCGTCCAGGCCGTCACCAGGTACGAGAGACGGAACCAGCGCGGCGGCTGCCTGCGGCGCACCACGACGTCCCGCTCGTCGCGCACCGCCATCTGGCCGCGCTGACGACGGGCCACGTCCTCCCGGATGTCGTACAGGTACGTGTTGACCACGGGGGCGTTGCGCCGGGCCGCCCAGTCACGGGTGGGCGCCTCGAAGGACACCTCGATCCCGGACCCCGTCAACGACCCGCCCTCCAGAAGGCCCTTGAGGATCTCGTCCACCTCGTGGATCACGCCCGCGCTCCCGCTCCGCCCGCCCTTGCCGGCACCACCCGGCCCCGGCGTCCGTCCTCGATCGTCCCCCGCGTGCCGTGCCCGCCGCAGGCACGCGGGGGACGGCGCACGGGCAGGGGGACGTGCCCGCGCGGACACCCGGGCCCGTTGTCGGTTGCCCCGCCGGTCAGATGTAGCCTTCGCGCAGGGCATATGCCACGGCGTGCGCGCGGTTGCGCAGGTGGAGCCGTGTGGTGAGTCCGTGCATCACGTTCTTGACGGTCCGTTCGGAGTAGGACAGTTTGCCCGCGATCTCACCGGTGTCCAGGCCCTCGGAGACCAGACGCAGGACGTCCACCTCACGGGGTGTCAGGCCGAGCGAGGGGGCGCCGGGGCGGCCCGCCGCGCCGCGGTGCAGTGTGCCCACCTGGTCGATGAGCCGGCCCAGCAGGTCGGCCGGCAGGTCGCCGTCGCCGCGGGACGCGGCCAGCACCGCCTGCACCAGCCGGTGGGCGGTGGCCTCGTGGCGCCACACGATGGCGCCGACACCGCACTCGACGACATCGAGCAGTTCGCTCTCCCGCATGGCGCCGACCACGAGCACCGCGCGCGACCCCTCGCTGCGCACGATTCTGCGCATCCGGGTCAGCGCCGCCTCGTCGAGGGCGTCCTCGACGAGGAGGGCGACCGTGCCGGGGCCGGAGTCCTCGCGCAGTTCGATCTCGGGGTGCCGCCGCAACTGGCTGACCGCGCCCTCGCGGCTGATCGGGTCCGTGGCCGAGACCGCCACCGGCACCCGCCGGCCGGCGGTGCCGACCACCCGGCCGCTGCCGGCGGCGGACATGGACGTGGTCGTGGTCCGGGGTGAGTTGAGCAACCGTGTCCCCTGTTCAGCGGCCCGCCGTGGAGCGCGGGCCAGGTGCGGATGAGCACGTTCCACACTTCTGCGACCGGCCTCGGGCACGCAATCGTGGACCACCACGAGCCGCACCACGAGACCCGCCGCCACCCGCACCACGAGCCGACGACCACGCCCGCGTCGTCGCAGGTGGGAGGGGGTTCCCCGCGAAGCGGGCCGTTCCCCCGGAACCGGTGGGGTGCGCCACCTCACACCATCCCCCGCCCGGATTCCGGCGTCTCACCCACCGGGGGAGAGCACGATGCACACAGGAGGCCCTGATGACCCGACCGCTCCGCGAACGCGACCGCGCCACGGCACTGCTCGCCGCCGAGACGGAGCGGGCCCGCGCGGGCAGCGGCGGCCTCGTCCTGTTCCAGGGAGCCACCGGCACCGGCCGCACCGCCGTGCTCGACTCCGCGGTCCGGCACGCGGCCGACCGCGGACTGCGCGTGCTGCGTGCGCGCTGCTCGCCCGAGGACACCGGGGTGCCCTTCGCCACCGTGCTGCAACTCCTCGGCCCGGTACCGGACTTCTTCGACGTGACGCCCGGCGGTGACGACCGCGGCAGCGCGGCACGGCTGTGGCGGCTGCTGCTCTCGTACGCGGACGAGGGCCCGGTGCTGATGGCAGTGGACGACGTCCACCTGGCCGACGCCCCGTCACGCCGCTGGTTGCGCGAGGCCGTGCGGCGCGTCGACCGATTACCGGTACTGCTGGTGGCCGGCGAACGCAGCCAGTACGACATCGACCCCGGACCCGCCGGGCTCGCCCAGTCGCTGCCGCCGTCGCTCGTCCGCACCCACACGCTGGCACCGCTCGGCGAGACGGCCGCGGCCGCCCTCGTCCGGGCGGCCTTCCCCGCCGCAGGGCCGCGCCGCACCGCGGAGTGCGTACGGGCCGGTGCGGGAAACCCGATGCTGCTCCACGCGCTCCTCGACGACCTGGGAAGCCACCCGCGCACCGACGGCTCCGCTCCGCAGGACCTCCCCGAACTGCCCGACACCTGCGCCGCGCTGTACCCCGGTGGCTACCCGGCCGCCGTGTCGTGGTGGCTGAAGAGCGCCGGCCGGGCGACGGCCGAGGTGGCGCGCTGCCTCGCGGCACTGGAAGAGGCGTGGCCCGACGACCCGTCGGACCCCGGGCGGAACCGCCCGGGCCTCCCCGTGGGCACCCGGCACACTCCGGACGCCGCCCCCGGGGACGTCCGGCACGCCCTGTCGCGGGGAGCCGCGGCGGGTGAGGAGTGGCATCCGTGGTCGGATGCCGCAGCGGGTGCGGGACGCGCACCGTCGCGGGAGGCCGCCGTGCATCACGGGGCGCCGCAACCCTCCCCGGCGCACTCCGTCCCGTCGCAGCGCTCCCCGTCGCACGCCGTTCCGGGACACGCCGTCCCGGGGCACGCGGGCGACAACCCGCCGGCCTCGGCGTACGCCCCCGCCGCGGACACCGCCTCCGCCCCTGCCCCGGCGCACCCTCCCGTCCCCGCTCCCGACGGGCGGCGGCGGGCGCAGGGCACCCTGTGCACGGACGAGGGGACGGCCGGCCCCCACCACCCCGGCAGCCGGGACGCCCGGCCACCCGGCCGGACCCCGGACACCCGCGACGACCCGGCCGACACCTCCGGCACCTCCGGCGCGGACCCGGTCGAACTGATCGCCGTGGCGGCCGGGGCCGACCCCGCCAGGGTCACCGGCTGGCTCACCGCCATGACACGGATCGGCATGCTCCGCCGCGACAGCCTCGGCCGGCCCCGCTTCGCCCACCCGCTGCTGCGCGACGCGGTGCTCACCGGCTGGCCGACCTCCCGCAGGGAGGCCGCGCACCGGGCGGCGGCGGAGACCATGCTGGAACGGGGAGAGCGGGTGGAGGCCGTCGCCCGGCATCTGCTGCGTACCCCGCCCGTCGGCCTGCCCTGGGCGCTGCGCGTGCTGCGGGACGCCGCGACGGTCGCCGTGCACGCCGCCCGTCCCGAGGACGCCGCCGGCTATCTCCGCCGGTCCCTGGGCGAACCGCTCGCCGGTGACCTGCGCCAGCGGCTGCTCACCGAACTCGGCTCCCTCGAATACGCGTCGGCCGGTCCGGCCGCCGCCATCGCCCGCCTCGCCGAGGCCCAGCACCTGCCCGCCGAGCCGCGGGACCGGGTCCGGGCGGCGGTCGCGCTCGGCACCGCGCTGGCCGGCCGGGGCGAGATCCGCACGGCCCTGGAGGTGCTGCGGCGCACGGAAGGGCGCCTGGGCGGCCACCCGGGACTCACCCGCACCGTCCAGACCGCCACCGCGCTCCTCTCCGACCTGGACCTGGCCGCGCGCCAGGAGACGTACGGCCGGATGCGCGAGACCGGCGGACGCTCACCGGAACGCGTCGGCACCGCCGGGCAGATCCTCCTCGTGCGGTACGCGGCGACCGCCGCGCTGATCTCCGCGGACGAGGCGATGGCACAGGTCCGCGCGCTGCTCGCCCAGCCCGCCGACCCGCTCGCCGAGCCGTTCCTGCTGGGCACGGCCGCAGCGGTGGCCCAGTGGGCGGACCAACTCGACGAGGCCGAACGCCTCGTGGACCGCGGCCTGGCCGGTCAGCATCCCGCCCTGCTCCACCCCATGCAGCACGCCCTGCTCAACACCCGGGCCGACATCGCCGCCGCCCGGGGCGACCACGCCGCGCTGCTCGCCACCGTGCGCGGCGACAGCCCCGCCCCGGCCCGTCCGCGCGAGGGCCCCTCCAACCGGGACGCCCACGTGCTCATGGCACTCGTCCACACGGGGAGGGCCGAGGAGGCGGAACGTCTCGCGAACGCCTTCGACCTCGGCCGTGCGCCGGAGTCCTGGGAGCTGAACCGCTTCCTGTACGCCCGGGGCGTGCAGCGCGCCGCCGCCGGGGACCCCGCGGGCGCGGTCCACGACTTCCTCGAGTGCGGGCGCCGGCAGGCGGCCCGCGAGGTGATCAGCCCGGTCGTCACACCGTGGCGTTCGGCGGCCGCGGAGTGCCGCCTGTCGACGGGCGGCGGTCACGAGGCGCTCGCGCTGGCCACCGAGGAACTGCGCCTGGCCCAGACGTGGAACACGCCCCGGACGGTCGGCCGCGCCCTGCGCGTCCTGGGCGGTGCGACCGGTGGCCGGCGAGGGCTTAAGCTGGCGGGAGAGGCGGTCGACATCCTCCGCGAGGCACCTGCCGACACCGGCACGGAGCTGATCGAGGCACTGCTCGCGCAGGGCCGCCAGCTCCTCGCGGCGGGGGAGCGCGGCCGGGCGCGCGACCGTCTGCGCGAGGCGGCGGAACTGGCCCGGCGCAAGGGCGCGGTACGGCTGTTCACCCTGGCGGGCCACGCCCTGCGCGAGGGCGGCGCCCGGGGCCCGGCGCAGGCACGCACCGGCTCGGGCGCCCTGACGGGAAGCGAGCGCCGCATCGCCGAGCTGGCGGCGGGCGGCCGGACCAACACCGAGATCGCCGACCTGCTCCACCTGGCCCGGCGCACCGTGGAGACCCACCTCACCAGCACCTACCGCAAGCTGGGGATACGCCGCCGGACGGAACTCCCCGCGGCGCTCCTGCGCACCGGCGGGCCGGAGCACGCGGGCGCGGAGCCCGGGGAGCCGGGGGCGTGAACGGCCGCCTCGTCCGCCCTGCGGCCAGGGCGGCGCCCGGCGCGCGCCGGCCGCGTGCGGCGGTGCGTCGCGCCGTCCCCGCGAGGGGCGCCCGGCGTCCCGCGCCCGCGGTCGGCGGACGCTGGGCGGACAGCCTCCGCGTCCGGCTGGGCAGGCGCGCCCCGGGGGTCCCGCTCCCCGGGTCACGCCCCCGCTGTCCCCAGAGGCCCCGGATCCCCGGAGCCCCGGGACCCCGGGGCTCACATCCGTTCCGCGGCCGCCCTGATCGCCTCGCGGATGCGCGGATAGGTCCCGCAGCGGCAGATGTTGCGGATGCCGTCCAGATCCGCGTCGGTCACGCCGCGGCCCTCCTCCTTCACCCGGCGGACCAGGGCCACGGCGGCCATGATCTGGCCGGGCTGGCAGTAGCCGCACTGTGCCACGTCCAGGTCGAGCCAGGCCTCCTGCATCGGGTGGAGTCCGGCGCCCGCGGTGGCCGCCAGCCCTTCGATGGTGGTGACCTCGTCGGACGGCTCCAGATCGCCGACGGGGATGGCGCAGGGGTTGGCGGCACGGCCGTTGAGATGGCTCGTGCAGGCCTTGCAGACGTTGATGCCGCAGCCGTACTTCGGCCCGGTGAGACCGAGGATGTCGCGAAGGACCCACAGCAGCCGCTCGTCGTCCGCCGCGTCGACGGTGACCTGCTCGCCGTTGAGGCGGAAAGTGTGCTGAGGCACGGGAACTCCAGGGTGGGTCAGCGGACGTGGTCGAGACCGTCCGTGGGAGAGGCGGGGACGGGCGGGACGGTGGGCTTGGGCTCGAAGGAGAGCGTGCCGTGGTTGACGGGGAACTCGGTGGGCATGGTGCCGGTGGCACGGCCGTACGCACAGGCCACGGCGGCGAACGACGGGGCCACGCCCAGTTCGCCGGCGCCGCCCGGATCGTCACCGGTGCCGGGCATGACGACGACCTCCACCTCGGGCGGCGTGTTCCACTGCCGGGTGTAGAAGTAGTTGTCCCAGCTGGCTTCGAGGAAGTGGCCGTCGCGCAGGTGCAGGCTGGAGGTCAGTGCCAGCGCGATGCCGTCCATCAGACAGCCTGTCATCTGCGCCTGGAGACCCCGCGGGTTGACGGCGAGACCGACGTCCACGGCGACGACGGCCCTGGTGACGCGGGGGCCCGAGACGCCGTCGCGGACGGGGCGGCCGACCGTCTCGGGGCGGCAGTCGATCTCCACCAGCACCGCGGCACAGGAGTGGTACTCGCTGTGGAAGGCGATGCCCTGGGCGGTGCCGTCCGGCATGCTCCTGCCCCAGTTCCCCGCCTCCGCGGCCGCGTCGAGCACGGCCCGGTGGCGGTCGTGGCGCAGGAAGCCGCGCCGGAAGCGGTACGGGTCCTTGCCCATCTTCGCGGCGAGGCGGTCGACGAGGAGTTCCCGGGCGCAGGTGACGTCGGGGGAGTAGACGCCGCGCATGCTGCCGGTGTTGAACCTCTTGTCGGTCTCGGCGAGCAGCCGGCTGTTGGCGCCGAACTCGTACGGCATCGACTGGGAGAGCTGGAAGAACGTCTCGGCGAAGCCGATGTCGCCCACCGGCAGCCGCGCGGCCAGCGCGGTGAAGATCTCCCCGAGTCCGTGGCCGAGGTCGGTCGAGACACCGGTGTGCCGCTGCCGGTAGCCGAGCACGGTGTCGCCGAGGTAGGAGATGCGGACGCGTGAGGTGGCCATGGGGTGGGTGCGTCCCTGGCGGGCGTCGTCCGCGCGGTGCCACATCAGCTTCACCGGCTTTCCGATCCGGTGGGACACCTCGACGGCTTCCATGGCCGCGTCGGAGAAGAGCTTGCGTCCGAAGGAGCCGCCGCCCTCGGTGACGTGCACGGTCACGGCACCGAGCGGGAGGCCCAGCCGGGCGGCGACGGCCTGCTGCGCGACGATGGGCGCCTTCAGGCTCGACCAGATCTCGGCGCGGCCGGGGCGCACGTCGGCGATCGCGCAGTTCGGCTCCAGCGCACTGTTGCTGCGGAAGCGGAAGGTGAACCGCTCCTCGACGCTCGGGGTCAACGAGGGCAGTCCGAGCGGCAGTTCGGCGCGGTGCAGCCCCTGGAGGACGGATTCGTCGGAGGCGCCCTCGGCGCTTCCGGGGCGCCATGACACCCGCAGCGCGCGCACCGCGTCGATGCACCGGCCGAAGGTGGCCGCCCGCACCGCCACTCCGGTCGGGATCACGACGACGTCGGTCACCCCGGGCATGGCGCGGACCTCGGGCAGGTTGTCCACCGAGCCGACCCTGCCGTTGATCGTCGGAGGCCGGCACACCATGGTCGGCAGGGCGTCCGGGACGTCCAGGTCCATGGTGAACGTCTTGCGGCCGGTGACGGCGGCGAGGGCGTCCACGCGTCCGTGCGGCTGCCCGACGACGGTGAACGCGCTGCGCTCCTTCAGGCGGACGGACACCTGCTCCGTCGTCGCGGCCGCGGCCTTCCGGGAGAGCGCGCCGATGTCCGCGGCACGGTTCCCGGGGCCGCTGACGACCCCGTCCCGCCACGTCAGTTCGGTCACGGCGACCCCCCACTCGCCGGCCGCCGCCCGCAGCAGCCGGGCGCGGGCGACGGCAGCCGCGACCCGGATCGGGGTGTAGGTGGAGAACGTCGTGTTCGATCCGCCCGTGAGCTGGTTGAACAGCAGTTCCGGGCGGGCGCCGGCCAGGGTGACGTCCACCCGGGCGAGCGGGACGTCCAGTTCCTCGGCGATCAGCATGGCCGTGGAGGTGGTGATGCCCTGCCCCACCTCGGTCCGGGGCAGGGCGAAGGACACGGTGCCGTCCGGGCGCACCTCGACGGTGATCAGCCCCGAGGTGGGGAGCGCGGCCGCAGTCATCACGTCGTTCAGGTCGACCAGTTCGGTGATCTCCGGTGACGGGATGCCCGCCCGTTCCGGCGCCTGGTCCGCCCGTGCGCCGGACGCCGCGGCGAGCGGAGCCGCGGTCGTCAGGACGGGTGCGGCCAGCACGTACCCGAGGAACCGGCGTCTGCCGACGGGCCGCGGGCCGGTGTCGTGCCGTTCCGGCCGGCCGGTGCCGGCGTCGTCGTCGCTGGGCGGGGTCGTCATCGTCTCCACTCGGGTTCTCGGGCCCGGCCGGTTCCGCCGGGTGTGCTCCGGGGTGCTGTGCACCGGGCGGGGCGCGCCGGTGAGGCGGCCTCCGCCCGGTGGCGCCGGACACGGCCCGGAAGGGGCGGCCGGCGTGGCTCGGGCTGGGGGCTTGCTCAGGAGGGGCGGTTGGCGTCGGGGATCTCCAGGCGGATGCCCCGCCCCTCGGAGAGGAAGAGCAGCACGAACCTACGGAGCGCCTCCTCCACTGTCCAGGCCGCCTGGGGGATCAGCGGCAGCGGGATCAGACCTTCGCGGAAGGCGACCAGCAGGGGCCACGCGGAGCTGATGAGGGGCTGCCAGAACGGCTCCCGGTCCAGCCCGATGAGGTCTCCGGTGCGGTCGCCCAGGGTGTAGCGGGCGAAGGCGTTGACGAGCGGCCGGGTGAGGCCCGCGTCGAGTTCGGCGACGATGTCGAGGAGGACGTCGGTCAGCGCGATGCCCTCGGGCGTGGAGTCGAGGACCGGGTCGAGGACCTGCCGGGACTGGGCCTCCGCCTCGGCCCACGAGGCGGGGATGTACTCGTCCGGCACGCCGAGCATGTGCGCGGTGACCTGCCAGACGTGCAGGTAGCCGTCCGACTCGGCGGTGGTGACCGGGACCCTCCAGTCCTTCAGCTTGCGCATGACGAACGTGGCCAGGCTGTGCCAGGTGACCATGATGTCGGCCTGGCTGATGGGGATGGTCTGCCCGCCGCTGGTGCGCGTCCAGCCCGGTGACTGCGGCAGGAGGTGCCGTACCGCGGCGTGCACCATCCGGGTCTTCACCGCGGTCACGATCATGCCGCCGGTCGGCTGGTACGCGTCCAGGTCGCCCACGTCGTAGCCGAGCTGGGCGGTCTTGGCGATGCGGTCCTTCATGTCCGCGCCGCCCTTGGAGTAGTAGACGGCGCGCGCCTCCCTCGGGATGGCGGTGCTCATGAGCCCGCTGCCCAGGCCGTAGAGCGCCCCGGTGTAGATGCCGCGCTTCGTGGTGAAGCGGGCCGCGGCCTGGAGCTTGCGCGGGTCCGTCCACGAGGGCAGCCGCCGGGCCGACTCCATGAACTCCCGTAAGTCCGCGGGCAGGCCGGCCGGCAGGGGCTGGTCGTTGCGGGTCCACTGACGGAGCGCCTCGTTGACCCGGGGGACGTCGCCGCGTTCGATCACGGCGGCGAGCACGGGGTCCGCCTCCTCGTCCCAGACGTACTCGGGGTCGAGCCCGGCTCCCCGGCCCGCCACCGAGCCGCTCGGCGCCCAGGTCCACAGGGCTCGTGCGTGAGCGGGCGAGGCCGCCCCCAGCGCCCCGAGCGCCCCCAGGGTTCCGCCGGTGATCAGCATCTTCCGCCTGCTGAGTTCGTCCATCGATCGCACTCCTCGTCGGGTTCCCGGGGACCGGCCCCGGTAGATACGATGAAACTGAATGTGCTTCGCTGTTTCATCAGGGGAGCACAGGCGGGCGATGAACGCCAGGGGTCGCGCGGGATCAAGCGCTCCGGATCCGCCGGTGCGCCGCGGCGCCGGACGCGGCGTGTCCGGCCGGTGCGGAGCGAGGGCTTCCGGGGGGCTGTGCGCCCGGGCCGTCCGCCCTCGCCCGGCGGGTGGCGAACGCCCGCACGCCGTACGGACGTTGGGCGCAAGCCCCTGTGTCACCACCATTGCCGACCGCGACACGGCTCGCTATGTTAATCGAAAATCACATCTGTGCGACGGGCGTGCGCATGCTCGGATCGCGCAACTCGCAAGTCTGCCAAGGCACCTGAAAGCATCTGTCCCATCAGGGAAGCAGGTAAGTCAATGGATAACCTCAGCAGGCGCAAGGCCCTGTCGCTCGGTGTCGCGCTCGGCCTGGTGGGCCTCGCGAACCCCGCCCAGGCCTGGGCGTCGACGGGATCGGCCAAGGGAGCCGCCGCGGGGACCGGTCCCGAGTGGATCTGGGACGACGCGGCGGACCCCCTGATGGTCTCGATGCTGCAGAACGGGCACGTGCCCGCGATCAACACCGCCTGGGAGTCCTGGGTCGACAACAACGACCCGCTGCCCGGCGGCCTGCCCGCCGACTTCGCGGCCTACCTGGGGCGCGTCAACCGGATGCCCTCCTGGGCCGATCCCGCCAAGCTGGCCCGCGCCGCCGACTTCAACCGGCGCCGGGACACCTATCTCTTCATGCTGTACGGCCTCGGCAGCGGCATCATGAGCACGGTGATCCCGCGCGAGGCCAAGAGCGTCTACTGGTCCGCGGGCGGCGCCGACATGCAGGACCGCGCGGCCAAGACCTTCACCTTCGGCTACGACCTCGCCGAGCTGAACGCCTTCAAGCCGGACGGGCAGTTCGTCGTCACCGCCAACAAGACACGTGTGGTGCACGCCGCGGTGCGTCATCTGCTGCCGCAGTCGCCGCACTGGCGGGCGGTGGCCGACGAGACGATCCCGATCAGCGCCGCCGACATCCTCGTCACCTTCCACAGCCTCGGCACCTACGTCCACCGCAAGCTGCTCGACTGGAAGATCCCGTACCCGCCCGCGGACCAGGAGGCGTTCCTGCACCACTGGCAGGTCGCGGTCCACCTGCTGGGCGTGCCGTACGAGCACATCCCCAAGACCTGGGCGGAGGCCGAGCGGCAGGCGGCCCGGGTGCTCGACCCGATCCTCACACCGTCCACCGAGGGCATCGAGCTCGCCGAGGACCTGCTCGGCCTGACCGCGCAGATCGACCTGGGCGTCACCCGCGGGTTCCTGAACGAGTTCGTGCGCTACGTCCTCAGCAACGAGGTCGGCGACTGGCTCGGGCTGAAGCGCGACTACGCGGCGGCTGCCCTGGTCCGCACCGCGTGGCCGGCGTTCATCCTCTTCCGCGAGGGGCTCTCCCCGGTGATGCCCGGCACGTTCTACATGTTCGACCAGTTCGTGCGGGCGCTGGCGATGCTGTTCCTCAACAAGGGGTCCTCCGGGAAGACGACCCCCATCACCATCCCCACCGGGAACCGCGCGGCCTGAGCCGCCGGCCCGGCCGGGAAGAGCGCCGCCGGCCCCGCCGGGGCAGGAGGCTCCACGGCCTCCTGCCCCGGCGGGGCCCCTGCCGGCCGGACGGCGGGTCGTGCCGTCCGGCCGGTGCGGTGCGTGCGGCGCACTCCGGCTCAGCCGAAGTCCACGTCGCTGCACCACATGTAGGCCTGGTCGAGGTGGGACGCCTGCCAGATCACGAACAGGACGTGGTGTCCGGTGTAGCCGGAGGTCCGGACGGGGAACGTGATGTCCTTCGCCGGGGCGAAGCTGCCGGTCTGCGTGAGGAAGTCGAGGTCGCCCCAGCCCAGGCTCTGGGTCCGGGGGTCGAAGCCCTGCTTGCTCACGTAGACCTTGAAGTAGTCGGCGCCGTGGGACGCCTGGTCGTGGAGGTGGACCGTGAAATCGTCGGTGACGGCGGTGGTCTTCCACCGCCCGGGCACGTTCAGGCTCGCGTTCCTCGAGAGGTTGTTGCTGCAGAGGTTTCCGTTGGGGGTCTGCGCCTGGAACTGGCCGCCGAGACCGTCGCGAAGCGCGCTCATCCAGTTCCACATGGTGTCGGCGTTGGCCTGGAAGGCCTGCCAGCACATGGGGTCCTGGGTCTGCATGGCCGGGTCCATGTGCTTGCTGCCCCAGTCCTTCCAGCACTGGTAGGCGCGGGAGGCGGGGTCGACGACGGTGCCGTGGGCCTGGGCGGGTGCCGACCAGGTCAGTGCGCCCGCGACCAGGGCGATCAGCATGACGAGCGCCTGGAGGGGCCGGTGCAGGGGCGACCGCGAACGTGTCACGGACGAACGGTGGTTGCGCATGTGGGGGGAACTCCTTCCAGTTGCAAGGCTGTTGTGGGAGCGCTCCCACGGTAGGCCCCCGGGAGGAAATGTCAATGAAACAAACAAAGTTGGTGACAGAGGCGCCCGCCGATCATGACGCCGCGTCAGTTCGCGGTCTTGCGCATCCGGGCCGACGGAGGAGACTGCCTTCACACCGGTCCGTCCGGTCCCGGCAGCACCACGCACCACACGTCGGTCCCCTGTCACTTCACCGAGACGAGGTCTCATGAACCGAAACCGAGCCGCCGCCGGCGCGGTCGCCCTGACACTGTTCACCGCGGGCCTCGCCGTCGCCCCGGCAGCGGCGGCCACCACCGGGGCGACGGCCCGGGTCGCCGCCGACTGGGCGACGCAGTCGATCGTCTTCACCGCCGCCCCCGGCCAGGCCAACGACCTCAGCATCTACTCGATGTACACCAGCGACGGGATCCGGCACATCGGCTTCCGCGACGTGGTCCCGCTCGAACCGGGCGAGCACTGCGCGTACTCCCGGGACGGGGACGACACCACCGTCGTCTGCCGGCTGCCCGCGGACAGCCCCCGGCCGGACCGGATCGACGCCTTCCTCGGCGACGGCGACGACACGATCGCGGCCTTCAGCCCCGGGATCGGAACCGTCAGCGGCGGCCCCGGCGACGACGAACTGCACGCCCACACCGCGCGCACGGTGCTGGGCGACGCCGGGGACGACATGGTCATGGGGCCCGGGGTGCTGATCGGCGGCGACGGCGCGGACCACCTGATGGGCGACGCCGACGGCCAGCGGATGTGGGGCGGCCGGGGCGACGACATGATCGAGGGCTTCGAGGGCGACGACTTCGTGGACGCGGGCCCCGGCGACGACCACGTCATGGGCGGCGACGGCCGGGACGTCCTCCTGGGCGGCCACGGCGACGACATGCTGCACGGCGAAGCCGGCGACGACCTGCTGTACGGAGGCCCCGGCAAGGACACCGCCGACGGCGGGGAGGGCCGCGACGTCGTCCTCCCGTAGGGGCTACAGACCGAGCGCACCGACCACCAGGGTCGTCACGTCCTCCCGGTGGCCGGGGCCGTCCCGCCACCGCAGGCGCCGGCCCGCCTCCACCACCACACCGAAGCCCGCGTGCACCAGCACCCGGGCCTGGCGCGGGTCGAGTTCCGGGCGGGCGAGGCGCAACTGCTGCTCCCAGACGGCGATGTGCTCGCGCTGCGCGAGGAGCAGCGGCTGCCGCAGGTCCGCCGGCAGGCCCGGCAGCTCGGCCTCGGCGACGCTGGTGAGCTCGGTGTGCTCGAAGCAGTAGGCCACGTACGTGGCGGCCAGCGCGGCGATCGCGTCGTGCGGGTCCGCCACGTCCTGGAGGCCGCGTTCCACCCCCTGGGCCAGCAGGCCCGCCGCCTGGAGGCAGGCCGCCACCAGGATGTCGAGCTTTCCGGAGTAGTGGCGGTAGAGCGCCGACGGGGTGAGTCCCACCGCCCGGGCGATCTGCCCGTTCGTGACGCTGGCGAACCCGTCCCGGGCGAACAGCGGGACGGAGGCCGCGAGGATCTCCGCCCGCCGGGTGCGGGGCACCGGCCGGGCGGGCGGCTCGACGGGGCGGGTGCCCGGCCGGCGCTCCCCGGGACCCGTCGTCGCGGCCACCCGCAGCGCGGACGCGAGCAGCAGTTCCTCGGCCCGGCGCGGGGCGATCGAGGTGCGGTGCATCGTGATCGACCCGATCGCGCCGAGCGCCGCCACCGCCCGCAGCTGCCCGTCGGGCAGCGGATGTTCGCGCTGCACCGCCTCGTCCACCCGCTCGACGAGGAGACGGAACTTGGCGCCCAGCCGCCGCCGGTCCTCGCGGCCGAGGTAGCGCGCCTCCCACCGGTAGACGCCGCCGGAGGCCCGGTGGGCGACGGTGACCCGGGTGACCGGGGCGAGGACCTCCGTGAGGGCCGCCCCGTCCGGCACCTCGTCGAGCGCGGTGACCAGCCCGTCCGCCATGCCGCCCGCGCACTCCGCGAACAGCGCGTACTTGTTGGGGAAGTGCCGGTACAGGGCGGCCGCGGTGATGCCGACGCCGGCCGCGATCTCCTCCATGGACGCGGTGTGGTAGCCGCGCTCGCTGAACACCCGCCCGGCCACGTCGACGATCGTCCGCCTGCGGTTGCGGGGGCGGGTGGCCGCGGTCGTGCGGGCGGCCGCGGCCGGATGGCCGGACGGGGAGGCGGAGGCCATGCGGAGCAGTCAATCACACCGGGTGAGGAAGCCGGGATTCCGCGCCGCCCGCCCCATGGGAGGGCGGGAGGCGCTGCGCGGCCGAGGGCGGTTGGGGCCGGGGCAGGGTTCGTCGGCGGGCGTCCGCCCGCGCCGGACCGTCGCGGCGGACGGGCCCGTCCCCCGGCTGTCGGCCACCGCGCGGCGGGCCCGGCCGGGAGGGTGTCACGTGACGGCGCGCCCGTCCCGCATCGCGCCCGCATCGCGACGACGGCCGCGGCGGGTTCGCCGGCGTGCTGCCGGTCCGGTCCGGGGCCGTGCGCGGGGTCCGTCTCCGCCGGGCCGTCCCGGTGGCACGGACCCCGCGTGGGCGGGGCCGTCTCCGTGACCCGCCCTTTCGGACGCCCGTCGGCCGCAGCGGTCGGCGCCGGGTCCGTATGCCCGGGGCCCTCGCCCAGGACTCCCCGCCCCGCCGATCCCCGGCGGGCTCGGGCGTCACGGGAAGGTGAGCACCGGCTTGACGACGCTCCCGTCCCGCATCGCCGCGACCGCCGCGCCGATCTCCTCGAACGGGAAGGTCGTGACCAGCCGTTCGAGCGGGAAGAGGCCGCGGCGGTGCAGGGCGATCAGCTCGGGGAGGAAGCGGCGGGGGTCGGAGTCGCCCTCGATCACGCCGTGCACCCGCACGCCCTTGGCGAGCAGTCCCATGACGTCGAACGTCACCTCGCCGCCGAGCCCGAGGAGCGCGAGCGCGCCGCGGGGGCGCAGTGCCGCGACGGCGCGGCGGGCCATCTCCGGCCGCCCGGTGGTCTCGACGACGTGGTGCGCTCCGCCGCCGGTCAGCTCGCGGACCGCCGCCACCAGGCCGTCCGCCGGGTCTAGGGCCGCCGCGGCGCCGAGCCGGACGGCGAGGTCGCGGCGGGAGGCGACCGGGTCGACGGCGATCACCGGGCCGCAGCCCGCGGCCACCGCGGCCATCAGCGCGCTGAGCCCGACGCCGCCGGCGCCCAGGACCAGGAGGGAGGAACCGGGCGCGGGGCGCAGCCGGTTGAGCACCGTGCCCGCGCCGGTCTGGGCGCCGCACCCCAGCGGGGCGGCGACCTCGGCCGGCAGGTCGGCCGGGACCGGGACCACGCCCCGGGCGTGGACGACGGCATGCGTGGCGAAGCTCGACTGGCCGAAGAAGGCGCCGTGGAGCGGCGCGCCGCCGAGGGAGAGCGGGGTGGTGCCGTCGGGCCGGCCGCCGGAGAAGTTCCTGGCCCGCGCGGCGAGGCAGTAGGCCGGGTGGCCGTCGGCGCACTGCTCGCAGCTGCCGCAGCTGGCGAAGGTGAGGCAGACCCGGTCGCCGGGCGCGACGCCGGTGACGTCTGCGCCCGCCGCCTCCACCACGCCGGCGCCCTCGTGGCCGAAGACCATGGGGGTGAGGTGGCGGGGCCAGGTGTCCCGCATCCCCAGATCGGTGTGGCAGACACCGGCCGCCGTCATCCTCACCAGGACCTCGCAGGGCCGGGGCGCCTCCAGCTCGGCGTCCCGGACGGTGAACGGGGCGCCGGGCGCCTCGGCGACCGCGGCGCGGACCCGTCTCACGGGCCCTCGCCGGTCCGCCGGTCCGCCCGCGGCGCCGGTGCGGGGTCGCGTACGAGGTAGAAGTAGTAGTACGGGCCCTCGGGCGGGATGCCCTTGCCGTTCATGATCCCCATCAGGGTGGTGTCGTCGACCCGCTTGAAGTGGTCGAGCACCGGCCGGCCGTCGTAGACCATGGTGGCCGTCGTCTCCCCGCGGAACTCCACCGTCCACAGGCTGGCCTCGCCCTGGCCCAGCTCCGTGTCGGAGTACAGCGCGCCCGAGGCGTCGCGGCAGACGAGCGGCTTGACGTCGTGCAGGGAGTCGAACGACTTGCCGTGCCAGCCGGCCTTCTCCAGCATGCCGTCGAGCGGGTGGCCGGTCCGGAACTCGCCGCCGGTCCAGTCGCCGAGGATCTCCTCGGGGCGGACGGTGTCGAGCGCCGCCCATATCCGGTCCAGTTCGGCGGGGCCGACGGGGCCGTCCTCGGCGCGCAGTTCGTGGAACCGTGCGCGGGCGTCGTGCGGGTCCATGCGGGTGTCCTCTCGTCGGGCGGTGCGGTGGGGCGTCGAGGGGGCCGCCCGGCGGTCAGCCGGCGGTGCGCGGGGCGGCGGCACGGGCGAGGGCGCCGGACCGCCCGGCGGACTGCCCGGGCAGCGGCAGCCCGGTGCCGCCGGAGACGGCGCCGGGGTGGCCCACGGTGCCGAGGCTCATCAGCACATGCCGCTCGGCGACCTCCTCCGCGGTCAGCGGACCGTCCTCGCGGAACCAGTTGGCGACCCCCTGGCACATGACGAGCACCGATCGCACCGCGTCGGCCGGGAAGGGCGTGGTGAACACGCCCTGGGCCCGTCCGGACTCGACGGTGTCGAGCAGCATGTGCTCCAGGTAGTCGCGCAGGGCGACGTAGCGGGCCCGGTTGGCGGGCTCCAGGCTGCGGATCTCGGTGTCCAGGAACGCCAGCTGCTGCCGGTGGGCCATGTAGAGGACGATCGACTCGACCATGCCGCAGAAGCGGGCCAGCGGGTCGGGACCGGCCTCCCCGGCGGCGGCACGGCAGCGGTCGAGGACGTCCTTGATGGAGGTCTCCAGCAGGGTCGCCAGCAGGGCCTGCTTGTTCTCGTAGTGGTAGTAGAGCGCGGGCACCGTGACGCCGACCCGGCCGGCGATCGCGCGTACCGAAGTGCCGTGGTAGCCCTGCTCGTTGAAGGCCTCCATGGCGTTGATCAGGATGGGGTGGAGGTCGAGCGGTCCGTAGGAGCGCCAGTGCTCCGCCGGGTGCGTGGTGTCCTGGCTCGGCTCGGTGGTCAACGGGCTCTCCTCGGGACGGGCGGCGATCGGCGACATCGTACGGCCGGGCATCCCCCGCGCCGCCTTCCGTGTCCTTAGCGTTCGTTCAGTGAAGTCCGGACTGCCGGTCTCCGATGGTCACACTGTCCCGGTCCCGATCCGGAAAAACAAGTCCCGCACGAGGAGTTGACCCCGGGGTCACCCGCTCCTACGTTCTTAGCGAACGCTCAGTAAGCCCCCGGTCGGCGGCGACGAATCCGCCCTGCATCGAGAAGGGAACCCATGAGCCGGAACACCACCGACCCGCCCGGCCCCGCCGCGGACGGCCCGCCGCGCCCCGCGGCGGATCCCCCCGCGGCCGGCCCGCTCGACGGCGTTCGCGTCGTCGAGCTGGCCGGGATCGGCCCCGGTCCGTTCGCCGCGATGCTCCTCGCCGACCTCGGCGCCGACGTGGTGCGGGTCGACCGCCCCGGCCCCTCGCCGCTCGGCGGCGACCCGGCCCGAGACGTGACCAACCGCAACAAGCGCTCCGTCCTCGTCGATCTCAAGTCCCCCGGCGGACCGGACCGGGTGCGGGCGCTGGCGTCACGCGCCGACATCCTGATCGAGGGGTACCGGCCGGGTGTCGCCGAACGCCTCGGCGTCGGACCAGAGGAGTGCCTGGCCGCCAACTCCGCCCTCGTCTACGGCCGGATGACCGGCTGGGGCCAGGCGGGCCCGCTCGCCCCCACGGCCGGACACGACATCGGCTACATCGCCACCGCCGGGGCCCTGTCCATGATCGGCGCCCGAGACGGCCGGCCGGTCTTCCCCGCCAACCTGCTCGGCGACTACGCGGGCGGCTCCCTCTACCTCACCACGGGCGTCCTCGCCGCCCTGCTCACCGCGCGGACCACCGGCCGCGGCCAGGTGGTGGACGCCGCGATCGTGGACGGCACCGCGCACCTCACGGCCCTGTTCTGGGGCATGCTCGCCGAGGGCACCTGGCAGGACGGGCGCGGCCGCAACACGCTCGACGGCGGCTGCCCCCACTACGACGTCTACGAGACCGCCGACGGCGGCTGGATGGCGGTCGGAGCCCTGGAACCGCAGTTCTACGCGGTGTTCGTCCGTCTGCTCGGCGTGGCGGGCGAGGACCTGCCGGACCGGACCGACCCGCGCAACTGGCCTGCTCTGCGCGCCCTGTTCACCAGCCGCTTCCGCTCCGCCACCCGTGCCGAGTGGACGGCCGTCTTCGAGGGGACCGACGCCTGCGTGGCGCCCGTGCTCTCCCTGCGCGAGGCGTCCGCCCACCCGCACCTGGCGGCACGCGGCACCTACACCGAGGCCCACGGCATCACCCAGCCCGCTCCCGCGCCCCGCTTCTCGAGCACCCCCGGCACGCTCCGCCGGCCGCCGGCCGCGCCCGGCGCCCACACCCCTGAGGTGGCCCGCGACTGGGGCGTGCCCGAACTGCTGAAGGACGCCTGCTGATGGAACTCTCCTCACCCCTGACCTACGCCGCCGACCCCCGCACCGCGGCGGACGCCGCCGCCGCGCTGGAGGCCGCGGGCCTCGACGCCGTCTGGGTGGCCGAGGCGTACGGCTTCGACTCCCCGACGGTCATGGGCTACCTCGCCGCGAAGACCGAGCGGATGCGGATCGGTTCGGCGATCCTCAACGTGTACTCGCGCACCCCCGCGCTGATCGCCCAGACCGCGGCGGGGCTCGACGCCGTCAGCGGCGGCCGCGCCCTTCTCGGCGTCGGCGCCTCCGGCCCCCAGGTCGTGGAGGGCTGGCACGGCCGCCGCTACGACCGCCCGCTGGGCCGCACCCGCGAGGTGATCGAGCTGTCGCGGCGCATCCTGCGCCGTGAGGTGATCGAGCACCGCGGCATCACCGACCTGCCCCTGCCGGCCGAGAAGGGCGGCACGCTCGGCAAACCGCTGAAGCTGCTCAACCGCCCGGTCCGCGAGACCGTCCCCGTCTACGTCGCCGCGCTCGGCCCGGCCAACGTCCGGATGACCGCGGAGATCGCCGACGGGTGGCTGCCGTTCCTCTACGTCCCCGAACACGCGGCAAAGGTGTGGGGACCGTCGCTGGCCGAGGGCGCCGCCTCCCGGGACCCCGCGCTCGGCCCGCTCTCGGTCGTGGCGGGCGGCCTGCTGGCGATCGGCGACGACGCCGAGTCGGTCCGGGACCTGATGCGCCCCACCGTGGCCCTCTACGTGGGCGGCATGGGCGCGCCCGGCCGTAACTTCTACCACGACCTGGTCTGCTCCTACGGGTACGAGCCCGCCGCGGCCGCCATCCAGGAGCACTACCTCGCCGGACGCAGGAAGGACGCCGAGGCCGCCGTCCCGGCCGAGCTGCTGGAACGGCTCTGCCTGGCCGGCCCGGAGGGCTACGTCCGCGACCGCGTCGACGTCTTCCGCGACGCGGGCGTGACCATGCTCAACGTCACCCCCGTCGGCCCCGACCCCGCCCGGCTGATCGAACGCGTCAGGAGCTGGCTGTGACCCTGCGACGAGACCTGTACGGCCCCGACCACGAGGCCTTCCGCGAGACCGTGCGCACCTTCCTCGCCAAGGAGGTCGTCCCGCACCACGAGCAGTGGGAGAAGGACGGCATCGTCGACCGCGAGGTGTGGCGCTCGGCGGGCCGCCGGGGCCTGCTCGGCATGTCCGTGCCCGAGGAGTACGGCGGCGGCGGGACGGACGACTTCCGCTACAGCGCCGTCCTCATCGAGGAGTTCGCCCGCGCCGGCGCCTCGGGTCTCGCCCTGAGCCTGCACAACGACATCATCGGCCCGTACCTCACCTCGCTCGGCACCGAGGAGCAGAAGCGGCGCTGGCTCCCGGGATTCTGCAGCGGCGAGACGGTGACCGCGATAGCCATGAGCGAGCCCGGCGCGGGCTCCGACCTCCAGGGCGTCCGCACCACCGCCGAGGACCGCGGCGACCACTGGGTGCTGAGCGGCTCGAAGACGTTCATCTCCAACGGCATCCTCGCCGACCTCGTGGTCGTCGTCGCGAGGACCACCCCCGAGGGCGGCGCCCACGGCCTCTCCCTGTTCGTCGTCGAGCGCGGGGCGGAGGGCTTCGAACGCGGCCGCAACCTCGACAAGATCGGCCAGAAGGCCCAGGACACCGCCGAACTCTTCTTCCACGACGTCCGCGTCCCCAAGGAGAACCTGCTCGGCGAGCTGAACGGCGGGTTCACCCACCTGATGACCAACCTGGCCCAGGAGCGCCTGGCCATCGCCGTCGGCGCCGCCGCGGCCGCCGAGGAGATCCTGGACGACACGACGCGGTACGTGAAGGAGCGCGAGGCGTTCGGCCGCCCGCTCGCCCGCCTCCAGCACATCCGCTTCGAGATCGCCGAACTGGCCACCGAGTGCGCCGTCACCCGGGCCTTCCTCGACCGCTGCATCGCCGACCACGCCAAGGGCGAACTCGACACCGCGCACGCCTCGATGGCCAAGTGGTGGGCCACCGAACTCCAGAAGCGGACCGTCGACCGCTGCCTGCAACTCCACGGCGGATACGGCTACATGACCGAGTACCGCGTCGCCCGCGCGTTCCTCGACAGCCGCGTCCAGACCATCTACGGCGGGACGACCGAGATCATGAAGGAGATCATCGGGCGCTCCCTCCTCGGCTGAACCGGCCGGCTCCCCTCGGCGGCACCCGCGCCGCCCGCACGAGGCTCCTCCAGACCCGACACGGAAGGCACCCCAAGGTGAGCACCGAAGCGTACGTGTACGACGCGATCCGCACCCCGCGCGGACGCGGGAAGGCAGGCGGAGCCCTGCACGGCACCAAGCCGGTCGACCTGGTCGTCGGCCTCATCCACGAGATCGGGCGCCGGTTCCCCGGCCTGGACCCGGCGGAGATCGACGACATCGTCCTCGGCGTGGTCGGCCCGGTCGGCGACCAGGGCTCCGACATCGCGCGCATCGCCGCCATGGCGGCCGGGCTGCCCGACACCGTCGCGGGCGTCCAGGAGAACCGCTTCTGCGCCTCCGGCCTCGAAGCCGTCAACATGGCCGCGATGAAGGTCCGTTCCGGCTGGGAGGAGCTCGTCCTCGCCGGCGGCGTGGAATCCATGTCGCGGGTCCCGATGGGCAGCGACGGCGGCGCCTGGGCGATGGACCCGATGACCAACTTCGACACCGGGTTCGTGCCGCAGGGCATCGGCGCCGATCTGATCGCCACCCTGGAGGGGTTCTCCCGGCACGACGTCGACGAGTACGCGGCGCTCTCCCAGGAGCGGGCCGCCGCGGCGTGGAAGGACGGCCGCTTCGAGCGTTCCGTCGTGCCGGTGCGCGACCGCAACGGCCTGGTCGTCCTCGACCACGACGAGCACATGCGCCCCGGCACCACCGCCGACTCGCTCGCGAAGCTGAAGCCGTCCTTCGCGGACATCGGCGACCTCGGCGGCTTCGACGCCGTCGCCCTCCAGAAGTACCACTGGGTCGAGCGGATCGACCACGTCCACCACGCGGGCAACTCCTCCGGCATCGTCGACGGCGCCGCCCTCGTCGCCATCGGCAGCAAGGAGGCCGGCGAACGCGGCGGCCTCTCCCCCCGCGCCCGGATCGTCTCCGCCGCCGTCTCCGGCGCCGACCCGACCATCATGCTCACCGGCCCCGCCCCGGCCACCCGCAAGGCGCTGAAGCGTGCCGGGCTGACCATCGGCGACATCGACCTCGTCGAGATCAACGAGGCGTTCGCCGCCGTGGTGCTGCGCTTCGCCGCGGACATGGGCCTTTCGCTCGACAAGGTCAACGTCAACGGCGGCGCCATCGCCATGGGCCACCCCCTCGGGGCGACCGGGGCCATGATCCTCGGCACCCTCGTCGACGAACTGGAGCGCCAGGACAAGCGGTACGGCCTCGCCACCCTGTGCGTCGGCGGCGGCATGGGCATCGCCACCGTCGTCGAGCGCCTCTGACCGGCCGCCGCCGCCCGACTCCGCCGCAGTCCGCCGTCACGGGAGACATCAGCCATGGACACCACCGCACGCCGTTCCACCATCCGCTGGGTAGAGTCCGAGGACCACGTCGTCACCCTCGTCCTCGACGACCCCGACCAGTCCGCCAACACCATGAACGCGGCCTTCATCGACTCGCTGGACGCCGTCGCGGCGCGGCTGGCCGAACGCCGCGACGAGATCCGGGGCGTCATCGTCACCTCCGCCAAGAAGAGCTTCTTCGCCGGCGGCGACCTCCGCGACCTGATCGCCGTCACCCCCGGGACCGCCGCCGCCTCCCACGAGGCCGGGATGCGGGTCAAGCGCTCGCTGCGCGTGCTGGAGACGCTGGGCAGGCCGGTGGTCGCCGCGATCAACGGCGCCGCGCTCGGCGGCGGTTACGAGATCGCCCTCGCCTGCCATCACCGGGTGGTGCTGGACAGTCCGGCCGCCCGCGTCGGCCTCCCCGAGGTCACCCTCGGCCTGCTGCCCGGCGGCGGGGGAGTGACCCGCACCGTCCGCATGTTCGGCGTGGCCGACGCCCTCGGGAAGGTCCTCCTGGAAGGCACCCAGTACGGGCCGGCCCGCGCCCTCGCCGCGGGGCTCGTCGACGAGATCGCCGCCGGACCCGACGAACTCCTCGCCAGGGCAGCCGCGTTCATCGACGCCCACCCGGAGTCCCGGCAGCCCTGGGACGTCCCCGGCTACCGCATCCCCGGCGGCACCCCGGCGAACCCCAAGTTCGCCGCCAACCTCCCGGCCTTCCCCGCCCTGCTGAGGAAGCGGACGGGCGGCGCGCCCTGCCCCGCACCGCGCAACATCCTGGCGGCCGCCGTCGAGGGCTCCCAGGTCGACTTCGAGACCGCGCAGGTCATCGAGGCCCGCTACCTGACGGACCTGGTCACCGGGCAGATCACCAAGAACATGATCCAGGCGTTCTTCTTCGACCTCCAGGCCGTCAACTCGGGAGCGGGCCGCCCCCGGGGCCCCGAACAGCGCCCGGTCACCCGGGTGGCCGTGGTCGGCGCCGGGATGATGGGCGCGGGCATCGCCTACTCCTGCGCCCGGGCCGGCATCGAGGTCGTCCTCAAGGACGTGACGCCCGAGGCCGCAGCCAGGGGCAAGGCGTATTCGGAGAAGCTGTGCGCCAAGGCCGTCTCGCGCGGCCGCACCACGCAGGAGAAGGCCGACGCGCTGCTCGCCCGGATCACCCCCACCGCCGACGCCGCCGACCTCGCCGGCTGCGACGCCGTCATCGAGGCCGTCTTCGAGGACACCGCCCTCAAGCACCGGGTCTTCGAGGAGATCCAGGACGTGGTGGAGCCCGACGCCCTGCTCTGCTCCAACACCTCCACGCTGCCCATCACCGTCCTCGCCAAGGGGGTGGAGCGCCCCGCCGACTTCGTGGGCCTGCACTTCTTCTCCCCGGTCGACAAGATGCCGCTGGTGGAGATCGTCAAGGGGGAGAAGACGGGCGAGGAAGCGCTCGCCCGCGCCTTCGACCTGGTGCGGCAGATCAAGAAGACCCCGATCGTGGTCAACGACTCCCGCGGCTTCTTCACTTCGCGCGTCATCGGCCGGTTCATCGACGAGGGCGTCGCCATGGTCGGCGAGGGCGTCGACCCCGCCAGCGTCGAACAGGCCGCGGCCCGGGCCGGCTACCCGGCCAAGGTGCTGTCCTTGATGGACGAACTCACCCTCACCCTGCCGCGGAAGATCCGCGAGGAGACCCGGCGCGCGGTGGAGGAGGCGGGCGGCACCTGGGACCCGCACCCCGCGGACGCCGTCGTGGACCGCATGATCGACGAGTTCGGCCGCCCCGGCCGCAGCGGGGGAGCGGGCTTCTACGACTACGCCGAGGACGGCCGGCGCACGGGCCTGTGGCCGGGGCTGCGCGAGCACTTCACGGATTCCGGGCGGCAGCACGCGGACCTGACCGAACTGGCGGAGCGGATGCTCTTCGCCGAGTCCCTCGACGCGGTCCGCTGCCTGGAGGAAGGCGTCCTGGTCTCGGTCGCGGACGCCAACGTCGGCTCACTGCTCGGCATCGGCTTCCCCGCCTGGACCGGCGGCGTGCTCCAGTACGTCAACGGCTACGAGGGCGGCCTGCCCGGCTTCGTGACCCGCGCCCGCGAACTGGCCGCCGCGCACGGCGAGCGCTTCGCGCCTCCCGGGCTGCTGCTGCGCATGGCCGAGCGAGGGGAGACCTTCACGGACTCCTGAGCCGTGCGCCGTGCCGGGGGCTCGCGGCACCCCCGGCATCCGCCTCGCCCCTTCCGTGCACCTGCCCGCACCTCACCCGCCCCGCCGCCTGCCGCCCGCCGATCCGGCCCCGCACCCGCACCCGCACCCGTATCCGTACCCGATCCGGCCCCGCACCCGTATCCGTACCCGATCCGGCCGCTCACCTGCACCGCCCGGACTCCGGGCGGTCCGGGCACGGCGCCACCGCATCCCCCGCCGCCCGACCCGGCATCTCTGCCGGGGCGCCCCACCGCCCCGGCCTCCCTGGACGTTCACCTTCCGACCCGCGAGGAGGCCCCGATGACTTCAGCGCCCCAGCCCACCGACGCCCCGGCCGACCGGACCCTGCCGCAGCTGCTGGCCCGCAACGCCCGGCTCCACCCCGAACTCCCCGCCCTGTCCTGGCAGACGGCCGGGTCGGAGGGCGGCTGGACGACGCTCACCTGGTCGGAGGTCCACGAGCGCACCCGGTCCCTCGCGGCCGGCTACGCGGAACTCGGCGTCGGCCGCGGGGACCACGTGCTGCTGATGATGGCCAACCGCCCCGAGCACTGGCTGTCCGACCTGGCGCTGGTCCGGCTCGGTGCCGTCCCGGTCAGCGTCTACGGGACGGCGGCCCCGGAGCAGATCACCCACACCGCGCGCAACTGCCGTGCCCGCGTCGCCGTCGTGGAGGGCGCGGCCCAGGTCGCGGTGTGGGAGCCGCTGCTGACCGACGCCGGTACGCCGCTGGAGCGGCTGGTGGTGGCCGAGGCCGGCGCGGAGGGCGGTCACTTCGCGTACGCGGCCCTGCTGCGCGAACCGGTGCCCGAGCACGTCGCCAAGGAGCTGGACACCGCCCGCCCCGACGATCCGCTGACCGTCGTCTACACCTCCGGCACCACCGGCGAGCCCAAGGGCGTCGTCCTGACCCACCGCCAGGTGATGGCCAACGCCCTGGCGCTGGACGCCGTGGTGGAGCTGCCCCCGCACGTCGAGCACATCTGCTACCTGCCGTTCGCCCATATCGCCGAGCGGATGCTGGGCATCTACCTGCCCTGCCACCGGGCGTCCCACGTCTACCTCTGTCCCGACCCGACCGGCGTCGCCGCCGTGGTGCGCCAGGTGCGCCCCGCGCAGTTCTTCGGTGTGCCGAGGATCTGGGAGAAGCTCTCCGCCGCCGTGCGGGGCGTCCTGTCGCTCATGCCGGCCGAGCAGCGCGCCGTCATCGACCAGGCCTTCGAAGTGGCGCGGGAGCACGTCGGCCACCGGGAGCGGGGCGAGGTGCCGCCGGCCGAACTGGAGGAGCGCTACAGCCGGGTCCGCCGGGACGTCCTGCTGCCCATGCTGGCCGCGGGCGGGCTGGACCGGGTGACCTGGTCGGCCAGCGCGTCGGCACCGATGTCGGCGGACGTCGTGAGGTTCTGGGCCGGTTTCGGCATCGTCATCATGGACGCCTGGGGCCTCACCGAGACCACCGGCGTCGCCACCAGCAACAGCCCGCGGCTCGGCTTCCGGCTCGGCTCGGTGGGACGCCCGGTGGAGGCCGTCGAGGTCAGGATCGCGGAGGACGGCGAGATCCTGGTCAGGGGCGCGTCCGTCTTCTCCGGCTACCTCCGGTCCGACGGCTCGGTGGAGTCGGCGCTGGACGAGGACGGCTGGCTGGCCACCGGTGACATCGGCCGGCTGGACGAGGACGGCTACCTGTGGCTCACCGACCGCAAGAAGGAGATGATCATCACCTCCACCGGCAAGAACGTCGCCCCGTCCCTGGTGGAGAACGCGCTCAAGGAACACCCGCTGATCGGCCAGGCGATGGTGCACGGGGACAACCGCTCGTACCTGGTCGCCCTGCTGGTGCTCGACGCGGAGGCCGCCCCCGCGTGGGCCGCCGCGCACGGCGTGGAGGCGGCGGGCGGGACGGACGGGCTGGCGGCGCACCCCGCCGTGCTGGCGGAGGTGGAGAGGGCCGTCGCCGCGGCCAACGCCCGTCTGAACCGCAGCGAGCAGGTCAAGCGGTACGAACTGCTGAGCGGGGAGTGGGGACCGGCGACCGGGGAGCTGACGCCGTCCCTGAAGATGCGGCGCAGGGTGATCCGGGACAAGTACGCCGACGCGCTGGCCGGACTCTACCGGGACTGACCGCCGGGGCAGGGCCGGGACGACGGAGGGGCGGGCGCCGCGCGGCGCCCGCCCCTCCGTCGTCCCGAGCCGCCTGCCTGTCGGTGCCCTGACCCTGGGCGGCCGGGACCGCACCGGCCGGCCGCACACCCCCCGGGGCGTGCGGCCGGCCGGTGCGGCGGAGCCTCAGAGGCCGTAGGTCTTGCCGATGACGTCCCGCTGGATCTCGCTCGTCCCGCCGTAGACGGTGGACACCACGGCGGCCCGCAGGTGCCGCTCCATGTCGAACTCCGTGCTGTAGCCGTAGCCGCCCATCATCTGCATGCCCTCCAGGGCCGTGCGCTTGGCGAGCTCGGTCGCCTTCAGCTTGGCCATGGACGCCTCGCGCGGGAACAGCTTGTCCGGCTGCGCGTCGCAGTCCAGCGCGGTCTCCCGTACCAGCAGGCGGGTGCACTCGATCTCGGTGGCCAGGTCCGCGATCCGGTGCCGCAGCGCCTGGAAGGAGCCGACGGGCCGGCCGAACTGCTCCCGTTCGCGGACGAAGGCGAGCGCGTCGTCGAAGGCACGCCGCGCGAGGCCCAGCATGTTGGCGGCCAGGAAGAGCCGCTCGTGGTTGAGCCCGGCCATCAGCTGCGGCCAGCCCGCGCCCACTTTGCCGACGACGGCGTCCGCGGGCAGCCGTACGCCGGTGAGGTAGACGTCGTTGACCTCCCGTCCGCCCATGGTGTCGATGCGGCGCGTCTCGACCCCCGGTGTGCCGGCGGGCAGATGGAACATGGTCAGACCGCCGTGCTTGTCCTCGCCGGTCCGTGCCACCAGGAGGATGTGCTTCGCGCAGTGCGCGTTGGAGATCCAGGTCTTCTGGCCGTCGACGACCCAGCTGCCGTCGGCCTCCCGCAGCGCCGCGCAGCGCAGCGCCCCCACGTCGGACCCCGCGCCCGGCTCCGACATGGCGATGGCCAGCACCTCGCCGCGCACGGCCGCGGACAGCGCCTCGCGCCGCTGCTGCTCGCTGCCGAACTTCTCGTACGCCTTCGCGGCGATGACCGTGGTGACGAAGCCGCCGGCCGGGACCATCCCGTACGAGGTCTCCTCCAGGAAGAGGCAGGCGTCGGCGAGGCCGCCTCCCGCGCCCCCGTACTCCTCGGGCAGGCACACCCCGAGCCAGCCCAGATCGGCGAGCCTGCCGTAGAGCTCGGGGTGGTGGGCCTCGCGGCCGCCCGAGGTCAGCGCGGAACGCTGCTCCCGGGTGCCGCACTCCCGTTTGGCGAAATCGCGGACGGCCGCGACGAAATCGGCCTGTTCTTCGGTGAGGCGACTGCCCATCAGGTCCTCCGGGGATCGTGTCGCGTTACGAAGTAATGATAGGCGTATCACCGTCTCTTCGGGAGGTGTTCGCCGGTATCGTGAACGCCATGAGAACCGACACGAACGACCCCGGCCTCGAACGGGCCGCCGCCCGCTCCGGGACGGAGGACCCGACGGCGCGGCGCATCCTCGACGCCGCGCTGGAGCAGTTCACCCTGCTCGGTCTGCGCCGCTCCTCCGTGGACGACGTCGCCAAGACCGCCGGAGTCTCCCGCGTCACCGTGTTCCGGCGCTTCCAGACCAAGGACAAGCTGGTCGAGGCGACTCTGCTGCGCGAGCTCGACCGCTTCTTCGAGCGGCTCGACGCGGCCGTCGCCGCCCTGCCGACCATGGAGGAGCGGGTCGTCGAGGGCTTCGTGGTCGCCCTGCGCCACACCCGCGCCCATCCGCTCTTCGGCGGGCTGCTCCGCCTCGAACCCGAGGTCGTGCTGCCCTACCTGACCGTGCAGGGCGGCTTCTCGCTCTCCGCCACCGTCAACTACCTGACCGCCCATCTGCGCCGCGCCCAGCAGGCCGAGGGCCGCCCCGACGAGGACCCGCGGCCCGTCGCCGAGCTCATGGTGCGGGTCGCGGTCTCCTTCCTCCTCAACCCCGCCAGTTGCATCGAGATGGAGGACGAGGACCAGGCGCGGGCCTTCGCCCGCCGCTACCTGGCCCCGCTGCTGGACGCCTGACCGGCCGGGACCCTCCCGCCCGCGGGAGAGTCCCGGCCCGGCGGGGGCCGCCCGGCCGCTCAGCGCCGCCGGTGCAGCGCGCGGGCCATGCGCACCGCGCGCTCCCGTGCGGCGGCCGGCACCTCGAAGGAGGTCAGGGCGATCGGCGGGGTGAACCGCTGCACGGTCACCGACTGCACGGCGGTGAAGGCCCGCAGCCCCTCCTCGCCGTGGATCCGTCCGAAGCCGGAGTCCTGCGACCCGCCGAACGGCAGCGCCGGCACCGCGGCGAAGCCCAGCACGGAGTTCACCGACACGGCCCCCGCCCGCAGCCGCGCCGCTATCGCCGCACCGGCCCGTCCGCCGCCGCAGAAGACGGCCGCGCCCAGGGCGTAGCGCGAGGCGTTGGCCCGCCGGACCGCCTCGTCCACGTCGGCCACCGCGTTGACCGCCACGACCGGCCCGAACGTCTCCTCCGTCATCGCCGGCGCGTCCTCCGGGACGTCCGCCAGCACCACCGGCGCGACGTACGGGGGGCGCACCGCGTCCGGGCCGCCCAGCAGGGCCCGGGCCCCCGCCGAGACCGCGCCGGTCACATGCCGCTCGACCACCGCGACCTGCCCCGCCATCGTCATCGGCCCGTAGGCGGCGTCCGGCCCCGCGCCGGTGCGCAGCGCCCCGGCACGCGCGACCACGCGCTCGCACAGCTCGGCGTGGATCTCCCGCACGGCGTAGACCCGTTCGACGCCGGCGCACGTCTGCCCGGCGTTGCTCAGCGCGCCCCAGACGATCGCGTCGGCCGCCGCCGACAGGTCCGCGTCCGCCGTGACGATCACCGCGTCCTTGCCGCCGCACTCGGCGAGGAACGGGGTCAGCGACTCGGCGCAGACCGCCATCACCTTGCGGGCCGTGCCCGGCGAGCCCGTGAACGCCAGCTTGTCGACGCCCGACCGGGCCAGGGCGTCCCCGGTGGACGCCGCGCCGGTGACCGTGGTCAGCAGTCCGGCGTGGCCGGGCACCGCGGCGTCGAAGATCCGGGTCAGCAGCACCGCTGTCCCCGGCGTCAGTTCGGACGGCTTGAAGACCACGCCGTTGCCCGCCGCCAGGGCGTAGCCGATGGAGCCCATCGGGGTGTACAGGGGGTAGTTCCACGGGCCGATGACCCCGACCACGCCCAGCGGCCGGTGCACCAGCGAGGCCCGCTGGTGCACGGTGAACAGCCCTGTGGCCGCCTTCCTCCTGCGCAGTACGCGCTCCGCGTTGCGGGCGGCCCAGGCCAGGTGCTCCAGTGTGAGCACGACCTCCAGCGCCGCGTCGCCGGGCGGCTTGCCGGTCTCCTCCGCGATGGTGCCGGCCACGGTGTCCAGGTCGTCGGCGAGCGCCTTCTTCCAGCGCAGCAGATGGTCGCGCCGCCGGGAGGGCGGCAGCGCCGCCCAGCCCGTCTGGGCGCCTCGGGCCCGCGTCAGGGCGCGGGCGATCGCCTCCGGCCCGTCGACCGGGTACGCGGCGATCTGCTCGCCGGTGGCGGGGGAGTGCGTGGTGAAGGCCGGGGCGTGCGGTGCGACGGCCGTGGTGGTGTCGGCTGTGCCGGAGTCCATCAGGAACCCCCCTGTGAGTCGAAGATACTGAAACTATTGAGTTGTTTCATCGGGCGTCAATACCGGGGGCGGAACAGAGGGCATGTGACGTCGCCAGGGAGCCGCCGCGGACCCCGGGCGGGACGCCGTCCGCCCCGGTCCCGCCGGGCCGTCGGACGGGGGTGGCGTTCCGTGTCCTGCGGCGAACGCCCCTGGCGACGGCCCGCGTTGGCTAGGCTGACGGAAGGGGCGACGGGTTCCCCGAGCTCGCGGCCGGGGCCCGGTCCGGCCCCGTTCGGCCGCGGTGGGGAACCGGCGCGGACACCACGGGGGGCACAGCGGTGGTCGGTTGGCGAGCACGAGCGGCGAACACCGCACCCGGCGAAGGCGGTTGTGCCCCGCGGGACGCCCGCCCGCCGCACCCCGCCCTGCTGCCCCCGCCGCACCGCTCGTGGCTCCGCACCGCCGCCGTGGCCGCCGCGCTGGTGGTCGCCGCGCTCGGCCTCCTGTACGCGGGCTCCGGCGCTCCCGGCACGGTGGACGCGTGGATCGCGTCGGCCGTGTACGCCGAGGAGGGGTCCGCGAGGAGCGCGGCGCTCGCCACGGACTTCCTCGGGGAGCCCGTGGGCGCGGCCGTGCTGGTCGCGGCCGCGGTGACGGTGTGCCTGCTGCGCCGGCGGCCCCGTGCGGCGGTGCTCGCGGTGGCCGGCCCCGGCGCGGCCGTGGCCGTGACGAAACTGCTCAAGCCCCTGGTGGGACGCACCATCCATGACGGGCACCTGTCCTACCCGAGCGGGCACACCGCCTTCCTCACGGCACTCGCCGTCGTGGTGGCCCTGCTGGCCGCCGGCCGGCCCGGCACCGGCAGGGGGCGCGGCACCGCGCTCCTGGCCGGCGCGGCGGTGGCCGCCGGGGCGGCCATGGGGTGGGCCCAGGTCGCGCTGGGCGCGCACTACGCGACCGACGCCGCCGGCGGCTGGTGCACCGCACTGGCGGTCGTCCCGGCGACCGCGTGGCTGCTCGACCGCATGGCGTCCGCCGGCCGGCGCGGGCGCGCCTGACGCGACGCCACGGCTCACTCCGGCGGGCAAAGTTCCCAGGCATCGGCGCGAGCGGCGCCCGGCCTGCGCCCGGTCCGCGCCCCCGGCCGCCGGGTCGCGCCCCGGGGTGCGCGTCCGTGTGATGTCGCGTCACCGGTCCTGTGGCGTTCCCCGTGTGACGCGGGGGCACCTGCCTGGCCCGCCGCGGGCGCGGCGAGCCCCGCCCCCGCCCCCGCGAGGTTCACACGGTGCGGCGGAACACCGGTTTCACCGGCCGGCCCCCGGTCCACGGAGTGGGGTCTCCGGCGTCCAGCGCCTTCCGGTACACCGTGCAGGCTTCGGCCACCACGTCGACGGTGTGGGCGATGTCGGCCTCGTCGAGCGCGGCGCTCACCACGAAGGACGGTGCCAGCACGCCGCCCGCCAGCAGGTGGCGGAGGAAGAGGGTGCGGTACTCCTGCGACGGCTGCCCGGCCTCGTCGAGCGTCGCGAAGACCAGGTTGCTGGCCCGGCCCCGCACGAGGAGGTGCTCGCCGACCCCCGCGCTCGCCGCGGCGTTGCGCACCCCGGCGGCGAGCCGCTCGCCGAGGGCGTGCAGCCGGGCGGTGACGCCCTCCTCGGTGTAGACGGTCTGCACGGCCATCGCCGCCGCGAGGGTGTGGGTCTCCGCCCCGTGGGTGGTGGACAGCAGGAAGACCCGCTCACCGGAGTGCCGCAGCCCGCCGAGTTCCATCAGCTCGCGGCGCCCGGCGAGGGCGGAGACGGCGAAGCCGTTGCCGAGCGCCTTGCCGAAGGTGGAGAGGTCGGGGACGACTCCGTACAGGCCCTGCGCGCCGGCCTCGGACCAGCGGAACCCGGTGATCATCTCGTCGAAGACGAGCACGCAGCCGTGCCGGTCGGCCAGTTCGCGCAGTCCCGCGAGATATCCCGGCGGCGGCTCGCTGTGGGTGGCCGGTTCGAGGATCAGGCAGGCGACCTCGCCCGCGTACCGGGTGAGCACCGCCTCGGCGGCGGCCAGGTCGCCGTAGGGGAAGGAGACGGTGAGTTCGTTGGTGGCGTCCGGGATGCCCGCGGACATCGGCGTGGTGCCGATGAACCAGTCGTCGGTGGAGAAGAACGGGTGGTCGGCGCAGACCGCCACCCGCGAACGCCCGGTGGCGGCACGCGCGAGGCGCACCGCCGCCGTGGTCGCGTCGGACCCGTTCTTGGCGAACTTCACCATCTCGGCGGTCGGCACCGTGGCGAGGAAGCGCTCCGCGGCCTCGATCTCCACGACCGACGGGCGGACGAAGTTGCCGCCCGTGCCCAGCCGGCGCCGCACCGCCTCGGTCACCCGGGGGTGCGCGTGGCCGAGGCTCACCGACCGCAGGCCGGAGCCGTACTCGACGTACCGGTTGCCGTCGACGTCCCACACATGGGCGCCCAGGCCGTGGTCGATGACCGGTGCCAGGCCCTCGGGGTACTGGTCGTCGCCCTTGGCGTAGGTGTGCGCGCCCCCGGGGACCAGGGCGTGCAGCCGTTCGTTGGCCGCCCGTGACCGGGGGAGGCGGAACTCCTCGGTGTCCACGCTGTCGTCACCCTTCCCTGCGCTGGAGGACCTCGGCGAGGCTCGGCGCCTTGCGGTCCCGTTCGGACGTCGACGCGGCCGGCAGCGGCCACGGGATGGCGAGCTCCGGATCGTCGAAGGCGATCGTCACGTCCTCGGCCGGGTCGTGCGGACGGTCGATCCGGTACGAGGTGTCGGCGGTCCCGGTCAGCGCCTGGAACCCGTGGGCGCATCCCGCCGGGATGTACAGCGTCGTCTGCGTCTCGCCGGACAGTTCGAAGAAGGCCCGGCCGAGGTAGGTCGGCGAGCCGGCCCGCAGGTCCACCACGACGTCGAAGATCCGCCCGTACGAGCAGCGCACCAGCTTGGCCTCCCCGGCGCCCGAGCGCAGGTGCAGGCCGCGCAGCACGCCCCGGGCGGAGCGGGACAGGCTGTCCTGGACGAAGGCGTCCGGGTCGATGCCCACCGAGCGGACCACCTCGGCGTCGAAGGTGCGGCAGAAGAAGCCGCGTTCGTCGGCGTGCGGGGTCGGTTCGAAGAGGTACGCCCCGGCGATGGCCGGGACCGGGGTCGCCTTCACGAGGCCTCCTGAGGGGTGCGGGGAGCGGATGCGCGGCCGGCCGCCGGGAACAGGGCGGCGCTCAGGGCGGTCAGATGGCCGTCGAGTTCGCGGGCGGCGGCCCGGTTGCGTTCGGCGAGGGTGCGCCGGACCTGGTCCGACCGGCGCTCCAGCTCCCGGAACTGCTCCAGCAGCCGGCCGGCGTCCACCTCGCGCGCCGGATGGCAGTACGCGCCGAGCCCCATCCGGGCCATCAGCGCGTCGCTCTTCGCCGCGTAGCTCAGCGCCAGCGTCGGGGTGCCCGACTTCAGTGCGCAGACCAGGTTGTGGTAGCGGGTCGCCACCACGGTGCCGGCGGCCGCGGTCTCCTCCATCAGGCCGGCGAGCGAGTCCGCCTCCGCGGCGGTGACCAGCGGGGAGTCCACCGCGGCGAGGATCGCGTCGACCACCGCGGCGTCGCAGGCGTCGCCGGTGAGCAGCCGGACCCGCCGGCCGTCCTCGGCCAGCGCGCGGACGAAGCGGGTCGTCCCGTCGAGGTAGCGCCGGTGGATCTCCCCGGCCAGCGCGCGGTCGTCGTCGCCGCCGTGGAAGTCCATGACACCGACGCAGACGGTGCCCTCCGTGCCACCGGAGGCCGCGGCCGCCGGGGGAGCGGGCAGGGCGAAGGCGAGGTCCGGGTGGACGGCGTCGCGGGAGGTGTCCACGCCCATCGCCCGGATCGCGTCGCGGGACTGCTCGTCCCGGTACGACCTGTGGGCGGCCAGCCGCGCCGACCAGCGCACCAGCGCCCGCGTCGGGCGGCTGCCGATCGGCGCCGCGCCGACACCGACCAGCGCCACCCCGGTGCCGAACAGCCGCCCGCTCGCGCAGAGCAGGAACAGCGCGTACGGGAAGCCCCACGGCCGCAGCGGCAGGGTGGCCTCCAGGACGCCCATGCCCGGCACGATCACCACGTCGTGCCGCCGCACCCAGGCGGCCGTGCGGAAGGCGTCGACGAACTTGCCCGCCCCCTTCGCCGCCATCGCACGCGCCCGGGAGGCCGTCCGGTACTCGCCGCGGTACCAGTGCAGCCGCGTCGCGGGGACGCCGTAGCGGGCCGTGACGGTCTCGGGGCCGCCGCACATCGCGTCGACCCGCGCCTCGGGGTGCTCGGCCCGCAGGTACCGGAGCACGGCCTCCAGCGAGCCGTCGTTGCCGAGGTTGCCGGAGCCGAGCAGGCCGAACACCCCCACGCGGACGGCGCTCACGCGCGCCTGCCCTCGCGGCCGGCGACGAGGGCGTCGACGGAGACGGTGAGCCGCGCCGGGTCGGCGGGGGCCCGGTCCTCGACCCGTTCGCCCGCCCCCGGGCGGATCCGGCTCGTCATCCACGCGGCCAGATGGCGCCGGCACTCCCGCCGGTCGGCGGGCGAGAGCGGCGCCCGCCGGATCGCCGAGGCGAAGCCCCAGACGTACTCGGCGAGCAGCCGGGGCGTCGGGTGCAGCGGGCCCGCCCGGCGCGGGTCCAGGTTGACGCAGCGGGAGCGCTTGGACGGGTTCGCCCGCTCGGCCCTGGTCGGGTGGTCGCGGCGGAAGTACAGCAGTTCCGGCACCTGGTGGAAGGGCCCGTGCAGGGTGATCTCGGCGACGAAGGTGCGGTCGGCATGGTGGTAGCTGTCGTGCGGCTTCACGCGGCGCAGCACATCGGCCCGCATCACCCCGTAGAAGTCGTCGCCGCCGGGCTCGAACAGCAGGCTGCGGAACCGTTCGGGGGCGTGCGGGGAGTCGGTGGCGAGCCCGTACGCGTACTCCACCTTCACCCGGCCGTCGCCGTCGACGACGGCCTGCCCTGAGTGGGCGAGGATCGTCTCCGGCCGCTCGTCCAGCGCCTCGACGCAGCGGCGCAGCAGGTCCCTGGCGTACAGGTCGTCGTGCGAGGCCCATTTGAACAGTTCGCCGCGGCACTCGGTGAAGACGAGATTGTGGTTGGGCGCGGCGCCGATGTTCCGGGGCAGCCGGATGTAGCGGATGCGCGGGTCGCGGGCGGCGTACCGGCGGCAGATGTCCTCGGTGCCGTCGGTCGACGCGTTGTCGGAGACGACCAGTTCGAAGTCCTCGTAGGTCTGGCCGAGCAGGGCGTCGAACGATTCGGCCAGGTACTCCTCGCCGTTGTAGACGGGCAGGCCGATGCTCAGCCTGGGACGGTCGGTCATGGCGTCCTCACTTCGGGGATGGTTTCCTTGCGTCGCCCGCGGCGTCCGGGGCGGTCTCCGCGCCGGCGGCCGGGACGGGTCGGGTCCGGTGCTCGCGCAGGGCGGCCCTCAGCTGGAGCCACCACACGGCCGATCCGCAGACGGTCGCGGCGGCGACGCCCCAGGCCGAGCCGGCCGTGCCGCCCGCGGCGGCGCCGCCGAGACCGCCGGTGACGTAGCAGGCGGACGAGAAGAGCTGGCTGCGCAGACTGCGGCGGGCCGCGCCGAGCGCCCGCAGCCCGGCCGCCGCGCCGGTGCCGAGGCCGGCGCCCGCGACGCCGACGGTGACGGGCACGACGAGCGCGGACGCGCCGGCCCACACGTCGCCGAGCACGAACGCGCCCGCCCGGTCGGGCACCAGCAGCAGTGCCGCGCCCCACAGCAGCGCGGCGGCGGCCTGGCCGGCGCCGAGGAGCAGGCAGAACCTGCCGAGCCGGTGCGGGGCCCGCCGCACCACCCGGGCCGCCTCGGCCACGGTGACCAGGGAGAGCCCCATCAGCAGGGCGAGGAACGGCCCGAGGAGGAGTTCGGCGCCCCGGATCACGCCCACCGCGCCGACCCCGGCGATCGCGCCGAGGCCGTACGCCCGCAACTGGCTCGCGCCGCTGTTGCTGACGTTCTCGACGAGGTAGCGGTAGCCGAGGTCGCGGTGCGCGTGCAGCCAGGCCCGCGCACCGCCCGCCCGGGGCCGGATGCCGGACTGGACGCAGCCGTACACCGCGGCCACCGCTGCGGAGCCGCCCCAGGCGAGCACGAAGGCGGCCACACTGCCCACCCGGGCGGCCACCACCATCGCGGGGATCAGCGCGACGCCCCACACGACGTCGTTGACGAACGCCTTCCGCCCGGCGCCCGCGGCGAAGAACGCGTACCGCCAGGCGTCCTGGAGCAGCAGCCCCGGCAGGACCACGGCGAGGCAGGCGAACGCGGGACCCACGGTGCCCCCGACGGCGAGCCCCGCCGCCAGGCACACCGCGCCGACGGCGGCGCCGGTGCACAGCGCCGTGCCCGAGGACCGGGCCACCGCCCCCCGCCAGGCGGTGTCGGACACACCGCTGAAGCGCACCACGAGGGGGTCGGTGGCGAGGCCCCGGGAGACGTTGAGCACCACGCCGTAGGTCACCCAGGCCAGGCTGAACACACCGAAGGCGGCGAGCCCCAGGGAGCGCGCCACGTAGATGCCCACCGCGAAGTTGGTCATGCTGGAGGCCGCCTGGTCGGCCAGCCCCCAGGACAGCCGGCCGGCGACGGCCCGGCGGGTGCTGTGCCCGCCGCCGCCCGCCGTCGCCTCCCTCCGGGTGGTCATCCGCGTCACGCCTTGACCAGTCCGGCGCCGTGCAGGGCGCCGGCCGCCGCCGCGACGGTGTCGAACGGCAGACCGGAGCGCTCGGCGACGTCCAGCAGACCGTGCTCGCCGTCGGCGAGGCTGAGCACCCACAACATGGCCATCTGGGCCTCCTTGGCGTCGCTGCGCCCGCCGAGCGCGTCGTACAGCCCGCGCCGGCCCAACTGCGGTTCGCCGTACGGGCTGAGATTGACGTAGCGCCGGTTGCGGTCCAGCACCGAGAACGCCTCGCGGCACACCGCGAGGGTGTCCTCCAGCGCCGTGGGACAGACGAAGTCCGGGTCGTCCCCCGAGGTGTGGTACTCGGGATAGCCGGCGTACGGGGTGCGGCTGAGCGAGCCAACCCCGAGGTCGAACCCGGGCGAGCAGAACTGCCGCTCGTCGTAGCCGTACGGGGTGAACTCCGTGATGCGGTGCGGGCGTCCGGAGGTCTCCAGCACATGGCGCAGCACCCGGTCGATCTCCGCGTCGCCGCGCCTGCTCCGCTTGTACGTCAGGCTGCCCCGGTCGCCCGCGCAGGCCAGCACCAGGCCGTGCTCGACCCGGTCGATCCGCTCCGCGTTGCGGGCCAGCCAGGTGATCGCCCCGATGGTGCCGGGCGCGAAGAGGAAGCGGTACGTGTAGTGGGGCGTCCGCTCCGCCAGTGCCCGGGCGAGGAACACCGCCACCGCGACGCCGGCCAGGTTGTCGTTGGCCAGCGACGGGTGGCAGACGTGGCAGGAGACGATGACCTCCTCGGCGACCTGCCCGGGGACGACGTGCTCGGCGTAGGTGAGATGGCCGTCGGCGAGGGTGGAGTCGATGCGCACCTCGTACTCGCCGTCCGGCATCGCGTCCAGGGTCTCCTGGGACAGGCAGAAGCCCCAGTCGGGTTTCCAGTAGCTGGTGCGGTACGGCACCAGGGACGGCTGCCCGGGCAGTGTGTGCAGGTGCGGGCGGAGTTCGGCCAGCGGCATGGTCGCCGACACGGGCACGCTGTAGCCGAGCACGTGCAGGCTGGACGCGGCGAAGTCGACGACCCGGCGGCCCGTGGCGTCGGCGATGTACGCGTCCCGGATGTTCCACTCCCGGGGCACCGTCCAGTCGAGCACCTCGGTGCCGGTCGGCACCTCGTGCATCCGCAGCGGGATGTACTCGTCGACGATTGCGAGGGTGGCGCGCACCCCGTCGCCGGTGATGCTCCGGCAGAGCGGGTACAGCCGCTCCACCAGCGCGTGCATCTCCTCGCCGGGCGTGGTCACCGGCGCCGCCGCAGGGTGTCGTCGACGGTGCCGGCCGCGGACGCCGCGCGGAGCACGGCGAGCCGGGTGAAGCGCTGCTCGAAGTCCTCGCGGCTCAGGCCGTGTCCGCGGTAGGCGTCGGCGAGTTCGAGGGCTCCCTGCTTCACCGTCCACTCGCAGTCGAATCCGGGTATCGCGGCGCGGAACCGGGAGAAGTCCACCCGGTAGGAGCGCGGGTCGGCGCCGTTCTCGCCGGTGATCACCACCTCGGAGCCGGGCACCGCCTCGGCGACCTGGTGGGCGATCTCGGCGACGGTGACGTTGTTGGCCTCGCTGCCGATGTTGAACGCCCGGTCGTGCACCGCCTCGCGCGGCGCGTCCAGCGCGGCGGTGAAGGCCCGTGCGATGTCGGCGGCGTGCACCAGCGGACGCCAGGGCGTGCCGTCGGAGAGCACCAGCACCTCGCCGGAGAGCAGCGCGTGGCCCACCAGGTTGTTCAGCACGATGTCGGCGCGCAGCCGTGGCGAGTGGCCGAACGCGGTGGCGTTGCGCATGTACACCGGGGTGAAGCCGTCGTCGGCCAGCTCGTGGAGGTCGTCCTCGACCCGCACCTTGGACTCCGCGTACGGCGTCACCGGGCGCAGCGGGGCGTCCTCGGCCACCAGGTCGTCGCCGCCGGCGGCGCCGTAGACCGAGCAGGTGGACGCGTAGAGGAACCGCCGCACGCCCGCGTCGCGGGCCAGGCGGGCGAGGCGCACGGAGGCGTGGTGGTTGATGTCGTAGGTGAGGTCGGGGGCGAGCGCGCCCAGCGGGTCGTTGGACAGCGCGGCCAGATGGATCACGGCGTCGACGCCGGCCAGGTGGCCGGGCGTCACGTCGCGCAGGTCCACCCGGGCGCCGGGCGGGTCCGCGGGCGCCGGGCCGAGCACGCAGTCGGCGAACAGGCCGGAGTCCAGGCCGGTGACCTCGTGCCCGGCGGCCGCCAGCACGGGGGCCATCACCGTGCCCAGGTATCCCTGGTGTCCGGTCAGCAGTACGCGCACAGGTCATTCCCCCAGGTCGAGAGTGAGTTTGGTGACGGCGAAGGCCTCGGCGTAGCGCGTGTGGCTCTCGATGCCGCGTATCCGGGCCAGCCCGAGGAAGGCCTCCCGGTCGTACCAGGGCCGGTGCCGCTGGGAGGCGTAGTGCGCCTCCAGCAGCGCCGCCTTGCGTTCGGCGGTCTGCGGCGTCAGCGGCTGGTACGCCACCGGACGGCCCAGGTCGCCGTCCCACTTGACGATCTCGTAGCCGAGCACGAGGTGGTCGCGGTAGGCGGTGGTCATCAGCCGCGCCAGGCCGCTGTGGTCCTGGTGGGCGTCGTCGGTGCGCGGGGAGAGGATCAGGTCCGGCTCCGTGCCCGCGCGCAGCTCCTCCACGGCGGACTTCACCTCCTCCCAGTACCCGGGCATCCGGCCGTCCGGCAGCTTGAGCACGGTCAGCCGGAGGTCGGCGCCGGGGCAGAAGGCGGCGAGTGCCGCCCGCTCCTCCCGCTCCCGCTCGCTCCCGCCGCCGGAGAGCACCAGCGCGTCGACCCGCAGGCCCGGCCGGGCTGCGCAGAGCGTCAGCAGGGTGCCGCCCGCGCCGATGGCGATGTCGTCGCAGTGCGCGCCCACGGCGACGATCCGTTCCAGGCGTCCGGCGCCCAGCCGGATCACGCGGACCCCACCGTGGCACCGTCGCGTTCCCACACGGCCCACGGGCGCTCTCCCCGGGCGTAGGCCTCGTCGAGCGCGGCACGCTCCTTCACCGTGTCGGTCGGCTTCCAGAAGCCGCGGTGCCGGTAGGCCACCAGCCGTCCCTCCTTGGCCAGCCCCGCGCAGCCGTCGGCGACGAGGTCGCCGCCCTCGGGGATGTGGTCGAAGACCTCCTGGCGGAGCACGAAGTAGCCGCCGTTCTCCCACAGCGGCAGTTCGCTCACCGGGGTGATGCCGCCCACCATGCCGTCCTCGCCCAGGTCCACGCAGTGGAACGAGGACTGCGGCGGGACGACCGTCATCGACGCCCCGGCGTCGCGCCGGCGGAAGCGGTCGATCATCTCCGGCAGCGGGGCGTCGGTGAGGACGTCGGCGTAGTTCGCGAGGAACATCTCGTCGCCGTCCAGGTGGTGCCGCACCCGGCGCAGCCGCTCGCCGATCGGGGACTCGATGCCGGTCTGGGCGAAGGTGATCGTCCAGTCCGAGATGTCGGTGGACAGCAGCTCGGTCCGCCCGCCGCGCAGCACGAAGTCGTTGGACGTCGTCTCCTCGTAGCCGAGGAAGAAGTCCTTGATGTGGTGGGCCCCGTAGCCGAGGCACAGGATGAACTCGGTGTGCCCGTAGTGCGCGTAGTAGCGCATCACGTGCCAGATCAGCGGCCGGGGGCCGACCATCGCCATCGGCTTGGGCACGTCGTCGGTGGCGCCGCTGCGCATCCGCATCCCGTAACCGCCGCAGAACAGGACGACCTTCATCGCGTGACCTCGACAATGCTCAGTTCCGGTATGGGGAAGACCAGCCGGCCGCCCCACTCGTGCACGAACGAGAGCTGCTCGACCAGCTCGTCCCGCAGGTTCCACGGCAGGACCAGGACCCAGTCCGGCCGGTCGGCGGCGATCCGCTCGGGCGGCAGGACCGGGATGCGCGTACCGGGGGTGAACCGGCCGTGCTTGTACGGGTTGCGGTCGACCGTGTACGCCAGCAGATCGGGCCGGATGCCGCAGTGGTTGAGCAGCGTGTTGCCCTTGCCCGGGGCGCCGTAGCCGACGACGGTCTCGCCGCGCTCGGCGGCGTCGATCAGGAACCGCAGCAGGTCCCGGCGAACCTTGGCCACCCGGGCGGAGAACTCCGCGTACCCGGAGAGCTCCTGGAGCCCGGCGGCCTTCTCCCGGTCCAGCACCTCGGCCACCCGGGCCGACGGCTCGCCCGCCACCTCGGCGGGACGGGCCCACAGCCGGACGGAACCGCCGTGGGTGGGCAGGAGTTCCACGTCCACGAGCGTCAGCCCGCCGCTCGCCAGCGCGCGGATCGCGGAGGCGACCGTGTAGTACTGGAAGTGCTCGTGGTAGATCGTGTCGTACTGGTTCTCCTCGATCAGGGTCAGCAGGTGCTGCACCTCGACCGACACCCAGCCGTCGTCGGCGACCAGGGCGCGCAGCCCCCGGGTGAACCCGATGACGTCGGGGATGTGCGCGTACACGTTGTTGGCGACCACCAGGTCGGCCGGACCGTGCTCGGCGCGGACCCCCGCGGCCGTGTCCGGGTCCAGGAACGCGGTGACCGTGGGCACGCCCGCGTCGCGCGCCGCGGCGCCGACGTTCACCGACGGCTCGATGCCCAGGCAGCGGATGCCGCGCTCCACCACGTGCTTCAGCAGATAGCCGTCGTTGCTCGCGACCTCGACGACGAAGGAGCCGTCGCCGAGGCCCAGCCGCTCGGCGGCACCCGCGACGAACGTGCGCGCGTGCTCCACCCACGAGGTCGAGTACGAGGAGAAGTACGCGTACTCGCTGAACGTCTCCTCCGGTGTGATCAGCGGCGGGATCTGCGCCAGCCAGCACTCGGTGCAGACCCGCAGGTGCAGCGGGTACGCCGGTTCCGGCCGGTCGAGTTCGTCCGCGGCGAGAAAGCTCTCGCACGGCGGTGTGGCCCCCAGGTCGACGACGCTCGCCGTCGCCGCCGAGCCGCAGAGTCGGCATCGTGTCATCTGCTTCCCCCATCCCGCTCGCGCGGGTGTCCCCGTCGCGAGCCCGTTCCCGTGTCCCCTGCCGGCGGCGGGCCCACCCCGCCGCCCGACCGCCCCGCGAGTGCGGTGCGGTACCCCTCCTCCAGGCGCTCCAGCCCGACGGCCGGGCTGAAGCCCTGCTCGTACCGGCGCCGGGCCGCCCGTCCCATCTCCCGGTTGGCGGCCGGATCGGCCGCGACCCGCCGCAGGCACGCGGCGAGCGAGGCGGCCTCGCCCGGCCGGTGCAGCAGACCCGTCACCCCGTCCTCCACCAGCTCGGTGAAGGCGCCGTGACCGGCGGCGACCGCCGGGACCCCGGCCGCCATCGCCTCCACGGCCACCAGGCCGAACGCCTCCATCCAGGTGGACGGAGCGACCACGGCGACCGACCGGGCGACGGCCCGCCGGCACTGCTCCGGGTCGTACAGACCCGCGAACCGGACGTCGTCCCGGCCCGCGGCCCAGGCCCTCACCTCCGGCTCCAGCGGCCCCGCGCCGGCGATCACCAGCGGCACGCCGACACCGCCGCCGGCCGCGATCTCGTCCCACGCGGCCATCAGCAGCCGTACGCCCTTGGCCTCCGCCAGGCGCCCGAGGAAGAGCAGCTGCTCCCCGCCGCCCTCGCGCGTCGCGCCCGGGTCGGGCACGAAGTTGTGCTTCACCGCGAGCCGTTCGGCCGGCATGCCGGACCGGACGAGGACGTCGCGCTGCGCCGCCGAGATGCAGAAGAACCGCTCCACACCGGACCACCAGCGCCGCCGGTTGACCGACAGGCTGACCGCCAGCGGCACCGTCGCGAGCCGGGAGTTCCGGTAGCAGCCGTGCCGGACGGCGGGCAGCGGCGTGGAGCCGACGCACGCCGTGCACGGCCGGCCGTCCCGCTGGAGGGTGCCGGGCGGGCAGACCTGCGTGTAGTTGTGCAGCGTGGCCACGGCCGGCACACCGGCGTCGGCGCAGGCCGCCAGCACCGCGGGCGACAGCAGCGGGAAGACGTTGTGGACGTGCACCACGTCCGGGCGCTCGGTGCGGAGCCTGGCGGCCAGCTCCGTGCGGACCGACGGGTTCCACGGCACCAGCAGCGGGAGCGCGGCCTTGCGCGGCAGCGGCAGACCGCCGATGTCGTCGCTGCGCCGCTCGAACAGCCCGACCCGGTGACCGGCGCCGCGCAGCAGCGCCACCTCCTGGTCGACGACGTTGTTCTCCCCGCTCGGCTGGGCGGAGGCGTAGCGGTTGTGCACCACGAGGACATGCATGGCGTCAGGTCACCTCCGGTGTACGGGGCGTGCGGGGGAGGGGGAGCCGGGTCGCGCCGGGTGCTTCCACCGGCTCCGGCGCGGCGTACCCGTCCCCGGGCTCCGGTAGGGCGTGGGCGTCCCCGGGCTCCGGCGCGGAGTACGCGTCGCGGGGTTCCGGCAGGGCGTACCCGTCGCGGGGTTCCGGCGCTCCGGGTGCCTGCCGGGGCTCCGGCGCGGCGGGTGGCCCGGGGGTCTCCCGCGCGGGCTGCGCCTCCCGCGGCCCCGGCGCGGCCGGCACCGCGTGGGCGTCCCGTGCCGCGGGCGCCGCGAGCAGGGAGGCGGCCACCGCCAGATGCAGCAGGTACGGCGAGGCGTCGCCCAGTCCCGCCTCGGTGTACGAGGCGATCGCGCAGTAGCTGATCAGGAAGATCGCGCAGGCCCTCGACAGCGACGGGGGACGCAGCAGCGCGACCCCGCCCAGGACGACGAAGACCCCGCTCACCAGCACGACACCGGTCACGCCCTGCTCGTGGTAGACGGCCAGCCAGCTGTTGTCGATCGGCAGCCCGCCGAACGACTTGTCGCCGAGGCCCACGCCGAACAGCTGCTCCGTCGCCGTCCGGGGCGCGGCCAGCAGGGCGTCCCAGACCTTGGCCCGGCCGGTCAGGCTGGTGAAGTTCTCCTGGCTCTGCCCGCGCAGGAACCACGCCCGCACCAGGGAGCCGAAGGCGACCGCGGCCACCGCGGCGCACAGCACCGCCCAGGCGAAGAAGCGCCGGGCGGCGGCGCTGGTCAGCACGAGCGAGCCGATGGCCAGCAGCAGCCCGACGAGCAGGCCGATCGTCGCCGTCCGGGTATGGGTCAGCGCGAGCAGCACCAGCGCCGGCACGACGACCGCCGCCGCGCCGCGCCGGTCGGTCCGGCGGCCGAGCAGCAGCAGGACGGCGAGCCCGGTGATCACCGCCGCGTACTGCCCGATCTGCGGCGGGGTGAGCGGCCACAGCGCGCCGACCAGCCGCCCGCCGTACAGCTCGGGCATGGCCGCGCCCGGCGACAGGAGCGCGCCCGCGGCCACCGAGCACAGGACCGCGAAGTACATCCGGATGTGGTGCCGGACGAACGCCGTCCCGCCGTCCCACCACCGGCTGAGCAGCCACAGCGTGGCGACGAAGAGGCAGAGGCGGGCGCAGCGGAACAGCGCGCCGAAGCCGGACTCCAGGTGCACGCTGGACAGCACGCTCGGCACCAGCAGCAGGGTGAGCAGGAAGACGTAGGCGCCCGGTCGCACCCGCAGCCGGAGATTGACGGCGAGGGCCAGTGTGAACGCCGCCACCAGCGCGCCCATCGTGACCATCTGGATCAGGGAGCGCGGCAGCGGGACGATGGTCTGCGCCCCGGCGGAGCCGAGGGTGTTGAGGATCAGCAGTCCCCAGGCCGCCCCGACGGCCCCCGGTGTGCGGTCGGCGGTCATCTCACCCACCGTCCCGTGCGCGGAAGGTGCTGCCCGCGTCCTGCTGGTACGGCGTGCCCTGCCACTGCCCGGGGTCGAGCGTCCGGCTCGGGTCGTGGGCGACGAACGTCCACGGGCCGACGTAGTCGTTGTCCCAGAAGCGGTTGTCCTGCTCGCGGGTGATCGCCCGCGCCACCCGCTCGCCCTGGTACGGCGACCAGTCGGGATAGGTGCCGTAGTTGGCGAGCACCGCCATCCGGTCGCACCGGACCGTGCAGGGGACGACGGACGTGTCGAGCGCGAACCGGTTGCCGTGGACGTCCACCCGCTGGGTCTTCCACCGGCAGTCGTCGTAGAGCGGTGCGGTCGCGATCCCCGGCTGGGCGCAGCGTGCGGTGTCCGCCACGAGCAGCGTGCAGTGGCCGGACGAGGTGTTGGCCGGGCTGTTGCAGAAGCGGTCGGCGTTCTCCCACAGGGTGATCCCGGACCAGTTGTCCTCCAGCACGTTGCGGTGGATGTCGATCCTGTCCGTGCGCGCCGGGATGCGGGGCTCGCCGCCGGACTCGGAGACGTAGACGGTCCCGAACGGGAAGGTGTCGCCGCGGTCCGCGTAGCGCCGGCCCTCGACCCAGTTGTTCCGCCGGATGGTGTTGGCGCGGATCACCGCGTTGTAGCTGGTCTCGTAGATCAGCGCGGCACCGTCGTTGGACTCCAGGAGGTTGCCCTCGATGCGGAAGTCGTTGTTGTTGGTGTCCGCCCACAGCCCGGCGCCGCGGTTGTCGTGCACCCAGTTGCCCCGCACGTCGGCACCGTCCACGGCCCAGAACTTGACGCCGCCGGTGCAGCCGCAGCCCGGCCGCCGCCGCTCCCAGTCGTCCGTGTTGTTGCCCGTGATCTCGTTGCCCTCGACCACCAGGCCGGTGATCCGCCCCTCGGCCTTGTACGCGTTCATCCCGTACTGGCCGTTGGCGCGGAGGCAGTTGGCGCGCACCCGCTGGCCGGCGCCGGCCATCAGCCCGGCGCCGGAGTTGTGCTGGACCGTGCTGTGCTCGATCGTCCAGCCGTCGGCGGAGTCGTGGTTGACCACGCCCTCGTCGTGCGGCGCGACGAAGCCCTGCACGGTCAGATGGCGGACGGTGACGTCGCGGGCGGCGCCGCCGAAGGCGTACTGGTTGGTCCGCCGGCCGTCCAGCACCGCGCCCGGGGCGCCGACGTAGCTGTTCCCCTCCTTCGGGACGACCTGCGCGAAGCGGTCCCGCGGCAGGGTGTGGACGCCGGGCCGGAGCCAGAAGACGGTGCGCGGGGGGCTGTTCCTGGTCTTGACGGCCAGGTCGCCGGTGACGGTGGGGTCGACCGTCACCGCGCCCGGCGGCGCGGTCGCCGGCCCGGGCGCGGGCGCGGCGCACACCCGCGCCGCGGACGGGGCCGGGGCGGCGTCCTTCCCCCGGGGGGCGTCCGGCGCGCTCTCGCAGCCGGTCGCCGCCACCAGGGCGAGCAGCACCAGCGTCGCCGCCGGCGACACCGTGCGCCGCCACCCGATCCCCGTGCGTCCCACCTGTCAGGCCCCCCGACCGCGGAAGGCGAGCACGGTGGTGTACCGCACCGACGGCGCGGAGCCGTCGGTGAAACCGCTGCCGACCAGGGTGGTGCTGGGCTCCTTGCGGCCGAAGCCGGCGGAGTACCAGCCCAGCGGCGGTTCGCTCCTGCCCCGGTGGGCCCGCCAGCTCAGCCCGCCCGGCAGGTCGAGGACCGCGGAGCGCTCCTCGCCGTCCGAGGTCCAGGTCAGCAGGGCCGCGCCGTCCGCCAGGTGGGCGGAGACCTCGGGGCCGAGATGGAACGCGAGGCGCACCGCGCGGCGCGGCCCGCTCACCTCGTCGGTGATCCTCAGCTCCCGGGTGGCGGCGTCCAGTTCCACCTGACGGCGGTGCGCGGAGCCCTGGTAGCCGTCGTGCTCGGCGCACCAGCGGGACGTTCCCCCGGCACGGGCGCCGCTCGTGTCCACCGCCAGGACCTGGCTGCGGGCGTGGCGGGTCCACAGGAACGGGCCGCCGGAGACGGACTGGTCGGTGCCGTCCAGCTCCAGCGTGTTGTGCCCGAGGGTCGACCGGAAGTAGCTCCGCCACTCGGGCTGCCCGTGGTAGCAGTACGTGCCCGGGTCGGCGAGCACGTCGACCCCGTCCTGGCGGACCTCCACGGACAGCGCGTCGGCGTGGGCGTGCGCGGCGATCGACAGGAAGCCGTGCGGACCGCCGTCGCAGCGGCACCAGATGCCGTCCGGGCCGCGCAGCACGGTGAGACCGGCGTCGGCGAAGTGGTCCGGCCGGCTCTCCGGGCGGGACACGGCCGCGCCGTACGGCCGCAGCAGCGACGCGAGCAGCGGGGTGCGCACATCGGTGCCGGCCGGCTCGGGCCACCAGGGCAGCCGCCCGAACACGGCCTCGCCGGTGGCCAGCAGCGAACCCCAGCGCCCGGTGTCCGCGCCGTCCAGGACCAGCCCGTGCCCGTCGTCCGCGTCGCCCTGCCGCGGCGGCCGCAGCCGGTCGTCGACGACGGCGGCGAGCGCGTCGGTCATCCGCAGCAGCACGAGCCGGACCGGGTCGGGGACGGGCACGCCGGCCGCGTCCGCCTCGGCCACGGCCGCCAGGCCCAGTTCCAGCACCAGCCCGTGGTACTCGGTGGCCAGTTCGCGGTTGAGACCGGAGCCGAACGTGTTGGCCCTCAGCTGCCGCTCCAGCGACCGCAGCGCCCGCTCCCGCCAGCGCGCCGAGGAGGGGAACCAGCCGAAGGCGCAGGCCGCGGCGAACTGGCCGGCGGCCTCGGCGACGACATGGTTGTTGGCCGAGGAGCCCCGGCTGGGGAAGGCGGCCAGCCAGCGCTGGTGGTGCCAGATCTGGTCCAGGGCCGCCGGGTTCTCCTCGAACAGCGCGGCGGCGCCCGGCCAGCCGTCGAGCAGCCGGCGTATCCACACCCAGGACAGCAGCCGGATGCCCAGCTCGATGCCGCTGGTCCAGTGCACGCCGCGCAGCGGGGTGTTCGCCGCCCACCACGACCGCAGATGCGCGGCCACCCGCTCCGCGTACCGCTCCTCGCCGGTGAGGGCGTAGGCGGCGGCGAGCACGGTCAGGTACTGGTGCCGGGACGGCTCCCAGATCTGCTTGATGTCGCCGACCGCGTCCTCGTCGCGGTACGGCACGTCGAAGGCGTGCACCCACGGGGCGCGGCGCCCGGTCTTCGGGTCGTGGCACCAGTCCGGGTCGGCCATGTCGTCACGGCGCACGCCGAAGAACTCGCCGTGCCCCTCCATCAGCCGGTCGGCGTCGGCGACCAGGCGCTTCACGGCGTCCGCCGGCACGGAGCCGGCGGCCCCCGCGGGCAGCACGGCGGTGAACCGGGCACCGGTCACCGCCGGGCGGGCGGGCGGCGCGGCACGCCAGCGCCGCCGGCGCAAGGTGTCGGCCGCCCGGCCGCCGATCTCCCGCGGCCCCATCCGGGACAGCCGCCGCAGGTACCAGGCCGGGCTGCCGGAACGCACGCTCACCGGGCTCCCGCCAGCGTCACGGGCAGACCGCTCGCCGACGAGACGCCCACCGCGAGGGTGGCCGCCGTGGTCGCGGCCAGCGACTCCAGCGGCACCGGCATCGGGCCGCCGCTCCGCACGGCGCGCACGAAGGCGGCCAGTTCGGCGGACTGGCCCTTGTCCCGGGCCTTCGGCAGCCGTGAGCTGACCCATTTCCCGCGGCCGTACACACTGGCGCGGACGAAGTCGTCGAGCCGCAGCACCTTGCCGTCCGCGACCAGGTCCAGGGTCTCCTTGGGGAAGCCGGGGGAGCCGGTGGTGACGTAGCTGATGGTGGCGGTGGACCCGTCCGGGTATCCCAGCACGACCTGGAGGTCCTCGTCGCCGGGCGTGGTGACCGCGTACACCGACACCGGATCGGCGTCGAGCAGCCAGCTCGCGGTGTCGACGAAGTGCCCGCCCTCACCGGCGAAACGAGAGCCCTCGGTGGCGCCCCGCAGGTACCAGCTCCCGTGCGCCAGACTGCCGGCGTTGACCAGGTAGCGCAGGCTCGCCGGCCCGGTCCTGGCGCCGAAGCGCGCCTTCGCCTCCCGCAGCAGCGGCGCGAACCGGCGGTTGAAGCCGACCTGGAGCCGGTCGTTGCCGGACTCCTCCACCGCCGCGAGCACACCGGCCAGTTCGTCGCCGGTGAGCGCGAGCGGCTTCTCCACGAACACCGCCTTGCCGGCCAGCAGCGCCTTGCGGGTCAGGTCGGCGTGCGAGCTGTGCCGGGTGACCACGAACACCGCGTCGACGCCGTCGTCCCCGAGGACGGTGTCGAGGTCGGTGGTCGCCTCGGCGAAGCCGAACTTCCGGCGTGCGTTGGCCGCGGACAGCGCCGTCGTGGTGACGACCGCCGCCAGTTCGACTCCGTCGCGCCGCGCCAGGTGCGGCAGCAGCATCGACGTCGCGTAGTTGCCGGCGCCGACGAACGCGAGGCGCACCGGCTTCCCGGCGGCCCGCGCGGGCCGCCGCCGCGCGGTCGCCGCGGGCAGGTTCACCGCGGGCACCGTCACCTCGGGGGCCGCCGCCGCGGACGCCTCCCCGTCCGGGGCCGGGTAGCGGAACAGCACGGCCACGGCCTTGAGTTCGCCGTCCTTCAGGCTCCGGTAGGTCTCCACGGCGTCGTCGAAGGCGGCGACGTGGGAGACCAGGGGCTCCACGTCGACTCTGCCGCGGGCGACGAGGTCGAGGAAGCACGCCAGGTTGCGGCGCTCGGTCCAGCGGACGTAGCCGATCGGGTAGTCCCGCCCCTCCAGCTCGTACTCGGGGTCGTAGCGCCCGGGGCCGTAGCTGCGGGAGAAGCGGACGTCCAGCTCCTTCTCGTAGTACGCGTTCCACGGCAGGTCGAGGCGGCACTTGCCGATGTCGACGACCCGGCCGCGGTCCCGGCACAGCCGGGCGGCCAGCTCGACGGGCTGGTTGCTGCTGCCGCCGGCGGCCAGGTACACCTGGTCCACGCCGTGGCCGCCGGTGAGTTCGGCGACGGCGCCCTCCACCGCCGCGGACTCCGGGTCGCCGCAGGCCGCGGCGCCGAGCCGCTCGGCGAGCTCGCAGCGCGCCGGGTCGGGGTCGACGCCGACGACCCGGACCCCGGACGCGGTGAGCAGCTGCACCACCAGCTGCCCGATCAGACCCAGGCCGATGACCAGCGCCGTCTCGCCGAGCCGGGACTCGCCCTGGCGGACGCCCTGGAGGGCGATCGAGCCGACCGTGCCGAAGGCCGCGTGCCGGGGCTCCAGACCGTCCGGCACCGGGGCGTAGAGGTTCTTCGGCACCCAGTTCAGCTCGGCGTGCAGCGCGTGCTCGTTGCCGGCGCAGGCCACCAGGTCGCCGGCCTTGACGTCGTCGACGCCGGCGCCGACCTGCTCGACCACCCCGCACAGTGAATAGCCCAGCGGTGTCCAGGAGTCCAGCTTGCCCATCACCTTGCGGTAGGTGGCGGGCACCCCGTTGACGGCCACGCTCTGCATGACCTTGGCCACCTGGTCCGGCCGGGAACGCGCCTTGCCCAGCATCGACATGCCGGCCTCGGACACCTTCATCAGCTCGGTCCCGGTGGAGATGAGCGAGTAGGCGCTGCGCACCAGCACACCGCCGGGCTTGCACCCCGGCACCGGCACGTCCAGCACCGCCAGCTCGCCGCTCTTGTAGTTCTGTACGACCTGCTTCACGCGAACTCCTGTCGCCTTCCCGTTCGTCCTGCCGTGCGTCCTGCCATCGGTCTACCGAGCCGCCGTCCGAGTGGTCCGGCCGGCCTCCGAGGTCGCGCCGCGATACCAGTGCTCCAGCGTCAGCACGTGCCACAGGTGCTTGGAGTGGTCCCGGTGCCCCGCGGCGTCCTCCGCGGCCAGCCGCGCCAGCGCGTCACGGCGCAGGAAGCCGGACCTGACGAGCTCCCCGTCATGGATCACCTCGCGCACCAGCGGCGCGAGGTCCCGGCTCATCCACGCCCGCAGCGGGGCGCTGAACAGGCCCTTGGGCCGGTACACGATCTCCCGCGGCAGGACGGTGGCCGCCGCCTCCTTGAGGACGGCCTTGCCCTGCCGTCCCACGATCTTGCGGTCGCCGGGCACGGCGAACGCCGCCCTGACCACCTCCACGTCCACGTAGGGCACCCGCACCTCGGTCGACGCGGCCATGCTGGAGCGGTCCGTGTAGGCGAGGTTGAGGCCCGGCAGGAACATCCGCGCGTCGCCCAGGCACATCCGGTTCACGAAGTCGTCGAGCTCGTTGTCCCGGTACACGTCCGCGTGCTCGGTCAGCACGTCGTCGACGGTCCCCGCCAGGTCCGGGTCGATCAGGGCGAGCAGCTCCTGGCGGTCGTACATGGTGTAGCTGCGCCGGAACGCCGCCTCCTCCGGCAGATCGGCGAAGGAGAGGAACCGCTTGGCGAACCGCACCGACCGGTACCCCCGCCGGGACGAGGCGACCGGCAGCCGGTCCACCGCCCCCGACAGCCCGCGCCGCAGCGGCCGCGGGACGCGCCGGTAGCGCACCGCGAGCTGGTTGGCCAGGTGCTTGCGGTAGCCGGCGAACAGCTCGTCGGCGCCCATCCCCGACAGCATCACCTTGACCCCGGCCTCCCGGGCGGCCGAGCAGATCAGGAACGTGTTGATCGCCGCCGGGTCGCCGATCGGCTCGTCCAGGTGGTACGTCATCCGCGGCAGCAGGTCGAGCACGTCCGGCGCGATCTCGATCTCGTGCAGGTCCACCCCGAACCGCGCGGCCACCTGCCGGGCGTAGCGCAGGTCGTCCGGCATCGCCTCGAACCGGGCGTCCTCGGCGCGGAAGCCGATGGTGTACGCGGAGATCCCGGGCCGGTCGCGGGCGGCCAGCGCCGTCAGATAGCTGGAGTCCAGACCGCCGGAGAGGAATGTCGCCACGGGCACGTCGGAGAGCAGGTGCAGGCGGGTCGACTCCTCGACGACGGCGGCGATGTCCGGCAGGTCGCCGCTCAGGGCCCGCTCCCGTCCCTCGGCGGCGACGTCCTTCAGGCTCCAGAACCGGCCGCGCTCCACCCGGCCGTCCGGCCGGCAGCGCAGCCAGCTGCCCGGCGGCAGCTTCTCCGCCTCGCGGAACGCGCACCGGGAGTCCGGCACCCAGTAGTAGAGGAGCGAGGCCACCAGCGCCGCGTGGTCCACCTCCAGCGAGCCGCCGGTCACGGCGGCGAGCGCCTTGAGCTCCGAGGCGAACACCAGGCCCCCGCCGCGCCGCAGCAGGAACAGCGGCTTGATGCCGAGCTGGTCGCGGGCGAGGACCAGTTCACCGGTCCGCTCGTCGAAGATCCCGAAGGCGAACATGCCCCGCAGCCGCGGCAGGCAGTCCGTGCCCCAGCGCCGCCACGCCTCCAGCAGCACCTCGGTGTCGGAGGTGCCGCGGAAGCGGACCCCGGCGGCCGTCAGCTCGGCCCGCAGCTCGGGGGCGTTGTACAGCTCGCCGTTGTACGTCAGCACCAGGCCGTCCGAGCGCATCGGCTGGGCTCCGGTCCCGGACAGGTCGATGATCGCCAGCCGGCGGTGGCCCAGGTGCACCTCCCCGTCACCGACGGGGTGGCTGTACCGGCCCGCCCCGTCCGGACCGCGGTGGGCGAGGGTGTCGGTGAGCCGGTCGGCCACGGCCTTCCCGTCGGGCCACCGGTACGCGCCTGCTATGCCACACATGTCCTACCTCGCCTCCTGGTCGCTGTCCGCACTCCGCGCCGCCCACGCCGGCCGCCGCTCCGGGGGCCGGTCCGCCTCCGCCTCCGACTCCGTGTCTGCCTCCGCCTCCGCCTCCGTCTCCGCCTCCGCCGCCGGGGCGCCGGGGGCGGAGGCGCCACGGTTTCGTGGCGCGGGCGGTGCGCCCCGCCCGCGCGGCGCCGGCGGGCCGTCCCACAGCGTGCCGTCGGTCCGGTCACGCGGATCGGGGTCGATGAGGACCACCCCGGTCACCTCGATGCCCTGGTCCGCGAGCTGACGCGCCACGGTGTGCAGCCATGCGGTGCTGCCGTGCCCGGCCCGTACGACGAGCACGGTCCGGGTGCCGAGATACCGCAGATCGGTCCACGCGGTGCCGGGCGCCACCGAGCCCACGCCGAGCCGCAGCGCCCCCGGCGGCACGCTCTCGGCCGCCTCGCCGCCCACCACGTCCGGGTCGCCCGGCTTCGGGCGGCGGCGGGCGAGCCGCGCGCCGGGGAGGCCGTCGACGACGACCACCGGCCCCCGCGGGGCCAGCGCCCCGGCGAGGTCCAGGGCGAGCGCGGCCGTGCTCGGCGCGCAGCCCAGTTCCAGCAGCGACACCGGCTCCCGCGTCCCCCGCACGGTGCGGGCCAGGGTCGCGGCCAGCCGGGCGCGCGCCGTCCGGACCCGCCGGCGCCGCCACCCGCCGGGCGACCGGCGGGGCAGCTCCGCGACGACCGAGGCCCCGAGGTGCGCCGCCACGTCCCGCCGCAGCACCGGGCGGTCCGCCACCACCGCGCCGACCGCGGCCGCCGCGAGCCCGAGCGCGAGCCCGAGCACCAGCCCGATCCCGGCGTCGGTGGCGGCGGCCCGGGGCAGCGAGTGCCGCACCGCCCGCGGCGCGTCCACGATCCGGGTGCCGGCCACGAGCCGGGGCGTGCCCATCCGCGCCTCCGCGGCGCGCTGGTCGAAGTCCGCTATCCGCGAGGTGAGTTCGGCCCGGCGGGCGAAGAGCGACTCCAGGTTCGCCGACGCCCGCGGACCGCTCTCGGCCGCCCCGTCGCCGATCTCCCGGTCGACCCCGGCGAGGTCCTCGCGCATCCGGTCGCGCTGGTCGAGCAGCGAGGCCGCCTCCGCGTCGGCGGACTCCTCGATGCGCCGCACGTGGTCCGCGACGAAGGCGTCGGCGAGCGCCCCGGCCCGCGCCACCGCCTGGGCGTCGCTGTCGCCGGACACCGTGATCCGCAGCAGGTTGTTGGTGAGGCCCGCGCCCTCGTAGTCCGCCATGAAGTCCTCCGGCCGCTCGGCGGAACCGAGGGCCTCGAGCGCCCTGCCCGCGATCCGCGTCGTGTGCAGCAGCCCGACGTCCGTGCGGATCAGGGTGCCGGGGTCGTTCGGCTGGTCGTCCTGGTGCGCCACCAGCACGGTGGTGCCCGCGGTCGGCGGCGGCGGCAGCAGCAGTGCCACCGCCACACCGGCCAGCAGCCCCAGCAGCCCGAGCGAGGCCCACACGCGCCTGCGGCGGCGGACCGCGACCACCAGCGCCTGAAGGTCGATCAGGGGAGCCGGGGCCGGTGACTGCGGTGCGGTGCTCGTCGTCACCGGGAAACCCCCCTCGTCTCCCCGCCCGCCGCGAGGGCGGACGCCGGCACCGGCCCGGTGGGGCCGGCCGCGCCGGCCGGGGAGGCCCACCCGGCGCCGGCCAGCACGACGCCGACGACCTCGTGCCCGGCGTCCGCGCAGGCACCGGCCACACCGGCCAGGTCCTCCGCGGTCCACAGCCCGGCGCTGAGCACGACCAGCGCGCCCGACTCGTCGTCGCGGTCCGGCACCAGCGGCCCGGACACCGGGACCTCCACCGTCCGCAGCCGGCGGTCCTCCCCGCCGGCCTCCGCGAGCAGCAGCCCCGCGGCCCGCAGCGCGGTCCCGTCGCCCTCCGGGACGACGACCAGCAGGTCCCCGGGACCGCGCAGCCGCTCCCGCAGACGGGCGTGCACCCGCCGGCAGCGGACGCGCCGGTCCGCCTCGTCACCGGACGCCTGCGGCGGCGGCACGTCCCACCGGACGTCGGCGCCCAGCAGACGGCGGATCCGGGCCCGGCGGCCGGTGACCGCCGGCCGGTCCCCGTCCGGTCCGGCGGGCACGTCGACGGTGCCGAGCGACGCCGAGCCCAGCGCCGCCGCGATCTCCGCCTCCGTGCGCAGCCGGCGGCTCATCCGGGCCGCGGTGAGATGCCCGACGACCGCGAGCAGGAAGAACAGCAGCGCCCCGCCGGCGACGAGCTGCAGCCGTGTCGGCGGAGTCTCGCCGGTGGGACGGACCGCCGGCCCCATGACGACCATGTCGGTCTCGCCCGCGGCCGGATCGGCCTCGTCGAGCGCCCGCACGGCCTCCTGGAGCGCGGTGCGCAGCTTGGCCAGCTCGGTGCGGGTCTGCACGCTCTCCACGCTCTGTCCTGTGCTGTCCTCGGCGAGTTCGGTGATCCGGCGGCTGGTCTGCACCACCAGCTGCCGCAGCGCCTCGGGCGGCGCCACCGCCCCGGGGTCGGTGCCGTCGCCCGCGATCCGGGCGGCGAACGAGACGAACTGGCGGGCCACCTGGTCGGCGAGCTGCTGCGCGCGCTCCGGGGTGTCGGCCGTGCCGGAGATCGTCACGATGTTCCCGTCGGCCGTCCGAGCCGTCACCCGGTCGCGCAGATCGGCGCCGTCGGTCCCGCTCCAGTCGAGCGCGGCCGCCGCCCGGTCGACCACCACCGAACTGGCCGCGATCTCCGCCTGCGTCAGCAGCTCGCGCTGCTCCCACGCCCCCGGCAGCAGCACCGACGCCGAGGTCGTGTACCGCGGCGGCAGCAGCAGCGAGGTGCCGTAGCCGACCAGGGCGCCCACCACGGCGAAGGCGGCGAGGAGCCGCCCGCGCCTGCGGACGATCCGCCCGATCGTGGCCAGGCGTATCGTGTCGTCGCTCAACGGCGGGGCCTCTTCCCCGACCGGCCGGTTGGGTCCGCCGGCGCCCGGTCGCCGCAGGCGGCGGCGTAGGCGGCGAGCAGCTGCGCCTGCGAGTTGCGCCAGGACAGGCTTCCGCCGATCCGCTCCCGGCCGGTCTTGCCCATCAGCTCCCGCCGCTCCGGATCGTCCATCAGCAGCGCGACGAGACGGGCGAACTCCGACTCGTCGTCGGCGGGCGCGTAGAGGGCGGCCTCACCGGCGGAGACGCGTGCCTCCCGGAGGTCGAACGAGACGATCGGCCGCCCCATCACCATGTACTCCAGGACCTTGTTCATGGTCGAGACGTCGTTGAGCGGATTGCACGGGTCGGGGGAGAGGCACACGTCCGCCGTGGACAGGAAGCGCACCAGATCGGCGTCCGGAATCCGTCCGGTGAACTCCACCTGCTCCGTGAGCCCGAGCCGCCGGGACAGCTCCACCATCGCGTCGAAGGTGTCACCGCCGCCGACGAACACCGCGTGCCAGTCGCTCCGCCCGACCTCGTCGCGCAGCTTCGCCAGCGCCCGCAGCGCGTAGTCGACGCCGTCCTGCGGGCCCATCACGCCCAGATAGCACAGCAGATGGGACTTCCCGCGCTTCAGCTCCGGCTCGGGCGGCACCGGCCGGAACCGCTCGACGTCCGGGGCGCTGCGCACCACGAACACGTCCTCGGGCCGCTTGCCGCCGCGCCGCACCGCGACGTCGCGGTAGCTCTCGTTGGTGGCGAGCACGACGTCCGCGGCCCGGTAGGTCCGCCGCTCCAGCGCGCACACGGCGCGGTAGAGCAGGTCCTCGCCGCGGCCGAACCGGGAGAGGTACAGCTCGGGCACCAGGTCGTGCTGGTCGAAGACGAACCGCGCGCCGCGCCGCTTCAGCCACAGCGCCGGCAGGAACAGCAGGTCCGGCGGGTTGCAGGCGTGGACCACGTCCACCGGACCGACCTTCCGGGCCAGTCGGAGCGTGTGCCACAGCGCCGTGCCGTACTCCCGCAGATAGCCGGCCGGCCCCCCGGTCGCCGCGCGCAACGGGTAGCGGTGGATCCGCACCCCGTCGATCACCGCCTCCGGTTCCGTGTCCCGCTTGCCGCCCTGCGGGCAGATCACATCGACCCGCCAGCCGGCGTCGCGCAGTGTCGTGCACTCCTGCCACACCCGCCGGTCGAACGGCACCGACAGGTTCTCCACCAGGACGAGCGCGCGCCGGCCGGGGGCCGCGGCGCTCCTCTCGTCACCAGGCAAGGCCCACGTACCCCGGCTCGGTCCGGCGCGCCTCGGCGTCGGGAAGGCGGACGAGGTCGACGATCACGGTGCCGTCGCCGTGCGGCAGTTGCTCCAGCACGGCCGGGTCCCCGGTCCCGACCAGGATCACCTCGGCGTGCTCGACGACCTCCTCGACGGTGTCGGCGAGCAGCTGCGCCAGATGGGGCAGCCGGTTCTCGATGTACTCCCGGTTCGCGCCCAGCAGCCGCGAGAGGCTCACGTTGGCATCGTGGATCCGCAGGTCGTACCCCTTGCCGAAGAGGCGCTCCGCCAGTTCCACGAGCGGGCTCTCCCGCAGGTCGTCGGTGCCGGGTTTGAAGGAGAGCCCGAACAGGCCCACCCGCCGTCTGCCGGTGCGCTCCACCAGCTCCACCGCCCGCTGCAGATGGTCGGCGTTCGACGGCAGCACATGGGAGAGGATGGGCACCGAGACGTCGGCCCGCTGCGCCGCGTGGACCAGGCTGCGCAGGTCCTTGGGCAGGCAGGAGCCGCCGAAGGCGAAGCCCGGCCGCAGATAGGCGGGGCTGATGTTCAGCTTGCGGTCGGCGAGGAACACGTCCATCACCTGGTGCGAGTCCACACCGAGCGCCCGGCAGACCGCGCCCAGCTCGTTGGCGAAACCGATCTTGAGGCCGTGGAAGGCGTTGTCCGCGTACTTGATCGCCTCGGCCGTCGCGACCGGAACCCGGAACACCTCGCCGGGCAGGCCCTCGTAGAGCGCCGCCACGACGTCGCCGCTCGCCGCGTCGAGCTCGCCGATGACCGTCTTCGGCGGGTCGAAGAAGTCCTTCACGCTGGTGCCCTCGCGCAGGAACTCCGGATTGACCGCCACCCCGACGTCCACGCCGGCCGTGCCGCCCACGTACTTCTCCAGGATCGGCACCAGCAGGTTCAGGCACGTCCCCGGGAGCATGGTGCTGCGGAACACCACGGTGTGCCGCCCGCCCCGCTCGGCCAGCGCCGCGCCGATCTCCTCGGTGACCCGCTCCAGATAGGTGGTGCACAGGCTGCCGTTGGGTTCCGACGGCGTGCCCACGCAGATCAGCGACACCTCGCTGTCCCTGATCGCCTCGCGGACGTCGCCGGTGGCGCGCAGCGACCCGGCCGCCACGGCCTCGGCGACCAGCTCGCCGATGCGTTCCTCGACCACCGGGGCCCGGCCGTCGTTGACCAGGTCGACCTTCACCCGGTTCACGTCCACGCCGACGACCTGGTGGCCCATGCCGGCCAGGCACGCGGCCGACACGCAGCCCACGTAGCCGAGCCCGAAAACACTGACCCTCACGACCCGTTCCTCCCCCCAGGCAGACCCTTCCGGCCTGCTCCCGACGCACCTGCGCGGCCTTCGGGCCACCGCCTCGTGCGCATCAGTACGCCCCCTGCCCGTGGATCACCGCGCGGAGCGTCTTCCACAAGATCACCGTGTCCAGCGCCAGCGACCAGTCCTCCACGTACCGGAGGTCCAGCCGGACCGCCTCCTCCCACGACAGGTCGCTGCGACCGCTGATCTGCCACAGCCCGGTCAGCCCCGGTTTGACCAGCAGCCGCCGCCGGATGTCCGGTCCGTACGCCGCCGACTCCTCCGGCAGCGGCGGCCGCGGGCCGACCAGCGACATCGAACCCCCGAGCACGTTGAACAGCTGCGGCAACTCGTCGACCGAGTACCGCCGCAGCACCGCTCCCACCCGCGTCACCCGCGGATCGCGGCGGACCTTGAACAGCAGACCGGCGCCCTCGTCGCGATCGGCCAGCGCGGCACGCGCTCCGTGCGCGCCGGCGACCATGGTGCGGAACTTGAGGATGGTGAACTCGCGGCCGTCCTTGCCGACCCTGCGCTGGCGGTAGAACGCCCCGCCCCGGCTGTCGGCGAGCACCAGCAGCCCGACGAACACCATCAGCGGCGCGAACAGCACCAGCAGCACCGCGGCCCCCAGGCGGTCGACGACCTCCTTGACCGCCCGCCGCCCCCCGGTGAACGCCGGCATGCTCACCCGCAGGAGCGGGATGCCCAGCACCGCGTCGACGTGCAGCCGGGGCCCGGCCACCTCCATCAGCACCGGGGCCACGACCATCTCGGCGTCCGACCCCTCCAGGTTCCAGGCCAGCCGTTGCAGCCGGTCCGGCGACCAGTGCGGGTCCGGTGTCACCGCGACGACCCGGTAGCCGTCGCGGCGCACATGGCCCGCGACCTCCGTCAGCGGCCCCACGACCGGCACACCGTCCAGCTGGTCGCCCTCGGGCCCGAGCCCGTCGGTCGTGCACACCGCGTCCACCCGCCAGCCGAGATGCGGGAACTTACGGGTGCGGCTGATCAGATCGCGCAGGGTCGCCGGGCTCCCGGCGGCCAGCACAGGGCGCAGGCACCGGCCCTCGTTGCGCTGCTTGTGCAGCCACAGCCTCAGCAGATACCGCGCCGTCATCGTGACGAGCGCGATCGCGGGGACCGCGACGAAGATCCAGAGCTTGATGTTGCGCGAGGTCAGGGCGATCCCGCCGAGCGCCAGCACGACGGTCGCCGCGAACAGCGAACGCCCGAGCCGGCGGAACTCCTCCGCGCCCTGACCGAGCACCGCCGGGGCCCACGCCCGGCTCACCGCCAGCGCACCCAGCACCAGGAGTTCGGTGCCGAACGCGAGGATTCCCCACTTCTCGTGCCAGTTGGCCGCGTCGCGGGAACCGAAGAAATTGCCGATGGCCGTCACCACGACCGCCGTCGCCACGGTGTCCGTGACGATCACGGTACGGCGGTACCGCTGCTCCCAGTCGGTGGCCGGCCTGCCGATGAACCCGCCCGCCATACGCTCGCGCGCAGACGGAAACGGGCTGACTAATCCCCCTTGCCGCACAGAACCCCCCAGGTCCCCAGTGGCTCGACGTACACGCCTCACACTGCTGCGCCCCCGTGGAAGGCCCCCGCCTCCCTCACACCCCTTCCCCCCGGGAGGCCCCCGCCCCCCGTTCCGCGCCGCATCACCGTGCGCGGCCCCGTTCGAGGGCGCACGGAATCCAGGCTTCTCACACCTGCGGAACACCCCGGTCCCGACGGCGGCGCAGTCACACGCGCCGCCGGACACCCGGGAAAACCCGGAACCCCTCGACGACCCCGGCTGCTCCCCGCAGCCGGGGCCCCTGCGGGCTCCGGCGGTCGATCACCCCCACGACCGGCGCCGGGGACGCGGAGGTCCCCTTCTCGTAGCACCGGACCCGAAGATCGTTGATGGGTCACGTACTGCCCGAACTTCTGAAGCACGGTCAATCTAGACCATCGGGACGCGCATGGAGAGAGGATGTGTGTAATTCGTGTTCAAGCTTTGCGAGTTGGTCCACAGAAAGGTCACGACCTGCGGCTGCGCGGAGGGCGGCGGCACACGATCTCGCCGGGGCGGGCCCGGTGAGGAGGGGGATCGCCCTCCGAACTGCCCCCGGACTACAGCCCGTAGACGCGCACCGCGTTCCCGCCGAACACCGCGTCCTTCTCCGCGGGGGCCAGTTCCGCCGTGAGCGCGTCCGCGATCCCGAGGACCGTGGCGTAGTCCGCCCGCAGCGTGCAGACCGGCCAGTCGGAGCCGAACAGCAGCCGCTGGGGGCCGAAGGCGTCCAGCGCGGTGCGCGCGTACGGTGCGAGGCTGCCGGGCCACCGGGCACCGGGGGCGGCCTCGGTGACCAGACCCGAGAGCTTGGCCACGGTGTTGGGCAGCGCGGCCAGCCGGCTCAGGTCGCCGGCCCAGGGCTCCAGCGCACCCGCGGCCACCGGGGGTTTGCCGAGATGGTCGAGGACGAACGTCAGACCCTCGATCCGGGCGGCCGCCTCCACCGCGGCGGGCAGCTGGCGGGGGGTGACCACGAGGTCGTACACGAGCCCGGCCCCGGCGACGGCGTCCAGCCCCCGCAGGACGTCCGGGCGCAGCAGCCAGCGCGGGTCCGGCTCCTCCTGCACCTGGTGGCGGACACCGGCCAGCCGGTCGCCACCGGGCCGTGCCCGCAGCGCCGCGAGGGCTTCCCCGACATCCGGCGCGGTGAGGTCGGTCCACCCCACCACCCCCGCCACCAGGTCGCTCCCGGCGGCCAGCGCGAGCAGTTCGGGTGTCTCCCCGGGCACACACACCGTCTGCACGACCACCGTGCCGGACACCCCCGCCGCCCGCGCCTCGGCCGCGAGTTCCGCCGCGCCGAAGGACCGGGCGAGCGGGGCGAGGGCCGCGCCCGTGATCCACGGCTGGGGCCGGACAGCGAGGTCCCAGACGTGATGGTGCGCATCGACGATCCGCCGGCCGGTCACCGTCCCCGCCCCGCCGCCCGCGGTGTGCCGTGCGCGGTGGTGCGCTCAGTACGGTCCGCTGTCCGTGGCCCCGGCCCTGGGGTGGTGGGGCCGGGGCGGTGTGCCGCGTGCGCCCCGGCGTGCGCGGTGCCGCACACCGTGAGCCGCGCCGTCTGGTGCCCTTGCTGCGCGGTGTTGTGCCGTGCGCGCCCCGCCGCCCGCGGTGTGCCGTGCGCGGTGGTGCGCTCAGTACGGTCCGCTGTCCGTGGCCCCGGCCCTGGGGTGGTGGGGTCGGGGCGGTGTGCCGCGTGCGCCCCGGCGTGCGCGGTGCCGCACACCGTCAGCCGCGCCGTCGGCGACGCCGGCTCCGCGGTGGTGTGCTGCGCGCACCCCACTGTTCGCGAGCCCGTGCGCCCCGTACGCCCCGCCGCCCCGCACGGAGCGGCGCCGCCCCGGCGCACACCCGTGCGCGGAGGGCGCGTCACGGCCGCCTCCGGTGGCTGCGGCCGTCGGCGGCGTCCCGGACCGGGGCCCCCGCACCGGCCGGCGAGCCCGGGGCGGGGACACCGGCGGGCAGCAGCCCCCGCTCCGCCAGCTCCTCCCACAACGCGTCCGGCACCGGACGCGCGAGCAGCGCGGCCGCGTCCTCGATCTCGGCCGCGCTGCGGGCGCCGGAGAGGACGCTCGTGACGGCGGGGGACCCGAACGGGAAGCGCAGGGCGGCGGCGCGCAGTGGCACCCCGTACCGCTCGCAGACCGACCGGAGGTCCAGCGCCCGCGACAGCGTGGCGAGGCCGGCCGGGGCGTAGTCGAAGGTGGCCCCGGGGCGCGGGTCGGCGAGCAGGCCCGAGTTGAAGACGCCGCCGACGACCACGCCGACGCCGCGCTCGGCCGCGAGCGGCAGCAGTTCGACGAGACCGGACTGGTCCAGCAGCGTGTAGCGGCCCGCCAGCAGGACGGCGTCGGCGTCCGTCTCGCGGACGAACCGGGCGAGCGGTGCGGCGTGGTTCATCCCGGCGCCGATCGCGCCGACCGTCCCCTCCCCGCGCATCCGCTCCAGTTCCGGGTAGGCCTCGTCGAGCGCCTGCGCCATGTGGTCGTCGGGGTCGTGCAGGTAGACGATGTCGATCCGGTCCAGGCCGAGCCGTTCCAGGCTCTCCTCGACCGACCGGCGCACACCGGCGGCGCTGAAGTCCCAGCGCCTCCGGTGGGTGGCGGGGACCGCGAAGCCGTGGCCCAGGTCGTCGCCGGCGGCCGACGGGTCCGGCTCCAGGATGCGGCCGACCTTGGTGGACACGGCGTACTCGTGTCGCGGGCGCCTGCCGAGCGCCGCGCCCAGGCGGCGCTCGGACAGGCCGAGCCCGTAGTGCGGGGCGGTGTCGAAGTACCGGACGCCCGCCTCCCAGGCGGCGTCGACGGCCCGGGCCGCCTCGTCGTCCGTGACGGGCGTGAACAGGTTGCCGATGCCCGCCGCGCCGAAGGCCAGCGTGCTGACCCGCACCGTGCCGTGCCCGAGCTCGCGCAGCCGCACGGTCACGGCCGGGCCTCCGGTCGCAGCCGCAGGCCCGCCATGCCCCCGTCGACCGCGAGAGCCGTCCCGGTGGTGCTGCCGGCGGAGGGGGAGGCGAGGTGGACGATGGCGGCGGCCACCTCCTGCGCGGCCACCAGGCGGCCGGTGGGCTGCCGGCCGCTGAGCGCGGCGCGTTCGGCGGCCGGATCGTCCGCGGCGTCGAGCAGGCGGCCGATCCACGGAGTGTCGACGGTGCCCGGGTTCACGCAGTTGACCCGGATGCCCTCGCGGACGTGGTCGGCGGCCATGGCCAGGGTGAGCGACAGGACCGCCCCCTTGCTGGCCGAGTAGAGGGCGCGCTGCGGAAGTCCCGCCGTGGCGGCGATGGAACAGGTGTTGACGACCGAGGCGCAGGACGAGCGGCGCAGGTACGGAAGAGCGGCCCGGGTGGTGCGGACGATGCCGAGGACGTTCACGTCGAGCACGCGGTGCCACTCCTCGTCCGGGTTGTCGGCGACGGTGCCGGCGGCTCCGACACCGGCGTTGTTGACGAGGATGTCGATCCCCCCGAGCGCCTCGGCCGCGCCCTCGACGGCGGCGCGGACGGCCCGGTCGTGGGTGACGTCGGCGGTGAAGCCGCGCAGCGGAGCGGGCAGGTCGCCCGGGTCGCGGTCGAGCACGGCGACGGACGCGCCGTGCCCGGCGAGCAGCCGCGCGGTGGCGAGGCCGATGCCGGAGGCGCCGCCGGTCACCACGGCGGTGAGGCCGGTGAGCCCGGAGAGAGGTGTCGTCATGCGGGGACCTCCGTGTCCTGACCGGGTGCGCCGGCGGCCGTCGCCGCGGGCGCCGCCGCGGCCGCCCGTGCCGCGTCGGCGGCCCAGAACGTACCGTGCGGATAGGTGTAGGTGTCGATGCTGGTCTGCTTCATGGCGGCCGAGAACCCCGGCGACGCGGGCGCCCGGTAGTGGCCGCCGGTGACCACCACCGGGTCGAGGAAGTGCTGGTGGAGATGGTCGACGTACTCGATCACACGGTTCTCGGTGGTCCCGGTCAGGGCCACGTAGTCGAACATCGCCAGGTGCTGGACGAGTTCGCACAGGCCGACGCCGCCCGCGTGCGGGCAGACCGGCACGCCGAACTTCGCGGCGAGCAGCAGGACGGCGAGGTTCTCGTTGACGCCGGCCACCCGCGCGGAGTCGAGCTGGAGGACGTCGACGGCACCGGCCTGGAGGAGCTGTTTGAAGACGATGCGGTTCTGCACGTGTTCGCCGGTGGCGACCCTGACGGGGTGCACGCCGCGCCGGATGGCGGCGTGGCCGAGGATGTCGTCGGGGCTGGTGGGCTCCTCGATCCAGTACGGGTCGAACTCGGCGAGCGCCCGTGTCCAGGCGACGGCCTCCTCGACGCCCCAGCGCTGGTTGGCGTCGACGGCCATCCGGATGTCCGGGCCCACTGCCGCGCGGGCGGCGCGGCACCGGCGGATGTCGTCGTCGAGATCGGCGCCGACCTTGAGCTTGATCTGGGTGAAGCCCTCGTCGACGGCCTGTCGGGCGAGGCGGGTGAGCTTCTCGTCGGAGTATCCGAGCCAGCCGGGCGAGGTGGTGTACGCGGGGTAGCCGCGGTGCACGAGCGCGGCGGCCCGGTCCCCGGCGCCCTGCCTGCCCCGGCGCAGGAGCTCCAGTGCCTCGTCCGGGGTGAGGGTGTCGGTGAGGTAGCGGAAGTCGACCTGGGAGACCAGCCAGCCGGGGTCGGCATCGGCGAGGAACCGCCACAGCGGCTTGCCCGCCCGCTTCGCCGCCAGGTCCCAGACGGCGTTGACCACGGCGCCGACGGCCATGTGCATCACCCCCTTCTCCGGTCCCAGCCACCGCAGTTGGCTGTCGCCGACCAAATCGCGGCTGAGCGACCCGGGGTCGGCGCACAGAGCGGCGACGGACCGCCCGACGACGTGGTCGCGCAGCGCGCCGATCGCGGCCACCTGGACGTCGTTGCCGCGTCCGATGGTGAAGGTGAAGCCGTGGCCCTCGTCGCCGCCCTCCGTGGTGCGCAGGACGACGTAGGCGGCGGAGTAGTCGGGGTCGGGATTCATCGCGTCCGACCCGTCCAGCTCCCGTGACGTCGGGAAGCGGATGTCATAGGTGTCGAGGGAGGCGATCCGCTCGGAGGTTGCGGGCAACTCGGGGCCTTTCACGCGGTGTTGCACTGCCGGCGCCGGGACCGCCGGTGGTGCCTGCGGCGGCTTCGCCTGGAGAGACCCGTACCCTGCCGGTCAAGACATCGGATGACTCTCCGGTGCGACGATACGAGTGATCGCCGATCCTCCGCAAGGAGCCGTTGGGCCGTTCTCCTTCTCGGCGACGCGTGCGCCGGGCGCCGAAGCCAGGCAGGGCCGTTGTGTGTGCGCCCGGACCGCCCTCGTTCGCCCCCGTTCCCCACGGTGGCGAGTGCGTGCGAGGCTCCCGCCCGCCCGTTCGCGGCTCCGTCTCCCGGGCCTCGATGAACGGCAGCCCTCCGATGACTGCGCGTCCTCGGTGTCGTGGCGGAGACTTCTGTCGCCATCCGGCTCCGATGCTCTCCGGCGCCCCGGGAGGAGGAGCGTTCACGCCCGCGTGGCCACTCGCCCGCCTGGCGGGGAGGTCCGGACGGCGACACCGCCGCGGCCCGGACGGGGCGGCACCGCGTCGGCGCGACCGTGGCGGGGCCGCCGCCGGCCGCGTACCGCCGCCGTCCGGTTCCCGCCGTTCGGCCGCCCGCAATCCGGCGCATGCGCGCCCCCGGGGGTCCCGAGTGAGGCGGCGGACCGGCTGCTCGTGTCAGTAGATGCTCAGCCCGTACACCGACAGCCACTCGACGACCGGCTGGTAGTACGTGACGCCCCCCGAGGAGCAGTTGCCACTGCCGGCGACGATGATGCCGAGAGCCGCGCCGCCGGAGAAGGCCGGACCGCCGATGTCTCCGGGCTCGGAGCAGGCGGAGGAACGGAACAGCCCGTGCACGGCCCCGCCCCCGTAGTTGATGGTGACGTTGACGGCCTGCACGGTCCCGCACCGGTAGCCGCCGGTCCGCCCGACGTGGCAGACGGACTGCCCGACGACGGGGTTCGCCGCGTGGGTGATGTCGCGCGTGCCGGCCCCGGCGCCCAGCGAGACCTCGCCCGGGTAGGCGACCGCGGTGTTGGTGTAGCGGACACTCGCGTAGTCGTTGCCCGGGAAGCTCGCGCCCGCAGTGACGCCGACGGCGACGGTCAGCGCGGGGTCGGCGTACCAGGGGCCGCCGCCCTGGGCGCACCGGCCCGAGACGAGTGCGTACTGGCCTGATCCGGAACGGGCGTTGAAGCCCACGGTGCAGCGCGCGCCGGCGCTGTAGAGGGTGTCGCCCCCGCGCACCGCGACGGCCGCCCGCGGCTCCGCCCCCGGGGCGGGCTGCGCGGCCGACGCGGTGGCGGCGGGCCAGCCCAGGAGCAGTACCAGGACGAGGACGGCCCTGAGGGGCCCCGGGAATCGCATGGCACGCACGGCGACCTCCTTCGACATGGACCTGTCATTGTGGCGCTCCGCGGCCCGCTCCGTCAGTCCGGAAGTCGCCAACCGCGGGGGCGTGTTCGGGTCCTCCCGAGCCACCGATGGCCGGGAACGCGCAGCGGGGGACCCGGCTGGTTTGGCCGGGATCGCCGACTGGGCAGCATGGACGTGCCGGAACGACCGCGAAACCCGAGCGACGAGGTGGCGCACATGCCCAGCACGACTCCGGAACCCATCGCGACCTTCTGCGGAAAGTGCGACTGCGGGTGCCCGCAGCTCTTCGTGGACGCCGACGCGCCCGAGGACAGGCGCGTCCGCATCACCGACGACTTCGGCCAGCATGTGCAGATGAGTGCGGACCAGTTCGCCGACCTCGTGGCCCAGGCCAAGGCCGGAGCACTGGACCTCCCCGCCGCAGCCGCCCTCCCGGCCTGACGGGCGGGCGGGTCCGGCGCCGCGGAGGGCCGTCCTCCCGGCCCGGTGGGCATCCACGGCACCGTCATCCCGCCACGACCGGGGGTCGGTTTCGGTCGCCGGTACCGGGTCCCGGGGCGCGGTGCCGCCGGCCGTCGGCGGTGCATGCCCGCCCGCCGGTCGTGACGTGCCGTGCCGTGCCTGCGACAGTCAGGCGTCCGGGGCGGCGGCCGACGCGGTCTCACCGATCAGCTCGGCCAGGTCCCGCGCGAGGGACCGCACGCCCTCCGTGCTCCAACCGCCCACCGGGTGCAGCAGCTGCGCACCGGCTCCGCCTTGCGGGACGCTGAGCGCGAGGTCGTGCCGCAGCCGGACCTGTCCGCGCGGCATCGGCTCGACCACCACATCGCCCGCCCGTACCGGTTCCCGCGGGGCGTTGAACTCCTCCACGCCGACATTGGTGACGGGGTCGTCCGACGCGGCCAGCGGTCCCAGGGCCCGGGCCACGTCGCGGTAGGGCACGTCCGCGTACCGCAGGGCCGTCAGCACGGCGTCGCGTCCCGCCGCGAGCGCCGATGCCGGCCCGGCCGTGGGCCGGGAACCGACCACGACGGGCACCACGTTGATCAGACAGCCCATCAGCCGGGCCGCGGCGGGGTCGTCCCGGAGCGCGACCGGCGAGGCGAGGACCGTGCGCCCGCCGCCCGTGACCCGGGAGAGGAGCAGGCCGAAGAGGCCCGTCAGCCCCATGTACGGGGTGACTCCCGCCCGCCTGCACACCCGGTTGAAGGCTGCCCACGTCTCGTCGGCGACGGGGAGCTCGACGGCGGCCGCCAGACGGTCGTGCGGAGGTCCCTCCAGTCCCGGAGGCGCTGCCCGGTACGGGCCGTCGGCGAGGAGTGCGGCCACCTCGCGCGCCCGTCCGCCGGCCACCGCGGCCCGCTCCCGCGCCGCCCGTGAGAGCAGCCATCCGCGGTATCCGCCTGCTTCTGGCCCGGGAGGCAGGGCGGTGCCCCGCGACCGGGCCGCGTAGTGCGACAGCAGCGTGCGCAGCAGCACACCGTGGGACCAGCCGTCGCTGATCAGATGGTGGACGACGAGGATCAGCACGTGTTCGCCGGAGCCGGTCCGGACCAGTCGCGCACGCCAGAGGGGCCCGGCCTCCAGATCGAAGGGTTCGGTGGCGGCCAGTGCCGTCAGACGCTCGACCCGGGAGCCCCGGGCCTCGGCGCCGACGCCGCCCACATCCGTGTACGCCGGCTCGGGGGCGGGGGCGTCGAAGGTCTGCCGGGGCTCGCCGTCGACCTCGACGACACGGCACCGCATCGCCTCGTGCACCGTGTGCGCGTCGCCGAACGCCAGGCGCAGCGCATCCGCGTCCAGGGGGCCCCCGACGCGGAGGACAGCCGTGTCGTGGTAGCCCGAGACGCCGGGGCTCAGCTGCTCGGCGAGCCAGATTCCCTGCTGGGTCGCGGTCATCGGAAGGGTCTCGGGAGCCGGCGGCCGACGCCGGGCGCGCAGCGCCTCGACCAGCCTGGCCCGTTGTGGATCGACACCGTGCGTCAACGGCGGTTCCGTCCTTTCCGCGTCACGACAGGGAGGACATGCTGGTGCAGCGCGGCGAGCGACGTCACCGTAGCAATGGGAGATCCCTTTGAGGAGAGGGGGTCGCGGCGCGGTCCGCGCGCGGGCATCATCGTTCGCTGCCGCCTCCGGAGGGCTCCGACCGACCGCCACGGACGAACGAGGAGACAGATGCCGCAGCCTCAGGGATTTCAGTTCGCACTGGTCAGCGACGGTGACACGACGGGAAAGGAGTGGCGTGAACTGGCGCGCAGGGCCGAGGACCTGGGGTACGACGCGCTGCTCGTCAGCGACCACGTGGATCAGCGGATGGCGCCCCTGCCCGCGGCCGCGGCCGCCGCGGAGGTGACGTCCGACCTCGTCGTCGGCACGTACGTGCTCAACAACGACCTGCGCCATCCCCTGATGCTCGCCAGGGACGCCGCATCGGTGCACGCCCTGTCGGGAGGCCGCTTCCAGCTCGGTCTCGGCGCCGGCTGGTACCGGGCAGACTACGAACGCACCGGGATCGGCTTCGCGTCCGGCCGGGTGCGCTACGAGCGCCTGCGCGAGGCGGTCGGCATCTGCCGCTCCCATCTGTCGGGGCGTGAGATCACGGCCGGTGAGCACTACGGCGTGCGGCAGGAAGCCCAGGAGCCGCCGAGCGGTCACGGCAGCCCCCGCCTGCTGCTCGGCGGCACCCGGCGGGGGATGCTGGCCCTGGCCGCCCAGGAGGCGGACATCGTAAGCGTGGTGCCCGCTCTCGGTCCCGACGGGCCCGCCGATCTCGACGGCTGCTCGCCCGCCCGCCTCGACGGGACGGTCGCCTGGATACACGCCCGGGCGGCCGCCCGGGGACGCTCCCCCCGCCTCAACCATCTGGTGTGGGAGTGCTTCGTGACGCCGCGGCCCGCGGCGGTGCAGGAAGCGCTCGCCCGGGCCGTCGGCCGGACCCCCGGGGAGGTGCGCGAGCTCGCCTGCTTCCTGGTCGGCAGCGCGGACCAGGTCCGCGACACCCTGCTGGCCCGCCGTGAGCGCTGGGGGTTCGACTACGTCACGGTTCCCGCCGCGGCGGCCGTGCCGCTCGCGCCCGTCGTGGCCGGTCTCCAAGGGCGGTGACCGCGGCGCGCACGGCCCGCGAACCGCGTAACTAGGGCCTAACCGCGCATCCGTACGGTCCCGTCAGGGAGCTCGCCCGCGAGGCGTTCCCGTTCGACGACGACCCGTGGGAGGCACCGTGGCCGGCCGTACAGGGGAACCGGTCCGTGCGCGCGCCGATTCGGACGCCCCTCCGGCACCGCCGGCGCACGACCGCCCCACGGCCGCGGGCGTCGCGTCGGTCTACCGCGACGTGCTCGGCCTGGACGGCTGTGCCGAGGACGAGTCGTTCTTCCGCCTCGGCGGGGACTCCTTCCACGCCGCCCGTGCCCTGGCCGTCCTGGCACGGCGCCACGGGGTGCGCCTGCCGCTGGCCGAGATGTACCGCGACAGCAGCCCCGCGGCCGTGGCCGGAGGCCTGAGGGCGCTGATGGACCGGCCCCGGCCACGGCGCTCGATCACCTCGCTGGCCAGGCGCCGCCGCACCTGGTTTCCGCTCTCCCTGAGCCAGGAGAGCTTCTACGCCATGGACCGCGCCACGGGCGGGGCCGGACTGTTCAACAACGTGGGCCGGCTCACGCTGCGCGGGGACATCGATCCCACGGCACTGCGGCAGGCACTCGCCGACGCCGTGCGCAGGCAGCCCGCCCTGCGGACCGTCTTCGGCGAAGAGGACGGCCGGGCCGTGCAGCGGTTCACCGAGCAGGACGCGCCGCGGATCGACACCTGCGACCTGCGCACCCACAACGGTGCGGCACTGCTGCGCCGGCACATCAGGGAACAGCACCTGCGAGGGTTCGACCTGCACGCCGAGCCTCCGGTCAGGTTCGTCCTCGCCCGCACGGCGGACCGCGAGTGGACCCTGCTCACCGCCGTGCACCACATCGTCTTCGACGGCATGTCGCAGTCCCTGCTGCTCGACGAGATCGCCCGGGCCTACGCACACCGCGTCGGCGCCGCACCCGAGTGCGCCGCCCCGGACTTCACCTACGCGGACTTCGCGTACTGGCAGCGGGACACGCTGCGCGGCGACCGCCTGGAGGAGCATCTGCACGGGCTGGCGGAAGCCGTGCGGCACACTCCGTCCCCCATCGTGGGCGACGGCGGCCTCGGAGAGGGATACACCTCGCGCATCCGGCCCTTCGGGGTCGACGACGCCGTCGTGCGGAAGCTGCGGCACCGCGCGTCCCTGCACGACACCACCGTCTTCGTCGGCCTCGTGGCGGCGGTGCTGGAGTTCGCGGCGCGCCGAGCGGGCGGGACACGCCAGCTGGTGGCCGTACAGGCGGCCAACCGGGGCCTGCCGGGCACCGAGGACGTGATCGGCTGCTTCTCCAACACCCTGTACGTCTCCGGGGACGCGCGGCCCTCGTCCGATCCCGAGGAGCGGCTCGCGAAGACCCGGGACGACGTGGCCCGCGCCCTGCGTCACGAGGAGATGCCGCTGGACCACGCGCTCGGTCTCCTCGCCGGCCGGGGCACGGGCACGGCGTGCCGGCCCCAGATCGGCTTCGCGCTGCAGCCGCCGCGCCACCAGGCGAGGGAGCTGCCGGGAGGGGTGCTGGAGGCCGAGTACCTGCTACAGCGCGGGGACACCGTCGATCCGACCACCTTCCCGCTGGTCCTGGAGCTGTTCGCGGAGCCGGGCGGGCTGAGCGGTGTCTCGCACCACCGGCTCGCCGTCTGGCCCGATGGCGCTTTCGAGGAGGCGGAGCGGCAACTCACGTCCGCGTTCGCCTACATGACCTCAACCTGACGATCATCCGCAACAGAGAGGTGGCCCCGTGCCCACGTCGTTCTCCCGCATCCTGAACGAAGAGGATCTCGCCGAAGTGCGCAACCAGTACCTGCAGGCTCTCGAGGCGCTGGAGGAGGAAGAGGCGGACGCCGAGGAGGAGGACGACGACAGCCCGCGCAGCGGTGCCGAGAGCCCGGAGCCCGAGCAGAAGCAGCAGCCCTGAGACGGAGGAGAACGGACGATGGATTTCATCAAGGTCGATGATCCGGGAGTCGGCAAGCGGTTGCGCCGCGACGGTGTCGTTCTCATCGACGGGTTGCTGGACCCGGGGGAGGTCGCCGAGACCCGGGCGCAGATGCTCCGCTACCAGGAGGAGGTGCTGCCCGGTGTGCCGCGCGCGCACTACGAGTTCCACGAGGACGGCGTCCTGCGCAACATGACGGAGATGCAGCGCTACGACCCGTGGTTCCGCGAGTTCGCGCAGCGGGAGCGGTTCACCAGCCTGTTCCGCGGCGCGGTCGACTGGGAGCCCACGCTCTTCTACCTGGAGACGTTCCCCAAGCGTCCCGGATGCCGTCCGCTGCGGATGCACCAGGAGCTCTTCGCGACGCCGATGGAGCCCGCGCAGTACCTCCACCTGTGGATCGCGCTCGACGACGTGGTCGAGGACAACTCCGGCATGGTGTTCTACCGGGGCAGCCACAAGCTCGGCCTGGCGCCGCACGTGTACCACTCGGACCAGCTGCCGGCGGTCGAGGACGGGTTGCTGGACCGGCTCGCCCCCTACCGGGTCGAACCCGAGTTCCCCGCGGGATCGGCCGCGCTGTTCGACGGCTGCACGATCCACGGCAGCAAGGCGAACGTCACCGACACGATGCGGCTGTCCCTGGTGGTCGCCGTCCGCGGTGTCGACACCGTCGTCAGCGGTGACGACGACATCTTCTCCAGCGTCATCGCCCGGTTCTTCCGCGAGGAACTCGGCATCCAGAAGTGCGCGGTCGACGACACCCTGGCGGAACTCGGGGGCGACGAGGCGGTGGCCCAGCGCGTCCTCGACCGCATCGAGCGCGACTACGACGTGCGTCTCGCCCTGGAGGACGTCGGCACCGGCGCCAGTCCCCGCGCGCTCGCGGCCCGCCTGATCGAACACACCGGCTGGGACAGCCTCAACAGCGCCACGGCCTGAACCGGCGCCGGCCTCCCGCGTGCGCGCGGCGGGCCCCAGGACGGGGCCTCGGCGTGCACGGCTCCCAGCGGCCTCCCGCGTGCGCGCGGCGGGCCCCACGTCTCCGCGGTACGGCGGACCGGCCCGGGCGCGGCCCGGCGGTGCGCCGTACCGGGGCGCACCGCACGGACACGCGTGCCCGACCCCGCGGCGCCGCTCGTGGCGTCACCCGTCGCGGCCCGGTCCGCCGTACCGCCACCCCTTCGCCCCAGACCCGGAGGCCCGTCATGTCCGCAGACCGGGACGCGCACGCTCCCGCCGACAGCACCACCCCCGCCGTCGCACCGGACCCCGAGCCCGTGCGGCGCGGCGGCCGGTACGTCCACGCCGTCGAGAAGGCGATCGGGAACTGGAACCTGCTGCACGCCGAGGGGAACGTCGTGGAGACCGGCACCGTGGTGCAGATCCTGGCGCCCAGCGCGTACGTGGCCTTCCCCGACCTGCGGCACCACTGGAATCGCGACCTGCTCGCCGCCGAACCCGAGATCGTGTCCACCGACCCGCAGACACTCGTCTACCGCATCAGGCCGGAAGCGGTCTGGAACGACGGCACCCCGCTGACCGCGGACGACTTCGTCTACACCCACCGTGTCCAGAACGGCTTCGACAGCCCGGCCTGCAAGGTGTCCACGCACGCCGGGTACGAACTGGTCGAGTCGGTGACGGCCTCGTCCGACGGACGCACCGTGACCGTCGTCTTCCGCAAGGGGGAGTACTTCCCCGACTGGCAGGCGATGTTCTCGTACCTGCACCCGGCGCACATCGCGGCCCGGCACGGCGACCTGGACACGCCCGAGGGCCTGGCCGCCGCCTTCCAGTCGTTCAACGGCCGGCCGCCGACCTGGTCGGCGGGGCCGTACGCGATCGACGACGCGACGACCGACCGGAGGATCGTCCTCGTCCCCAACCCCCGCTGGTACGGACGTGTGCGGCCCGCCCTGGACACGGTCGTGTTCGAAGTGGTCGACGACCAGAGCCGGCTGCTGCCCGCACTGCGGGAGCGCCGCATCCACGGAATGAACCCCCAGCCGGACGCCGAGCTCGTCGCCGCCGTCGCCGCCCTGCCCGGAGTCAGCCACACGGTCGGCAAGGGATTCGTCTGGGACCACCTGGATCTCAACGTCCGCGTGCCGCATCTGCGCGACGCCGTGCTGCGCCGCGCGCTGTTCACCGCCGTGGACCGCGCGGCGATCACGGACGCGACCATCGGGCGCTTCGTCCCGGACGCGCGACCGCTCGGCAGCCACAACTTCGTCCCGGGCATGCCCGACTACCGTGACGTCATCGCCGCGACCGGCCAGGGACAGGGGGACTGCACGCGTGCCCGGAGGGACCTCGCCGAAGGCGGGTACACCCTGGCGGCCGACGGGCTGCGCGCCCCCGACGGGACGCTCGTCCCCCGGCTGCGCCTGCGATGCCTCGCCGGCAACCGGTTGCGCACCCGGGTCGCCGAACTCGTCGCCGAGCAGTGGAACCGCATCGGCGTCCGGACCGACGTCGTGCCCATGACGCAGCTCGGCAGCGTCCTGGACACCGGTGACTACGACGCCGTGCTGTTCGGGTGGAACGCCAACCCGGTACGGGTCGGTCCCGCGCGCGACATGTGGGCCACGGGCGGCGGGATGAACTACGGCGGCTACTCCGACCCGGAGGTCGACCGGCTGATCGGCGAGGCCGCCGCCACCCTCGACCTCACCGAGGCGCACGAGCTGCTCAACCGCGCCGACGAGGAGATGAGCCGGGACGCCTACGTGCTGCCGCTCTACCAGCGGCCCACCTTCCTGGCCGTGGCGTCCGAGTTCGCCAACATCCGTGACAATCCGACCAACGGACTGGTCATCCACAACATCGAGGAGTGGGGTGTGCGGGACACCCCGGCGCACACCTCAGAGCACACGCCGGCGCACACGCCGGATCGCACCCCGGCGCATTCCCTGTCCCGGACCCCGCCCGAGGCCCCGCCGGCGTAACCGCCCGAGAACCGTGGCCCCCTAGGGTCGGTCGGCGCACGGCACCCCCGGCGAACGTTCAGGGCGGAAGGAGAGTCGCAGGTGGCGCAGGACGCAACCGGTGCTCGGCGAGCAGGGATCCGGCGGACCCGGTGGAAGGCGCCGATCGCCGTTCTGGCCGGCGACATGTGGCGCACGGACCGCCGGAACACCCTGGTGCTGGGTCTTCTGATCGCGCTGGGCTCGGTGCTGCCGGCGACCCTCGCGGTCACGTCCGGTCTGCTGGCCGGTGCGCTGCTGGACTCCGGCTCCCGCTCCGGCCTCGATCGCCGAACGGTCGTCGTCGCCCTGCTCCTGGGGGTGGTCTTCCTCCTGCTCCAGACGGTGGGCCCGGTCGCCCAGGCGGTCGCCGAATCGCTGGGCAGGCGCCTGGACCGGTCGGTGTCACAGCGCACGATGGCCGCGCTGGGCGGGCCGGCGGACCTGGCGCGAGTGGAACATCCCGAGACCGTGGGGCTGGCCGCCGCGGTCGACGGCCCCCTGGGCGGGGGCACCGTCCGGGACGCCGTGATCGGCACGGTCGGGATCGGCATCGCCCGGGGCGGAGCGGTATGCGGCGCCCTGGTGCTGTTCGCGTACCGGTGGTGGCTGGCGGTCCTGCTGCTCGCCGCCTACGGGTACGCGATGGTCGTCGTCTCCCGCATGTACCAGGCCGCCCTCGAATCGGCCGAAGGCGCCCCGGCGATGATGCGCCGCGCGATGTACCTCAAGGACACGCTGTGCACACCGGCCGCCGCCAAGGACGTCCGCACCTTCGGACTGGCCGACTGGCTCCTCGGCCGGTACACCGCCGAGTGGCGTTCGGCCATCGCCCGTGCCCGCCGCGACCGCACCGGAGTCGGACGGGTCAGTCTGCTCAGCGGCTGCGCCGTCCTGGCCGTCCAGGGACTGGCGTTCCTCGTCCTCGCCCGGGACATGGCGAACGGTGACCTGTCGATCGGCCGGTTCACCGCGTTCGCCGTGGCGAGCACCGGCCTGCTGGGGCTGAGCATCGTCACCCCGGACCTGCTGAACATCGCGGTCGGCGGCACGATGCTCACGTCGCTCGCCGAGCTGGAGGAGCGCACCGGCAGGCCGGCGGAGCACACCGGGGACGCCCCGGCCCGCTTCCGTACGGCGATCGTGTTCGACGGGGTCGGGTTCCGCTATCCCGGGTCCGACACGTGGGTGCTGCGCGATCTCCACATGACGATTCCCGCGGGCACCTCCCTGGCCGTGGTCGGCGTCAACGGCGCGGGAAAGACCACCCTGGCCAAGCTGCTGTGCGGACTCCACCGGCCCACCGAGGGACGCATCCTGGTCGACGGAGTCGACATGCGCGACATCCGGCCCGACCTGTGGGCGCGTCACTGCGCGGCGCTCTTCCAGGACTGGATCAGATGGAGCCTGCCGCTGCGGGACAACGTCGTGCTCGGCGCGCCCGGCCACCCCGTGACCCCGCAGGCGCTGGAGCGGACCGCACGCTCGGCGGGCCTGCTCGGCCTGGTCACCGAGCTGCCGGACGGCTGGTCGACCGTCCTCAGCCGCGAATTCGGCGGCGTGGACCTGTCCGGTGGCCAATGGCAGCGCGTCGGGCTCGCGCGCGCCCTGTGGGCGCTGTCGGCGGGCGCGGAGACCCTGCTTCTCGACGAACCCTCCGCGGCGCTCGACGTGCGCGGCGAGACCGAGCTGTACGACCAGCTGCTCGACGCCGCCGCGGGGAAGACGGTGGTGCTGATCTCGCACCGGTTCTCCACGGTGCGCCATGCCGACCGGATCGTGGTGCTCGACGGCGGCGCGATCGCGGAGCAGGGCGGCCACGCGGCACTCATGGCGACGAACGGACTGTACGCGCGCATGTTCCGCGTCCAGGCGGAGCGGTTCACGGCCGGAGCGGAGACCCAGCGATGACCACCCTCCCGGCGGCGCGGCGCCGGAGCCCCCTCGGCGCCGCCATCGGACTGTCCCTCGAAGCCGACCGGAGGGCGACGCTGATCACGTTCGTCACCTTCGGGCTGCGGCCCACCGTGCTCGTCCTCGTCTTCTACCTGGTGAAGGTGATCGTCGACGCGGCAGCCGCCCACGACACGGGAGCACTCGCCGCGGGGGTGGCCGGCATCGCGCTCGCCAGCGCCCTGGCAGTGGGCAGCGTCACCTACTCCATCGAGCAGTCCGTCCGCATGATCGAGGGAACGGCCGCGGTCGTCGACCGGCGGCTGATGACGCTCATCGGCCGGCTCCCGGGCGTCGCCCACCTCGACGACCCCGGCGTCCGGGACCAGATCGAGGTCCTGCGCCAGGAGCGTGTCCACCTCTCCGAAGGCGGCGACGCCTTCTCGCTCGTCCTCGGTGCGACCGTCCGCGCCGCGGTCACCGGCGTGATCCTCGCCATGATCCAGCCGGTGCTCCTCCTCCTGCCGCTGCTCGCGGTACCGCCCCTGCTGGCGACCCGGCGCGCGCAGCGGCACCGCGACGAGGCGGTCGGGCGGGCAGCCGGCGCCGCCCGTCTGGCCCGCCATCTGCTCGCGGTCGGCGCTTCGCCCGCGGCCGCCAAGGAGCTCAGGCTGTTCGGGCTGGGGCCGCACCTGCGCGCCCGGCACGCGGAGGCGGCCGGCGCCGCGGACCGGGAGGTCACCCGCACCGTGTGGCGCAACCTCATCGCCACGAGCGCGGCCTCGGCGCTGTTCGCCCTCGGCTACTGCGCGGCCCTGATGTTCGTGCTGTACCGCTTCACACGAGGACAGGTGTCACTCGGCGACGTGATCCTCACCCTGGGACTCGTCACCTCGGTCAGCACCCAGCTCAACCAGGGCGTGCAGTTCTTCGGCTTCCTCCAGCAGGCCCTCGCCGCCTCGCGGCGCCTGCTCCGCCTGGAGGAGTACGCCGACCGCGCGGCCCACGGCGCCGGCGAAGGCGTGCCGGCCGAGCGCCTGACGGACGGCATCCGGCTCGAGGCCGTGGAGTTCCGCTACCCGGGCAGCGACAGCAGGGCCCTCGGGGACGTCGACCTGGTGCTGCCCGCGGGCAGCGTCGTCGCGGTGGTCGGAGCCAACGGCGCGGGCAAGTCCACTCTGATCAAACTCCTCGCCGGCCTCTACCGCCCCACCAGCGGACGGATCACCGTCGAAGGCACCGATCTCGCCTCCGTCGACGCAGACCTCTGGCACCGGCGCACCAGCGCCTGCTTCCAGGACTTCAGCCGCCTGGAGTTCTCCGTCCGCCACAGCGTCGGCGCGGGCTCGCCGGCCCTCGCCGAGGACGACGCCCACGTCACCCGGGCCGTGGAGCAGGGGGGAGCGGCCGGACTCGTGGCCGGCCTGCCCGGAGGACTCGCCGCACACCTCGGCCGGTCCTACGACGACGGCGTCGACCTGTCCGGTGGCGAATGGCAGCGCATCGCACTGGCGCGGGCCAGAATGCGTCCCGCGCCGTGCCTGCTCGTCCTCGACGAACCCACCGCCGCCATCGACCCGCTGGCCGAGGACGCGCTTCTCACCGCCTACGTCCGGGCAGCCCGGCAGACCGTCGCCCGGTCCAACGGCATCACCCTGTTCGCCTCGCACCGCCTGTCCACCGCACGCCTCGCCGACCTGATCGTCGTCGTCGACCAGGGACGCATCGCACAACTCGGCGTCCACGAGGACCTGATGGCCCAGGACGACGGCATCTACCGGGACCTCTACGAGAGGCAGTCCCGTGCCTACGCGTGACGGCACCCGCCCCGGGCCGGCCACCGGGGCGGGCCTCTGGTTCCCCGCCCCCGCCGCCCCGGGCGACTGCGCCGTCCGCCTGCTGTGCCTGCCCTACGCGGGCGGCTCTCCCGTCATGTACCGCACCTGGGACGAGGCCCTCGCGGACACCGCGGACGTGCTGCCGGTCTGCCTGCCGGGGAGGGCCCACCGGTGGGGCGAGCCGCTCCGGCACGATCTGCACCGGATCGCCGACGACGTGGCCGAAGCCGCCGCGCCGCTGCAGAGGGACCTGCCGCTGGCGCTGTTCGGGTACAGCCTGGGCGCGCTCCTGGCCTTCGAGGTGGCACGGCGCCTGACCCGGCGGGGCCGCCCGCCGCTCCTGCTCGTCGTCGCCGCCTGCGCACCGCCCCGCTCGCGCGAGGCCCTGTCACCCAAGCACACCCTGCCCGACGAGGAGTTCATCGCCGTGTTGCGACAGATGGGGGCGACCCCTCAAGCCATCCTCGACGACGAGGAGATGCTGTCCCTGCTGCTGCCGATGCTGCGGTCCGACTTCGCACTCGCCGACCGCTACCGCCGCACACCGGGCCCCGCGCTGTCCGTGCCGGTCGTCGCCCTGGCGGGTCGCGACGACCCCGAGGCGGGACCCGAGGTGATGTCCGGCTGGGCCCGCGAGACGCACCAGCCCCTGCGCCGTCTCGACCTGGACGGCGGCCACCTGTTCATCGAGGAGCGCCGGCCCGAGGTCGTGGCGCTGGTGCGGTCCGCGCTGCGCAGCGCAGTGGCGCACCAGGAGCGCTGAGCCCATGGGCACCGTGGAGGGAGGCACGCCGATGGACGACGGCTCCGTACCGCAGGGGCGACACGACCCCCGCACCGTGGCCGGGATCGCCCGCCGCAACTGGCAGGAGCTCCTGCACGTCCCCGAGGTCGACGACGACGCGCACTTCTTCGCGCTCGGCGGCCATTCGATGCTCGCCACGCGACTGATGTCCCGTATGCGCAAGGCACTCGACGCCGAGCTCCCCGCCGGCCTCATCTTCGAGCACCCGGTCTTCGCGGACTTCGCCGCCCGCACCGCCACCGTGCTGGGCGACGGGTCGGTCACCGCCGGGGAACGGCCCCGCCCCTCGGGACGGGTGTCGGGCCCGGTGTCGCCCCAGCAGGAGCGGCTGCTGCGTATCGAGGACGTCCTCGGCCCGTCACCGGTCCACAACATCGTCGTGCCCGTGGCGCTGGATTCGCCCGTCGACGGCTCCGTCCTGCGGCTCGCGCTCCATGCGCTGCTGACCCGGCACGGCGCGCTGCGCCTGGCCTTCCCGGCACCGGACGGGGGCGGGGATCACCAGCAGGTGATCGTTCCGCCGTGGACACCCGACGATGTCGACCTGGTGGAGCGGGACGCGCCGTCGGGAACCGACGGCCGGGCCGAGGACGCCGCCGTCCTCAAGGAGGTGCGCCGCACCCACCTGCGACCCTTCGACCTCACGCGGGGCAACCTGCTGCGCGCCCAGCTGTTCCGCCGCCGTCACGCGGCCGACCTGCTCGTGCTGCACCTCCACCATCTGGCCGTCGACGGCGTGTCGCAGACGGTCCTGCTCGACGATCTCGCCGAGGCGTACACACAGACGGTCTCCCAGGGCTCTCCCCGTCCGGCCGACGGCGACGCCCTCACCCACGTCGACTACGCACTGCGCCGAGCGGACGCGCACGACGCCGTACCGGCCGGCTCCCGCCGTCACTGGACGCGCGTGGCCCGCGACCTCGCGGCCGACCTCGCCGCCGCCGAGGAGCCGGCGCCGAGCGCCGTGCGGTACGTGCGCCGCACCGCCGAGGTGGACGGCTCCGTACTGCTCGGGCTGCGCGCTCTGGCCGAGGCCGAGGGCACCACCGACTTCGTCACGGCGACCGCGGCCGTCGCCGCCGCTCTCGCCGCGGCCTCGGGCCGCAGGCACATCGGCATCGGCACCCTGCTCGACAACCGCGCGCACGCCTCGCACGAGCGCACCGTCGGCCCCTTCGCGAACAGCACCCTGCTCGCCGTCCCGGTGCCCGGCGGCGCGACACCGCGCGACACCGTCCGGGCCACCCGGACCGAGGTCACCGAGGCCCGGCGGTGCGCCGACAGCCCGCTGGACGAACTCCTCGGTCCGCCCTGCGCCGTGCTGGGGCTGCGCCCCGACGACCTGGTGGACGCGGTGGTCGCCTTCGACCGGCCCTACCGGGCCCCCGCCGGCTCTGCCCTCCGGCTGTCACCGCTGTACGACCACGGGGGTCTCCTGGTGCCCTCCGCGCTCGGCCCGCGCCTGAGCATCACCCTGTTCGCCCACGACAGCGGCACTTTGAGCGTCGTCGTCGAACACGCGGAGCACCCCGACCCCCGACGGCCGGACACCGTGCTGAACGCCGTGGTGGACACCCTGCGGCTGTTCGCCGGGGCCCCCGACCCGGCCGCCGCCACGGGGACCGCGGGGGTGCCGCGGTGAACGGCACCGCGCCCGCCCGGCTGCGGACCGCCGACGGCATCGTCGAGATCGCCCTCGACGGGCCCGGCCGGCCGGTCGTGCACGCACCCACCTGGACGGCCGCCGCGTACGGCCTCGGCTGGGCGGTCGCCCGGCACCGCCGCGGGCAGATGGACCTCATGCGGCGCCGCAGCCACGGACGGCTCGCCGAGACATCGGGTCCGCCGGCCGCCCGTTCCGATCTGCGGCAGCGCACCCTCGGACTGGCGCAGGTCGCGCGCGCGTGCTGGGAGCTGCTGCCCGTGTCGCAGCGGCGCACGCTGGAGGCGTACGCGGACGGCGTCAACGCCGCCGCGCCGGACGGACCCGGCGGGGCATGGACCCCGGTGGACTGCATCGCGGTCACCCAGGGGCTGTTCCAGGCACTCTCGTCCGACGGACAGGACGTCCGCATGGTCGAGGTGATGCGCCGGACCCTGCCGGCCGCGGTCACCGGCTTCCTGCTCGATCCGCAGGACGAATTCGCCGTGGGCATCGACGGCACCGTGCCGGAGACGGCGAGATCCCCCCTGCCACTGGCCGAGCTGCGGGCCCTGATGGCCGAACCCCCCGGCCCCCCGGGGCCGCTCGTGGTGTCGGAGGGGCGCCCGGTCGGCAGCAACGCCTGGGCCGTCACCGACGGAGACACCGCCGTCCTCGCCAACGACATGCACCTGGAACTGACCAGCCCGTCGCTGATGTACGCCGCACGGCTCGTCGTGGGGGACACCGGTGTCACCGGCGTGACCGTACCCGGCCTGCCCGTGATCGTCGCCGGCACCAACGGCCGGATCGCGTGGGGATTCACCCGCCTGCCGGCCGACACCTGCGAGGTGCGGGAGCTGACCCCGGGAAGCACCCCGGGGACGTACCGGCACGACGGCCGTGACGAGCCGTTCACCGTGAGGACGGAACGCGTCGCCGTCCTGGGCGGCGACGACATCGGCATCGAGGTGCTCGACACCCCGTGGGGACCGGTCGTCGACGAACTGCGCGGGCGCCCGCTGGTGCTGAGCTCGAACCTCACCGACCCCACGGCACTCGACTTCTCCCTCGCCGGACTGTACGAGTGCGCCGACGTGACCGAAGCGGCCGACCTGCTCAACGACTGCGGCATGCCTCCCCTCAACGCCCTGCTCGCGGACACGGCGGCCGATGTCGCCTGGACCGTGACGGGACGCCACCCGCGGCGCGCGGGCGGGCCGCGCGGCTTCTGCGACGCGGAACGGGACGTGTGGCCGACACCGCGCCTCGCCCCCCACGAGCTGCCGCGGCTGGTGTCACCACCGAGCGGACATGTGATCAGCTGCAACAACGGGGACGCCGCCGGCCGGACCGAGCGCCTCGGGTGGAACTTCTTCCCCGGCACCCGCGCCCGCCGCGCCGCCGCGTCGCTCGCCGCGGACGGCCCGCACGACGAGGCCCGCTCCGGCGCGCTGCAACTCGACCTGGACGCGGAGCTCTACGCGTACTACCGGGACCTGGCCCTGCGGTACACGCCCGAGCGTGCTCCCGAGCCGCTGCGCTCACTGCGCGACGAGGTCCTGGCCTGGCGGGGCACGTCGCACCACGACGAGTACGGCCTCGCCCTGCTCGTGGTGTTCCGGGAACTGCTGCGCGAGGAACTGTTCGCCGCCGTCACCCGCCCCTGCCGGAGGTACGACGCGGCCTTCACCTACTGCTACAACGGCCACGAGGGACCTCTGCGGCGTCTCGTCGACGCCCTGGCCGCGGACATGGTGCCGAAGCCCTGGCCCGGGCCGGCCCCCTTCGTCGTGGCCATGCTCGGCGGCGCCAGGGCACTGCTCACCAAGCGCACCGGCAGCGCCGGACCCACGCGGTGGGGGAGCGTGAACGTCCTCGCCCCGACGCCCCTCGGCGACGACCCGGCCGGCCGCACCGGCGTGAGCGGAGCCGGACTCTCCGGCTGCCCGGAGAGCCTGCGCGTCACCCAGCCCGACTTCGGCGCCGCCATGCGCCTGGTCGTCGCGCCCGCCCGCCCCGGCGAAGGACTGCTGACGGTACCGGGCAGCCCCGCCGGCACCGGCACCGCCGATCGGGACCACGTCGCACGCTGGGTGGCGGGGCGCACGCACCCGCTGCCCGGACACGATCCCGTGCCGCACGGCGACCCCGGGGACGCACGGCGGTCCGCGCCGCTCCACACGCCGACGGGGAGGACCCTGTGAAGACCGCACCGCTCGGACCGTCACCGCGCACCCTCGGCGACGTCCTGCGCCACTCCGCCCGGCGCTTCGCCGAACGCCCGGCGCTCCGCGCGGGGCCCCTGCTCCTGACCTACGCCGGGCTCGACCGCTGCACCGACGCGCTGGCCGCCAGGATCCGCGCGGCTGGAGTCCGGCCCGGCGAACGCGTCGGCCTCTGCGTGGCCCGCGGCCCCCTGGCCCTGGTCGCCTCCGCGGCCCTGATGCGCGCCGGCTGCTCCTACGTCCCCCTCGATGCGGCGCATCCCTCCCAGCGGCTGCGCCACATCGTCGGCAACGCCGGGCTGAAGGCGGTCGTCCGCGACGAATCCGGCCGCGCCGCACCCGAGATCGCGGAACTGACCGCGCTGCACGTCGACGGGGACGACCTGACCCCCGGACCCGTCACCGGACCCCTCGCCGGCTCCGGCACCGGCGACGACGCCGGGCCCGACCCGCACTCCGCGGCGTACGTGATGTACACCTCCGGCTCCACCGGCGTGCCCAAAGGGGTGGAGGTGACCCACGCCAACGTCCTCGCCATGCTCGCCGACGCCCTGCCGCTGTTCGGCTTCACCGACCACGAGGTGTGGCCCCTGCAACACGCCCACGGGTTCGACGTCAGCGTGTGGGAGATGTGGGCGGCGGTGGCGGTCGGCGCCACGCTGGTCGCGGTTCCGCCCGACGCCCAGCAGAACCCCGAGTCCCTGGCCGAGCTGCTGCTACGCCACAGCGCCACACGGCTCCACATCGTCCCCAGCGTCTTCCAGCACCTCACCGAGGTGCTGGAGGAGGAGGCGGCGCGGCTGCCGCTGCGCAACGTCACCTTCTGCGGCGAAGCCCTCAACTACCGTGCCATCCGCACCTGGAGCCGGTCGCAGCCCGGACCGCAGCCCGCGTGGTGCAACGTCTACGGCATCACCGAGACCACGGTCTACAACACGTTCAAGCGGCTGACGGCCGAGGAGGTGGTACGCGCCGACCCGGCGACCCCCATCGGCACGGCGTACGACCACAGCCCGGCAGTCGTCCTCGACGCGGATCTGCGGCCGCTCCCTCCGGGACGCACCGGGGAGATCCTCATCGGCGGCCGCCAGGTGGCACGCGGGTACGTCGGGATGCCCGGACTGACCGCGGAGCGCTTCGTCACGCTGCCCGGCAGACCGGGCCGCTGGTACCGCACCGGAGACCTCGGCCACACGGACGGCGCGGGGCAGCTGCACTACGTCGGGCGCCGGGACGACCAGGTCAAGATCCGCGGCTTCCGCATCGAGCTCGGCGAGATCGACCACGCCCTGCGGGCCGTGCCCTGGATCGGCGACGCGGCCGCCGTGGTCCAGCACACGGCGCGCGGGGAACCGGTCCTGGCCGCCTGCGTCGTCCCCGGGCACACCGCGGAAGGCGAGGCCGGGGCCGGCGGCCGGCCCGCCGGCGGGCTCCTGGACAGGCTCCGCAAGGAGCTGGCCGCCGCCCTGCCGGAGCACATGCTCCCCGGCCGCGTCGTCTGCCTGGACCGGCTGCCGCTGAACGCCAACGGCAAGACGGACCGGCGCGCCCTGGCGGAAGACCTTTCGCGAAGGAGCTGACGATGGAAGACAAGGCCCCGCTCTCGTTCGGGCAGGAAGCCCTCTGGCTCGCCGGGGAACTCGTCCCCGACCTCTCGGCATACGTGATGCTCGCCGCGTGGGAGCTGTCCGGCCCGCTCGACGCGGGCGCCCTGGAGCGGGCGCTGGCCGCGCTCGTCGGCCGGCACGAGCTGCTGAGCTCCGCACTGGTACCGGTGGACGGACGGCCCGAGCAGGTGACCCGCCGCGGTGCGCCGTTCGGACTGCGCCACGTCGATCTGCGCGACCGGGCCGGACAGGCGCAGGACGACGCCGTCGCCGACGACCTCGCGGGAGTGCTGGAGAAGCCGTTCGACCTCTCGGCCCCGCCCCTGCTCCGCGGTGTGCTGTTCCGCCTCGCGGCGCGGCGGCACACCCTGGTGCTGGTGACCCACCACATCGTCTGGGACGGCGCCTCCGACGTCCTGCTGCGGCGGGAGCTGTCCGAGCTGTACGCGGCGCAGGTCGAGGGAAGGCAGCACACGCTGCCCGAACTGACCGTGCAGTACGCGGACTTCGCCTGGTGGCAGCGCCAGGAGGCGGCGGACGGCATGCGGGAGTCGGTCGAGCACTGGGCGCGGCGGCTGCGGGACGTGCGCGCCACGGAGCTGCCCACGGACCGGCCGAGGCCCGCGCTGCGCCGGTTCACGGCGGCCTTCTGCCAGGTCGCGCTCCCGGCGGCCGCGGTGCGCGGTGCGGCGGAGCTGGCCCGTGCCGCCTCGGTCTCCCCGTTCGTCGTCCATCTCGCGGTCTTCGACCTCCTGGTGGCGCGGTGGTCGGACGAGCCCCGGGCCGTGGTCGGCACGCCCCTGCCGGGGCGGGACGAACCGGAGCTGGAGAACCTGCTCGGCTACTTCGTCAACTCCGTCGTCCTGGTTGCCGACTGCGACCCGCGGCTGACCCTGGCCGACCTGCTCGTCGCGGTCCGCGAGAACCTCTCCGACGCGTTCGAGCACGGGGACGCTCCCTTCCACCACGTCGTCGAACGCGTCAATCCGCCCCGCGACAGCAGCCGCCACCCGCTGTACCAGGTCGCCTTCCAGTACGTGCCCGGGAGCGAGCCCCTGAGCCTGACCGGTGTGGACGCGACGGAGGTGAGCGACCGGCTGCTGCGCCGCAGCGAGATCACCACCGAGTTCGACCTCCTGGCCGAGGTAAGGGAATCGGCGGACGGAGGGCGTGTCCTGAGCCTGCGCTATGCCACGGAGCTGTTCGACGCCACCACGATGGACGCCTTCGCCCGGGCCTACGCCGAACTCCTCGGCGCCGCCGTCGCGGCCCCCGATGCCACGCTTGCCCGGCTCGCCGAGGCCGCCGTGTCCCTGCCCGCCCCGGGCACGAAGCCCCTCGCGGCCCCCGGGCAGCCGCCGCACCGCCTGCCCCCGGACGATGCGCCCCGCGCGACCGCTCCCCGCACGGAACTCCACGGGCGCGTCGCGGCCGTGTGGGCGGAGATCCTGGGACTGCCGGAGATCGACTGCTCGGCCAACTTCTTCGCCATGGGAGGCACCTCCCTCCTCGGCGCCCAGCTCGTGCGCCGGCTCCGCGCGGATCTGGGCCTTGTCGTCGATCTGATCGACCTGTTCGAAAGCGAGTCGGTCGACGGCCTGGTGGCGTTCCTCGGCGATGCGTCAGCCGGGTCCGGGGCCGGCGCGCCCACCCGTCCGCGACTCGTGCGCAAGCCCCGCACGGATGCCGTTCCGTTGTCTTTCGGTCAGCGGCGTCTGTGGTTTCTGCAGCAGTTGGAGGGTGTGGGGTCGGCGTACAACATTCCGGTGTGTCTGCGGTTGCGGGGTGGGGTGGACGCTCGGGCGTTGGGGTTGGCGTTGGGGGATGTGGTGGGGCGGCATGAGGTGTTGCGGACGGTGGTGGAGGTGGTGGACGGGGTGCCGTGTCAGCGGGTGCTGGGGGTGGGTGCGGTGCCTGTGCTGAGTGTGCGGTCGTGTGGTGTGGGGGAGTTGGCGGGTCTGGTGGGGGAGGCGGTGGGGTGGTCTTTCGATCTGTCGGTGGATGTGCCGGTGCGGGGGTGGTTGTTCGATGTGGGTGGGGGTGAGTGTGTCTTTGTTCTGGTGGTGCATCACATTGCGGCTGACGGGTGGTCGTTGGGTCCTCTGCTGAGGGATGTGGCGTCTGCGTACGGGGTGCGGTGTGCGGGGGGTGTGCCGGTGTGGGGGGAGTTGCCGGTGCAGTATGCGGATTTCGCTTTGTGGCAGGGCGAGTTGTTGGGTGGGGTGGGGGATCCGGGGAGTCTGGTTTCTCGTCAGTTGGGGTTTTGGCGAGGGGCTTTGGCGGGGGTTCCGGAGGAGTTGGTGCTGCCGTTCGACCGGGCGCGGCCGGTGGTGGGGAGTTTCCGGGGTGGTTCGGTGGGTGTGGATGTGGGGGCGGGGGTGCATGCGGGTGTGGTGGGGGTGGGTCGGGAGTGCGGGGCGAGTGTGTTCATGGTGTTGCAGGCGGGGTTGGGGGTGTTGTTGTCGAGGTTGGGTGCGGGGTCGGATGTTCCGTTGGGGTGTCCGGTGGCGGGGCGTTCGGAGGAGGGGCTTGAGGATCTGGTCGGTTTCTTCGTGAATACGCTGGTGATGCGGGTGGATGTGTCGGGTGATCCGAGTTTCCGGGAGTTGGTGGGCCGGGTCCGGGAGGTGAATCTGGGGGCGCTGGCGCATCAGGACGTGCCGTTCGATCTGCTGGTGGAGGAGCTGAACCCGCCCCGGTCGGCCGCCCGCAACCCCCTCTTCCAGGTGATGGCCGTGTTCCAGGACATGCCCACGGCCCTTCCGTCCTTCCACGGACTCGACGCCGGCACCGAACCCGTGGTCACCGACCGCTCCAAGGTCGACCTGCTCTTCGACTTCACCGAACGGACCGGCCCCGCCGGAGAGCCCGCCGGGATCAAGGGCGTGATCGACTACAGCGCCGACCTGTTCGACGAGGGGACGGTACTGCGGATCGCCGGCATGTTCACCCGCGTCCTGCGGCAGCTCGCCGACCGACCCGACCTGCCCCTCAGCCGGATCGAGCTCCTGGACCCCGAGGAACGCGCGGCCCTCGCCCGCCGGTCCCGCGGTGCCGCCGCCGGCCGGGCCGTCTGTGAGCCGCGGACGCTGGTCTCGCTCTTCGAGGCCCAGGCGGCCAGGACCCCCGGCCGCACCGCGGTCGCGGCAGGCGGCGACGTGCTCGACTACGCGGAGCTGAACAGCCGGGCCAACCGTCTGGCGCACCGACTCCTCGCGATGGGCGCGGGCCCCGAATCACTGGTCGCGCTGTGTCTCGAACGCCGTGCCGAACTCGTCGTCGCGGTACTCGCCGTCCTGAAGGCGGGCGCGGGATACCTGCCGCTCGACCCCCGGTACCCCGCCGCCCGGCTGTCCCGCATGCTCGACGACGCCCGCCCGGTGCTGACCCTCGCCACCCGGGACACCCTCGGGGCGCTGCCCGGAGGGCCGGACGCCGGCCCGGCCGTGCTGCTCCTGGACGCTCCCCGCGACGCGGACCCCGAGGCGGAGCCGGCCAACCCGACCGATGCCGACCGGACGGCCCCGCTGCGGCCCGCGCACCCCGCCTACGTCATCTACACCTCCGGCTCCACGGGGCGCCCGAAGGGAGTGGTCGTACCCCATTCCGCAGCGGCGAACCTGGCCGCCTGGGCGGCGCGCACGTTCGGCCCGGGGGTGCTGGACCGCGTGCTGTTCACCACGTCGCTCAGCTTCGACGTCTCCGTCTTCGAGCTCTTCGGGCCGCTGGTGAGCGGTGGCAGCGTCGAGATCCACCACAACCTCCTCTCCCTCGCCGACCGCGATCCCCGGGGCCCCGTCGCGACCCTGGTCAGCGGCGTGCCGTCGGCCCTGGAGCAACTGGTGACGCACGCCCGGGTGCGCACGAGCGCGGAGACCGTCGTCCTCGCGGGCGAGGGGCTGACCAGGACGGCCGCGCGCACCGTGGCGTCGGGTCTCGGCGCGCGGAACCTGTGGAACGTCTACGGCCCCACGGAGGCGACGGTCTTCGCCACGGCGTGGTCGACCACGGCCCCGGCGGAGAAGACGCCCCCCGTCGGGGTGCCGCTGGACCACACGTGCGGATACGTCCTCGACGACCGGCTCCGCATGGTGCCGCCGGGCGTCACCGGTGAGCTCTACATCGGCGGCGAGGGCCTCGCGCGGGGCTACCTGGGTGCCCCGGCCCTGACCGCGGAACGCTTCGTGGCCTGTCCGTTCGGCCCGCCGGGGGCCCGGATGTACCGCACCGGCGACCTGGTGCGCTGGAACGGCGACGGAGACCTGGAGTACCTCGGCCGCGTCGACCAGCAGGTGAAGGTCCGCGGATTCCGCATCGAGCCGGGTGAGATCGAGGCCCTTCTGGAGCAGCACCGCGACGTGGCCCAGGCGGCCGTGGTGGTGCGTGCGGACCGGGCGGAGGACCACCGGCTCGTCGCCTACGCCGTCCCCGTACCCGGGCGCACACTCCGGGGCCCGGACCTGCGGGACCGGCTGCGGGCGGAACTCCCCGGGCACATGGTCCCGTCCGCGGTGACCGTCCTGGAGGCACTGCCCCTCACACCGAGCGGCAAGCTGGACCGGGCGGCCCTGCCCGCCCCCGACGTCACGGCCGGAGCCGCCGGCTTCGCCCCGCCGCGAACCCCCCGGGAGGGCGAGCTGTGCCGGCTCTTCGCGGAGATCCTGGACGTGCCCCGGGTCGGCAGGGACGGCAACTTCTTCGAGCTCGGCGGCCATTCCGTGCTGGCCATGCGCCTCATCGGCCGGGTACGCACGAAGATCGGCGTCGACCTCGACGTCAGGGACGTCTTCGAGGCCCCGACTCCCGCCGGCATCGCGGCCCGCGCCGCCGACCGCGCCGGACAGCGGCCGCGGCCCGCGCTGCGCCGGATGAGAGACCAGCGGACCGTACCGGAGCAGGGGGCCGAGCGATGATTCCGTTGTCTTTCGGTCAGCGGCGTCTGTGGTTTCTGCAGCAGTTGGAGGGTGTGGGGTCGGCGTACAACATTCCGGTGTGTCTGCGGTTGCGGGGTGGGGTGGACGCTCGGGCGTTGGGGTTGGCGTTGGGGGATGTGGTGGGGCGGCATGAGGTGTTGCGGACGGTGGTGGAGGTGGTGGACGGGGTGCCGTGTCAGCGGGTGCTGGGGGTGGGTGCGGTGCCTGTGCTGAGTGTGCGGTCGTGTGGTGTGGGGGAGTTGGCGGGTCTGGTGGGGGAGGCGGTGGGGTGGTCTTTCGATCTGTCGGTGGATGTGCCGGTGCGGGGGTGGTTGTTCGATGTGGGTGGGGGTGAGTGTGTCTTTGTTCTGGTGGTGCATCACATTGCGGCTGACGGGTGGTCGTTGGGTCCTCTGCTGAGGGATGTGGCGTCTGCGTACGGGGTGCGGTGTGCGGGGGGTGTGCCGGTGTGGGGGGAGTTGCCGGTGCAGTATGCGGATTTCGCTTTGTGGCAGGGCGAGTTGTTGGGTGGGGTGGGGGATCCGGGGAGTCTGGTTTCTCGTCAGTTGGGGTTTTGGCGAGGGGCTTTGGCGGGGGTTCCGGAGGAGTTGGTGCTGCCGTTCGACCGGGCGCGGCCGGTGGTGGGGAGTTTCCGGGGTGGTTCGGTGGGTGTGGATGTGGGGGCGGGGGTGCATGCGGGTGTGGTGGGGGTGGGTCGGGAGTGCGGGGCGAGTGTGTTCATGGTGTTGCAGGCGGGGTTGGGGGTGTTGTTGTCGAGGTTGGGTGCGGGGTCGGATGTTCCGTTGGGGTGTCCGGTGGCGGGGCGTTCGGAGGAGGGGCTTGAGGATCTGGTCGGTTTCTTCGTGAATACGCTGGTGATGCGGGTGGATGTGTCGGGTGATCCGAGTTTCCGGGAGTTGGTGGGCCGGGTCCGGGAGGTGAATCTGGGGGCGCTGGCGCATCAGGACGTGCCGTTCGATCTGCTGGTGGAGGAGCTGAACCCGCCCCGGTCGGCCGCCCGCAACCCCCTCTTCCAGGTGATGTTCACCCTCCAGAACGGCATCGCCTCGACCGTCCGCTTCCCCGGCCTGGAGGTCAGCGCCGAGGACGCCGGCGTACGCCCCGCCAAGTTCGACCTGACCTTCGCCCTCGAGGAGGAGTTCGGCCCCGCCGGCGAGCCCGCCGGGATCAAGGGCGTGATCGACTACAACGCGGACCTGTTCGACGAGGGGACGGTACGGCGGATCGCCGGCATGTTCCCCCGCGTCCTGCGGCAGCTCGCCGACCGACCCGATGCCCCCGTCGGCCGGCTGACGGTCAACGGGCCCGAGGAGGACCGGCTGCTCGAGCACTGGTCCGGTGGCCCGGCCGGCCCTTCGCGGACCGCCGCCACCACGCTCGTCGACGCCTTCCAGGAGCAGGTACGCCGGACGCCCGACGCCGTCGCCGTCGGCTGCGGCGCGCACCGGCTCACCTACCGGCAGCTCAACGCGCGGGCCAACCGGCTCGCCCGCCACCTCCGTACGCTCGGAGCGGGCCCGGAACGCATGGTGGCGGTCGCCCTGCCGCGCTCCACCGAGCTGGTCGCGGCCCTGCTGGCCGTACTCAAGACCGGCGCCGCGTACGTCCCCGTCGACACGGCGTATCCCGAGCGGCGCATCGCCCACGTCCTGCGTGACGCGGACGCGCTGGTGCTGGTGACGACGTCCGAGGCGGCCCGCGGCCTGCCCGGGCAGGCCGTACCGCGCCTGCCGCTCGACAGCGAGGAGACCCGGGCGGCGCTGGACGCGCACCCCGGCACCGACCTGCGCGACGACGAACGGACCAGCCCCCTGCTCCCGGACCACCCCGCGTACACGATCCACACCTCGGGATCCACGGGGACGCCCAAGGGCGTGGTCGTGACCCACCGGAACGTCCTGCGCCTGTTCGCCTCCACCAGGCGCTGGTTCAGCTTCGGCGAGGCCGACGTGTGGACCCTCTTCCACTCCTTCGCGTTCGACTTCTCCGTCTGGGAGCTGTGGGGGCCGCTCCTGCACGGCGGCAGGCTGGTGGTCGTCCCGTACGAGACCAGCAGGTCCCCCCGGGAGCTGCTGCGGCTGCTCGCCGACGAGCGGGTCACGGTCCTCAACCAGACGCCGTCTGCCTTCCACCAGCTGATGCGGGCCGACGCCGAGCATCCGGAGACCGGCCGGCGCCTGGCCCTGAGGTACGTCGTCTTCGGCGGCGAGGCCCTCGACCCGGGCCGGCTGGCCGACTGGTACACGCGGCACGCCGCCGACGCCCCCCGCCTGGTCAACATGTACGGCATCACCGAGACGACCGTGCACGTGACCGCCCTGCCGCTCGAGCGGGGGCACACCGCCGAGGGGCGCCGCAGCCCGATCGGCTCCGGCATCGCGGATCTGCGGGTCCACGTCCTGGACGAGCGGCTGCGGCGGGCGCCGATCGGCGTGGCGGGTGAGCTCTACGTGTCCGGACCGGGCCTGGCACGCGGCTACCTGAACCGGCCCGCGCTGACGGCCGGACGGTTCGTCGCCGACCCGTACGGCCCGCCGGGCGGCCGCATGTACCGCACTGGGGACATCGTCCGGTGGCGGTCGGCGGGCGGACTGGAGTACCTCGGACGCGCCGACGACCAGATCAAGCTGCGGGGGTTCCGGATCGAGCCCGCGGAGGTGGAGGCCGCCCTGCTCGACTGCGACCGGGTCGAGCAGGCCGCGGTGGTCCTGCGCGAGGACCGGCAGGGCGATCGGCGCCTGGTCGCGTACGCCACCGGCCCCGAGCCGGGTCCGGAGGCCGAGGCGGAGCTCCGCCGGCAGGCGGGCCTCCGGCTGCCCGGGCACATGGTGCCCTCCGCCTGTGTGGTGCTGCCCGCGCTGCCGCTCACCGAGAACGGCAAACTCGACCGGAAGGCGCTGCCCGCCCCGCGCGCCGACGCGGCCGGCCCGGTGGGGCGGGCCGCGCGGGACGCCGGCGAGCAGAGGCTGTGCGACCTGTTCGCCGAAGTGCTCGGCCTGCCCGAAGTCGGCCCGGAACAGGGGTTCTTCGAGCTCGGCGGACATTCGCTGCTGGCCGTGCGGCTGATCGAACGGGTACGTGCGGTACTGGGCGCCGAGATCGGGATCGGCACGCTCTTCACGGCGCCCACCCCTGCGGCCGTCGCCCGCCGTCTGCGGGAGACCGGAGCCGGGCCGGCCGACGACTCCCTCGGCCCCCTCCTGGCCCTCCGCGCCGACGGCGCCCGGGCACCGGTCTTCTGCGTCCACCCGGCCGCGGGAACCAGCTGGGTCTACGCCGGTCTGCTGGCCCACCTGGACGGCGGGCAGCCGGTGTACGGGCTCCAGTCGCCCGGACTGACCCCGGGCGGCCGGGTGGCCGGCACCTTCGACGAGTTGGTCACCGACTACCTCCGCACGATGCGGCAGGCCCAGGCCCATGGCCCGTACCACCTGCTGGGCTGGTCCTTCGGCGGCATGGTCGCGCACGCGATGGCGACCCGGCTCCAGCAGGAGGGGGAGAAAGTGGCGCTGCTCGCACTCCTGGACGCGTATCCGGGCGAAGGGAGAGGGGGCGTCCTGCCCGCGGAGGGCGACGTGCGGACCGCTCTGTTCGAGTCGCTCGGGCGGCGCGAAGACGGCCACGGAGCCACCGGTGCACCCGGTGCCGCGCTGGCCGACGTCTTCGGACAGCAGTACCGCGCACTCCGGGAACTGGGCGACGACCCGCTCGCCACGGTGACGCGGACCTTCACCGACCACTGCCGACTGGCCGGGGGGTTCCGCCCCGGCCGGTTCGAGGGCGACGCCCTCGTGTTCGCCGCCACCTGGGAGGACCACGACGGTGCCGCCACACGCGACCCCCGGGACTGGCGGCGCCATGTGACCGGCCGGGTCGAGGTGCACCGACTGCCCTGCGGACACGGCGAGATGACGAGCCCCGCCGCGCTCGCCCGCATCGGTCCGGTGCTGGCGGCCCGGCTGGACGACGCCACGGGAGCCGGTGCGCTCGACGCCACCGGGACGACCACGACACACGGAGGACTCCGATGAGCAACCCGTTCGAGGACACCGACGGCACCTATGTCGTTCTGGTCAACGACGAGGGGCAGCACTCGCTGTGGCCCGAGGACATCGACGTGCCGGGTGGCTGGACGACGGTGCACGGGCCGGCGGGACACGCCTCGTGCGTGGAGTACGTCGAGGAGAACTGGGCGGACATGCGTCCGCGGAGTCTCGCCGAGGCCATGGACCGGCCGCGGCCCTGACCGAGCGGCGGGGCGGCCGGGCGGCGTGGCCTACTCCCGCCCGGGCCGGGCGCCGGCGCCCGGCCGGGCCGTGTCGGCGACCCCCGGCCGGGCCGTGCCGCCTGCTCCCTGGCGGGCAGCCGCGCCGGCCGCCGCGGTCAGAACGCGGAGACCGTCGCCGGCGCCCGCTCGCTCCGGCTGAGCGCCCGGAGCAGGGCGGTCGGCCCGTGACGTCGCACGGCGAGCCGCGACAGGAGTGCGATCGTCTCCTCGTAGTGGGCGGCGGGGAGTTCGGGAGTCGGCTCGCCGACACTCACCGCCAGGTCGTCGCAGTGCACCGTCAATTCGACGAGACGGGTCAGCAGGAAGTCGTCGAGCGTCAGGCTCCACATGCCGGGGAGGTCGACGACCCGGTCCGCGGGCTGCGCGGCGACGGCCGGAGCCAGCCGGCCCACGGCCCCGGACACGCGTTCGGCCAGACTCCCCGGGCCGTCGGCCGCGGCCTTCTCCCCCCGCTCGCGGATCGCGAGATGCTCCTCGCTCTGGGGATCCGCGTCCAGCCAGTCGTCACCGGTGTAGTGGTCGAGCAGGGGGAGGGGACGCGCGCCGGAGGCAGGGGCGGCGAGCAGCGGTTCGACCAGCACGACGTTGCGCGCGAGATGGCCGCAGAGGCCGCCCACCCGGTATCCGGGAAGGACGCTCGGAGCGTTCCATGCCGCGGCCACGGACGGGTGGCCGATCAGATCTGCCGCGGCCGCGGCCCCTTGGAGAAAAGCCTCTCGGATCATGGGGAGAGTGTAGGACGAATGAGCGGCCGTCAGGCTTTGGTCCGCCGCTCCCGGTGGGCTGCCGTATGCCCGGGGCAGTTGATGGATTCCCAGCTGTCGGCGTCGAGCCGACCGTGCATCGCGCGGGAGTAGGCGAGGCGGGTAGCGGGTTCCGGGGCTGCCTGCAGGTCTTCGCGCAGGCGCGTCGCGCAGATGTCGTACCAGCGGCGAACCTGATTGAGTTGCCCGAGCTGTGCATGTGTGTACATCAGCATGCGATAGCTTTCCTCGCGATACGGCTCGATCTCCAGGATACGGCGGCAATAGCGCATCACCGAGAGCGGATTGTCTTCCAGCATGCTGGATTCGGCCAGTTGCTGGAGCACGTAGAGGAAGCGGCTCCGAAGCCATTCCCGGTGAACACTGGCCCATTCCATGGGGGCTCCGGCCAGGAAGTCCCCTCCATACAATTCGGCAGCGGCCCGGTAGTGCCGGCCCGCCTCCTGACGGGCCCCGGCCGACTCGGCGCGGTGCCCCTGGTCGACCAGGTCGTCGAAGACCTCGGAGTCCACCCAGAGCCCGCTGGTCTGAAGGGTGTAGCCCGTCTCGCGCGTCACCAGGCGCAGCGACGACGTGCTCGTCCCTCCGGGTGAGGCCTGGTAGTTGGCCAGGACTCTGCGCAGCGCGTGCACCGCCACTTTGAGGGAACTCGAACTCGCCGACCAGAAGGAACCCGGCCACAGCGCCTCGTGGAGTGTTTCCCGCGGCACCACGTGTCCCTGGCGCAGCAACAGGAATTGAAAGAGGTCGCGGGCCTTGCCCGCCTTCCACTGCTGAACCGGCTTCCCGTGAATCGCCAGCTCGAATGCTCCAAGGGTGTAAACCGATATCGCGTGATCCATCGAGCGCAAGACTCCTCGTGAGGGGATCAGGGGTGGGGGGAGCTGATGGCCTCGGATGAGCATGAACCCGGACATTCGGTGAAGATGTCCGTGCGGTGATCAAGCGTGAAATGATGGAACTCGAGTGACAGCGACGGACGTGAGGTTACGCATGTGTCCGTGTCACATGCAAGGGTCCGTACCAAGCCGACGCCATTCGATCCAATGGCGGAATCCCTCCCCGGTATCGAGCGCGTAACTCCCGCGCAACCGGCCCTGCATACGGTCCCGTTCGTCCCCGGCGACGCGCCCGGCAAGGCGGCGGATTCGTCCGCGGCCCGGACCGGACCGCGGGGGGTGTGCCGTGCTCGCCGAAGCGCGGCCGGACGTCCCGGGTACGCGGCCGGCGCCGGCCGGATGAGCGATCCGAGCCCCGTGCCCGAGCTGGTGAACGACGAGGGAGATCCGGTTGACCCGCACATCGACTCCACCCGACCTCGTCGGAGCGGTACGAGCGCGCGCCGAGCGGGAGGCCACGGCCCCCGCGCTGTCCTGGCTCACCGGGCTCGGGGACCGAACCGACTCACGCACCTGCGCCGAACTCGACGACGGGGCCGCCGCGGTGGCCGCCGCGCTGCTCGCCGAAGCCGACCCGGGGGACCGCGTCCTGCTGTTCCAGCCACCCGGACTCGACTTCGTCACCTCCTTCGTCGGCTGCCTGTACGCCGGATGCGTCCCGGTCCCCGTCTACCCTCTGCTCGACACCGCGGAGGAGCGCGCCACGGTCCGCCGCATCCAGGAGGACAGCGGCTCCCGGGTGGCCTGGACCTCCGACGCCGGCATGGCCGAGTACCTGGCGCAGGCGGTCGCCACCCCCGCACTGTGGCGCACCGGTGACGACCGGCACGTGCCGAGCGGGTCCCCGTCTCCCGGCACACTGGCCTTCCTGCAGTACACCTCGGGCTCCACGGCCGAACCGCGCGGCGTCATGGTGACGCACGGCAACCTCGCCGCCAACCTGGCCGCCATTCGCGAAGCGTTCCGTCACACGCCGGACAGCGTGGTGCTGAGCTGGCTGCCCGCCTATCACGACATGGGCCTGATCGGGAACATCCTCCATCCCCTGCACACCGGGTGCCACGCCTACCTGGCCTCGCCGATCGACTTCATCCGCAATCCGACGGCATGGCCCGCCGCCGTGCACACGTACGGCGTGACCACCAGCGGCGCCCCCAATTTCGCGTACGAACTCGTGGCCCGCGCCGTCGAGCGCGACGGCCTGCCTCCCGGTCTCGACGTCAGCGGCTGGCGGACCGCCTACAGCGGCGCGGAACCCGTATCGGCGCGCACGCTCCGCCGCTTCGCCGAGGCGCTCGCCCCGGCCGGGTTCCGGGACGACGCCTTCGTGCCGTGCTACGGGCTGGCGGAATCCACACTGCTGGTGACCTCGGTCCCCGTCGGTGCGGGAGCGACCACGCGCGACACCCCCGACGGGGAAGCGGTCGTCGCCTGCGGAGTGCCCCGCGACTGCGACGTCGCGGTCGCCGGGCCGGACGGCACACCGCTGCCCGCGGGAGAGGTGGGCGAGATCCTGGTGCACGGGCCGGCCGTCGCGGCCGGGTACTGGAACCGGCCCGACCTCACCCACGAGGTGTTCGGCGCGAGCCTCACCGGCAGCGACGGCAGGTGGCTGCGCACGGGCGACCTCGGCTTCCTCGTGGACGGCGAACTCCACGTCACGGGCCGCATCAAGGACGTCATCATCGTGCGGGGCCGCAACCACCACCCCCAGGACATCGAGCGACTCGTCGTCGACCTCGCCCCCGCGGTCCGCCCCGGCTGCGTCGCCGCGTTCGCCGCACCGGACGACCAGGGCGTGGTGATCGTCGCGGAACTGCGCCCGGGACAGAGCCTGGGCGACGGCGACCGGGCACGGATCGCCGGCGCCGTCGCCACGACGTTCGGCCTGGCCTCGCACGAGATCGTCGCGGTGCCCCGGGGCACCGTGCCCAAGACCACCAGCGGCAAGCTGCGCCGCGGCGAGTGCCGGACCCGGTACCTGGCGGACGCGTACGCCGACCACCGCCCCGTCCCCGGCCGGGGCCCCGCCCGGGACGGCGCCGCCCCGGAGGACGCCGTACGCGGCGCCCTGGCCGAGGTGCTCGGCACGGACGCCGGAGACGACCGGCCGCTGACCCTGTCCGGCCTCGACTCACTGGGCGCCGTCCGGCTGACGGAACTCGTCGCACGCCGTACCGGCGTGGACATCCCCGTCCGCGACCTCCTGGGAGGCGCCACCGCCGCCGACCTGATCGAGCGGGTCCACGCCGCCGCGGCGGCGCCTGCCGGGGAGGCCGCCACCGTCACCGGCGAGCTCTCCACGGCGCAGGAATCCCTGCTGTTCCTGCACATGCTCGACCCCGGCAGCGACGCCTACACCATCTCCTTCGCCTGCGAGCCGGGCCCGGACACCGACCACGGGCTGTTCGAGCGGGCGCTGCGCACGGCGCTGGAGCACCAGCCGGAACTGCGTATGCGCTTCACGTCGTCCGGGGCCGGCGGACGACGTGAAGCGGTGTCCGCCCGGCGCATGCGCGACGCCCTCGCCCTGACGCCGGTACCCGTCGCCGAGGACCGCCTGGCCCCGCAGATGTCCGAGGCGGCCGCGCTGCCCTTCGACCCCGAGGACGGGCCGCTCCTGCGCCTGTACCGGTGGCAGACCCCGGCGCGGCGCGTGTACCAGGTCGTGGTGCACCATCTGGTCACCGACCTGTGGTCGCTGTCCCTGGTCCTCCGCGACCTCGGATCCGCCTACTCGGCCCTTGCCGCCGGGCGCCCGGTGCGCCTGCCCGAACCGGGCTCGTACGACGCCTGGGTGCGCGAGCAGCGGGCCTGGCTCGACTCCGCGGAGGCGGGCGAGCGCGACGCGTTCCTGCGCGAGCTGCTGCCCCGGCGGGCCGCGCCGCTCGGCGTGCGCACCGACGTCCCGCGCCCCGCCGTCCGGAGCGGCCGCGGCGCCCGGATCGAGGCGCGGGTGCCCGCGCCGGCACCACCGGGTCCGGCGGGCCGGGACCCGGTGTGCCTCCTGGCCGTGCTGTGGGCCGCGACCCTGGGGCGGTACGGCACGCCCGCACCCGTCGTCGTGGGGGTGCCCGTCGCCGGCCGCACCAGCGGCCGCCACGGCGCCGTCGGCGGCCTGTGCACGAACACGGTCCCGCTGGCACTCGACGTCGGGCCGGACCGCCTCCTGGAACAGGTGGTCGCCGAAGCCCGCGCCCAGCTCGCCGCCGGAATGGACGCCGGCCTCCACCCGCTGGCCCGTGCCGTGGAGGCGGTCCGGCCCGATCGTGCGCCCGGCCGCACACCCCTGGTCGAGACGCTCATCACCTACCAGGAGAACCCGCTGCCGGACGTGCCGGGCCTGCTGGAGGCACTCGCCGGCAGCGAGACCGTCATCACCCTCGGCGACCTCGTGCTGCGGTCCGTCCCGGTGGAGAGGCACAGCTGCCGGTACGACCTGGACCTGGTCGTCACGCCCGGTCGCGACGGTCTCCGCCTGACGCTGGACTACGCCGCCGACCTGTTCACCGAACGCACCGCCCGTGCGGTGCTCGACACCTTCTGCGCGGCACTCGCCGCGGCGGAGCGCGGCGACGCGGCACGGCTCGCCGACATCACCGTCCTGTCCGACCGGGACACCGCACTCCTCGAACGCATCGGACGCGGCGCGACCCCGCCCATGGAGCCCTCGCTGCTGCGGCGGGTCAGGACGGTGGCCGAGGAGACACCCGACGCGCCCGCGGTGCAGGAGCCCCGACGGGCCCGGAGCCACGCAGAGTTCGCCCGGCAGGTCGAGCGGGTCGCCCACGCGCTCCGCTTCGCCGGCGACGGAAGGAGCTGACCCATGACCGTGTTCGCCGGCACATCGGTCCGGGACGACCGGGAAGAGACCGCCGCGGCCTCGGCCCGACAGCAGGCCGCGTTGCTGATCACGTCGCCGGCCGACTTCGCCGTCGCCCTGTACGGGGCCTGGGAGGCGGGCCTCGGTGTCCTGCCGCTGCCCGTCGACTTCCCCGACGAGCGGCTGCGGCACATGGTGGGGGACTGCCGGCCGGCGGCTCTGATCGCCTCCGCCGACCAGGCCGACCGTGCCGCCCGCCTCGCGGCGGTCACGGAACCCGCCGTCGAGGTCCTCGTGCTGGACGCCCTGCCGGACGGCGACGAGCACGCTCCCCGGCCATCGCCCGCCCCGGCGCGGCGGCCCGGCGACGCACCCGCCTTCACCGTCTACACCAGCGGCTCGACCGGCCGGCCGAAGGGCGTCCTCATCCGGCACGGGCAGATCGGCCGGCTCGTGGCCTGGTGCGCCGACACCTGGCGGCTCGGCCCCTGGGCACGGGTCGCCCAGACGCTCTCCCTCGGCTTCGACTTCGGGCTCCAGGAACTCTTCACCTTCCTGCCCTTCGGCGGCTGCGTCGTGGTCCCCGCGCGGGAGGACCGCCTCAGCGCCCGCGCCTATGCCCGCTTCCTGCGGCGCGAACACGTCTCGGTGCTCTTCACGACCCCGTCGTTCGCCGATGAACTCATCGCCGCGGGGGAACAGTTGCCGGACCTCCGGCTCGTCCTGCTGGGGGGAGAGGTGCTCAAGGGGGTGACCGCGGAAGGCCTGCGCGGCCTCGCCGGCGACGGCTGCCGCCTGTTCAACGGGTACGGGCCCACCGAAGCCACGGTCAACTGCCTGATGTACGAGATCCCCCGCCCGCCCGAAGGAGAGGAGCCGCCGCGACTGGTCCCCGTCGGCAGCGCCACCGCGGCCGCCCGCATCGACGTGGTCGACGACGAGGGACGCGCGGTACCCGTCGGGGCCCTGGGCGAGATCCGCATCGGTGGCCCCGGCGTCGCCGACGGCTACCTGGAGCGTCCGGAGCTCTCCGCCGAACGCTTCGTCAGATGCCGGGAGACCGGCGAGCTGCTGTACCGCACGGGCGACCTCGCCTACGCGCGGCACGACGGCGTCTTCGTCGTCGTCGGACGCGCGGACCGCCAGACGAAGATCCGCGGACACCGGGCCGAACTCGGCGAGATCGAGCAGACGCTGCGCGGCGCCCCGGACGTCGTCACCGCGGAGGTGCGGATCACCGGCACCCCCGCTCGGCTGGTGGCCTACCTCGTCGGCGCCGGCATCGACATCGGGGCCGTCCGGGCCCACGTCGCCGCGCGGCTGCCCCCCGCGATGCTCCCCGAGCAGGAGGTCCTCCTGGACCGGATGCCCATGACCGCCAACGGAAAGCTCGACGAGGCCGCCCTCGAGAGGCTGTCCGAGGAGGGGCATGCGCGGCGTCTCCCGGACACCGCCTCACCGGCCGAGATCGAGGCCGCCGTCTGCGCCGTCTGGGCGGACGCCCTGGCCGCCCCCGGCATCGCGCCGGACGCCAACGTCTTCGACCTGGGCGCCCACTCGCTGGTGGTGACCCGGGTGCACGGCCGCATCTCCGCCGCGCTCGGCGTCGAGTTCCCCGTCCACGAGGTCTTCGAGTACCCGCGCCCCCGCGACCTCGCCCGTCGGCTGGCCGCCCTGCGGCGCGACGACCGGGGCGGCCCGGCCGACAACCTGGCAGCTGCGACAGTGAAGGATGATCAGTGACTCGGATTCCCGCTCACGAGCACCCCGACTCCATCGCGATCACCGGCATGGCGGCTCGGCTGCCCGGTGCCCACAACGTCACCGAGTACTGGCGCAATCTGCGCGAGGGCGTGGAGAGCATCGTGCGGCACAGCCGCGAGGAGATGCTCGCGAACGGAGCCCGCCGGGACCTCCTGGACGACCCCTACTACGTCAACGCCTCCGCGCCCCTCGACGGCGCGGACCGCTTCGACGCGGCGTTCTTCGGCTACGCCGCGAGGGAAGCGTCGATCATGGAGCCGCAGCACCGGGTGTTCCTCGAATGCGCCTACCACGCGCTGGAGGACGCCGCCTACGACAGCAGGAGCACCGACGCCCTCGTCGGCGTGTTCGGCGGCTCCACCATGAACACGTACATCCTGCACAACGTGATGCCGCACGCCGAGGACGTGGTCGGCCTGGTCGGCGACCTGCAGACGATGGTCGGCAACGACAAGGACTACCTGACCACCCGCGTCTCCCACAAACTCGACCTGCGCGGCCCCAGCCTGGCCGTCCAGACCGCCTGCTCCACCTCGCTCGTGGCCGTGCACATGGCCTGCCGGGCCCTCGTCGACGAGGAGTGCGACATCGCCCTGGCGGGCGGTGCCTCGGTCCGCATGCCGCACGCCGCCGGGTATCTCGCCAACCCCGGAGGAACGTCCTCACCGGACGGCCACTGCCGCGCCTTCGACGCCGACGCCGGCGGCAGCGTCGTGGGCAGCGGCGTGGGAGTCGTGGTGCTCAAGCGGCTCGCCGACGCCCTGCGGGACGGCGACCAGATCCACGCCGTCATCCGCGGCTCGGCCGTCAACAACGACGGCCAGGCGAAGGCGAGCTTCACCGCGCCGAGCATCGACGGACAGAGCCGCGCGGTGGTGCGTGCCCTGCGCCGGGCGGGAGTCGACGCGCGGGACGTCCGGCTCGTCGAGGCACACGGCACCGGCACCCCCCTCGGCGACCCGATCGAAGTGGCCGCGCTCACCCGCGCGTTCCGCACCTGGACCGAGGACAGCTCCTACTGCTGGCTGGGGTCGGTCAAGCCGAACATCGGCCACCTGGACGCCGCCGCGGGCATCGCCGGTCTCATCAAGACCGTCCTCTCCCTGAAGAACCGCAAGGTACCCCCCGTGGTCAACTTCCGGCGCCCCAATCCCAAGCTGGCCCTCGACTCCTCGCCGTTCCGGGTGGCGACCGAACTGACCCGCCTGGAAGGGGACGAACCGCTGCTGGCCTCGGTGAACTCCCTCGCCATGGGCGGCACCAACGCCCACGTCGTGCTGGAGGAGGCCCCGCCGGCCCGCTCGGGCGGTCCGTCGCGCCGCCGCCGCCACCCCGTCCTGGTGTCCGCGAAGTCGGGCGAGTCGCTGGAGCGGCTGAGCCAGTCACTGGGGCAGTGGGCGCGGGAGAACCCGCACGCCGACGTGGCCGACGTGGCCCACACCCTGGCCACCGGCCGGCGCGACCTCCCGCTGCGCCGCGCCCTGACCGCCCACGACCTCGACGACGTGGCCTACGGACTTTCCGCACGGGGCAGCCGCAGCCAGCGCGAAGCCGAGGCACGCGGATCGGTGCGCACCGCGTTCCTCTTCCCCGGGCAGGGGACCCAGCTCCCGGCGATGGGCGCGCGGCTGGCCCAGGGCGACCCGGTGTTCGCCGCCCACCTGGACTCCGTGATCGGGCTGTTCCACGAGCGCGCCGGAATCGACCTGCTGCCGGTGCTGCGCCCGGACCCGTCCGCGCTGGAGGAGGCGCGAGCCACCCTCACCTCCACCGACCACACCCAGCCCGCGCTGTTCGCGGTGGAGTGGGCGCTCGGCCGCACCCTCATCGACTACGGCGTCCGCCCCTACGCCATGCTCGGGCACAGTGTCGGCGAGATCGTGGCCGCCGCGCTCGGCGGGGTGCTCGACCTCGCGACCGCCGTCGAGCTGGTGGCCCGCCGGGGGCGGCTGATGAGCGAGACCCCCGAGGGCGCCATGCTCTACGTGAACCTCCCGGAGGAGGAGGTCGTCAAGCGGCTGGCCGACGCGCCCGGCGGCCTCGCCCTGGCCGCGGTCAACGCCGAACAGCTCGTGGTGGTGTCCGGAACGCCCGAGGAGGTCGAGGAACTGGGCGTCCGGCTGCGCGCCGACGGTGTCTCCTGCGGCCGGCTGGAGGTCACCCGGGCGTTCCACTCGCCCCTGATGGACACCGCCGCGGACGGGTTCCGGGAGGCCGTGGACGCCCATGACCTGCACCCGCCGCAGATACTCGTCGTCTCCAACGTCACCGGCCAGTACCTCTCCGCGCAGGAGGCCACCGACGGCGACTACTGGGGACGGCAACTCCGCGAGACCGTCCGCTTCGACGACGGCCTGAGGACCCTCGTCCGCGACGGCGTCTCCGTCTTCGTCGAACTCGGACCGGGCCGCACCCTGACCCGCCTGGCCGCCGGCACGGGGACCCAGGGCGCCTTCCTGACAGCCCTCGCGGGAGACAACGGTGAGGAACCGCAGGACCTGCTCGACCTGCTCACCGGGTTCTGGCTGGAGGGCGGGGACGTCGAGTGGAGCCGGTTCTACGCCTCCGAGGACCGCCTGCGGCTGTCGCTTCCGCTCTACCCGTTCCTCCGCACCCGGCACTGGCTCGACCCGCTGCCCGTGAAGACCGTACGCCCCGAGCACACCGACGCCGCTCCCCGCGAGCAGGCAGCGCCGGAGCAGGCCGCGCCGCGCAAGGAGATCGGCACCACCCCCGCGCAGCGCTATGTCGCCGCCCTGTGGACGGAGTTCCTCGGCACCGACCAGTTCGGGGTGAACGACAGCTTCTTCGAGATCGGCGGGCACTCCCTCATGGCCATGCAGATGGTCACGCGCATGCGCAAGGAAGGCGCCGACGGCCTGGAGATGACCACCCTCTTCGAACTGCCCACGGTCGTGGGCCTCGCCGAGCAGCTGGAGCGGCTCGACGTGCCCCTGCCGGAGACCGGGGCGGCACGGGCCCCGGAGGAGGGCGGGGCGGCACGGGCCCCGGAGGAGGACGGGGAGACGGCCGCCCTGCTCGCCGAAGTCGCCGCCCTGTCCGACGACGAGGTCCGGGCACGGCTGGCCGAGCTGGAAGGAGACACCGGCGCATGACGACGGACACCCCGCGATCCCGGCTGGACGACCTCGGTCCGCAGCGCCGGCTCCTGGTCGAGCGGCTCCTGCGCGAACGCGCCCGCGCCGACGGGACGGAGGCACCCGCGCCGGCACCGGCCCCGCCGCACACCGCCGCCGACCCCGGCCGTGCGGCGGAGGACCCGCCGGACGGCGCGGAGCCGGCACCCGCGATCAGCCTCTTCTTCTTCTCCGCCGACACCGACGACCACGCCTGGGACAAGCACGACCTCGTGCTGGAGTGCGCCGAACTCGCCGACTCCCTGGGGCTGGACGCGATCTGGGTCCCCGAGCGCCACTTCGACCCCTTCGGCGCCCCGTACCCCAGCCCCGGTCTCCTGCTGGCCGCCATCGCGGCGCGCACCCGCCGCATCGCCCTGCGTTCGGGCAGCGTCGTGCTGCCCCTGCGCGACCCGCTGCTGGTCGCGGAGGAGTGGGGCGTCCTGGACTCGCTCAGCCGGGGGAGGATGGGCATCTCCCTCGCCTCCGGATGGCACGCGGACGACTTCGTCCTCAACCCCGAGGGCTACGAGCGGCGCAAGGACGTACTGGAGGAGGGGCTCGCCGACCTGCGCACCCTGTGGAGCGGCGGCGGCATCACCCGGAAGGGACCGGGCGGGCGCCCTGTGGAGGTGCGGACCTACCCCCGCCCGGAACGCATGCCCGAGGTGTGGCTGACCAGTTCCCGCAACCCCGACACCTGGCGCACCGCGGGCAGGCTCGGCCTGCACGTCCTGACCGCCCTGCTGGAGCAGACGACCGACGAGATCGCCGAGAGGGCCGGCCTCTACCGGCAGGCGCTCGCCGAGGCCGGGCACTCCGTCACGGGCCGCCGCATCACCTGCATGCTCCACACCCACCTCGCGGCCGACCCGGCAACCGTCGAGCAGCGCGTCCGCGGACCGCTGACCCGGTATCTCTCCGCCCACATGGACCTGTTCAGCAAGTACGCCGCCGGCGGCGGTGCCGGCATCGACCCGGACGAGGTCACCGAAGCGGACCGCCAGGCGCTCCTGGAGCACGGGCTGCGCCGCTACATGGGGACCTCGGGACTCTTCGGCAGCGTGGAGAGCTGTCTGCCCAAGGTCGAGCGGCTCACCGCCGCGGGCATCACCGAACTCGGCTGCCTCGTGGACTTCGGACTGCCGCGCGAACAGGTCCTGGAGAGCGTCGAGGAGCTCGGGCGGCTGCGCGCCGCCCTGCTCGGGACGGCGGGTGGGGCCACGTGACGGACGGCTGGTTCGCCCTGTACCCGCCCGTGGGCGGCGGCCGCGGCGCCTACTCCCCGATGGTGGCGGAGCTGCGGGACCACGGGCACTGCCACCTGCCCGCCCTGGCGGGGCGCGACAACAGGTTCGCCGAGTCCGCCGCGGTGCGCTTCACCGACCTGGCCGACGACCTGTGGACCCAGCTGGAGGCGGAGTTCGGACCGGGCCGCGACCCCGGGGGACTGGTGCTCTTCGGATTCAGCATGGGCGCCCTGATCGCCACCGAGATGGCGGCACGGCTCCAGCAGCGCGGCACTGCGGCGCGCGGGCTCGTCGTCGCCGGCTGCCCACCGCCCCACCTGCTGGCCGGACACGCCCTGCACACACTGGAGGACGCGGCCCTGACCGCGGCGCTGGCCGCTCAGGGCACGGTCCCCCGCGTCGTTCTGGACGACCCCGGGCTGCTCTCCATGATGCTCCCGGTGTGGCGGGCGGACTGCGCCGCCGTGGCGAGCCACCCACGCCGTCCGGTGGTGCTGGACTGCCCGGTGCACGCGCTGGGCGGAACCGAGGACCCCCTGGTCCGCGAGGCCGACCTGACGGTGTGGCCGCGCCTGGGCGGGGCCGGATCCTCGGTGCGCATGGTGCCCGGTGACCACGCGGCCGTGCTGGACCGGCAGGACCTCATGGCGGCGGCCGTGCTCGCGTCCGCCGACCGTTCCTCGCCCACGGAGGCCCGATGGTGACCTCGCGCGCCTCCCGGACGACGGTCATGGACGGCCTGCCCCGCGAACGGGAACTGCCCTTCGGCAGCAACAGCGTCCAGCACGGCACGGCCGTTTTCGAAGGCATCCGCATGTACGCGGCTCCGGCCGGCCCCGCGCTGTTCCGGCTCGACGCGCATCTCCAGCGGCTGCTGGACTCGGCCGCCCTGCTGGGCATCCCGCACGCCTACGACCTGGACGCCCTGCGCCGGCACGTGCGGGACGCCGCCGCCGGCAGCGGACTGGACAGCGCCTACGTCCGGCCCGTGCTGTACACCCGCGAGGCGCGCCTCGGCGTCAATCTCCAGGACTTCCGCTTCACGCTCGGCACGGAGATCTGGGCACTCCCCGCCGACGACACCCCGCCCCGGCCCCTGCGGGTCACCGTGTCGCCCTGGTGCCGTCCGTCCCGTTCGAGTTTCGCGGTCCGCGCCAAGGCGACCGGCACGTACGTGGTGTCCGCGCTCGCCCGCACCCGCGCCGCCGCGGACGGATTCGACGACGCCGTCCAGCTCGACCCGGACTCCGGCAGGGTGGCGGAGTCCACGATCGCCAACGTCTTCCTCGTCCGGGACGGGCGTCTGGTGACGCCCTGGCTCGAGGACAGCGTCCTGGCGGGCATCACCCGCGACACCGTCCTGACCCTCGCCGGGGACCTGGGCATCGAGACCTCCGAGGCCCCGGTCCTGCCCGGCGACCTGCTCGCCGCCGACGAGGTGTTCCTCACCGGCACGGCGAGCGGTCTGGTCCCCGTGGCAGGTCTCGACACCCGCACGTACCCGGCCGTCCGTCCGGTGACGGACGCGCTCGGCCGCGCCTACCGGCGGGCCGTCCTGGGCGACGGACCGCACCGGCCCTCCTGGCTCACCCCCGTGTCCCGCCCCACCCCGTCCACTTCGCGCCTCTGAGGAGTATCGTGATCGACCTCTTCCACTGCTTCGGTGCCAAGCCCGCCCACCGCGTCGACACCGCTCTGGCCGCCGACATGCTCCGCGCCAGTGGCTGCCGGCATCTCGCGGTGAACACCCACACCATCGACCGGGTCGGCGCGGGCGACGACCTTCCCGTGGGCTACGACACGGCGACACTGGGCTCCGTCATGGCGCTCGTCGGCGAGGAGCTGGGCCTGAGCCCCGTCCTCAACATCAACCACCCCACCAGCGCCGCGGAGGCGGTCAAGCGAACCCGCCAGGCCGCCCGGATGACCGGCATACGGGTCATCAAACTGGAGGTCCTCGATCCCGGCTTCAAGCTCAGCGTGAACGCCGAGGTGGTGGAGGCGGCCCGCGAACTGACCGCCGACGGGTTCGAGGTGTGGCCGCTGATCACGCCCGACGCCCGGAGCTTCGCACAGTGCGTGGAGCTGGGGAGCACGATGGTGCGCGTGATGGGGTCCGCCATCGGCGCCCGCAAGGGCATCGAGCCCCAGCACCTCGAGCCGATGAAGCAGCTGCTCGCCGACAGTCCGGTCCCGGTCATGCTGGACGGCGGCATCGGCTCCACCGCCGACGTCGAGCAGGCCTTCGCCCTCGGATTCAATTCCTTCCTGGTCAACTCGTGCCTCTTCGCCGACGGTACGGACCCGGTCACGGCGCTGGCCGGCTTCCGCGCGACAGCCGACCGGGTCGCCCCCGGCACGCCCGCCCGCTGACGCGGGCGCACACCCCCGCCCCACCGCGGTGGGCACGGCCCCCGCGAGACCCCACGGCGGCGGTCCGCATCACGTGCACGGCGCCTCGCCACGGCGCACGCCTCTGCGCACAGCCTGTTGGAGGATCGCAATGCAAACGACCGGACGGTGGCTGCTGAGGCCGCCCTCGCCGGAGGCCCGGGCACGTCTCTTCTGCCTTCCCTACTCGGGCACGGGTGCCTCCTCGTACCGCCGCTGGCCGACCCGGATCGGTCCCCTGGAGGTGTGCCCCGTCCAGCTGCCCGGACGGGAGAACCGGATCAGGCACACCCCCTTCCGCACCGTGCCGGAGTTCGCCGCCGAGGCCGCCGAGGCACTGGCCCCCCACCTCGACCGGCCGTACGTGCTGTTCGGACACTGCATGGGCGCCCTGCTGGCCCACGCGCTGGCCGCCCGCGCCGAGGACCTCGGACTGCCCCGCCCGACCCTGCTCGTGGTGTCGTCGGCCGCCGCACCGCACCTGCCTCCGGAGCGGCGCTACCGCGCTCCGGAGCCCGGTGTGAGCGGCGTCTACCACCCGTCGATGACGGACGAGGAGTTCGCCGGCGAACTCGACCACGTGTCACGGGCGCTGGGCGGCGGGGAGATCATGCCCGAGCTGCTCCCCCTGGCCCTGCGCGTCCTGAGGGCGGACGTGGAGCTCTGCTACGGCTACCGGATCCCGGCACCGCGTCCGGTGCGCAGCCCGCTGACGGCCATCGGCTGGACCGCCGACCCCGAGGTGCCACCCGACACCATGCTCCAGTGGGACGCGTACGGGACCACGCGCCACCGCGTCCTGGAGGGCGGCAAGCTCAGCTATCTCGCCGCGCCCACGGCACTGACCCGGGTGCTGGAGGACGAGTTCGCCGACGCGCTGTCCGGCGCGTCCACCACCACGGGAGGCGCACCATGACGACGCACGCGCCCGGCACGCTGACCGAACTGTTCGAACAGACCGCGCTGCGACACCCGACCGCCGTCGCCGTGAGCGACGGCGACGGGCGCATGACCTACCGGGAGCTCGACGAGGCCACCAGGGCGTCGGCACACGCGCTGATCGCGCACGGGGTGGCCCCCGGGGACACCGTCGCCGTCCACATGCCGCGGGGAGTGCCCGTGGTCGTCGCCGTGCTGGCCGTCCTGCGGGCCGGCGCCGCCTGCCTGCCCATCGACGAGGTGTATCCCGAGGCCCGCCGCGACCAGATGCTGGGCGACGGCGCGGCGACCCACGTGCTCGTCGCCCCCGGCCGGGCGGAGCGCCTGGCGCGGCCGGGTCCGGCCGTGCTGGAGTGGCCGCCCGCGCCGGCGGACGGCCGGGCCGGCGAACCCCCGGCGCCCCTCGCGCCACCCGCACCCGCCGGCGCGGCCTGTGTGCTCTTCACGTCCGGATCCACCGGAACGCCCCGCGCGGTGGTGCTGGAGCACCGGCACGTCGTCGGCTTCGCGCTCGCGGACACCCTGCCGGCCCTGCGCCCCGGTGACCGCACGGCACAGTCCTCCAGCATCTCGTTCGACACCTTCACGTTCGAACTGTGGCGCTCCTTCGCCCAAGGAGCGGAGGTCGTCGTGGTCCCCGGCATCCCGGAACTGATGGAGGCGGACCTCGGCAAGGAGCTCCGCCGGCGCCGCATCACCGCCATGCTCGCCCCGGCCATCGCCCTGAACCACCTCGCCCGGCACGACCGTGAGGCTCTGTCCGGTCTGCGCCTGCTGTGCTCCGGCGGCGACGTCCTGCTCCCGGCGACCTGCCGCGCGCTGCGCGAGGGAGGGTTCACCGGGGAGCTGTTCAACCTGTACGGCCCCACCGAGACCACCGTCGCGTGCAGCGGCTTCCCCGTGACGGACACCGCGCTCCTGGGCGAGCAGGTGCCGATCGGCCACTCCTTCGGCCGCGCCCGGCTCCATGTGCTGGACGAGCGGCTGCGTCCGGTGCCGGCGGGTGTTCCGGGCGACCTGTACGTCGGCGGGCCGGGGGTCGGACGGGGCTACCTCGGGCGCCCCGGCCTCAGCGCGCGGACGTTCGTGGCCGACCCGTTCGCCGGTGACGGCACACGGATGTACGCCACGGGCGACCGGGTGCGGTCCGGCGAGGACGGCGCACTGGAGTACCTGGGACGTACGGACAGCCAGGTGAAGATCCGCGGCCACCGGGTGGAACCGCAGGAGGTCGAACGGGCCCTCTGCCGCTACGAGGCGGTCTCGGAGGCCGCCGTCCTCAGCGCCGGCGAGCCCGGCGAGAAGCGGCTGGTCGCCTTCGTGGTCGCCGCGGGCGACGGCTTCCTCCTGCGGGAGCTGCGCTCCCGTCTCAGGGACACGGTGCCGGCCCATCTCGTACCGGCGGAGATCATCGCGCTGGACACGATGCCCACGGACGCCCACGGCAAGCGGGACCGGCGCCGCCTCGCCGAACTGCTCGGGGACCACGCCTCCCGGCGGAGCCGGTACGTCGCCCCGCGCACCGACACCGAACGGTTTCTCGCCACGATCTGGGAGGACCTGCTCAACGTCGAGGCGGTCGGCGCCCTGGACGACTTCTTCACGCTCGGCGGACATTCCCTCCTGGCGGTACGCGTGCGGCTGCTGCTGCGGCGCCGGCTCGACGTGCCGATCACCCCGGAAGCGATCTTCGAGCACAGCGTGCTGGAGGAACAGGCCCGCCTGATCGACGGGCTGCGGAAGGAGGTGCTCACACCATGACGGCCACGGTGACCGACCTCGCCGATCTCGACCTGTTCACCGACGGCGACCCGCACGAGGCGTGGCGCGCCCTGCGGCGCGACAGCCCCGTCCACTGGAACCCCGCCGCCGGCGACACCGCCGGAGGTACGGGCTCGTCCGGGTTCTGGGCGCTGACGCGTTATCAGGACGTCCACGACGCCTACGTGGACGCGGCCCTGTTCTCGTCCCGGTGGGGGACGGTGATGGGCGGCTCGCACCGCAGGGACGCCGACTCCGCGTCCGGACGCATGCTGATCGCCTCGGACGACCCGCAGCACCGGCTGATGCGCCAGCAGGTCCACAAGGCGTTCCTGCCCGCCCTCATGGACCGCGCCCGCCGCGTGGTGCGCGACTACGTGGACGCCGCGCTCGGCAGGATGCTGGAGGACGGCGGAGGGGACTTCGCCACCGATGTCGCGCCCGAGCCGCCGGCCGGGCTGCTCGCGGCGATGTTCGGACTCGGGCGGACCGACGCCCTGCACCTGCTCGCCCTGACCCGCTCCATGATCGGATACCAGGACCCCCGGTACCACAGCGGCTCCACACCGCCGGCCGTGCTGGTCTCCTCCCAGGTCGAGATCTTCGACCTGATGATGGACCTGATGGAGACCAGGCGCCGCGCGCCCTCGGACGACCTGGTGAGCATCCTCCTGGGAGCCTCGGTCAACGGCCGCCCCTTCACCGAGGACGAAGTCCTCTACAACTGCCTGAACGTGGCCGTGGGAGGCAACGAGACCACCCCGTTCACCGCGTCCGCGGCGGTGCAGGCGTTCATCGACTCTCCCGGCCAGGCGCGGCTCCTGCGCGACGACCCCGGACTCCTGGCGACCGCGGTGGAGGAGGTCTTCCGCTGGACGTCCACGAACGCGTACGTGCAGCGCGTCGCCACACGTGACGTCGAGCTGCACGGGCAGCTGATCCGCGCGGGCGATGCGGTGACGCTGTGGAACGCCTCGGCCAACCGTGACGAGGAGAAGTTCCCGGACGCCGACCGGTTCGACGTGCGCCGCACACCCAACCGGCACATCGCCTTCGGGGTCGGCGTGCACCGGTGCATCGGGATGGGCGCCGCGCAGATGGAGATCGGGCTGCTGCTGCGGGAGATCGCCCGCCGGGGCATCTCCTTCGAGGCCGCCGGTCCACCGGACCGGCTCCGCTCCAACTTCATGCTGGGACTCACCCGCCTCCCGGTCCGCGCCACGGTGTCCCGGGACCGCTCGTGACCGCGCCCCGGCACCGCACGGACAGTCCGCCGGGCTCCGGGACCCCGGACATCCCGGTGTTCAGGGAGGCGATGTCGCGCCTCGCGGCGGCGGTGACGATCGTGGCGACCCGGGACGACGCCGGAGAACGCCGGGGATTCACCGCGACATCGGTGACCTCGGCGTCCCTGGATCCACCGCTCCTGCTCGTCGGCATCTCCCGCACCTCCAGCTGCCGCGAAGTGTTCCGCACGGCGACGGAGTTCACCGTCAACGTCCTCGACGACGGCCACCGCAACCTCGCCCGCCGCTTCGCCGCGCCGGGTGTCGACCGATTCGCGGAAGGCGACTTCGCCGCATGGCCCGGCGGCACGGCCCCCCGTCTGGTCGACGCCCATGTCTCCATACGCTGCGCGGCGCTGGACGTGATCCCGGTGGGCGACCACGAGATGCTCGTCGGCGGATTCGTCGAGGCGCGCTTCTCGGGCCCGGGGGACGGGCCGCTGCTCTGGTACCGCAGGGGATTCGGCTCGGTCGCGGCGGGCGACGGCGCGGCCCCTTCGCCGCGGCGCGAGGGGTGATGCCCATGCCGGTGGCCCGTGGACCGCGTCGGCACGGGCGACGCGCTCCGGGCGGTGTCCCGATCCATCCGGGCAACCGGTTCGCGGAGGTGACCAGGTGAGCCGCGAACTGTCGAATCGTGGAGGACGGATAAAGAGATGACAGCAACGCAGAACGCGACGTTCCGGCCGAGCCGGGCGGAGATACTCGACGCCACGCTGCGTGACGGGTCCTACGCAGTCGACTTCCAGCTCGACGAGAAGTTCGTCGGCGAACTCCTCCACCGGCTCGACGGGACGCCGATCCGCAAGGTCGAGGTCGGGCACGGACTGGGCTACGAGGCGGAGCGCTCCGGAATCCGGGAATGCAACATCACCCTCCGGCGATGGTGCGAACTCGCGCAGGCGGAGCTGACGGCGACCTCGTGGGGCATGTTCGCGCAGCCCGGGTTCAGCCGGCTCTCCACGCTGTCCGCACTCTGCGACGAGGGCATGTCGTTCGTCCGTATCGGCATCGAACCGGAACGGGTTCCGGACCACCTCGACTACATCGAGCGCGCCACCGAACGGTGCGACGAGGTCTACCTCAACCTGATGAAGACGGGTGGCACGCCCGCCGGGGAACTGCCCGCACTGCTCCGCGACGTCCCCCCGGCCGTCGCCGGTGTCTACGTGGTGGACTCGTACGGCTCCATGCTCGCCGGTGACGTCCACCGCTACGTCACCGTGGTGAAGGAGTCCTTCCCCGTGGTCGGATTCCACGGCCACGACAACCTGGGCATGGCGAACGCGAACAGCATGGCCGCGTTCGAGGCAGGGGCCCTGATCGTCGACGGATGCCTCGACGGGATCGGGCGCGGCGCCGGAAACGCGCAGACCGAATCGCTCGCGGGAATCCTCTGCGCGCTGGGCGAGGACCGTTTCGACTACCGAGCGCTGGCGGAACTCGCCGATTTCTGCCGGACCAGCCTCGACCCCCTTCCCGAGGACCGGAAGATGCAGGTGCTCGGCGGAGTGATCGGCATACATTCCGAATTCTTTCCGCTCATCGAGAAACTCTGCGACGAGCTGTCCGTGGACCCGCCCTCCCTCATGGAGGCCGCCGTCGCACTCGCCCCCCGGGTCGCGGGCAGAAACGAGATCCGGGCCGCGGCGGAGCGGCTCGCGCTGCGGTCGGCAGCAGTCCAAGGGCTCTGAAACACACGGCGACACGGAAGGACCGCAGTGAGACTCTCACGGTTCAGCACGGAGAACGGGCACCGGATACTCGCGAGCCATCGCGGTGGCTGGACACCGGTCTCCGGCATCACGGGTCACGAAGGACCGATCCGCCTGGTCGACCTGCTCGACGCGTCACGCAGAAGGGATCTCGAAGCGCTGCTGGAATCCCGGCCGGCTCCGGAGCCCGTCGACGTCCGTCTGGACGAGGCCGCGACCGTCGTCGAGGACGGCGACATCTGGGGGGCCGGACTCAACTACCGGGGCCACTCCCAGGACCTGCAGGCCCAGCAGCCCTCGTCCGGTCCGGGGTCGTACCTGCGGCCGCGCAGCTGCCTGATCTCCAACGGCGGGACGATCGAACTGCCGTCCCGGAGCCGGCGGGTGACCGCCGAGGCGGAGCTGGGCCTGGTCATCGGCGCGCGCTGCAAGGACGTGCGGCGCGACGAGTGGCGCTCGGTCGTCGCAGGCGTCACGGCCGTCCTCGACATGACGGCCGAGGACGCCATCCGCGAGAATCCCCGCTACATCCCCTGGGCCAAGGGCTTCGACACGTTCTGCAGCGTCGGCCCGCAGATCGTCACCCTCGACGAGTTCGACGACGATGCCCTCGGGGCCGTCCGAGTCTCGACCGTCCGCAACGGCGAGGTCGTCGCCTCCGCGCCGGTCTCCGACATGAAGTACGACCTCGGCTACCTGGTCGAGTACTTCACCGCCGGCCGCACCTTCATGCCGGGGACCGTCATCTGCACGGGGACTCCGGGAGCTGCGGAGATCAGCCCCGGGGACCGTGTCACGGCGGTCGTCGAAGGCGTCGGCACCCTCGTGCACACCGTGAAGTGACAGGACCGGGAGCTGTGCCGAACCGTCCTAGCGTGGAGGACTGGAGAGTGTCCGTTCAGCAGACAGCCGTGGTCGCGGAGATACAGCGCCGCATCCGGGACAATTCCGACGGTGATGCCATCGAGACGGTGGACGGAGTGCTCAGCTACCGGGAGTTCGGCAGGCGCGTGGAGGGATTCGCCACCCGCCTCGCCACCCTGTGCGCACCCGGTGAGTTCATCGGGATCGAAGCCGCCCGGACCTCCGGCTCGGTGGTCGCCATGGTCGGCGCGCTGCTCGCCGGCCGCCCGTTCGTGTTCATCGACCCCCGTGACAGCGTGGACTCGAACACGACGAAGGTGTCCTCCCTCGGCATCCGCTGGGTCGTGCGCGGATCCGCCCCGTCCGACGTCCCCGCACTCGTGCCCGCGCCGGCCGAGTGGCGCGGCGACACCGCCGGGCGGCACCGGTGGGCGCCCGACGACGTGGCGCTGCACCGGGGCAGCATCGGCTACGCGATCCACACCTCGGGATCGACCGGGGAACCCAAGTGCGTCCTGGTGCGGGCGGGTTCCCTGGCCCGGATGGTCGGGGACCACGTACGCGCCCTGGAGCTGGACACCGCGAGCCGGACGCTGCAGTTCGCCCGTCTGACCTTCGACGGATGCATCACGGAGATCCTGTGGACCCTGACCGCGGGCGCCTGCCTCGTGGTCCTCGGCGAGGAGCACCTGACCCCCGGAGCGGTGCTCCGGGGCACCCTGGAGAAGTTCCGCGTCACCCACCTCAAGACGACGCCGTTCGCGCTGACGGCGACCGAGCCGACCACGGCGATGAGCCTTCGGCACGTGATCAACGGCGGTGGAGCGTGCCGTCAGGCGGTCGTCCGGAAATGGGCGGCGGCGGCGGCGTTCCACAACGCGTACGGATTGACGGAGACCACCGTCTGCAACTTCCTCAGCCGACCGCTGGATCCGGACGACTGCACCGAGGCCGTGCCGCTCGGCGCCGTCGTCGGGGACTGCGGATTCGACGTACTGCCGCTGACGGCGGCGGACGGGGACGACGCGGCCCGCTCGCGGGGGACCCGCGGGGAACTCGTCATCACGGGCGAGAGCGTGGCGATCGGATACCTGACCCCGCAGGGCCTGCGGCCGTTCGTCGACGGCGACGCGAACCGGGTCTACCGGACCGGGGACATCGTCGAGGTCCGCGACGGGGAGGTCTTCTTCGTCGAGCGGCTGGACCGGCAGCTGAAGGTCCGCGGCTTCCGTCTCGACCCCGGCGAGATCGAAGCCGCCGCCTGCCGGCTCACGGGCGTCGCGGAAGCGGTGGTGACCGCCGAGCCGCACACGAGGGCGGACGACGTCGCCGAGGACGCGCTGGTCTGCTACTACCTCGGCGCCGCCACCGCCCGGGAGGTGCGCGCCCACCTCGACGCGGTCCTCGACCCCTACAAGGTCCCCTCGGTGATCCACCAGGTCGATGCGCTGCCGTACACGCGCAACGGCAAGGTCGACCGCGACGCCCTGCGAGCGGGCCGCCGCTCCCCGGCGGACACCGGCGGGCCCGTCACGGCGGAGGACCGGGTACTCGACTGGGTACGGCGCCTCACCGGCGTGACCGACGTCCGGCTCGACGACAACTTCTACGACATCGGCGGCGACTCCGCCTCGACCGTCGTCCTCGTCGACGTGCTGAAGGGACTCGGCTGGATGGAGGTGGGCGTCCGGGACGTCCTGCGCGCGGAGAACCTGAGGGTCCTCGTCGACCGGCTGCCCGGCCAGGGTGCGTGATCACCATGTGTGGTGTGTGCGGGACCTTCTCCCCCCACGGCGGGGTCGATCGCAGCGTCGCCGCCGACATGCACTCCCGGCTCGTCCACCGCGGGCCCGACGAGACCTACTCCCTGAACACCGCGACGCTCTCCGTGAAGCTGGGCCGTCTCGGCTTCACCGGCCTCTGCGACGGCTGGCAGCCCACGGAGGACCGCGGCGGCCGCTTCGTGGCCACGACGAACGGCGAGGTGTTCAACTTCCGCTCCCTGCGCGACAGCGTGGGGGCCGATCCGCAGGGCAACGGTGTCGACGTGTCCGTCATCCCGGGCCTCGTCGCCGAGTACGGCATCGACGGACTGCGCCTGGTGGACGGCCAGTTCGCCACCGCGATCCTCGACCGGGCGGAGAACGCGCTGTATCTGGCCAGGGACCGGTTCGGCATCTGCCCCATGTACTACACCGAGACGCCCTCCGGCGTGCACTTCTGCTCGGAGATCAAGCCGCTGGTGCAGTGCGTCGACCGGTCCTGGGACGTGGACGTCGGCGCGGTCGACCAGTACCTCTCGCTGGGGAACGTCGTCGCGCCGCGCACCCTCGTCAAGGGGATACGGGCCGTCCCCCCGGGCTGCGCCGTCAGGTTCGACGCCCGGGGCAGCCACGTCGTCCGCTACTGGCGCTACGGCGAGTTCTCGCCCGCGGCGGAGCCCGTGGCCGGGGAAGCGCTCCGCGAGGCGCTGCGGAGCTCGGTCCGTGACCGCCTGCACGCCGACGTGGAGATCGGCGCCTACCTGAGCGGGGGATTCGACTCCACCGCGATCCTGATGGAAGCGGCGGCCGTCACCGATCACTCCGTCCGCTCGTTCTCGGTGGTCTTCGACGACCCCGGCCTGGACGAGGGGCGGTTCCAGCGGGAGGTGGCCCTGGCGGTCGGCAGCAAGCACGAACAGGTCCTGTGCCGCAGGTCCGACGTCGCGTCCGACTTCGAGAAGATGGTCAGGCACTGCTGCTATCCCCAGCGCGAGACGTACAACGTCGCCGCCAGGATGCTGGCCGGCAGCGTGCACTCGGCCGGGATCAAGGGCGTCGTGTCCGGCGAGGGGGCCGACGAGCTCTTCTTCGGATACGACTCGTACGCCTTCGACAGCGCGGCCCGCTCGCGTCGCAGCGTCCGCGCCGAGAACGAACAGGCATGGGGCCGCGCCGACTTCAGCTGGGAGGTCGACTGGCGCGAGGTGAGCCGCCGGCGGCAGGACTTCCTTTCCCCCGCCGCCGGAGAAGCCCTTCACGGCGACGAGTTCTGGCGGACGAGGCTCATTCCCTTCACCGAGGACGAGGTCCGGTCCCTCTCGGCCATGCAGCTGCGGTCCATCGCCGACGTGTACGTCCAGATGTCGGGCCACCTGCTGGGGGACCACGGCGACTCCATGCTGATGGAGAACTCCGTCGAGGGCCGCTACCCGTTCCTGGGGAACCGGGTCGTCTCGCTCGCCCTCCAGGTGGAGGACACCGCGAAGGTGGTCGACTTCGAGGGCAAGTGGTGTCTGAAGGACGCCTACGCGGGAATCGTCCCCGAGTCGGTTCTCCGGCGGGGGAAGCACGGGTTCGCCGCATACGACCTGGGCTCGGTCGCGGATGCCCGGACCTGGGACGACTGGCGCGGCCTCGTCGAGGCCAGCGGTGTCTTCGCTCCCGGATGCCTCGGCGCACCCGCCGGTTCGGGTGTCCCCGGCAAGTGGGACCTCCGGCTCAGCGCCATCAGCGTGGCCATCGTCATGGACGAGCTGGGCCTGGGGCTCTGACCCGGGGAGCGGCACGATCCGCGCACGCGCCCCCGGGCGGACACCCCGACCGGACCGGACCGGCCGGCCGGCCGACGCCACGAGTCACGCGCACACGAGTGCCCCGAAGACGGGAGAGGTCAGTGAGTCCCCAGACGCCCGGAGTCGTCGTCTTCCCGGGGGCCGGTTCCTTCGGCACCGAACTCCGCCCGCTGCTGCGTGAACTGGAGCCGTCGGCGTCGCTGGTCCGCTACCCCGGCCGCTTCGGAGCGGAGTCCGGCCGTGCTGCCGGATCGTTCGGGGACGCGGTGCGGTCGTGCGTCCGCCAGACGACCCGCCTTCAGCCGGCCCGTCCCCTTCTGGTCGGACACAGCTTCGGGGCGTATGTCGCCTACGCCGCAGCGACGGAACTCGAGCGGCTCGGAACGGAGATCTCCGCACTGGTCGTGGTGGGCGCCACCGCACCGCCCCTGCTGACCGTGCCCGACGCGGCTGCGCACGACCGGTCGGACACCGAGGCCTATCTGCGGAGGATCGACGCCGGCCTGGTCGAGGGCCGGTCCGGCGAGTGGCGCGAGATCCTCCTCGACACCGTCATGCACGACCTCCGGCTCCTGAAGGAATTCACCGCATCGGCACCGGCGTACGGGCGGCTGCGATGCCCGGTCTTCGCCGCACGGGGCGAGGAGGATCCGCTGACCTGCCACGGCGGGATGGCCGCATGGGCCGCGTCCACCACCGGCGACTGCACCGTCGAGGTCTTCCCCGGCGGCCACTCGGACCTGCTGACCTCGCCCGGGTTCGCGTCATGGCTGCGCGAGGTACGCGGCCGCCGCGCGCTCACCGGGTGACCCGTCACCGGACCGCAACGGCATCGAGGCTCCGATACGTGAGCCGCCCGAGCGGTGGCGGCCGCGACCGGGCGTCCGTGAGCCGGGCCTGGCCGCTGGAACGCGGAGGGCGTGCCGTGCTGGGAGGCCCACCGTCCAGGAGCGTGCCCCGTCCCGAGCCGTACGACCGGTCCGGAAGACGGCGAAGCACACCAATCGCCCCCTGTGCGACACCGTGACCCTGCGCACCCCCGCCGGCGCCATCGCCTCCCAGTACAAGCTACGGCGACGCCTGACCGATCCGTCCACACCCCGAGGGCCGGCCACGGCGGTCGGCCCTCCTCGTCGGCCGACGCACGTGGGGAGAGGGAGTCGACACCCGGGACTCCGTGCCCCGGGGTCATGGCGAAGGGTCAGACCACCCTCGTCAGGGCGGGGTTGCCCGCCCACCAGTTCCCCGGGGCCTCGGGGTCACGACTGCTCCAGTACTCGATCGTCGCCGTGACGAACTCCTCGGCGGAGAGCACGCCGTCGCCGTCCTGGTCGAGGTGGCCGAAGGCCAGGTCCGACGCAGCGCGGTCGAGGCCGGGGAAGTGTCCGCGCTGAAAGGCGAAGAACTCGTCGGGGTCGATGCGCCCGTCGCCGTCCGTGTCCGCGAGGGCCAGAAACGCCTTGGCGAGAGCTCCGACCGTTGCCCGGGCGGCGGCCGGATCATCGGCCAGGGCCGCGGTGGAGGCGATGAAGTCGGCGCGGCTGAGGGACGACGCCCCTGTGGGGAGCGCGGGCAGGTGCAGGTCCCGCCAGATCGCGACGTACGCGGCGACGAGCCGTTGCTCCTCGGGCGAATCCTCCGCGTGACCCAGGGCCCGTGCCGACGCACGCCCCATGAGGAGGTGGTCGTTCTCGGTGAGCCGGCCGTCTCCGTCGGCGTCTAGCTGTTCGAAACCGTAGGCGATCTTCGCGAGCAGCAGGTCGTGGGACATGTGCTTCCTCCGGAGGGGTGGGAGCGTGCGGAGCCCGTTCGGGAACCGCCACCGGGACAACGAGGAACCCGCGCGGGCGGACACTGTTCCGGTCACCCGGCTCGAGGAAGCGACGCTGCCGCAGGGGTGATGGCGGCCTCCGCCAAGGCTGTCGCCGCCTGGTGCTCCCCCCGCCTGGAACAGGTTGAGGACCCGGCCGGCCGGGTCCGCCACCGCCTCGAACCGGGGGTGCTGATCAGAAGCGGCTCGCGGGCCCCCCATGGCACCCCGAGGTCCAGTGGGGCGCGTCACAGACAATCCGGCGGCGCTGTGGGAGCTTCAACTCGGTTACTCGTCAGTTGAGTTACTGACTCAGTTACTGAAGAGCCGAGGTGGGGGCAAGACACCTCGGAACGGTCTGCCCGCCACGTGGAGAGGATCGAGTGAGCTCTTTGGAAGCCGCAACACTGGACCAGGTCGTCGACACCGCCCGCTACCCCTTGCCGGAACTCGGCAGCGCCGAGGGCCGCGCCGTCGTGTCCCGCGCCCGGCGTGAACTGTCCGCCCTCGGCTGCACCGTGCTGCCCGACTTCATCCGTCCGTCACTGCGCGACACGCTGAGTCGCGAGTGCGCGGCCATCGCGTCCCGGGCCCACTTCGACACCGAAACGGTCAACGTCTACAACATCGCGGTGGACGCGGAACTGCCGGACGGCCATCCGGGCCGGAAGACCTTCGAGCGCGGCAACGCCTTCGTCGCCCGGGACCGCATCCCCGACGACGCCGTCATCAGCCGCCTCTACTCCGACGAACTGTTCCACCGCTTCGTCGCACGGTGCTTCGGACTTCCGGAGCTCCACGAACTCGCGGACCCGCTCTCCGGGCTCGTACTCAACGTCGTCGCGCCGGACAGGGAACACCCCTGGCACTTCGACACCAACGAGTACACGGTCAGCATGCTCACCCAACAGGCCGAGGCCGGCGGCGACTTCGAGTACTGCCCGGGCATCCGGTCCCCGCACGACGAGGGATTCGACGACGTCCGGGACGTGCTCGAAGGCCGGGGCGGGGCACTCGTCCGCAGCCTCCCCCTGCAACCGGGTGACCTGCAACTGTTCAAGGGCCGCTACTCGCTGCACCGGGTCAGCCCCGTCCGGGGCGCCATCGCACGCCACTCCGCGATCTTCGCCTACAGCGAGCGCCCCGGCGTCGTCGGCAGCGTGGCCCGCACCCGGCAGCTCTTCGGCCGCGTACTGCCCGAGCACCTGGCGGCCGAGGGCCGGGCCGTCCGGGGCGACGCGCTGCTGGACTGACCGACCCACCGACCGGCACAGCCGCCGCCCGCACTCTGCCATCGACGAGGAGCAAGCCCTGTGCGTTTCGACGCGACCGGGAAAGTCACGCTCGACCACATCTACACGCAGCCCGATCCCCGGGCCTACTTCCGCCTGCTGCGCCCCCTCGGCTACTGCGTTCCGCAGCAGGCGAAGCCGTACTTCGCGAAACTCGTGAAGGAGTACCGGGAGGCTCGGCACGTCACCGTGCCCCACATCGTGGACATCGGCTGCTCGTACGGAATCAACGCCGCACTTCTCAAGTACGACGTAACCATGGACGAGCTCTACGCCCGCTACGGCGACGAGGGCCTCGACGGGAAGAGCCGCGAGGCCCTGCTCGTCCGCGACCGGAAGCTGTCCCGCTCGCACCAGCCCGCCCGGCGCATCCGTTTCACCGGCCTCGACACCTCCCGCCAGGCACTGTCCTACGCGCACGAGGCCGGGTTCCTCGACGACGCGGTCCACGCCGACCTGGAGGTGAACGAGCCGACGCCGCGACAGTGCGCCCAGCTCGCCGGGGCGGACCTGGTGATCTCGACCGGCTGCCTCGGCTACGTCACCGAGCGCACACTCGTACGGATCGTCGAGGCGCAGGGCCCCCGGCGGCCCTGGATGGCGCACTTCGTGCTGCGGATGTTCCCCTTCGACCCCGTGGAACAGGCACTGGGAGAACTGGGCTACCGCACCATCCGCGTCGACGAGGTGTTCAGACAGCGCCGATTCGCCTCCCCGCAGGAACAGGCGCTCGTGCTCGAGAGCATGTCGGCCGCCGGAGTGGATGCGAGGGGCCTCGAAACGGAAGGCTGGCTCTACGCACAGCTCTATCTTTCCCGCCCGCACGACACCCCAGGTATCGACGAGCCGAATCGAGTGCAGAAGTGAAGACCAGTCAGAATGCCGCGGTGAACGCGACCTTCGCCCGGGAGGCCGACCTGCCGCGGGTGCCGCTGCCCACCCTGGAAGACAGCTGCGAGAGATTCCTCGCCTGGTGCGCGCCGCTGCTGACGCCGGACGAGCGGGCGGCGACCGAGGCGGAGGTGGCGGACTTCCTCCGGCCCGGTGGCCCCGGCCGGGTCCTGCATGCCGCGCTGGAGGAGTACGACGCCACGGAGGGTGTGCACAGCTGGCTCGACACCTTCTGGCCCTACCGTTACCTGGGCCGCCGGGACCGGATCGCTCTGAACGCCAACTTCTTCTTCTTGTTCAAGGACACGGGCCGCCCCCAGGTGGAGCGGGCGGCCGGGCTCATCGCGGGGGCCCTCGCATACAAGCGGCAGCTCGACGACGGGCTCATCGCGCCGGCGGTGCAGCGCGGAGCACACCAGTCGATGGTGCAGAACAAGTTCCTGTTCTCCACCACCAGAATCCCCGGCGCACAGCAGGACACCGTCCGCGCCCCGTACACCGACGCCTGGCCCGGTCCGTCCGGCGCCCCTCACATCGTGGTCTTCTTCCGTGGCCGGATGTTCCGGCTCGATGTGATCGGTCCCGACGGCGTCCCGCACGCCCTGGACGAACTCGAGGCGGGGCTGCGCGCGGTGATGAAGGCGGGCGACGAGGGAGCCGGCGAGGACACGTCGGTGGGTCACCTGACCACCATGGCCCGTGCCGAATGGGCCGCCGCCCGGGCCTCTCTCGTCGCCGTCCACCCAGGCAACGCCGACGCGCTCGACACCGTCGAGACCGCACTGTTCTGCGTCTGTCTGGAGGACTTCGCACCGGAGAGCACTCAGGACGCCTGCGACCAATTGCTGTACGGCGACCGCGGCAACCGGTGGTTCGACAAGGCCGTGTCCTTCGTCGTCTTCGCCGACGGGCGCGCCGGCATCAACGTCGAGCACTGCGAGCTGGACGGCACCACCATCCTCGGCTTCACCGATGCGCTGCTCGCGGGCTCCGCCGAGGAGTTCTCACGCCGGTCCGGGGCCCGCTCCCAGGGACAGCCCGCACTGGAGCCGGTCGTCTTCGCGCTCGACGACGCGCTGCGCACGCAGGTGCGCGCCGCCGCCGCCGCATTCGCCGCGTACGGGCGGAACACCGCGACCAGCACCGTGTCCTTCGAGGACTTCGGCAGCAGTGCGGCCAAGGCGCTGAGGGTTTCGCCGGACGCGTTCGTCCAGGTCGCCTATCAGCTGGCCCACCAGCGGGCGAAGGGCCGGCTCGGTGCGACGTACGAATCGATCGCGACGCGGCAGTACCGGCACGGGCGGACGGAGGCGATGCGCGTCGTCACCCCCGAGATGCTCGCGTTCGTCGCCGCGATGGACGACCCGTCGGCGGACACCGGCCTCCGGCACGCCGCCTTCCGTGCCGCCGCCGACGCCCATGTGGCGCGTGCGAAGGAGAGCCAGGCCGGCCAGGTGCCCGAGCAGCACCTGTGGGAGCTGGAGCTGATCCAGCGCCGCCGGGGGGCGGAACTCGGAGTGGACGAGCAGCCCTCCCTGTACCGGACGCCGGGCTGGCTGACGATGCGGGACGACTACCTGAGCACCAGCTCCGCGCCGTCGGCCAACATCCAGTTCTTCGGCTTCGGTTCCACGAGCAGCCGGTGCATCGGTGTCGCGTACGTGCTGCTGCCCGAGCGCTTCAACCTCTATCTGAGCACCCCGCTGCCGGTCGCGGACCAGATGCACGCCTTCGCCGGCCACCTCCGCGAGGCGGTTGCCGAACTGCGCGAACTGCTCACCTCCGTGCGGTCCGAGGACTGACCGGCGCACGGAACGGACCGTCGGCCGTGCCTCGGGGGAAGGGCACGGCCGACACCGGCGTCGGCCTGCTCGGTGGTCGGTGTGAGTCCTGGAACACCGGACGACAGCTGACCGCGCATGCGAAACGATGTAGCCTCCCAAGAACGCCTTTGACCTGCAGGAAGCAGGCAGGGAGCAGACATTTCGGGAGTCTTTTCATGTTCCGGACCATGTTCAAGTCCAAGATCTAGCTATTTGGCGTTGCCGCAGGTCAGGGGCATCATGTGCCTCCCTCCGGTCAGCAAAGGGTCAGCATGCGTCCGCATGGTGTCCGCGCTTGCTGATCTTCGACCCGCAACAGGCGCCTAAGCGTGATTCTTGGGCTGGATCGGATGGTTCGCGCCATGGCCCGACAGCTCGCCCGCGGCATGGGGTCCTTCTTCAAGGACTGCGGCTGCGCCAAGCCCACCCGCTGCCCTCACCCGTACTCGATCCGTTACCGCGACGCCCTCGGCAGGCAGCGCGAGGAGTCCGGATACGCCACGCAGGACGACGCGATCGAACGCCTCACCCAGCTGTACGCGGAAAAGAAGACCACGGCGCCGTCCGTGGCGGCGGCCCGCCGTGAGCTGGGTCAGATGACGGTAGAGGAGTACGCCAAACAGTGGCGGCCGCGACAGCGCAGGATTACGGACTACTCCACGGGCGAGCACGTCGACAGTTCGATCAACGTGCACATCGTTCCGCGTCTGGGAGCGCGGAAGCTGAACGCGGTCACCCCGATGGTGGTTGAGCGCTTCCTGGACGCGATGGAGAGCGACGGGGTCGGCCGGGGCAACCAGGTGAACATCCTCCGGGTCCTGAAGACGATCCTGCGGGACGCGTACGACAAGGGGGCGATGGCGGACGATCCGGTGAAGGGGGTGCAGGAGCCGGAGTACGTGCGTGAGCAGGTTGCCATTCCGTCCCTCGTCTACGTGAAGAAGGCGCTCGCCACGGCCGACGAGGACCTTGCGCTGGAGATCGTCATGATGGCGGGGTGCGGCCTGCGCAACGGCGAGGCCCGGGCGGTGAACGTCCACAATGTCGTGGCCCAGGACGTGTACCGGGTGCGGGAGCAGATCCACTCCAACACTCACAAGCTGGCGAAGCTGAAGCACCGCAAGACGGGAGAGTTCCGCGAGGTGCCACTGCCCCGGTCTGCCCGTGAGGCGATCGAGCGCTACGCGGCCAAGCACGGCACCACGAAGGACGGCTACCTGCTGCGCGGCCCCAGCGGCTGGTACACGGAGCCGATGGAGCGGCGCCGCGTGAAGCGGCTCTTCGAGAACCTCCCGCCGGAGGAGGGGGTGGGGATGTACGGCTTCCGGCACTACTTCGCCTCGAACGCCCTCGGCAGTGGCATCCCCATCACCGACGTCGCGGAGTGGATGGGGCACAAGTCCATCGAGGAGACGTACCGCACGTACCGGCACCTGATGCCGGGCAGCGTCACCAAGGCCGCCCGGATCCTGGACGCAGGCCTCTGGGAAGCCGCCTGATTCTTTTGTTTTCAAGGAACAGCAGGTTCTTCGTGTGCCGGTGGTACAGCAGCCGCACCCATGCCTACCTGTGGAAATCGCGGCAGGCGGGGCTCTCCGGCGGGGGCTGGCCCGGAAATGGTCCGGACCTTCGTCCTCGGCATGCTCGCTCCTGCCCTGTTCCCTGCCATGAGGCTTGGTCGCACGACCCCGAGTGTCGGTGGGTCCGCATAGCATCCAGGCCACGCAGGTGTGAGGTCCGCTGGATCGCAAACGGCACCTGTCTTCGGGCGAGCCGGTTGGGGTTAGGGGAAACGTAGCTATGTGGGAATCGTTGCTGGTGTCGGAGTTTCAGCAGCTCCAGTCCAGCCCGGACGCGCATTGGCGTGGCCGGAAGTTCGAGGAGCTGCTGGAGCGGCTCTTCAAGAACGCCCACTTCCGTGTTCAGCGCAACGCTGGTACCGCCCGACCGAGACAGACCGACATTCTCGCTATCTACGGGGATGCCTGGTATTTGATCGAGGCTAAATGGGAAAAGGCCCCAATCGATGTGGACACCTTCGATGCCGTACGGGCTCGGATGGAGCGAGCTGTCCCCTCCGCAGTGGGCGTGATCATCAGCATGTCGGGCTTCACGGACACTGTCATCGAAGAGGTGGCGAAGTTCAGAGGGAAGCATCCCATCCTGCTCATCAAACAGAAGGATCTGTCGCAGGTCCTTCGTACACCAGAATCGCTCGCCAATCTCCTGCGCACCAAGCGGGACGAGCTCATGGTTCACGGGCGTGTCCACCTGAGCCCGGAGATCACGAGGCGCGCTCGCCGTCGGCCGGTTACGGACCTGCCTGCCGCAGCTCTGACGATCCTTGGAGTGGACCTGCAACCGCTCCCGTACGTGATGAAGGAAGGCGGCTTCTCAGGGTTGGTCTTCGTACAGGAACTCCCGGACGTTGACTGGGTGATTCCGGACGGCAGCGGTGTGACCCTGGATCTCCCCGTCAGCCGACTTGACGAGCGGGGCCTTATCGATCTCGTTCACACTCTCAACTCCATGGGGTGGACGACGTCTCAACCGAGCTGGAGCATCCGACAGCTGACTACAGCGTGGCATGGCGCCGGCGCACGCGAGTTCGTCGAGGCCCTCACAGCCAGGGCGAAGCGCTACAAGGACCTCTCCGAGGAGGAAATCCATCACTCCGAGCAGGTGACCTACTTCGACACCTGCGCGGGCGGGGGCTTCTACACCCTCAGCGCGGACATCTCCCAAGACGGCTCCCGGGCCGTCGGCTGCAACGTTTCGTTCCAGCTAGTCGGTGTACCGGTCGACGTTCAGCCGCTCCGGCATTTGTTCGAACAATACGACGTGATGGCCGCCGGATTCTTCCGTCCGCTGGCCGGTCCCTCCGTAGCCCTTGGGAATTTGGGCGCCCACGAGCCACTGGAAGCAGTCGGATATCTGGTCTCCGCAGACCCGTTCCCGGGCGACAACCGAGCCGGGGACCTGGAGAACCTGCCGACGGGGCCCGATCCTCAGGAGCGGTGGGTTACGGGCATCGTGGCCCGGAACCCCTTCTTCAAAGCGGACCGCGGATCGACGCCGGAGGGGTGGCCGGGTGCGCTCAGTACCAGTGAGGTCATCGTGTGCGCTCTCCGCTCGCATCATCCGCTGACGACGATGCCAGAAACCTACTTCCTGACCTCGTGGGAGCGGGCCCGCACCTCGGACGCTCAGGTGTTCCGACCGGTGGCCGACTGGTAGTCCCGCTGGCGAGACCCGCGCGAGTGGCGCGATACAGGCTCCCTCACGTTTACCCCGTCCGGAACGGGAGCACCCGGGTGCTTGCAGCACGTTCTATGGAAGACCTGTGCTTGCAGTTCGCGGTCCCTCGCCAGTGAGATGGAGGCGGTGGAGGTCCTCGTGGAGCCACGCATAGGCGTAGCGGATAGCAGGGGCTTCATCGAAGATTTCCGGCTCGCTGATCGCTGGCGTGCTGGGGCGGGCCCAGGGGGACTTCGCAGTCTGGGCACGATCTGCTGCACCGTTGGGAGCCGGGGCGTACAGATCCTCTAGTGATGCGACGAGCCGGACCGTGATCGAGTTGCTAGACGAAGGGCGGAGGTTCAGGCGCATCAGGGGTGGGTCGTAGGTCCCCCCGAGGGGTGGCGTGTACAGGTCGGCTATCAGCGTGGCGGGTGCGGCGCTGGCCAGACCGAGGGTTTCCTTGAGATGGGGGAACCAGGTGTCGACAAGGGCGGCGTAGATCTCAACCGCAGCGGTGAGGATCTGCTCTGTGCACAGCCTGAGGTTTTCTGCGCTGTAGGTGTCCCATACCCACTCCACCTGTGGCCTGCGTTCTTGGTCAGGAATCGTGTAGGGGTGATGGAGCATGCCGTGACTGTCAGTCCAACGTCCGCTGCTGAGTTCTTCATCGAGCCGTAGCAGTTCTGCCCTGCGGCCGGTGAATCTCCTGCCGAACGTCGACCGGACCGGCAGGCGTCGAGATGTGCCGTACAGGCGCGTTTGAAGAGCCTGGTACACGTCGGCCCCTCGTAACGGGGTGAATCGACCGGCAGGGAGGTGGAGCAGGTCTGCACCCGCTAGCCAGAGGCGTTCCCTGGTGTAGGCGTCGCAGCTGGTCAGATCGAACTCCCTGTGGGTGCAAAGATCACCCAGGTGTGAAGAAAGCAGGGCTAGTGTCGTCTGCCAGGGCCAGGCGCCGTAGTCGGTGGCCACGGATCCGAACCATCCAGCCAAGGGGCGCACCCCGTGTGGTTCCGTCCACCGTTCGGTGGCCGGGATCGCAAGTCCAGGAGTGTGCTTGCCGTCGCGACGGAGAATGTGAAGCCACAATTCGTTGCCGTTCAGGCCGGCGTCGACGGTGACCGAACCAGCCCCGTTCATGTGCAGGAAGACATGGCCGCCTGCCGGTCTGAGGGCCCGCATCCAGGAATCAAGGGCTCCCTGCAGTCGTCGGCTTACTACGTCTGCTGTCAGGTCCGGCATCGGGCCTTCGCGGCTTGGCGCCGTGTGGGGGAGGGCCTCATGCGTGGCCCAGGCCGCGACACCTGGGTGACTACGCAGCAAGGGTTCAATGACCCTGCGTACCGACTCCCAGCCGCCTGAAGCGATAGCCATGGCCAGTCCATAGCGCCACCGATCCAGCAACTCCATGCTCTGCATTACTTCATCCGGCACGCCGGTGGCCAGCAAAGCCTGGCCGGCGAAGTACTGTTCGAGCACGGGCAGAGCGAACATGAGATGACGGTTGCCGTGGCGAACAACCAGCCGGGTCTCCAGGAGCGCCTGTGTCTCGCCGGGACTGCCTACGTCGGCGGCTGCCGCCAGCCCGCCTCCGCTGAGACAGGCCGCGGCGAGCTGCTGGATGAGCCGCTCGGCACGGGCCTCTTTGACGCTTCCAACGTCGCGCAGGGCCCGGGTGACCAAGGCATCGAGGAAGGCAATCGGACTGTGAGGCAGACGCCCGTGGTCTTGCTGAATCCGGGCTCCGATGATGGTAAACAGGGGGCGACACAACACGCTGCGCACCATGGGAGAACTTTGCACGGCGGAGCCATCACCACCGAGACGGTCCATCAGCGCCGCGGCCTCATCCCCGGTTAGCTCAGGCATCGTCTTGCGCAGCTCAGCCTCCACCTCCAAGCCGGGCCGCGCGGTCGCCAGGATGCGCCAGCGCGCACCGGCCGCGGACGCAGTCCAGCTAAGGGCCTGGCTTAGCAATTCTGCGCCGCGGATCGGACCAGGCTCCTCCAGCCCGTCCACCACCAGGCGCACACCCCGTACGGCAGGATCCCCCAGCAGACGCGCGGCATAGGTGGCAGCATCGATCAGATTGCCTTGGAAGTCTTTTGCTGCGAGACGCACGGGAATGGGAGCCCGTTCATCGGTGCTAGCAGCAGCGATGTCTTGCTGGTGCTGACGCTCGGCTGCCACCGACTTACCGGCCCCAAGGACACCTTCCAGGACTACGACCCCGAATTCGGGAAGCGCGGCCACCTCGACGGGAAGGGCTCCGACTTGTGGATCATCGGCGAATGCGGCAGCCGTTGCCACTGGCACGCCTACGGCATGCCAGCGCTGGACAAGGCGGGTCCGGCTGGCAGCGGCCAATTCTTCCAAGGAGGCTGGGCCGACGGCACCAGCAACAAACTGAACCAGGACGGTGTTGTGGCTGCCGGTCACGATTGTTCCGGCATCTCCTCCGACTGCAACAGCTCCCTCACCTGAGGCTGACACCGGCCCGCGGCTGCCTGCCCCTTCTTGAGGGAGGGAAGACGCACCCTTGCCTCTGCGGCAGTTGAAACGCTTCCACCACCCCCCTGTCACGTGGCGTTGCCGTCCCCCGTGACGGCCTCATCGATAGGGCCGCCGGCAGCCACGGACTTCGCACCGGATGCTTCCACCGGCCCGTTCGGAACGCCTGATCCAGACGGGGCAGGGGCAGGTCCTGACATTTGGTTGTTGTTACCCGTCACGACCCTGCCGATACCGCCCCCAGCAGCTACGGAACCTGCGCCTGATGCCGTGACCCCTCCTGCGGATTGCAGTAGCAGCCCACGAACGGCGAACACCGTCATGACGAGGGTGACGACGTTGGCAGCGAGACCTGCCACCGTTCCTGCCGTACTGAGATTCTTAAACCACAGAACAAGCGCGATCCCTACGCAGGTGAGACCCGAGACAACAGCCACAGCCCACAGCACACCTCTGCGCCAACCCCACATGACAACGCCCCCTGTCTGGACTTGGACTGGTGCGGCAGCCTACCTGCTGCGGGAAGGACGCACCGCGAGCACCTTTCACTCCTGTTGGTGGGTCGTTGAGCTGAGCGCCCCGCGCGACCAAAACCGCAGAGGCGGGGCGTCAGCCACCTCTTGGGAGAAGGCGAGCCAACGCTGACCGCTTCCTGTGAGCCGGTTGTAGATCCTGGCGTCGTAGGCCTCACTCGTCACCAGCGCCACCACACCGACAGCATCGCCTGCGTATGCGTCCTGGAGGGCTGTTGTCCGAGCGTGTGCTCGAAGGGTCCGTGCGAGGTAGGGGCTTGAGAGACGTGATCCGTCGTACTCACCGAACCCGGAATGAAGGATCAGACGCAACTGCGGCAAGAGATATCCAGGCATCCTCGCGGCGCTGCACCAGTCTTCGGCCATCATTCGGTCCAGAATGTCGAGCAGCGTGGCTCCTACTTCACACAGGTCCAGGCCTCCAGTAAAGAGAAGTAGCGCATCGCCGTTGCCCTGTTCCTCCCCGTACGCCACCAGGTCCGGGGCATCGATCGCCTGCAGAGCTTGCTCAACGTAAGCCTTCACCAGACGGCGACCGGGGTGCACCGACACGGAGTCTCCGACCCAGCTGAGATGACCGATCAGCACAGGTATAACGGCTGGGATGGAAGCGCGGCCCTCTGCGCTTCCTGAGGGCGCTGACTCCCTACCTCCGAAGATCAGAAACTGGTTGACGACGTTCTGGTCGCCAGTCACTGCGAGAATCACATCACCGCCTGCGGCTATGCTGCGGTGTCCTGAAGCTGTCACCTCAGTCAGCGAAGCGTCATTCGACTCAGTCATCGCCCAGGCCCCTTGATCAGCACGCGTCGTCGTGACTTCGAAGGTACCGCCAGGTGCCGCGGAGGGCGGAGGCTTTGCGGGTCTCCGGAAACCACTGGGCGGAATAGAGGCGGTGTACTGGCTCCTGCAACTGATCAGGTGACAGCGCCGCTGTCCCCGCCGGGCGATTCACCCAGAGACTCAGGGGTCACCCTGCGGCGACGGCGGCTTCGATGCAGCGGGCGATCTCGTTCTCGGACTCGCCGCGGGCCCCTCCCGTGCGAATCACGGCGCCGATCGCACGGGCGCGGTGGGCGGGGCCGCGGAGGTCGGCCAGGGGGCTGCTGGGGTCGCGGCGGCTGGCGAGCCACTCGGACCTGTGGAACGAACTTCCTCTTCTTTTGGGTGTGCTCACCAGGACTCCGCAGGGTTGGATGCTTCGGTGCGTGACTCGGTGCCTGCCGTAGCGATCTCTTCGCGGTTGCTCAGCGCGAGGCCACAGTAGGGGCCTGAGATGGATTCGACGATTCCGACATCGACAACTTGGCGGGGTGCTCGCACTCCTTCTCCCACTCCTGACACAGGCTTGGCGTGGCGTAGAGGTCCCCGCACACGTTGCCAGCATAGTCGCAGGCTGGGCAGTCCTGTCACCGCACGTGCTCGTCTCGTCCCGATCGGTGATCGGCAGTGCTCCTGTCGCCGCAGGTCCTGTGCGCCTTCTGTCGATTGACGGCATCCCGCCATGTCCAGGCAAACTTTGCCGTCCGGCGGCCACGTGAAGTAGGCCGGTCCGGTCAGCGTGTCACCGCCCAGGGCTGGTCGGGTGCAGGGCAGGGAACTAGGTTGTCAGTGAGACTGGCAGCGCTTGGGGGATACGTGGACGAGCGAAAGTTCAACGAGACCGTTGCCCGGCTGATCCGTGAGGCGCGGATACGGGCCGGGGTGACGCAGGAGTACGTAGGGCGTCAAGCGGGGCTGACGCGCGGCTCGATCACGAACATCGAGTCCGGAACCCAAACCCCGCCCCTTTACCGGCTTGCCTTGATCGCCGCAGCGGTCAACGCGGACCCTGCTGACCTGCTTCCCTCGCTCCACTTGGACGAAGCGGCCGGACTTGCCGCGCGGCATGCCGCCGATGTTGCCGCGGTGTGGGCGCAGGCCTCGAAGAGGAGGGGTGTCCGTGGCGAAGCCTGACCTCGCGGCCCGCGGGCTGCTGCGGGAATTCCGGATCGACGCCCCGCCGGTCGACCCCTTCGCCCTGGCCGAACACCTCGGCGTCCTGGTCGTCCCGCAGCACATGGACGACGACGTCTCTGGCATGCTCCTACGCAAGGACGGAGCCTGCGTCATCGGCGTCAACCAGGCGCACTCCTTCGAACGGCGGCGTTTCACGGTGGCGCACGAACTGGGGCACCTGCGCCTGCACGAAGGACGCCCGCTTATTCTGGACACCGACGCGCGCGTGAACTACCGCAACGCGGTCTCGAGCATGGCGACGGACCGCGAGGAGATCGACGCCAACCGATTCGCCGCGGCGCTGCTGGCCCCGGAGGACATGGTCCGCCGGGCAGCACAGCACATTAGCTTCCGCACGACGCACGACCTCGTGCGGGTCCTGGCCAAGCGTTTCCAGTTGAGTGAGATGGCCATGACCTACCGCCTGATGAACCTCGGTATCGTCTCCGGCCCCGCTCACTGACACTACCTGGCCCCGGCCGCCGACCCGACCCTCTGCCGCGCGCTGCGCGTTCCTGGCGCCGCCCTGCCACGCCCGCTTAGGAGCCGTGCCCCCTCACTTCTCCCGCCCCAGTATGCCGAAGGCTGAGGGGGGAGGAGTCGAACCAGCCACCGTCAGGCCCGCACTGAAGGCATGTCAGTCAGACTGACCTTCAAAAAGAGCCTTGCGTGAATGTCGCTGCGTGTGGTGGACTTGTTACCGCAGAGAGTGACCGGTCTCTGCGTATAACGGGTGGCCCCTGCTCGGCGTGAGGCTGACGGGAGAAGCCACCCCGGGCGGTACCGCGTACGCGTACCTGGCCACGATGGCCGGCATCGTCGACCGGACCGCACCGGCTCCCCTCGATGGCCAGCCGTCACCCAAAGCCATCCGCTGATGCTGTGCATCGGCCGACCCTCTGTCCAGTGCCATGGCCGGCCCCCTCCGCGAGCCCACGCCAGGCCCTTCGCGCAAGCACACCCATGTGCGCACCCCCGCGCCCCATCGCGGGCAAGCCCATATGCCTTCGCGGTCCCTTCATGCCGCATTCCGTCACGTCTCCCATCGGCATGCCGCCACTGCCCCATTTCGTCACCCTGAGCCCTCTGCCGGCTCGCCACAGAATGGAATCCTCGCCATGCAGTGCCGCAAGAACTTCGACACCTTCCTCAAGAACACCGTGAACCTCAGCCAGGCCAAGCTCACCCTCCTCGAAGTACGCGTCGAGGCCATCTACAAGGCCCTCAAGGCCGACTCTGAACTCGGCTCGCTCATCCGCGGCAAGAGGCCTCAGGGCTCCTGGGCGCAGCGCACCATCATCAACCCCGTCGGCGACAGCGAGTTCGACGCCGACTTCATGCTCCACTTCACCGAGAACACCGAATGGGCCGACAGCCCCAAGACCTACATCGACAAGGTCTACGCCGCGCTCGACCGTCACAACATCTACGGCGCCATGCCTCACACCCGCAAGTGCCGCTGCGTGCAGCTCAGCTACGCCAACTCTATGCACGTCGACATCGTCCCCTACCTTCAGCTGGCCGACGGCCGCGAGGTGATCGTCAACCGCGACACCAACACCTGGGAGCAGACCAACCCGGCCGGGTTTACCGCATGGATGCAGGAGAAGGACGGCATCGCCAACAACAACCTGCGCAAGGTCATCCGCCTGATGAAGTACCTGCGCAACCACCGCGGCTCCTTCACCGGCACCCGCTCCATCATCCTTACCACGCTGCTCGGCGAGTGCGTCGAGGAGATCAAGAAGCTCATGGACCCTGGCTGCTACAGCGACGTGCCCACCACCCTGCTCACCGTCGTCGAGGACCTCGACCGATGGCTGCAGGAGCGCCCCTGCAAGCCCTCCATCGCCGACCCTTCCGGATCGGGCGTCACCTTCGACCACCGCTGGGACCAGACGACCTACAGCTACTTCCGGGCCCGCATCCACGCCCACGCCCGCGAGATCCGCGAAGCCTACGACGAGCCGGACTACGACCGCAGCGTGCGACTGTGGCGCAAGCTGTTCGGCGACGCCTTCCCTGGCCAGCCGAGTGCCGCCGCCTCCCTCACACCCACGGTGGCCAAGTTCGCCACCCCGCTGCTCATCACCACGACCTCCCGCACTGGACGTGCCGGATGACCAAGCGCAAGTCGCCCGCAGCCCGCCCCAGCCTCTCCCAGCGTCGCCTCCTGGAGGAGCTCACCGCGCTGGCAGCCGCGCACGAGCCGGACCTGCGCATCACCGGCCGCCCCCGTACCGACACTGACGGCCTGGTTACCATCCCCATCAGCGTCTGCACCGGCGGCACGTCACATGCTCCAGGAGGACTGCAGCTCAAGGAGAGTGAGGACTTCCTGCTCACTCTGCCCGCCACCCCGATGATGCCGCCCCAGGTGCGCACCCCCCACATTCGGTTCGCCGGCACCCCGCACATCCTCCAGGGTGATCGACTGTGCCTCTACCTCGATCCGGCCCGCGAATGGGACCCCGCTGCCGGAATCGCTCCCGTCATCAACCGCCTGTGGCAGTGGCTCAGCGATGCCGCAGCCGGCAGGTTCGATCCCGCCACCGCGCTCTACCACCCCGTCGGCGGTGTCCTGCACTACACCCCGGGCACTCCCACCGTCGTCGTACGAGAACCTGTCTCCCACCGGTCGGCCATGGCATGGCTCACCCAGCGCACTACCGACCGGCTCGACCTGACCAGCACCCCCGCGGACTCCAACAGCCACCGCACCCCGATCCTGCCAACGGACGCGCTGCCCCTGGGTGCGGGCAGCACTCTGGCCGAACTCCTCACTCTCATCCACCCCGCCACTGCCCACGTCCCGCAACCGGCCGACGCGCCATGCCCGGCGCTGCTGACCGCGCTCGCCGCCAGTGCCCTGCGTAACCCCGAAGGCACCGCCCAGTACTTCGTCCTGGCCGTCCGACACCCCGCCACACCCGCAGCGTCCCCCTTCCTCCTCGCTGGCCGCCTGCCGCCCCAGGCCGGCGACACGCTGCGCCGCCTCGCACGCCGCGCGACCCCCAGTCGCCTGGGCAGTCTGCCCGAGGCCTTGGCCCACGCCTCCATCGCATGGTGCTACCTCTCCGACGAACGCGCCGAAGTCACCACCCGCCGTGACACCCTCCGCCCCGTCCGCGCGTTCCAGGACTGTGACATCCACATCTGGGGCTGTGGCGGCATCGGCTCCTGGGCAGCCGAGATGGTGGCCCGGGCCGGCGCCTCACATCTCACCCTCTGCGACCCCGGCCGTGTCACCGGAGGCCTGCTGGTGCGGCAGAACTACACCGAACACCACATCGGCATGACCAAGGCGACAGCACTGGCCTCCCACCTGCGGACCATCCGCGACGACATCCACATCGACATCGTGATCCCGCCCCCCGACCCCGCCCTCCTGACTGCCGCGGACCAAGCCGATCTCATCATCGACGCCACCGTCAGCATCACCGCCGGACGTTTTCTCGACCTTCTCGCCCAGCAGCCCCACCGCAAAGCCGTCCTGGCCCAGCTCGCCACGGACAGCCTCACCGCCAGCCTGGGAATCCTCACCATCGCCGCCGCTGACACCCACACCCCCCTGTCCACCATCGATCACGCCGCTGGGCGCCACGTCCTTAGCTCCCCCAACCTCGAGGCGTACCAAGCACTGTGGGCCGAACCCGCCCCGGACGACGAACTGCGCCCCACAAGAGGCTGCTCCACTCCCACGTTCCACGGCTCCGCCGCCGACTTGATGGCAACCACCGGCACCCTGATAACCCTGCTGGGCATCCAGATGCGCCACCCCGTATCCGGGACGCACCTGTGCGCCCAGCCCCACACGGGGACAGCCCCGGCACACCGCTTCATTCCTTACAGCGAGTAGTGAGCACTTCCCGCGCTTCTAGATCTGCGGCCCTGCATCCCCAGTAGGGCCGGCAGCCTCTTCAGGCTGCCGGGCGCCAGCAAGACCCGCATCCCCAGATCCGCTCCGGCAGAACTCGGCATACCCCGCCGCGGCCACACACCTCACACCTCCAAGACCTGTTGAGAAGGGGCTCCATGGCGCCGCACGACGGGCCGCCGTGCACAGGTCAGCCGGGAACCTGCCCCACCTCCAAGGTGGGCATATAGCTGCCCGCCAAGCGCTCGTAGATCACGAGCTGCGGGTGCACCTGCGGATGGTGAGCACGGCCCAGGGCGATTGCTGCGGAGAGGGGAACGGCAAGCAGGACGTGCAGGCGGCGCAGCGACTTTGCCTCTCTTTCCAGCCGCGCGAGAAGCGTCCGTAGGGTTTTCTCCATTTGTTGTAGTGACGCCCGGCACCGCAGTATGTCCGGACCGGCCTTCGTGCCCACCGGGCTGACCTCGTAGCGGCGCAGCGCCGTAAGCTCCCGCGGAACCTCAGAAGGGGCGATGATCCCGGAGATGTTCATCACGACGACAGCCTCGTCCTCGTCGGCCCCGGCCCGAACCGGATGCGCGGCGAACTCGGTGACCGGGCCGCTCTCGGCAGACCACACCCAGGACTGCTCGTGCCGATGACGTTGGTAGACGTCCGTCGGCACGGTGTCGTCCAAGAGCGACCCGAGATAGACCAGCAATGGCAGACGCGCGAATCCGAACACGCTCACGTGCTGCACGGATTCCCGCTCTATCCCTGGTCGCAGCCGGTTGAGGACCACGTCATCGATGACCTTGGTCGCCTGCCGATAGTAGTGACGGCTGGCCTCGGCGGCAGATTCTGCGTCCCAGCCAGCGGCTGCCTGCTCGCCGGGAGTGTGCCGCAGATCTATCTCCACACCGTGCCGGGTGTAGGACTCCAGGTACAAAGGAAATCGGCGGCCTGCCGTCACAGCGTCCGCAGCGGTCTCCCGCGACAGCTCGACCGCATTTCCGTGCACCGACCCCACCATCCGCACCACCGTGGTGGCCCTCTCCGGCCCCAGCGCGGTCAGGTGCCTGACACGGTCCTCATGCTCCTGCTTCACACGGCGCAGCCATTCGACGGTGAAGACGTCCAGCGTGGCCTTCGCATCGATCTCCATATGTTGCTGGGCACACAGCAGCATCAGATTATCTGCCTCATCCCGCAACGCCTTCTCCAACATATCCCCGCCGCGCGGCGAGCGCGGATCAGTGCTCTGCCCGACGATGTGCGCGACCTCCCCCAAAGGAAGCGTCCGTGCCGACATCGCCCCCTCCAGCAGGTACGTGTTGCACAGCATGCACCTGCCTCCACTGCGGACCCACACGGCGAGAACCGCTGTGGATGAAGGACGGCTTCGCTTCCCTCCGCTCCCGCTCATAAGCACTGCCTCCATCCCTTCGCGAGCAGATCAGACGCTAGACGAAACCTCTCCTGACACCAGGGGGACTTGACAAATCGCGGCGCACCTGGGGATGTGGACGCGAGGACGTGTCCGTGGCGGACCGAGACGCGCCCGTAGTAGGGCTTCGAATGCCTCAGCAAGCTGCCGGCATATCCAGCCCCCGCTGCACTTGCGAGTCATGCGGCCGGTGGGGCGCCAGCTGCGCCTCGACTTCACTGCGGCCCGACGTGTCGGTCCTCATCGCCCCGGCGGAGCTTACTAACACCGACCACCTCGTGTCCTTCACCCAGCTCTATGCGGAGAAGAAGACCACGGCGCCCACCGTGGCGGCGGCCCGCCGCGAACTTGGTCAGCTGACGGTCGAGGAGTACGCCAGGCAGTGGCGACCTCGGCAGCGCCGGATGGCTGAGTACTCCACCGGCTGGCACGTCGGCAGTTCGATCAACGTGCACATCGTCCCGCCCTTGGGATCGCGGAAGCTGAACTCGATCATGCCCACGATGGTCGAGAGTCGCGGACTTTGAACGTGAACAACGCCGTGGATAAGGATGTGTACCGGGTGCGGGAGCGGATCCACTCCAACACGCTGAGGCCAGCGAAGCTGAAGCACCGCAAGGTGGGCGAGTTCCGGGAGGTGCCGCTGCCGCGGTCGGTGCGGGAAGCGATCGAGGAGAAGCACGGCACGACGAAGGACGGCTATCTGCTGAGTGGGCCGGGTTGCTACTTCACCGAGGGCATGGAGCGGCGTCGGGTGAGGAGGCTCTTCGCGGACCTCCCGCCAGAGAAGGGGGTGGGCATGTACGGCTTCCGGAACTGCTTCGCCTCGAACGCTCACGGCAGCGGCATCCCCATCACCGACGTCGCGGAACCGATGGGGCACAAGTCCATCCAAGAGACGTACCGCACCTACCGGTACAGAAGTCGATTCCTGGGTGCGTTTGGCGCAAAGTCGTTAACATCTCGGCAAGTTGGAGTTCTCGGCGTTGGGTTGGCCGTCGGAGTCGCCGGGATCTTCAGCACGTTCCTTGTCCGCCCTCGCGCTTTCGCCGCGAGGGCGGACCCAGGTCCATCGAGTCCCGCAGGGCGGACGAGCGTTCAGATCGCGGCTGCGGATGGCTCGCAGGTGTTCGTCAGGTCGATGCGGACCGTCCGGTCGCAGAGCCGTTCCACCTGTGCGGGGTCGTGCGAGACGAGCAGGACCGTCCGGTTGCCCCGCAGAGCCGCCACGGACTCCTCGACCGTGTCACGGCTCCGCTCGTCCAGAGCGCTCGTCGGCTCGTCGAGCAGGAGGGCCGCCGGTTCGAGGGCCAAGGCCCGCGCCAGACACAGCCGTTGACGCTGACCGTTGGAGAGCGTCTGGGCCGGCGTGTCCAGCCGGTCGGAGACCTCGCCCCACAGGCCCGCCTCGCGCAGCGCCTGCTCGACGCGGTCGTGCATCTCTGCCCGGGACGCCCGCACCAGGTGACGGAGGCCGAACAGGGCGTTGTCCAGGATGCTGCCGCCGAAGACCACGGGGGTCTGCGGCACGAGGACGACGGTGCTGCGCAGGTCGGCGTCGCCCTTGCCGTAGCGGACCGGACGTCCGAGGACCTCGACCTCGCCCTGACGGCGGAGCCCGTGGGGCAGCAGGTCGACCAGGGCGCGGAGCACGGTCGATTTGCCCGCGCCCGACGGGCCGCACAGGCCTGTGGTGGATCCGGCGGCCAGCTCGAACGTCACCGGTCCGACCAGGCGCTTGGTGCCGTCGAGGATCTGCAGGTCGCGGGCCGCGATGACGGTCCCGTCGACGATCTTGTCCGTGGTCGTGGCAGCTGTTGTCACGTCGTCCATCGTCGTGCTCCTTCGAAGCGGTTGCGCAGGAGGACCGCCAGGCTGAGCAGGCCCGCGGTGATCAGGACCAGGACGAGGGCGCTGCCCCACGCCTGGGCGATCGCCTCGGGGGCGCCAGAGTCCTGCGACAGGGTGAAGATGTGCGTGGGCAGGGCCTGGACCGGAGCGTTGACGATGCCGGTGGGGAGGGCGGGAGCCCCGAAGAACACCGTGGCGGTGAAGATCAGAGGTGCCGTCTCGCCCGCCGCGCGGGCCAGGCCGAGCAGCAGGCCGGTGAGCGTGGCCGGCCAGGTGTACGGGATGACCACGGAGCGGACGTACTGCGAGCTGGTGAGGCCCAGGGCCAATGCGGCCTCGGTGATCTCCGCCGGCATGCTCCGGATCCGGCCCGCGGTGGTGAGGGCCACCACCGGCACCACCACGGGCACCAGGACCACGGCGCCGGCCAGCCAGGAACGGCCCCAGCCCATGGTCGTGCAGAAGAGGACGTACCCCGCGAGGCCCAGCAGGATGGTCGGCGTCCCGCCGATCGCCACGGTCAGCGTCTCCAGGACGCGGGCGGTCTTCGCGGAGGCACGCGTGCCGATCACGATGCCTGCTCCGTAGCCGAGCGGAAGGGCGATCAGCGCCGTCGTCGCGAGGAGCAGGAGCGTACCGAGGATCTGGTCGCGGATGCCGCCACCTGCCGCGCCTTCGGAGGGTGAGAACCAGAAGACCGGATTGAGTGCCGCGCCGCCGCGGGCCAACAGGATGCCGAGCATGCCGACGAGCAGAGCCCCCGGCAGCAGCAAGGCCCCGAGACGGACGACCGTGGTGACCCGGTCCTTCGGAGTGCGCAGCCATGCGGAGGACCGACGGGCGCGCGGGGCGCGCGCGGTCCGTCCCGTGGAGCCGCGGGTGCCCCAGACGGTGGCTGCGGCGACCAGGGCCAGCAGGATGACGCCCAGTCCGCACAGTGCTGCGAAGTACGGGCCGGAGGTGCCCGCCAGCATCGGCTCTGGACCGGCCAGCTTGGTGGTGAGCGTCTGACCGGGGCGGACGAGGGAAGAGAAGATGTCCCCCAGCGACTGAGGCAACCGTCCGTCGGCGCGGCCGATGACCATGAAGACCGCGATGGCCTCGCCCAGTGCGCGGGCCAGGCCGAGGAGGACGCCGGCGCGCATGCCCGACCGGGCCTGGGGCAGGACGGCGGATCGGACGACCTCCCTGCGGGTCAGACCGAGGGAGTACGCCGCCTCGCGGTACCGGCCGGGTACGGCGGACAGTGCGTCCACGCTGACCGCCACGATCGTCGGCATGATCATCACGGCGAGGACGATGCCGGCGGCGAGAAGGCTGTCGCCGCCCGGCACGTCACCGAGGTCTGCCACGAACGGCCGGATCACCAGGATGCCGATCAGGCCGTAGACGATGGAGGGGACCGCTGCCAGGAGTTCGATGCTCAGGCGCAGTGGCTTGGCAAGACGGGGCGGCAGGTACTCGGACAGAGCGACGGCCGCCGCCCAGCCGATCGGCACGGCGAGCGCCAGTGCCAGGACGCATACGGCCGCCGAGCCGTAGATCATGGCCAGGCCGCCGAAGGCGAGGGTGCCCGGATTCCAGGTGGACGAGGTGAACAGGGCCGCCCAGTCGACGGTACCGCTTGCGATGCCCGTGACCAGGTAGCCGAGCAGGACCACGAGGGTGAGCAGCACGGACAGGACGCCGCTGTACGCCCAACCCCAGACCCATCTCGCCCGGCTGCCGCGGCCGCTCCCGGAGGAGGGCCGCGGCAGGGTGGGTCCGGGCGCCTGGGCGGGGCGCTCCAGAGTGAGACCCATGGTCAGAGGCCCATCTGCTCGCGCGTGAGGTAGCCGTGCTTCGGCAGCAACTTCTGGCCCTCGGCCGAGAGGATGTAGTCGATGTACTGCTTGACGGTGCCCTTCGGCTTGCCGTTGGTGATCATGTACAGAGGACGGGTCATCGGGTACTTGCCGGACGCCACGTTCGCCAGGGTGGGGGCGACGCCCTCCAGAGGCACGGCGACCAGTTCGGGGTGACCGTCGATGAAGCCGGTCGACAGCGGGGCGACGGAACCGCGGGTGGAGTTCAGCTTGTTGCGGGTCTCCAGGTTGCCGCCGACGATGGCGTAGTTCGCGGACTTGGGAGGGGCCGGCGGGTCGTCCTTGCCGTAGATGAACTTGTCGAGCACCTCACGGGTGCCGCGGCCGGGCTCCTTGTCGTACACGAAGACCTGGAGGTCGGGACCGCCGACCTCCTTCCAGTTGGTGATCTTCCCCTCGAACAGGCCCGCCACCTGCGCCTTGGACAGGCCCTTGACCCCGCCGTCGGCCACTTCCTTCGTGATGATGACGCCGACGGCGTCCGCGCCGATCTGTGTGGTGACGAAGTCCGTGTTGGGATAAGCCTTTTGATCCTTCTCGGACATGGGCTTGGAGCTGAGCGCGATGTTGATCTGGCCGGTCCCGAGCTGGGAGATTCCGCCGGCGGAGCCGCCCTGGGTGGCGACGGTGATGTTCAGGCCCTTGGTCTTGAGGGCCTCGGCGGCGTCGGAGGCGACCGGAGCCACGGTGGTGGAGCCGCTGGCCTGAATGGCGTCCGAGTCGGCCTTCGCGGCGCCGGCGCAGCCGGTCAGGGCGGCTGAGAGGAGGAGGGCGGCGGAAGCGGCAGAGGCGCTCTGCCGGACGCGCAGTCCGGTGATGCGCGATGCTCTGCTGCGGATGTCGGTGGACGTGAAAGACATGGCGGTGCCTTTGCGGTGTTGGAGGGGGTGGGAGTCAGGGAAAAGCCGTCGGCGGATCGCCGCGGCCAGGGCCCATGTGACAAGTAGGTCTGCGGTCGGGATGTGGAAGGGGCGCGGCAGTGCCGCCGTTGGCACCCCGTCGCGTGGACGAGGCGGGCGGAATCGTGGCGAGCCTGGAGGCGCTCCGCGGGCGCGGTGCGAGACACCGAGGTTGCGGGTGACGGCTGCCGGCAATACGCAGCCGAGACGCCCCTGCGATCCTCACCGCGTTCCCCGTTGAACCCGCTCAGGACCCTTGGGCCGCCGTGGGACGCCGGTGACCTGAGCGATGATGCTCGGCCCACTCCCCATTGACAGGGCTGAAGCATCAAGGCATCGGTACCCGTTCACCCGCTGACCCCGGGTGCGGACCGCGATGCCGTGGGCGAACGCTACCGCCTCCCAGTCGCCCTGGCGAGATCTTCAGGGGCGAAATCATCGATGATCAGCGATTGAATTTGAGTCACACGCCGGGCCGGCGGGTGAGCTGCCGGAGGTCGGCCACGAATTCCGAGGACGCGTGGGTCGCTGGTCCACACCCTCGCTCCTTGCAGCTTCAAGCGCTGTGAACAACCGGATGCAAGCGCGTGACCTCTCTTCGCAACCAGCCGCAGACGAGGACGAATCGGGGCAGCGGTGCTCGGTGGCAACGAGGGGTCGGGAGACGGCCTTTCAGTCATTCATCGATCTATTGACATACATCGCTCAACGCTGGCAGGGTTCCGGCCGTCGGTCGACAGCGTCGTTACCGATCTGGGCTCTGACCCGGCCCCAACTCGATTCGTCACGCTCCTTGATCACTCCCTGGGGGGAAGTGTGAGTAGTCCCCGTGTTCTGGTTGCCTCCGCGTTCGAAGCGGAGCTCCAGCCCTTGACGTCCGCGTGTGCGGCCGCCGCTCTGCAGCAGCACGGCGCGGACGTCGTCGGCTGGGACGCGCACCTGCTTCCCGACGCCCTTCCGGAGGGCCCCTTCGACCTCACGCTCGTCTCGGTCCAGCAGTTCGAGGGTCTCGAGCGGGGGATCGCTCTGGCCCGCAGGGTGAAGGCGGCGTACGGCACCACGGTCGTGACCTTCGGCCAGTACGCGCAGATGAACCACCGCGAGTTCCTCGATGTCGCCGACGGCATCATCATGGAGGAGCCCGAGCTCATCAGCGAGGAGTTGGCCCGGCTCGCCGCCGGCACCATCGCGCTCGACGCGGTGCCCGCCCTGATGACCCGCGCGGGCATGCGGCCCAAGCCCCCGCGCCGGCGCATCTCGGTCACCAAGCCCGCCCGGGACCTCTTCCCCTCCCTCGTGCACTACCCGGCGCATCACTCGCCGTTCGGCCTGATGGGCAACATCGAGGCGTCCCGCGGCTGCCACCACAAGTGCACGTACTGCTCCGTCTACGGCGCGTACGACGGCGGCGTCGCCGCCTACGACGGCGACAGCGTTCTGGCCGACGCCCTGCAGCTGGCGGAGGAGGGCGTCCGGCACTTCTGCTTCATCGACGCCGAATTCTTCAACTCCCGCACCATCGGCATCGGTGTGGTCGAGCGACTGGTCGAGGCCATCGGCCCGATCACGTTCGAGTTCACCACCCGCGTCGACCACGTCCTCGACTACACCAAGGAACTGGAGAAGCTCGTCTCGCTCGGGCTGCGCCGCGTCACCTGCGCACTCGAGTTCCCCTCCAACCGCATCCTGCGCATCTTCGACAAGCACATCGACGTCGACCACATGCGTGAGGCGGTCGACGAGGCCGAGCGGATCGGCTTCGAGCTCTACCCGACGTTCATCCCGTTCACCCCGTGGATCGAGTACGAGGAACTCCTCGGCTTCGAGGACTGGCTGGTCGAGACGGGCCTCGCCCGCGTCACCGACCCCACCGCCCTGCAGACGCGGCTGCTGCTGTTCAAGGGCTCCCCGCTGCTCTCGTCGCCCTGGATGGAGGACATCGCCACGGTCGACCGCGGCTTCTGGGTGGAGTGGACCCACCCCGACAAGCGCGTCGAGGAACTCTGGCAGGAGCGTCGCACCGACGCCGAGGACGCGGGCAAGATCCGCTGCTGCGTGAAGTGCTGACCCACCCGCTCACAAGAAAAGGACACTGACATGGGTGGATCACCCCGCGTCGTCATCTCCACCGGCCAGGCCCTCCCGGACATGGATTGGACCGGCGAGCTCGCAGGTCTCACCGATTCGTGGCCGTACCTCGGACCCACCTGGCTCCGCGCCACGGAGAAGGTACTCCCCGACGTCCAGCCCTGGCACACCCTCGCCCACCGCGCCCGCGGCGAGCTGGCCCTCCTCCCCGGCTACATCCTCACCACCCCGCCGGTCGTCGACCACGAGCCGCGCACCTACCTCGGATGGCAGGCGCCCTCCGGTGAGGAGGTGTGCTGCGGCGCCGAGACCGACGCCGCACGCAGCGCCGAGGTCGACGCCCTGGGAACCGAGCCGTTCTTCCCGACGCTCCTGCTCGGCTCCCCGCTGGGCTACCGCACCGAGGTCGCCTACAACTTCTGGACTCCCACCCTGATGGGGTCCATCGTCGAGAAGCTCGTGCCCGCCGCGTTCGAGGCGGGCATCCGCTGCATCGTCGCCCCCTGGGTACCCAGCCGCCGCGGCAACGACGCCCTCGTCGACGGGCTCGACGCCGCCGGCGCGTCCACCACCTTCTGGGGCTACGAGGACTTCATGAGCCTCGACGCGCCGAACTGGGAAGGACATCTCGCCGCCCTGCCGCTGAAGAAGCGCCAGCGCATCAAGGGCGATGTCCGCCGTGCCGAGGCCGCCGGCGTGACCATCGAGCGCGTCGACGGGACCGACATCCGGCCCTACGTCGCCCGCATCGCCGAACTCACCTGCCTCAACAGGGAGAAGAACGGAGCCGGCGAGGAGCCCGAGCACATCATCGGCATCCTCTCCGCTCTCATCGACGAGGGCGCGGACGTCCGCGCCTACCTCGGCTACAAGGACGGCGGGCTGGTCGCCACCTGCGTCACCATCCGCAAGAACCACCGCCTCTTCCCGAAGTGGGCCGGTTTCGACTACGCCGCGATCGGCGAGCGCAGCGGCATCTACTTCGCCCTCGTCCTGGACGCGCCCGTCCGCGACGCCTACGCCGAAGGGCTCCGCACCGTCGAGTTCGGCGCCGGAGCCCACCAGGCGAAGGCCCTGCGCGGCTGCACTCCGCGCGAAGTCCGTACGTCGATGCTGCTCTCCGACCCGGCGTTGCGGCCGCAGGCGAGCGCCTGGCTCGACGCCTTCGGCAACAGCAGGCGCGTCGCGTTCGGCGCCGCGTCCCCCGCCCCGGCCCAGCCCGCGAACCTGCCCCTCTTGGGCGGCTCCGGCGACAGCTGCTGCGGCTGATCCGCCCGGTTCCACGACAAGGACGAGAAGGACCACATGATCACCTTCATCCCCCTGACCGGATTCCTCGGCGCGGGCAAGACCACCACCATGACCGCCGCCGCCCTCGCGCTCCAGGAGCAGGGCCGCAAGGTCGCCGTCATCACCAACGACCAGGGCGTCGAACTGGTCGACACCAAGTTGGTGCGCAGCAAGCTCGACAGCGTCGCCGAGGTCACCGGCGGCTGTTTCTGCTGCAAGTTCGAGGACCTCGTCGAAGCCATCGTCGCGCTGGTCGCCTCCGACAGCGTCGACACCGTGATCGCCGAGGCCGTCGGCAGCTGCACGGACCTCCAGGCCACCGTCGTGCGACCGCTGCGCCAGTACTACGGCGACGACATGGTCGTCGCCCCGCTGACCACCGTGGTCGACCCCCTGCGGCACCTGGCGTTCGCCCGCGCCGCCGAGCGCGGCGAGCCGGAGTCGGACCTGTCGTACCTCTTCCGTCAGCAGGTCACCGAGGCCGACGTCATCGCCGTGAACAAGCTGGACACCATCAAGCCGGACCGGGCCGAGGAACTCCTCGCCTCGCTCCGTACGAGCAACCCGAAGGCGACCGTCGTCGGTTACTCGGCCACCACGGGCGCCCACCTGGACACGCTGCTCGACGCGTGGCAGGCGCCAGCCACGAACGAGGACGTCGTCCTCGACATCGACTACGACCGCTACGCGGCCGCCGAGGCCCAGCTCGCCTGGATGAATCAGGAACTCGACCTCACCGCCGTCGGGGAGGGCTTCGACGCGACCGCGTGGGCCCGCACAGTTCTTCAGGAGCTGTCCGTCTGGGCCGCGGAACACGACGCCGTGATCGGCCACGCCAAGATCACCGTGGAGACCGCCGAGGGCGACTTCGCCAAGCTCAGCCTCACCGAGTCCGGCGCGCAGCCCACGCTCGACCGCGCCGCCGACGCACACGCGCCGGCCGGGCGGGCCGTCGTCAACGCCCGGGTCGCCTGCGAGCCTGACGCCTTGGACGCGGCCGTCACCGAGGCCGTCAAGGCCGCCGACCTGGCGACCGCCGTCACCTCCTCGGCCACCACCCCGGTGTCGTTCAAGCCCTCCTACCCGCGCCCCGTGCACCGTCTCGCCCCCGCCGGCGCCTGACCGAGAAGGACCACCCGTCATGAGCGACACCACCACTGCCGGCAGCCTGCAGGAAGAGGTCCGGGAGTACTACCGGGCCAAGGCCGCCGAAGCCGAGACAAGCGGAGCCTGCTGCTCGCCGGACCCGCAGACCTTCGGCCCTGCCGCATACGACGAGATCGGCCCGGGCACCGCCCCGGATGCCGCCCTCCTCGCCAGCCTCGGCTGCGGCAACCCGAGCGCCGTCGCCGAACTGCGCGAGGGCGAGACGGTCCTGGACCTCGGCTCCGGCGGCGGCCTGGACGTCATCCTCAGCGCCCGGCGCGTCGGACCCGACGGCCGCGTCTTCGGCCTGGACTTCCTGGAGGAGATGCTCGCTCTCGCCGCCCGCAACGTCGAGGACGCCGAGATCGACAATGTCGTCCTCCTCAAGGGGACGATCGAGTCCATCCCGCTGCCGGCCGACACCGTCGATGTGATCATCTCCAACTGCGTGATCAACCTGTCGTTGAACAAGCCCGCCGTCTTCGCCGAGATGGCGCGCGTCCTCACCCCCGGCGGCCGCCTCGGCATCAGCGACGTCGTCGCCGAGGATCGGCTCAGCCCCGAGGAGCGAGCCGAACGCGGCGGGCACAGCCAGTGCATCGCCGGCGCTCTCTCGGTCGCCGAGTACAAGGAACTCCTCGACGCGGTAGGACTGAAGGACGCGGAGGTCGTCTTCACCCAGGAGGCGGCCGACGGCCTCCATGCCGCGATCATCCGCGCCCGCAAGCCGGTCGACAGCACCGCCGCCGCGCAGGAGTGCGAGCCCGGCGGCACCTGCTGCTGACCACGTCGTCACGGCCAGGTGTCCGTGGCCGGAGCCGAAGCTCAGGCCGCGGACACCTGGCCACGTTGTGCACCCGCGTGCTCGCCATATGCCGATTCCGGCGTGAGCAGCAGTCGCCGGCTCTTGATGGCACGGTTGGTCCGCGGCTCGCGGCGGCAGTTCTCCTCGTGGTCCGCTAAGGATGCCCATGTCCGAAACGTCGCTCGACCGGGACACCGTCGAGGAGTACGCCCGCTGGTTCCGAGCCCTGGCAGACCCCACGCGCATCCGCATCATGCGGTTTCTGAGCGGTCGCCCGGAGCCCGTGCCGGTGGGGGAGATCGCCGACCATCTTCGCCTCAACCAGTCGACGGTCTCGCACCACCTGAAGATCCTCCACGCCGTCCGCTTCCTGACCCGGCGCCGTGCCGGCGCCAGCATCCGGTACGCCGTCAACCCCCACTGCATCACCGATTTTCCCAGCGCTGCCGACATCCTCATCGGCGCCCCGCTCGACTCCTGTCGGAAGCCGACATCCAGCTGAAGTCCTCTCGGCCGCTGCTCTGAGAGCAGACCAGCCGGCAACGAGTCTCGTTGCCGGCTCCTTGTGCTGCCTCGTGGCCGTGGAGTTGATGGGAAGACCGGCCGGAGTACGACTCACCATGCCGACCTGGGAGAGGACCAGCTCCTGCCCGTCAGGTCCGCCAACGTGACGAGCAGGAGCCGGTGTTCATGGGGAGGTCCACAGCTGGGCCGCGGTGCGGCCTCAGGCTGCGGCGGCGACGCCGGCCCTGGTCACGCTCCCGTCGGCAAGGGCGGCGAGGTATCGCTCCGCGTCGAGTGCGGCCCGGCAGCCGGAGCCTGCCGCAGTGATGGCCTGCCGGTACGTGTGGTCGACGACGTCGCCGGCGGCGAAGACGCCAGGCAGGTTCGTGTGAGTGGAGGGCGACACCACCGTGACGTAGCCCTCGTCGTCGAGGTCGATCTGGCCGGCGAAGAGCTCGGTGCGCGGGTCGTGGCCGATGGCGATGAACAGGCCAGTGGCGTCGACGTCGCGGGTCCTGCCGGTGAAGATGTCGCGCAGGACGACTCCGGCGAGCATGCCGTTCTCGGACTTGATCTCCGCGATCTCGCTGTCGAAGGCGAAGGAGATTCTGTCGTCCGCGAAGGCGCGGTTCTGCATGACCTGGGAGGCACGCAGGGTCGAGCGCCTATGGACGACGGTGACGGAACGGGCGAAGCGGGTGAGGAAGGTGGCTTCCTCCATGGCGGTGTCCCCGCCGCCGACCACGATGATGTCGCGGTCGCGGAAGAAGAAGCCGTCGCAGGTGGCGCACCACGAGACGCCGCGGCCCGAGAGCTCGTCCTCGTTCGGCAGGCCGAGCTTGCGGTAGCCGGAACCGGTCGCGATGATCACGGTCTTGGCACGGTGGACAGTGCCCTCGCTGTCGGTGACTTCCTTGATGTCGCCGGTCAGGTCGACGGAGACGATGTCGTCGTCGATCATCTCGGCGCCGAAGCGCTCGGCCTGGGCCCTCATGTTGTCCATGAGGTCAGGGCCTTCGATGCCGGTGCGGAAGCCGGGGAAGTTCTCGACCTCCGTCGTCGTGGTCAGGGACCCGCCGACGAAGATCGAACTGCCGAAGAGCAGCGGCCTGAGCTGGGCTCGGGCGGTGTAGAGGGCTGCGGTGTATCCGGCGGGGCCGGAGCCTATGACGATGACCTCACGGACGTCGCCCCCGGTCGCTGTCGTCGGGTCGGCCAAGGGAGTCACGCCTCCTGCTTCGCGTCGATCTCGGCGACGAGCCCCTCGATCAGGAGCTTGATCTCGTCACGGATGGGGCGGACTGCCTCGACACCCTGGCCTGCCGGGTCCTCCAGGACCCAGTCGAGGTACTTCTTGCCGGGGAAGATCGGGCAGGCGTCGCCGCAGCCCATGGTGATGACGTAGTCGGATGCCTGGACGGCCTCGGTGGTCAGCACCTTCGGCTTCTGGTCGGAGATGTCGACGCCAACCTCGGCCATGGCCTCGACGGCGGCCGGGTTGACCTGGTCGCCCGGGAGTGAACCGGCGGAGCGGACCTCGACGCGGTCGCCGGCCAGGTGATCGAGGAATCCGGCGGCCATCTGGGAGCGGCCCGCGTTGTGGACGCAGACGAAGAGCACGGAGGCGAGCGGAGCGGTGGTCATCGGTACTTCCTTGCCGGCAAGAGGTCAGCCTCGACTGGTGTCAGCGACGAGTGATGTGAGAGTATCAGTCCATGATGACGTCAGTCGATACTGATCTGATTCGGGTTCTGGCCGATCCCCTCAGACTCCAGATCGTGACCCTGCTCGCCCGCGAGACCCTCTGTACCACCCACCTCGTCGAGGAGACGGGCGCCAGGCAGACCAACCTCTCCAACCATCTGCGCGTGTTGCGTGAGGCCGGTGTGGTGGAGACAGAGCCATGCGGTCGATTCACCTACTACCGCCTGAAGCCGGACGTCATCGCCCAGCTCGCCGGCCAGTTCGCCGACCTGGCCGAGTCCGCCCGTACCGCTGCCGCGAACAAGAGGGCCTGTCCGTGACCCCCACCCATGCGCCCGCTCGGGCGGCGGATTCCTCGGTCGTCGCGAAGTTGTCGACGCTCGACCGTTTCCTCGCCGTCTGGATCCTCGTCGCCATGGGCCTCGGTCTCGGGCTCGGGCGGCTGATCCCCGGCCTGAATGACGCCCTGGCCAGGGTCGAGATCGGCGGCATCTCGCTGCCCATCGCCGTCGGTTTGCTGATCATGATGTACCCGGTGCTCGCCAAGGTCCGGTACGACAGGCTCGACGCCGTCACCGGCGACAAGAAGCTCATGGTCTCGTCGCTCGTCATCAACTGGATCCTCGGCCCGGCACTCATGTTCGCCCTCGCCTGGATCTTCCTTCCCGACCTGCCCGAGTACCGCACCGGTCTGATCATCGTCGGCCTGGCGCGCTGCATCGCCATGGTGATCATCTGGAATGACCTCGCCTGCGGTGACCGTGAAGCCGCCGCCGTCCTCGTCGCCCTGAACTCGGTCTTCCAGGTCGTCGCCTTCGGCGTCCTGGGCTGGTTCTACCTCGACCTGCTGCCCGGCTGGCTGGGCCTGGGCGAGGGCGAGACGCTCGACATCTCGATGTGGAAGATCGCCCTGAATGTCGTCATCTTCCTCGGCGTTCCGCTGGTGGCCGGATTCCTCACCCGTCGGATCGGCGAGAGGAGGATGGGCCGGGAAGCGTACGAGACGACGTTCTTGCCGAAGATCGGACCGTGGGCGCTCTACGGGTTGCTGTTCACGATCGTCATCCTCTTCGCCCTCCAGGGGAAGACCATCACCTCGCAGCCGCTGGACGTCGCGAGGATCGCGCTGCCGCTCCTCGTCTACTTCGCGGTCATGTGGTTCGGCACCTTCGCCCTCGGCAAGGCCATCGGCCTCACCTACGACCGCACTGCGACGCTCGCTTTCACCGCCGCCGGCAACAACTTCGAACTCGCCATCGCCGTCGCCATCGCCACCTTCGGTGTCACCTCCGGACAGGCGCTCTCAGGAGTCGTCGGCCCACTCATCGAGGTGCCCGTCCTGGTCGCGCTCGTGTACGTGTCGCTGGCGTGGCGCAAGAAGTTCGCCCCTGCCCAGCGGTAGCGCGGCCACGCCATTCCTCGGTGCCTCGCCCTCCGACCGGGCGGGGCGCCGTCGTACGAAGGGAAGCCGGAGAGATGAGCAGCTCACTCGACGTCGTCGTGATCGGCGGTGGCCAGGCGGGACTCGCAGCCGGGTACCACCTGCGCCGTCACGGCAGCCTCGACTTCGCCGTCCTGGACGCTCAGCCGGCGCCGGGTGGGGCCTGGCAGCACATGTGGGAATCGCTGCACCTCTTCTCGCCGGCCGCCTACTCGTCCCTGCCCGGTCGCCTCATGCCGCCGCAGCAGGGGGAGACGTACCCCGACGCAACACACGTCGTCGACTACCTGACCGACTACGAGCAGCGATACGAGCTCCCCGTCCACCGGCCCGTTCGCGTCGAGGCGGTCCGCCGCGACGGCGGGCACCTTCGCGTCGAGACCGACTCCGGCACATGGCGCGCCCGCGCGGTCGTCAGTGCCACCGGAACGTGGTCACGGCCGTTCCTCCCCGCCGTCCCCGGCCGTGACGCGTTCCGGGGGCGGCAGCTCCACACCGTCGAGTACCGCGCCCCCGGCGAGTTCGCCGGAATGCGCGTGACCGTCGTCGGAGGAGGGAACTCCGGGGCACAGATCGCCGCCGATCTCGCGTACGACGCCGACCTCACCTGGGTCACGCAGCGTCCCCCGCGGTTCCTTTCCGACGACATCGACGGCCGTGCCCTCTTCGACCACGCCACCGCCCGCCGCCGGGCCCTCGACGAAGGCCGCACCGACGGCGGGGGAGTCGCTTCGCTCGGTGACATCGTCGCTGTACCGCCCGTACGTGAAGCCCGCGATGCGGGCCTCCTCAAGGCGCAGCCGATGTTCGCACGTGTGACGGGGGCCGGTGTCGAGTGGTCTGACGGTACGCGCGCCGAGTCCGACGTGATCATCTGGTGCACCGGCTTCCGTCCCGCTCTCGCCCATCTCGCCCCGCTCGGACTCCGCGGTCCACGCGGATACATCCCCACCCGGGGAACAGAGGCTGTCGGAGAGCCCCGACTTCATCTGCTCGGGTACGGCGACTGGACCGGGCCCGCCTCGGCCACCCTCGTCGGTGTCGGCCGTCCCGCCCGCGAAGCCGCGCGAACGATTGCCGCACTGCTGCGATGAGGTGGGGCGCGAGTGTGCGAAGTGTGGACGCCTGGTGATGTCGACCGTCGGACTCGCCATGTGATCTCGTCGGCTCGTATGGTGTCCGGATGGCAACTCCGCTGGCGGGCATACCGATCGAGGACGTGAGTGAGGAGCACTGTGCGCCCCGCTCTCCCGGGCTGCCGGTCGACCGCGAAGAAGTCGAGACGCTGACCGTCCAGTTGAAGGCGATGGCCGACCAGACCCGCCTGCAGATCGTCCACCTCATCGATCAGGCGCCGGCCGGGGAGCTCTGCGTCTGTGACCTGACCGATTCGCTCGACCTGGCGCAGCCCACGGTGAGCCGTCACCTGAAGATTCTCACCGCGGCTGGCCTGCTGCGCCGCGAACAGCGAGGGACCTGGGCCTGGTTCTCGATCCGCTGGGATGCTCTTCGCGAGCTCCGAACGCACGCCTTCCCTCGAAGCATCGACGGCTCACCGTTCTGACCACCTTCGTTCAGCGCGCCCGCGATGCGTCAATCTCCACGATGAGATGTTCGACGAGGCTCCTGATGGTGTCGCGGATGGGGCGCACTGCCTCCACCCCCTGCCCGGCCGGGTCGTCGAGCTGCCAATCGAGGTAGCGCTTACCGGGGAAGACCGCACAGGTGTCCCCGCAGCCCATCGTGACGCACACGTCCGCTTCTCCGACTGCCTCCGTGGTGAGGATCTTGGGGACCTCTGCGGACATGTCGATCCCGACTTCGCGCATCGCTTCGACCGCGGCAGGATTCACTGCCGCGGCCGGGGCGGAGCCCGCCGAGCGGACCTCGATCCGGTCGCCGGCCAGGTGCCGAAGCCACGCGGCGGCCATCTGAGACCGACCGGCGTTGTGAATGCAGACGAACAGGACAGAGGGCATCCGGGACACCTGTGGCTCCTCAAATGAGTTGCGTGCAAGGGGGGTTCAGAAATCTGATGGTTGACACTGCTTGTGCTCGGTGTGTCACGATCGGGCCATGCTGACGTCGGTGAACGCGGAACTGCTGAGGGCCCTGGCGGACCCCCTGCGGCTTCGCGTCGTGTGCCTGCTCGCCCGCGAGTCGCTGTGTACGACTCACCTCGTCGAGGAGACAGGTGCGCGGCAGACGAACCTGTCGAACCATCTCAGGGTTCTCCGGGAAGCGGGCGTCGTGGAGACCGAGCCCTGCGGGCGTTTCACCTACTACCGGCTGCGTTCCGAGGTGCTGACCGACCTGGCCACCTTCTTCGGTGGTTTGGCCGAACGGGGATGCGACGCCTCTTCACCCCGGCGGCCTTGCGGTTGAGAGCTCGGCCGCTTCACCGTCGGAGCGCCCGCGTCGTCTCGACGTCCGCTCACCCGTGACCTCGCGGGTTGCGGATCGCGATCCGTGCGCGCAGGCTACCCCCTCCCCGCCGCTCTGACGACCCCGCTGCGGGTTGGATCCAGAGTCATCCGCCGGGTCTGCAGAATCGATAGGTGCCGATCAATTCTGGCCGTTCGCCTCACGGCCCAGGTGGCGGTGTGGAGCCTCACGACGGGACCCTTCGGCGACGCAAGGCGTGTGGGCGCGCTTTGCCCCTACCGTGCTCATCTGCGTGAATGTGCGAGCAGGATGCCTTGAACGACTTGCCCAAGCACCCCCAGAGCCGGACGAATCAGTGCAGGCGTGCCGTGTGGCGGTGGTGTCCGACTACGGGACGACCTTCGGCCGTTCATCGATCTATTGACATACATCGCTCAATGCTGGAATGGTTCCGGCCGTCGGCCGACAGCGTCGTTCCGACCTGGGCTCTGCACCTACGTCGGCCGGCCTCGGCCCCGACCCCACGTCGACACGAAGGTTCCCGCCATGGCCGCCACGACCCAACCGCACTCGACTACCACCGAGGCACCGGTCCTGCTCCTCATGGGCAGCGGTGACCGCCGCTACCGGGAGTACATCGTGGCGGCCGTCTCCCGCCACTTCCGCCTGTGGCTCCTCGACGCCCACGAGCCGAGCTGGCAACTGCCCTACGTGGAGGGGGCCTCGCTCCTCGACACCAGGAACCTCGACGAGCTCCTCGTCGAGGTGAAGAAGGTCAGGGAACAGTTCCCCGTCGCGGGGGTCTTCACCTACGACGAGTCCCTCGTGCACGCCGCCGCGCGACTCGCCGAAGCCCTCGGCCTGCCCGGTAGCGCGCCCGACGCGGTGCTCTCCTGCCGCGACAAGGCGACCACCCGAGCACGGCTGACGGCAGCGGACGTGCCGCAGCCGGCCTGCACCGCGGTGGCGACGGCGGCCGAGGCACGTCGTGCGGCCGACGCGACCGGCTACCCCGTGGTCGTCAAGGCTCGTGGACTCGCCGGCAGTCTCGGTGTCGTCCGGGCCGACCACGGCGACGCCGTCGAAGCGGCCTTCGAGGCGGCCAGCTCGGCCAACTGGCCCGGGGTGCCCCGCTACGAAGCCGACGTCCTGGTCGAGGAGTACCTCACCGGCCCCGAGATCAGTATCGACGCGGTTGTCGTCGACGGCGTGTGCGCCCCGATGATCGTGGCGCGCAAGCAGGTCGGCATGGACCCGTACTTCGAGGAGACCGGCCACACGGTCGACGCCGCTGATCCTCTCCTCCAGGACGCTGAACTCCTGGACCAGCTGCACCGCATCCACAAGGCGCTCGGCTTCGAACACGGTTTCACGCACACCGAGTTCAAGCTCACCCCCAAGGGTCCCCGCCTCGTCGAGATCAACGCGCGCCTCGGCGGCGACTTCATCCCCCTCGTCGGAATGCTCGCCACCGGGACCGATCCCGCCGTCGCGGCCGCTTACGTGGCGGCCGGGCTCGTCCCCGACACGGCGCCCAAGGCCCAGAGGACCGCGGCCATCAGGTTCCTCTACCCGGAGCGCGACTGCGAGGCCGTCGAAGTGACCGTCCGCACCGATCTCTTCGGGCCAACGGTGCACAGCGCGGTCGCGACAGCCGGCCCCGGCATCCGGCTCGCCCTCCCGCCGCGGGCGTACATGAACCGATACGGCTATGTCATCGCCGTCGGCGACGAGCACGACCAGGTGATCGCCGACGTGGAGGCGGCGCCCACCCTGGTCGAACTACGGGCTCGCCCTCTGACCGGCTGACCGACCGGTTCACCTTTCAGGCCTCAAGGAGCCGCAGCCCGTGAGCAAGCCCTCCGACCAGCCGTCACTGCGCTGGGACGACCACGCGATCGTCACCCTCGATCAGCGCGCGCTTCCCCACGAGCGGAGGCTCCTGCGCCTGAGCACGGTGGACGACGTCATCACCGCCATCACGACCCTCGCGGTACGGGGCGCCCCCTCCATCGGTCTCGCGGGCGCCCTGGGCGTCGCGCTCTCGGCGTACGCCCACTGCTCGCAGGGCAGCACCCAGGACGGGCGGACGGCCGTGGAAGGCGACGCCCAACGGCTTGCCGCCGCGCGTCCCACGGCGGTGAACCTGGCCTGGGCCGTCGACCGCGCTCTGGCGAAACTCGGCGACGGCCCGGACGCGGTCCTGGCGGAAGCCACCGCCATGATCGACGAGGACCTGGCAGTCAACCGGCGGATGGTCGCCCACGCCGTCCAGGCGGTTCGGGACCGCTGCCCGCAGCGGTCCCTGCGGCTCCTGACCCACTGCAACACCGGCCGGCTCGCGACCGCCGCCGTGGGTACCGCCCTCGGTACGATCCTCGCGCTCGCCGACTCCGGAAGGGTCACGGAAGTCCTCGTGAACGAGACCCGGCCGCTCCTGCAAGGGGCCCGGCTGACGGCCTGGGAACTTGCCGAAGCCGGTGTGCCGCACCGCGTGTGCGTCGACAGCGCGGCCGCGGCGTCCATGCGTCAGGGGCTCGTCGACTGCGTCATCGTCGGAGCCGACCGCATCACCGCGCGCGGGGACGTGGCCAACAAGATCGGCACCTACGCGCTGGCGATCGCCGCCGCCCACCACGGCATCCCGTTCATCGTCGTCGCCCCCGAATCGTCCTGGGACAGGTCCCTCGCCGACGGCCGGGACATCGTCATCGAGGAACGCGCCGACGACGAGGTGACCTCCTGCGGCGGGATCCGCACCACTCCGCTCGGTACCCGCGCGTACAACCCCGCCTTCGACGTCACCCCCGCCTCTCTGATCACCGCCATCGTCTCCGAGCACGGTGTCCACCACACATCCGAGGTGAGCGCATGAGCTACGCGCCGTCGACCGCCGCCGGCAAGCAGACCGCCCAGCAGCTGGCCGACGTCTCCCGCACCCTGTACGAGCGCGGATGGATGCCGGGCACGTCCGGCAACATCTCCATGCGGCTGCCCGACGAACCCGGGCGCGCACTGATCACGGCGAGCGGCCGGGACAAAGGCGAGCTGACCGCCCGTGATGTCGTCGAGGTCGCCGCCCGCACAGGCCAGGCGTCCCATCCCGGCCAGGACCGCCCGTCGGCGGAGACCTCCATCCACGCGGCGGTCTACCGCGTCACCGGAGCCCGCGCCGTCATCCACGTCCACTCCCCGTACGCCACCGTCGTCGCCCACCGTGCCGCTGCCCGGGACGCAGTCTCCTCGGTGCGGATGGAGCGCTTCGAGCTGCTCAAGGGCCTGGGACTGAGGGATCCGGCCTTCGCGGACCTGCCGGTCTTCCCCAACTGGCCCCAGGTCGAACGGATCGCAGACGACGTGGCCGCCCACCTCGCGGCGAACCCGGACGGCACGCCCGGGCTCCTCCTGGCCGACCACGGCATCACCGCGTGGGGCGACTCGCTGAGCCAGGCCAAGAACCGGCTCGAGTGCCTCGAATCGCTCTGCCAGCTGCTCGTGCTCTCCCACGCCGAGCTGCATGTCTCCCGTGCCGCGCAGGCACCCGACCACAGGACCGCGCCATGACACTGCTGCAGATCATGCCGGACGACGCACCGGACACCGTCCTGCTCCGCACCCGCGACGAGGACGCCATCGCACAGGCCCTGCGCGAACGGTCGGTCTCCTTCAGCCGCTGGCCGCGGCGCGCAGAGGTGACGCCGCAGACCTCCTCCGAGGAACTGCTCGACGCCTATCGGGCGGAGGTCGACGAGCTGTGCGCCGACCAGGGGCTGCGCCTCGTCGACGTCGCCCGTCTCCACCCCGAGGAGGGAGCACAGTGGCAGGAGCGTGCGGCCAAGGCACGCTCGACGTTCCTCGACGAGCACCGGCACGCCGAGGACGAGGTCCGGTTCTTCGCCCACGGCACCGGCTGCTTCTACCTGCACCTCGACGACCGCGTGTACGCCGTCGTGTGCGAGGCAGGCGACCTGTTGTCGGTCCCGGCCGGCACCCGGCACTGGTTCGACATGGGTCCGGTTCCGGACTTCTGCGCCATCCGGTTCTTCGAGAAGGAGGACGGCTGGGTGGGCGACTTCACCCAGGAGCCCATCGCCGAAGGCTTCCCCCGCCTCGACGCGCTCCTGCGGGAAGGCTGATGCCGGGCAGCCGACAGGCCCGAGTTCCCGAGAGCGGACCGCGGGCCGTCGTCCTCGACATCGAGGGGACCACCGGCTCCCTCAGCCACGTACGGGACGTCCTCTTCCCCTACGCGCGTGAGCGGCTCGCTCCCTGGCTCGCCGCTCATCGCGGCACCGCCCCCTGGCGGCAGGTCCTGGACGCGGTCGCCGCCCACACCGGCGAGGTCCAGGACGAGGCGAGCGCTCTGGCGCTGCTGGAGCAGTGGGCCGATGCCGATGCGAAGGCGGCGCCGCTGAAGACGCTGCAGGGACTGATCTGGGCGGGCGGGTACGCGGCGGGTGAGTTGCACGGTCATGTGTACCCGGACGTGCCGCCCGCCCTCGAGTGCTGGCGGACACAGGGCACGGGCCGCTTCATCTACTCCTCCGGCTCCGTCGCCGCCCAGCGGGACTGGTTCGGCCACACCGCCCACGGCGACCTGCGTCCCCTGCTCGACGGCTACTTCGACCTGACGACGGCAGGCCCCAAGGCCGACGCCGACTCCTACCGTGCGATCGCGGCGGAGCTGGCGTACGCGCCCGCCGACCTGCTGTTCGTCAGCGACGTCGGCGCCGAGCTCGACGCCGCGGCCGAGGCCGGCTGGCGGACGGTGGCCGTGCGCCGCCCCGAGGACGACCGCGAGGCCGTGCCCGGCCACAAGGCTGTCGCCTCACTCACCCCCCTCATTTCCCGACCCGACCCGGGCAGCTCCGCTGCCCCGGTCGACACGCCCACGCAGGAGGACCCGAGCGATGAGTGATCCGTCCGACTCGGCGCCGAAGGCCGACATCGCGGTCATCGGCGGCAGCGGCTTCTACGAACTTCTGCAATCGGTACAGCGCGTCGAGGTCACCACCCCGTACGGCGCACCCTCCGACGCGGTGTCCGTCGGCACCGTGGGCGACCGCAGCGTGGCCTTCCTCCCCCGGCACGGCAGCCACCACGAACTGCCCCCGCACCGCATCAACTACCGCGCCAACATGTGGGCCCTGCGCTCGCTGGGCGTACGGCAGGTACTCGCGCCCTGCGCCGTCGGCTCGCTGCGCGCTTCCCTCGGCCCCGGAAGCGTCGTCCTCCCCGACCAGCTCGTCGACCGGACCGCCGGGCGCGTGCAGACGTACTACGAGCACGGCGCCACCCACGTGTCGTTCGCCGATCCGTACTGTGCGTCGGGCCGCGCGGCCGTACTCAAGGCCGCAGGGGAGGCGGACGCGGATGTCCACGACGGGGGAGTCATGGTGGTCGTCGAAGGCCCCCGGTTCTCCACCCGTGCGGAGTCCCGGTGGTACGCCTCTGCCGGCTGGTCCCTGATCAACATGACGGGACACCCCGAAGCCGTACTCGCCCGTGAACTCGCCCTCTGCTACACCTCCATAGCCCTGGTCACCGACTACGACGCGGGTGTGGAGCACGGAGAAGGTGTCTCGCAGGGCGAGGTGTTCCGCGTGTTCGCGGCGAACGTGGAGCGTCTGAAGGGCCTGGTCCTGAAGACCGTCGACGTCCTGGAGCGCGAGAGGGAATGCGCGTGCGCGACGGCGCTGGACGGGATGGACCTGCCGTTCGAGCTCCCGTGACATGGTGGTCGGTACGGGCCATGTCCTACCGATCAGGGACTTGCAGGCTGATGCCGGTCACTCAGGTGACCGGCATCAGTCATTCGACCACCGGGCTACGGCGCTCCACCAGCAGGACGTCGCGCCAGACGCCGTGGTGGCGGGCCACGCGCTCCCGCCGGCCCAGCACACGGAATCCCGCGGACTCGTGCAGGGCCATGCTCGCCACGTTCTCGGGGAAGATGCCGGCCTGGATCGTCCAGATGCCCGCCCTCTCCGTGGAGTCGATCAAGGCTTCCAGAAGCGCACGTCCCACGCCGGCTCCGCGGGCCGTGGGGCTGACATACACGGAGTGCTCGACGACCCCTGCGTAGGCGGGGCGGGCCGAGACGCGGGACACCGCCGTCCAACCGACGACCCGCCGTTGCGGGTCGAGTGCCACGAGCCTGTGGGCCGGCAGCTTGGAGGTGTCGAAGGCACTCCACGGCGGTGCGACCGTCTCGAACGTGGCGCTTCCCTCGTCGATGCCCTGCTGGTAGATCGCCATGACGGCGGACGCATGATCGTCGGTCATGGGGGTGAGAGCTATCGCGGTGCCTGGGAGAGTGGCCATGCTCGGCTCCATTCCGGGTGCGCTCCTGGAAGGTGCGCGTGGGGCGGGTACGGCGACGCTCCTGCGGCGGTGTCGACCGCCACAGGAGCGTGGGTGGGGGTGAGGAGGATTTCCAGATCAGAGAATCGCCAGCGAGACCAGGCCGATGCCCACGCTGCCGAGCAGGCCCACCCCGAGGTAGAACGCGAAGACCTTCGCCTTGACGACGCTCTTGACGGCCACCATCGCCGGGATGGTCGTGATGGCGCCGCCGAGGAGGAAGGTGACACCCGCGGCAGCGACCATGCCCTGGTCCAGGAGGCCCTCGACCACCGGGATCGCACCGACTCCGTTGAGGTAGAGAGGGACGCTGATGAGCCCGGCGACCAGGACGGAGAGTGCGCCGTCCGTGCCCAGGATGCCCGACACGATGTCGGTGGGCACGTAGCGGACGATCAGGGCTTCGAGGACGATGGCAAGCAGCAGCCACTTGCCCAGGATCAGCGAGTCGCTGACGATCTCCTTGAGGATCTCGCCGGCGCGCAGGTTCTTGATGTCACGCCGGACGAGCACACGCCATGGAGTCCCGTCGTCGTCCTCGTCGTTCCGTGCGGCGGTGGAGCAGCCTCCTGTCGCGGGCGCAGGCTCCTGTGCGGCACCTCCGCAGCCGCCCTCGGACGTGCCGCCGGCGCCGCCGCCACCGACAGTCACTGACTCGGGCACGGTCGCCTTCGCCGTGGAGCATGCCGTCTCGGGAACGGTCACCGTCTCCTGGGAGCAGGTCTTCGCGGGCTTCTTCTCCTCGGTGGAGTCGAGCAGCGGATCGGCGAACCGCCCACGCCGTTCGAGCGCCAGCACGATGAGACCTGCGCCGAAGCTCAGCACCAGGGCGCCGATGAGGCGAGCCGTGGCGATGGGGAGCCCGAGCTGAGCGGCGGAGAGCGCGTAGATCTCCGGGTCCATGGAGGGGGAGGCGATCCAGAACGACATGACCGCCGAGAGCGGCACGCCGGCTATCAGGAAGCGGCGGATCAGGGGGATCACGGTGAAGGAGCAGAAGGGGCTGAACGCTCCGATGGCCGTGACGATGGCGATGCCGAGGACGCCCCTGCGCCCGTGGGCGAAGCTGCGGCGCGCGACCACGTCGATCGACAGACGCTGTACGGCGATCCCCAGCACGATGGCGACCAGGAACCACGGGAGATAGTGCAGCACCTCGAACAGGATGAACCGGCCAAGGGCCAGCAATTCGTCCACAGGTGAACCTCTCTGAGACGGTGACACATGAGGGGGAGCGGCGCCGTGAAGGAACGTACGGGGGACGTGGCGAGCCGCGTGGGGAAGCTCAACCGGCATCCCCTTTATCGAATATCGATGATAGACGATTAAAGAGATGTCCGGCAACGGGGATCCGGGGTCCCTTGCCGCGCCGAAGAAGCCCGCCCCGGGCTTCCGGCGGCGGTTGCCGGGAAGTGGGCCTTGTTCCCAGGTAGCGCCAGCCTGGATGCCTTCTATGCGGTGTCTATACAGTCAATCGCGCCCGCAGTCCCGGGCGTGCCTGTGATGCAGGCGGGCCTCGGGGAGCCCTCCGCAGGCCCCATCTGCCTGGAGCGAACCTTGCCGTCGCGGGTGGTCATCGAATAACATCGATGGATCATGAGCGGTACGATGAATGCCCAGCTGATCGACCGAAGCACGGCCGAGTCCTACGCAACCTGGTTCAAGGCCCTCTCCGACCCCACCCGCGTGCAGATCCTCAATCTGCTCGCGCTGGCAACCGGGCCGATGAGTGTCGGAGAGATCGTGGACCGGATGGGCGTCGGGCAGTCGACGGTGTCCCACCACCTGAAGCTGCTCGCCGACGTGCGATTCGTCCTGCGCGAGCGCCAGGGGACCTCGATGCTCTACTCCATCAACGTCGCCTGCGTGGCCTGCTTCCCCAGCGCTGCCGACGCCGTCATGGGCCGCCCCGCGGCCTCGGCGTGAGGAGCCGGCCCCTTGACCGAGTCGACCCCACGCCTACCCAGTGCGGGCCCTGCCGCCTGCTGCCCACCCATCGTGACCGCCGCGCTGTCCGAAGGGGACGCCGAGATCATGGCGGCGATGTTCAAGGCGCTGGCCGACCCCGTCCGACTCCGCCTCCTGTCCAGAGTGGCCTCGCACCCCAACGGTGAGGCATGCGTCTGCGACATAGCCGACGTGGGCGTCTCCCAGCCCACGGTCAGCCACCATCTGAAGAAGCTCCGGGAAGCGGGCCTGCTCACTTCCGAGCGGCGCGCCACCTGGGTGTACTACCGCCCGGCGCCGGGCGTCCTGGCCTCGCTGGGCGAGTTTCTCGCCGACACCGAGAAGGCCGGCAAGGAAGAGATCTCTCCGGCGGCCCGGGCATCCTGACGTTCGGCGCCGCCGCTCCTGAACAGGGGTGGCGGCGCCGCTCTGCCGTGGTGTGCATGCCTGCATGGGAGCATGCGTGTCTGCTTGCCGTCAGTCGATGCGCGGACTGCGACGCTCCACGAGGACGGTGTCGCGCCAGACGCCGTGGTGGCGGCCGACGCGCTCGCGCGTGCCGATGACCCGGAAGCCCGCACGGGCGTGGACGGCGAGGCTGGCGGAGTTCTCTGGGAAGATGCCGGACTGAATCGTCCAGATCCCGGTCGCCTCGGTCGAGTCGATGAGCGCCTTCAGCAGCACCGAGGCGACGCCGCGCCCCCGTGCGTCGGGGTGTACGTACACGGAGTGCTCGACGACTCCTGCGTACGCGCACCGGTCGGAGACCTTCGTGGCCGCCACCCACCCGAGCACCCGGCCGGCCTCGTCGACCGCGGCGAATCGATGCTCAGGCATCCTGGCCGCGTCGAACTGTTCCCAGGACGGAGCGACGGTCTCGAAGGTGGCGTTGCCCTCGTCGATGCCGGCCTGGTAGATCGCGACGACCTCGTCGGCGTGGTCGGCCGTGAGTGGTGCGACGGTGATGGTGCGGGTGGCTGATCCGGTCATGGGGCGGAGTCTCCCAGACGGTGGCGTGCGTCCGGTTGAGGTGCCTGCTGGAGTGATGGCAGGGTTCGGTATCGGACTGGTCGCGGTGATCATGGGCGTGGCCGGCGGTGAGCTGCTGATTACCACGATCGTGCTGCTCTTCGGAGAGGACAGGGTGATCGACATCGCCCGGGCCGCCGTCACATTCAAGCCCTGCCGAGGGCGCCCCGGTGATCGTGAGGTCGGTCAGGCCGAGGCGGCCTTGGCGAGGAGAGCTCCCATGGCCGCGAGCACGGTGGGCTCAACGCGGTAGTACACCCAGGTGCCGCGGCGTTCCGAGGAGAGCAGCCCGGCTTCCTTCAGCTTCCTCAGGTGATGGGAGACCGTGGGCTGGGAGACGCCGACATCGGAGATGTCGCAGACGCACGCCTCGCCCCCCTCGTGCGAGGCGACGGAGGAGAAGAGTCGCAGCCGGACCGGATCGCCAAGCGCTTTGAACATGACAGCGGTCCGCTCGGCCTCCTCGGCGGTCAACGGCCGTTCGTCGAGAGGCGGACAGCACGGCTCCATCTCGGGCTCCAGTACAGGCAGCACCCTCACGTTCGACATGTGTCTATGTTGACACATGTCGAACCAGTGGTGCAGGGATTCGCCTCCTGAACGGGGCGGGGTCGTGCCGATAGGCGGGCGGCGGCGGTAGGTGCGATCTCGGCGAGATGGGCCCTCTGCGTCTGCACCCGTGGGATTCGAGGCCCCTCTTGTGCTGTCTGCGTGTGTGAGAGCGGTCGACCCGATGGTGAGTGCCGACGCAAGTTTCCGAGGTCGACTGGGGGCTCACGGTGTCGGAGTCGCCGGCATGCCGAAGGGTCGTGTGTCGCGATCGCCTCCGAAAGTGCGCGGCAGTGCCGTGCCTGGCCGGGGGTGTCGGCGAGTCCCGCAGTACTGAATTCGACAGATGTCTATGTTGACGCTTGTCGAATCAGGTGTCATGCTGAAAGCGAAGAGATCGATGAACGTCGAATCAAAGGGGAAGATCCGTGAACGCCTCCACCATCGACCAGCTGCCCGTCGTGGTCGTTGGAGCCGGGCCTGCCGGTCTGGCCGCTGCCGCGCACCTCGTCGACCGGGGCCTGGAACCCTTGGTCCTTGAGGCCGGCACCCAGGCGGGAGCCGCGGTGCGGGAGTGGTCCCATGTGCGGCTCTTCTCCGCCTGGCCCGAGGTCGTGGACCCCGTCGCCGAGAAGCTCCTGGCTCCGACCGGCTGGGTGAAGCCTGATGCGGACACGTATCCGACCGGTGGCGATTGGGCGGACGCCTATCTCCAGCCGCTCGCGGACGCCCTCGGCGACAGGATTCGGCTCGATGCCCGGGTCACCGGCGTCTCCCGTACCGGACGCGACCGCGTTGTCGACGCCGACCGTGAGCAGCAGCCCTTCACCGTGCACATCCGGTACGCCGACGGACGCGAGGAACGTGTCCTTGCCCGGGCCGTGATCGATGCCTCGGGTACGTGGTCCACCCCGAGCCCTGCCGGCGGCGACGGACTCCCGGCTCTCGGCGAGCGCGCGGCGTCCGACCGGATCTCCTATCGCGTGCCCGACCTCAAGGACCCTGCCGTGCGCGCCCGATACGCAGGCCGGCGTACCGCCGTCATCGGCTCCGGAGCCTCCGCCTTCACCGCCCTCGCCTCGCTCGCCGCCCTCGCACAGTCCCAGGACGGCACACACACCCGCGCGACGTGGGTCCTGCGGCGCGCCATCTCGGGCAACACCTTCGGAGGGGGCAGCGCAGACCAGCTCCCCGCCCGTGGGGCCCTCGGTCTCGCGGCGAAGGCCGCGGTCGACGAGGGGTACGCGGCCGCCGTCACCGGCTTCCGCACGGATGCGATCGAGCGCGACGGCGAGCGCCTGGTCCTGGTCGCCGAGGACGGCCATCGGCTCGAGCCGGTCGACGAGGTCATCGTCCTCACCGGCTTCCGCCCCGACCTGACCTTCCTCGATGAGCTCCGCCTCGGCCTGGACGACCGCCTCCAGGCCCCGGTCGAGCTGGCTCCGCTGATCGACCCGAACCAGCACTCCTGCGGCACGGTCTACCCACACGGTGTGAAGGAGCTGGCGCACCCGGAGGAAGGCGTGTACCTGGTGGGCATGAAGTCCTACGGCCGAGCTCCCTCCTTCCTGGCCCTCACGGGCTACGAGCAGGTCCGCTCGGTCGTCGCCGCCATCGCAGGCGACCGTGAGTCCGCCGAACGCGTCGAGCTCGTACTCCCCGAGACCGGGGTCTGCGGGGGCGCCGGCCTCTTCGACCAGCCCGCCGACACCTCGACCGGCGGCGGCTGCTGTGCGACCCCGACGGCGTTCCAGATCGGAGTCGGAGCACCTGCCGTCTCCGGCGGCTGCTGACCCCGCCCCATCCACCCACCCGTAGCTGGAGGAACACGATGTCCCGCGTACAGCTCGCCCTGCGCGTACCCGACCTGGCGGCGTCCGTCGCCTTCTACAGCAAGCTCTTCGGCACCGAACCGGCCAAGCTCCGCGACGGCTACGCCAACTTCGCCATCGAGGAACCGCCGCTCAAGCTCGTCCTCATCGAAGGCGCCGAGAACGAGGACACTCATCTGGACCACCTCGGCGTCGAGGTCGGCACCACCGAGGCGGTGCACGCCGCCACTGCCCGCCTGGGCGAGGCCGGTCTGCCGACGACGGAGGAGAACGACACCACCTGTTGCTACGCACTTCAGGACAAGGTGTGGGTCCACGGCCCCGGCCGCGAACCCTGGGAGGTGTACGTCGTCAAGGCGGACGCCGGCGCCCTGGCCAAGCAGCAGGGCAGCGCCTGCTGCGCCGGTGCAGAGGCCACCGCCGACAGCGAGGCGAGTGAACCGGTCGCTGCCGGCGGATGCTGCTGATCTCTCGATGGCCGACCTTCACACCCGCGGAGCCGCGACCGGAGCAGGGGACCGGTCGCGGCCCCGTGTCGTCCTCCACGCGCTCTGCGCCACCCAGATCACCGGCTGGGCATCGTCTACTACGCCTTCCCGGTCCTGAACCCGCCGATCACCGCCGACAGCGGAGGCGATGACCATCATGTCCCCGGACTCGGCGCGCCGTCGGGGGGATGTGTCCGAGCCTTCAATGCATCTGATTGCTCAACAGGTGACTCGGCATCCGGTCAGCAAGAGCCCCCGCAGGTTCCTGGGCGGTCGCCCCGACAGGCGCAGGTGTCATGGGAAAGCCGAGGTGGGAAGCCATTCGGCCCGACCGGAGCGATGTTCCTCACAGGCATCGTCCGGTGCGTTCCGGTGTAGAGTCGAGGCCGCCTTTGACCTGCAGGAAGCAGGCAGGGAGCCTATTCGTGGGAGTAGCCTCAATGCTTCGCACCATGTTCAAGTCCAAGATCCACCGCGCCACCGTCACCCAGGCCGACCTGCACTACGTCGGGTCCGTCACGGTCGACCGCGACCTGATGGACGCCGCCGACCTGCTGCCCGGCGAGCTCGTGCACATCGTCGACATCACCAACGGCGCCCGCCTGGAGACCTATGTGATCGAGGGCGAGCGCGGCAGCGGCGTCATCGGGATCAACGGGGCCGCCGCCCACCTCGTGCACCCCGGCGACCTGGTCATCCTGATCAGCTACGCGCAGGTCGACGACGCCGAGGCGCGCTCGCTCGTCCCGAGCGTCGTGCACGTGGACGCGGCCAACCGCATCGTCGCGCTCGGCGACGACGCCTCCGAGCCGGTCCCCGGCAGCGGGACGGTCCGCCCCCCGCACGCAGTGGTCTAGTCCTCCGGAGCCGGAGCCGGAGCCGGAGCCCGGAGTGGGAGGCCCGGCGCTCAGCGGCTCCGCGTGCCGGGAGGAAGCGCCGCGCCCGGCCCGGGGTCACACTGGAGACAGAGGAAGGCGCCGGCCCGGCGCGGGGTGTCGTACGGGCACGGGTCCGCCGGTGGCGGGCCGGGTCCCGGGATCCGGTCGCCGTCGGTCCAGGGGGTCCCGGAGGCGTCATGAGCATTCACCGGATCGGACACGAGATCTCCGTGCTCGGCGATCATCTGGAGGTCGCCGGCATCGGGTTCCTGCCCGTGAACGCCTTCGTCCTGCACGCCGCCGAGCCCGTCGTCGTCGACACCGGACTCGGCCTGCCCGACCGCGACTTCGTGAGGACCCTCGGGGCGGTCCTGGACCCCGAGGACGTGCGCTGGATCTGGCTCAGCCACCCCGACCGGGACCACACCGGCGGCATCTTCGCGCTGCTGGAGTCCGCGCCCCGGGCCCGGGTGGTCACCACCTTCGCGGGCGCGGGCATCATGTCGACGGAACGCCCGCTCCCGCTCGACCGGCTCCACCTCCTCAACCCGGGCCAGTCCCTCGACGTGGGCGACCGCATGCTCCACGCCTTCCGGCCCCCGCTGTTCGACAACCCGGCGACCATCGGCTTCTACGACGAGAAGTCCGCGGCCTGCTTCAGCTCCGACTGCTTCGGCGCCCCGATGCCCTCGGCCGAGCTCGCGGAGGGCGACAGCGCGGGCGACGTGAAGGACGGCGACCTGCGGGCCGCCCAGCTGCTGTGGGCGACCGTGGACAGCCCCTGGGTCCATCTCGTCGATCCGGGCCGGTACGCGGACACGCTCGCCCCGCTGCGCGCGATGGACCCCGAGATCGTGCTCAGCACCCATCTGCCGCCGGCGCCCGGGCTCGCCCCCCAGATGCTCGACACGATCGCCCTGGCCCCCGGCGCGGACCCCTTCGTCGGACCCGACCAGCACGCACTGGAGGAGATGCTGGCCGCCTTCGAACCGGGACCGCCGCCCGGCCCCGGCAGGTGACCCGTTCCCGGCCCGTCCCCGCCCCGCCGGCCCGTCCCCGCCCCGCTCCGCCGACCGGCGGAGCGACCGCCCCGGAGCCACCACCCCGCGAACGTCCGCACGCGCGGGTGACTGGATCGGCCGCGGACGGGAACGCGGTCCGGTAGAGAACGGGACCGCACGACGTCGCACCCTGGAGGTCCGGCATGACCCACCCGTATCCCGACCCCGCACCGCCGGTGCCCACCCCCACGCCCGGCCCGCCGCCGGACCCGGGGCCCCTGCCGGGCCCCGTGCCCACGCCGCCGCCGACGCCGGGACCGGCACCGGACCCCATCCCGCAGCCGCCCGGCCCGTCGCCGGAGCCGGTGCCCCCGCCGGAGCCGCAGCCCGGCCCGGTGTGATCCGCACGCGCCCGGGGAGCGGCCCCGTCAGCCGGCCGCCCGCGGACGGCTGACGGGGCCGGGCGGGGTCCGCCCACGGGACGGACCCCGCCCGGCCGCTGCCGCGGTCAGTCCGCCGCCACCTCCGAGCGGTCGCCCGCCCAGAGGGTGTGGAACGCCCCCTCGCGGTCGGTCCGGCGGTAGGTGTGCGCCCCGAAGAAGTCGCGCTGCCCCTGGGTGAGCGCGGCCGGCAGCCGGTCGGCGCGCAGCGCGTCGTAGTACGCCAGAGCCGCCGAGAAGCCCGGCGTCGGCACCCCCTGCCGCGCCGCGGTGGCCACCACCTCGCGCCAGTCGTCCTGCGCGGCTGCGATCTCCTCCCGGAACAGCTTGTCCGTCAGGAGGCTCGGCAGACCGGGGCGGGTGTCGTACGCCTCGCGGATCCGGTCCAGGAACGCGGCCCGGATGATGCACCCCGCCCGCCAGATGGCCGCCACCGCACCCGGGTCGACCTCCCAGCCGTACTCCTCGCTCCCCGCCCGCACCTGGTGGAAGCCCTGCGTGTACGACACGATCTTGGACGCGTACAGCGCCTGCTCCACCCGGTCCGCGAAGCGGGCCGCCGCCTCCTCGTCCAGTGCCGCGGGACCGGGCCCCGGCAGGCCGCGGGAGCTCTCGCGCAGTTCCGCGTGGCCCGACAGGGAGCGGGCGAACACGGCCTCTGCGATCCCCGACACCGGCACCCCCAGGTCGAGCGCGGTCTGCACGGTCCACCGGCCGGTGCCCTTCTGCTCGGCCCGGTCGGCGACCACGTCGACGAACGGCTCGCCCGTCGCCGCGTCCGTGTGCGCCAGCACCTCCGCCGTGATCTCGATCAGGTACGAGTCCAGCCGCCCGGTGTTCCAGGTGCGGAACGTCTCCGCGATCCGGGCGGGGGAGTACCCGGCGACCGCCCGGAGCAGGTGGTACGCCTCGGCGATCAGCTGCATGTCGGCGTACTCGATGCCGTTGTGGACCATCTTCACGAAGTGCCCTGCGCCGTCGGGCCCGACATGGGTGACGCACGGCGTGCCGTCCGGCGCCCGCGCGGCGATCCGCTCCAGCAGCGGACCGAGCGCCTCGTACGACGCCGCCGAACCGCCCGGCATGATGCTCGGCCCGTTCAGCGCGCCCTCCTCGCCGCCGGACACCCCGACCCCGACGAAGTGGATGCCGCGCTCGCGCAGCGCCTTCTCCCGCCGCCGGGTGTCCGCGAAGTGGGCGTTTCCGCCGTCGATCACGATGTCCCCCTCCTCCAGCAGGGGCGCGAATTCCTCGATCACCGCGTCCGTGGCGTCGCCGGCCTTCACCATGATCATCAGGCGGCGGGGCCGCTCCAGGGCCGCGACGAACTCCTCCGCGGACTCGCAGGCGACGAACGAGCCCTCGTCGCCGAAGTCGTCGACCAACGCCCTGGTCCGGGAGGCCGTCCGGTTGTGGACGGCGACGGTCAGCCCGTTCCGCGCGAAGTTGCGGGCGAGATTGCGGCCCATCACCGCGAGTCCGGTGACACCGATGCGGGCGGTTCCACTCATGCGATCGCTCCTGGAGTCGTTCGGGTGCTGCCTGTGCGGGGCGAGTGCCCGCGGACCGGAACCGGAACCCCGCCGGGTCCGCAACCGCCGCCGGGTCCGGAGCCCCGCAGGGTCCGAAGCCCCGCCGCGGCCGCCGCGCCGCCCGCCGCCGGGCGGCGCGCGTCGTGCCGGTGGATACGTGCGGGCGGGCCGTCCGCCTCACCGCATCCTCGGTGGAGGGCGGGCGGATCGCCCGCCGGGGACTGGGTATCTTGCTCCGAGGGAAGGAGCACGATGGCGGAGCGCGACAGACGGACAGTGCGTGACCTGCGGCGGGGGAATCGGGCCAGGGTCCTGGAGCGGGTGTACTTCGGCGGCCCCGCGAGCCGCCAGGAGCTCGGGCCGGCCACCGCGCTCAGCTCCGGATCGATCAGCAACGTCGTCTCCGAACTCGTCGCCGAGGGCGTTCTGGAGGAAGCCGGCGTCGTCGACTCCGACGGCGGACGCCCGCGCACGCTGCTGCGGGTCGCCCCCGCGAGCGGGCTGCTCGTCGGTGTGGACATCGGCGAGACCCGGGTGCGCGTCGAGCTCTTCGACCTCTCGCTCACCGAACTCGGCCGCGCCGAGCGACCCCTGGACCGGCACGGGTACGACGTGGAGCGGGTGGTCGCCCATGTGCGCGCCGGGGTCGGCCGGGTCCTCGGCGACGCCGGGGCGGACACCGCGCGCCTGCTCGGGATCGGCGTGGGCGTGCCGGGACTCGTCGAGCAGGACCCCGCCGCGGGCGGCGCCGTCGTCCACGGCCAGACCATCGGCTGGGACGCCGTCCCCTTCGAACGGCTGCTCCGGGAGGCCGTGGACATCCCCGACGACGTCCCGCTCTTCATCGACAACGGCGCCAAGACGCTCGGCCAGGCGGAGATGTGGTTCGGCGGGGGGCGGGGGGCGTCGACCGCCGCCGTCGCGCTGATCGGATCCGGCGTCGGCGCGTCCGTCGTCCAGTCCGCCGACCCCGGCGGGGCCGCGCGGCCGCAGGCTGTGGAATGGGGGCACACCACCGTGCGCATCCGCGGCCGCCGCTGCCGGTGCGGCGCGGCGGGCTGCCTGGAGGCGTACGTGGGCGCCGCCGCGCTGCGCGAGCGCTGGCAGGAGGCGGGCGCCGAACTGCCCGCCGACGCCGGTGACGAGGCGGTCCTCGCGGCACTGCTCGCCGCCGCCTTCCCCGAGGACGGCTCCGCTCCGGACGCCCGCGCCGCGGCCCTCCTCGACGAGACGGCCGAGTACCTGGGAGCCGCCGTCGCCGACCTCGTCAACCTCTTCTGTCCGGAACGTGTCCTCCTGGGAGGCTGGGCCGGGCTGCTCCTCGGACCGCGGCTGCTCCCCGGCGTACGCCGTCACGCCGAGGCGTACGCGCTGCGCCACGCGGCGTCCCGCACCACGATCGAGCTGGGCAGACTCGGCCCGGACGCGGTGACGGTGGGGGCGGCGACGCTGCCGCTGTCGGACTTCCTCGGCCGTGGCGGGAGCCGCCGCCCGCCGAGTGCGCCCCGCGCACCCGTTCCCGAGGGCGGGATCCGGTCACTCTGGGGCTGAAGCCTTGTCACCCTGCGTATGCGCGCCCTACGTTGGCCGCTTGCGGCATGACCTGCATGCGTGACCTACAGCTGGTGGGGGAGCAACATGGCCGGAACCGGTCGACACCGTCGTTATCAGCCGAGTCGGCTCAACAGGGCGTCACTCACGGTCACGGCGGGCGGGGCCGGCATGGCCCTTCCGCTGGTCGGAGCGGGCACGGCGGACGCCGCCTCCGTGGACACCTGGGAGAAGGTCGCCGCCTGCGAGTCGACCGGCAACTGGTCGGTCAACACGGGCAACGGCCACTACGGCGGACTCCAGTTCAGCCAGTCCACGTGGGAGGCGTACGGCGGCACCCGGTACGCCCCGCGCGCCGACCTCGCCACCAAGGACCAGCAGATCGCGATCGCCGAGAAGGTCCTGGAGGGCCAGGGCCCCCGGGCATGGCCCTCCTGCTCGCAGCAGGCCGGTCTCGCCCGCGGCGGCGACGCCCCGGGCGTCGCGCCGGCCTCGCACACCGCCGCCCGCCCGGCGGCCGCCCCCAAGGCGACCCCGACGACGGTGCCCACCCAGCGCGAGGGGTACACGGTCGCGCGCGGCGACTCGCTGTCGGGCATCGCCGAACGGCAGCAGGTCGACGGCGGCTGGCAGCGGCTCTACCAGCAGAACCGCGCGACCGTCGGCGACGATCCGAACCTCATCTTCCCGGGACAGCGCCTGGTGCTGCGCGCCCCCGCCAAGGCCGCCGACCGGCCGGACAGCGGACGCCCCGCGGCCGGGAAGCCGGCGAAGCCGTCCGCCGAGCGCGGCAAGCAGGCGCCGGCCCCGGAGCGGAAGACCGCGCCGAAGCCCGAGGCGAAGCCGGACCGGAAGACGCCCGCGCCGAAGACCGAGGCGGCGCCGAGACCGAAGCCGAAGACCCAGCAGACGAAGACGCGCACGGAGGAGAGGAAGTCCGGCTTCAGCGCGCCCGTCTCCGCCGGGCCCTCCACCGCCTACCGCAAGTCGGGCAGCTCCTGGTCCAGCGGCTACCACACGGGCGTCGACTTCGCCGTCCCCACCGGGACGTCCGTGAAGGCGGTCACCTCGGGGAAGGTCGTCTCCGCCGGCTGGGCCGGCGCGTACGGCTACGAGGTGGTCATCCGCCACCACGACGGCCGCTACAGCCAGTACGCCCACCTCTCCGCGCTGAACGTGCGTGCCGGCCAGCAGGTGGCCCCTGGCCAGCGCATCGCCCGCTCAGGATCCACCGGGAACAGCACGGGGCCCCATCTCCACTTCGAGATCAGGACCGGTCCCGGCTACGGATCGGACATCGATCCGCTCGCCTACCTCCGGTCCGGCGGCGTGTCGGTCTGAGGCCTCGCGGCCGGGCCGCTCCGCTGCCCGGCCCCGGGCCCGCTGCGCGGCCACCAGCCCTCCCGGAGTGGTTCCGCCCCGGACCTCTGAGCGGACGTCCGGGGCGTCCGCTCGGGGCGTGCCCCCGTCGGAGCCGAGACGCTCGACGGTGAGCAGCACCAGGCCGCCGGCCGCCAGCGCCCCGCATGCGAGCGCGAGCACCGTCCCCGTCACGCCGTAGCGGAAGTCCTCGCCGAACAGGGTGATCCCCACCGCGGCCGCGACCACGGGGTTGACGACGGTGACCGTGGCGAGCGGGGCCGCGAGCCCCGAGCCGCGGTAGGACGCCTGGGAGAGCAGCAGGCCCGCGACGGCGAGCACGGCGATCACGGACATGGCCGGCCACTGTGCGAACGGCACACCCCAGCTCCAGTCGACGGCGACCGTCTTGGTGAAGACCGAGGCGATCCCGAACGCGACGCCCGCCCCCGCCGCCAGCAGCACGCTGCGCAGTACCGGCCGGTGGACGCCCTGCGCCGTCAGGAAGAGCAGGGCCACCACACCGAGCGCCGCGCCCGCGAGCACGCCGCGCTGACCGGTTCCCAGGGTGTGCGAGCCGTTGCCCCCGGTCAGCGCCAGCAGCCCGGCGAGGCCGGCCGTCGCCATGACCGCGCCGCGCCAGGCGGTGGCGCCCGCCCGCCGCCGTACGAACACGGCGGCCATCGGCAGCGCGAAGACGATGGTCAGGGCTCCCAGCGGCTGCACCAGGCTCAGCGGCCCGTAGGCGAGGGCGATCACGTGCAGGACGGCGCCCACGCCGTTCAGCGCCACGGCGATCCACCATCCCGTGTGGTGCAGCGGTGCATAGGGTCGGGAGGGCGTCGTGGTCGCCACCTGCTCCTGGAGGATCGCCCCGGCCGCGTAGGCGACCGCGGAGACCAGTGACAGGAGCACGGACAGCGCGAGGGAACTCATGGGACCACCCTGTCCCCCTTCTGGGCTCACGTCGTCGTTCTTGAGCAGGCACTTGCCCGTACTGCTGCGGTAGTACGGGCATACGCCCCAGGTCCCCCTTCCGGTGGGGCGCGCAGGCGCCCGGGGACGGCGCGGGCGGCGCGACGCGCCCGGTTCACCCCCCAGTATCCGACGCGCCCCTCCCTGCCGCGCGCTGCCGGAACGTGCCGCCCGGGGCGCCAGCGGGCACCCCGGGGGAGCGGCGGCTGCACGGCCGCCGCGGGAGGCTGGTACTGCGGGGCAACGGTGCCCGCCGCGAGGGGGCACGGGGGCGCACGACGACGGTCGCGCGCCCGAACCGCGACCGGCACCCGGGACCGGAGCCGAACCGGCCTCGGGCTCGTGGCCGAGCAGGGGAAGGCATTCCGCCGCCGTCCCCGGGGCGCGTCCCTCCGAGGCGCGCCCGCGCGCCCGCGTGCCGGCCCGCCACCCGCGACCGGAGCTGAAGCCGGACCAGAGCCGGAGCCGGAGCGAGAGGAGCCGGGCCTCGACTGCGACCGGAACCCGGTCCCACCACCGGAACCCGGTCCCGCCACCGCCACCGATCCCGCCGGCGGGCCCGGTCCGGGCCCGCGAGCGGGGCAGCGGGCCGCCCGTCGTGCGCCGTCCGCACGGCGGACGGCCCGCCGGCCGTGGCCGCCCCGGTAGGGCATGCCGGACCCCCGTCCGGCATGCCCTACCCCCCTTGGTAGTGGCTCTGCGGCTGTGCCGGGACACATAGTGCGGTCTGTGCGGGCCTCCGCGGGTGTGCTCGGCGAAAGCTGGCGCGAATCGCATGCCGTGGGCGACCGGGTGAAACCCGTCCCCTCCGCCCCAGGTGGCGGCCGGTACGGCGACGCTCCGTGCGGTGCAAGGCGACAAGCGGTTGCGTTCCCGTCCGCAACCGCCACAGGTCTAGTCCAATATGCCGGCGCCTGCCCGCTGATTTCGGCCAGCGCCCCGCAGGTCCCCGCCTCCTGGTCCGCAGTGACGGGAGTCATTTGGCCCGCACCCCCGACCGTCGGTAAAATCGCGCTTTTGAAACCGCGCATTCGAGTGATCGAGGAACAACGACGGCGATGACCCTGACCGACGACAGCCCCGTGGCCTACGGCCCGGGCATCGACCCCGAGCGTCTCGCCGTCTGCCTCAGCGTGCTCGACGAGCTCGACAAGCTGGAGGTCGACCACCCCGACGCCATCGCCGTGCGCCGGGCGACGGCCGGCATCTACCGCACGGTCAAGCAGCGCCGCCGCCAGGAGCGGCGGGCCGCCAAGACCGCCCACGACCGTGCCGTGACCGAGGCCACCGCCACCGGCTCCGCCGAGCGGATCGACGACGAGACCCAGGGCCTGCTGCCCTCGTCCTCGACGGTCGGCGAGATCGCGGGGATACTCCGCCGCCCCCGGTCCTGCTACATCTGCAAGAGCCGCTACGTCGAGGTCGACGCCTTCTACCACCAGCTGTGCCAGCCGTGCGCCGCCGAGAACCGCATGCGGCGCGACGCCGGTGCCGACCTCACCGGCAAGCGGGCGCTCCTCACCGGTGGCCGCGCCAAGATCGGCATGTACATCGCGCTGCGGCTGCTGCGCGACGGCGCGCACACGACCATCACCACCCGGTTCCCGAACGACGCCATCCGCCGCTTCAAGGCGATGCCGGACAGCGCCGACTGGATCCACCGCCTCAAGATCGTCGGAATCGACCTCCGCGACCCGGCCCAGGTCGTCGCCCTGGCGGACTCGGTGGCCGCCGAGGGGCCGCTCGACATCCTGATCAACAACGCCGCCCAGACCGTCCGCCGCTCGCCCCAGGCGTACAGCGAACTGGTCGCCGCCGAGTCCGCCCCGCTTCCCGCGGGCGAGCTCCCGCCCGCGCAGGTGATCGGCACCTTCGGCAGCGGCGCCGTCGACTCCGTCGCCGCCCTCCCGGTCTCCGCCGGCGAGGGGCTGCGCGCCCAGGAGATCACCGACCTCGCGCTCGTCAGCGGCTCCGCCTCGCTGGAGCGCATCGCCGCCGGCACCGCGATCGACGCGGGCGGCCTGGTGCCCGATCTGCACGACACCAACAGCTGGATCCAGACGGTCTCGGAGGTCGACCCGGTCGAGCTCCTGGAAGTGCAGCTCTGCAACTCCACGGCGCCGTTCATCCTGATCAGCAGGCTGCGGCCGGCCATGGCCGCCGCGGCGGGCCGCCGCAAGTACGTCGTGAACGTGTCGGCGATGGAAGGTGTCTTCAGCCGTGGCTACAAGGGTGCGGGCCACCCGCACACCAACATGGCCAAGGCGGCGCTGAACATGCTGACCCGCACCAGCGCGCAGGAGATGTTCGAAAAGGACGGCATCCTGATGACGGCCGTGGACACCGGCTGGATCACCGACGAGCGGCCGCACCCGGACAAGATGCGCCTGGCGGAGGAGGGCTTCCACGCTCCGCTGGACCTCGTCGACGGCGCCGCCCGCGTGTACGACCCGATCGTGCGGGGCGAGGCCGGCGAGGATCTGTTCGGTTGCTTCCTGAAGGACTACGCCCCCGCCAACTGGTGATCCTCCGCCGGAAACGGAATCCGGCAATCAGTGACAAGTCCTCTTCTTGTGGGACCTTTTCGACCGGTGCGCCAGCAGGCGCGCCGGTCGTTGTCCATTTGGAGGGGGTCGTTGGCCTGAATTGGGCTGAATTCCGGGCCCCATCGAGCATGGCTCCGCTCATTTGGTTACGCTGGGGCGAATGGACGGCTCCAGGGACCCACTCGGTCCCCTCCGGCCGCCCCGGGACAGGTCCGCACCCGGCCGCGATCCCGCCAGAGTTGACGGCGCCACCGCGACCCAACTGCCCCCGTCCCTGTTACGCGACACAGAGGAGTGCGCGGTGACACCAGATCTGAAGCACGAAACGCGGCCGTCGGAACGCGGCGGCGAACGGCCCCGCAGAGCCGACGAGATCCGCAACCTCGAGGTCTGGGCCCGTTCGGCCCCGATCCGACTGGCCGGGTACGAGGATGACCTCGCCGAGCCGCATATCCTGCAGGGCATCGACTGAGATCCGCGGTGCGGACCCGCGACGGCGGCCCCCCGCACCCGCTCACCAGTGCTGCGGCGCCGTGCCCCCGCCTTCCGGGCGGGGGCACGGCGCTGCCCGCACGTGCGTCAGCGCAGCCGGGTCGGCGCCAGGAAGTCCCGCACCGGTGTCCGGTGCCACCAGGCCCCCGTCGCCCGGCGCTCCGCCCGGGTCGTGAACCGGTAGTGGTACAGCCGGACCCGCACCTGGGCCGGCGGCGCCCCGGGGAAGGGGTTGTGCGCGAGCAGCCGCAGCGTGTCCCGGTCGCCCTCCAGCAGCCGTTCGACGAACGGCAGGAACCAGGACCGGGCGTACGCGGGGGACAGCGCGGCGAACCACATCATCCAGTCCAGGCGCAGATGGTACGGGGCGTACTGGCGGGGCCGTCTGCGTACGTCACCGGGCTTGCCGCGGAAGCCGTACTCCCGCCACACGGTCCCCGCACGGACGACCGGATCGTCGGTGCCCTCGACCACCAGCTCGTACCGCACCCGGCCGACGCTGCCGAACGCACCGTAGGCGTTCACCAGGTGGAACGGGTCGTACGAGCGGTTCATCGCCTGGCGCCGGGAGAACAGGTTGCGCGCAGGCCGCACACCGAGCGCCAGCAGCCCCGCCGCGACGGCCGACACCACGACCACGAACCACAGCGGCGCGGCGGGGAGCTCCGGCGGCGGGACGACCGGCGACGCGTCCACGGCGGACAGCGCGAGCACGATCGTCAGCCAGTTCAGCCAGGCGAAGTTCCCGGAGAGCACCAGCCAGAGCTGGGTCGCGACGATCAGCCCGGCGGCGGCGCCGGCCACCGGCTGCGGGGTGAACAGCAGCACCGGCACTCCCAGCTGCACCACGTGGTTGGCGGCCGTCTCGACCCGGTGCACGGGCCGCGGCAGACGGTGGAACCACCAGCTCAGCGGTCCCGGCATCGGCTGGGTCTCATGGTGGTAGTACAGGCACGTCAGATCCCGCCAGCAGGCGTCCCCGCGGAGCTTGATGAGCCCCGCGCCGAACTCGACCCGGAACAGGACCCAGCGCAGCAGCCACAGCACGATCACCGGCGGCGCGGTGTGCTCGTTGCCGAGCCAGACCGCGAGGAATCCGGTCTCCAGCAGCAGGGACTCCCAGCCGAAGCCGTACCAGGTCTGTCCCACGTTGACGATCGACAGGTACAGGCCCCACAGGACCGCCCACCAGGCCATCGCGAGGGCGAGCGGCAGACGGTCGGCGGCCCCGGCGGCCGCCGCGGCCGACAGCAGGGCTCCGGTCCAGGCCACGGCGGCGAAGAAGCGGTCCGAGTAGTGCAGCCGGAACAGCGTCGGCGCCGCCCGCGCGGGCACCCGTCGCAGATGGTCCGGCACCGGGAGCATGCCCCGGGCGCCGATGAGCGCCCGGAACTGGCGCGCGGCCGACACGAACGCGATCAGGTACACGACGGCGAGAGCCCGCTGGAACACCAGCCGGCTCAGCCAGTAGGCGTCGTCGCCGAACCACTCCATCGCTCCCAGTATCCCGGCAGGGGAGAAGGGCGCCGCTCCCCGGGGCGCGGCGCGTCACCGCCGAATGGCGGCGGGCGCGCCGGGACACCGCCCCGCGTCCGTGCCGCGAGCGCCGCACTCGGCTGACCCGTGCGGACTCCGGGCCGTCCGGTACCGCGGCCACCGCCCGGCGCGGCCTCGGCCGATCGTGTTCAAGTCGCGGCGCTTCTGTCGATCCGTCAGAAATGGAGGAACACAGAACACGGGACGCCTCCTCGGGGCGTCGTGGCACGGGACGACGGAGTGGGAGACGTGGTGCGTTCACCGATGCATCGTCTGTACGCGGCGGCCGCCGCGGTGTGCGTGGGCCTGCTGGCCACCGGATGCGGGGGCGGCGGGGACCGGGAGGCCGCCTCCGGCGAACTGCTCCTCCAGGCGCTCGCCGCACCCGGCCCCGAACCCTTCACCGCCTCGACGGCCCGGTCCTCCGCCTCCTTCACGCCCCCGCCCGTGACGCCGGCCCCCAAGAGCCCCTCCGGGAACGGCACCAGCCTGCGCACGATCTCGGGCGCCACGCCCGGCCTCTACGCGGGCGCCCAGGAGACGCCGGGCTGCGACGTGGAGGCGCAGGTCCGGCTGCTCGGCGAGGACAAGGCCCGCGCCCGCGCCTTCGCCGACGGCGCGGGAGTCGAGGAGGGCGACGTCGCCTCCTTCCTGCGCGGGCTCACCGCCGTCCAGCTGCGCGCCGACACCCGGGTCACCGGCCACGGCTACAGCGGCGGCCGGGCCTCGGCCCACCAGGGTGTCCTCCAGGCCGGCACGGCCGTCCTCGTGGACCAGTACGGGTCGCCGCGGGTGCGGTGCGCCGCGGGAAGCCCGCTGCGGCAGCCCATCGCGCTCACCTCGGCCGTCGTCCCCAAGGGGAAGCCGTGGTCCGGCTACCGGGCCGACCGGGTGATCGTGGTCAAGCCCGCCACCCAGGTCGTCAACAACCTGCTGATCGTCAACCTGGCCGACGGCAGCTGGATCGAACGCCCGACCGGCACCGACGGCGAGGAGGACGCCCGTCCCGAGGTGCTGCCGCCGGTCCAGGCGGCCGAGGTCTTCTCCGACCCGTCGCGGACCGGTTCCGCAGGCAACGACGCGGCCGGCAGCCCGAGCCCCTCCGAGGCCCCCGCCGACCCCGGGCCGCAGCCGGTGCCCGACGCTCCCGCGCCGGCGGAGCCGCAGGACCCGCCGGCGCCCGCCCCGGACGAGGCGCCGCCCGGTGAGGAACCGCCTCCCGCCGACCCCGGCACGGACCTTCCCGACCCGGGGACCGGGCCCGACGCGCCGGTCGCCCCCGAGCCCTACCAGGGCTGACGGGCCCGTGCGCCATCCGGTCGTGGGATGCGGTGAATGATGGCAGAGTGGCCCCATGGCTGATCGGGCAGCGGGTGCCCTGTCGCTGCCCGACGACTGGCCGGCGCACGCGGACACGAGTCTGACCCTCAATCGCATGGGCCTCTTCGACTGGGACCTCACCAGCGGCGTCATGCACATGGACGCGCTCGGCCTGGACGTCTTCGACCTGCGCCCCGACGAGTACGACGGCCGCCCGGCCTCCCTCGGCGTGCGGGTGCCGCCGGACGAGGGCGTGCGGCTGGACACGATGGTGACCCAGGCCCTCAAGCGGGGCGTCGACCGCTACGGCGCCTACTTCCGCATCCGCCGGCGCGACGGCACCCTGCGGTGGACGCACACCCAGGGGTGCGTCCGGCGTGACGAGAGCGGCCGCCCGGTGCGCATCATCGGCATCGTGCGCGACGCGACCCAGGAGCTCGCGGACGCCGCCGCCAGCGTGGACGTCGACGACGAGCGCCGCCGCCAGACCGGCGTCGTCGAGTCGACCACGGCCGCGCTCGCGCACGCGAGGACCGTCGAGGACATCATCGAGCTGCTCAAGGGGTCCGGGGGCCTCAAGCTGCTCGGCGCGGCCAGCCTGGTGATGGGGCTGCTCGAATCGGGCCGGATCCACCTTGTCGCGGAGGGACCCGAGGGCTCCTTCGTGCCGGGCACCCGCTACACCCGCGTCGACGAGCAGTACCCCATGAGCGAGGTGGTGCGCACCCTCGCGCCGCGCTTCATCGAGTCGGCGCAGGACTTCGCCGACTCCTACCCGGTGCTGTGGCCGCACATCAGCGGTCTCGGCATCTCCTCCGCCGCCTACCTCCCGCTCATCGCCCAGGCCAAGCCCATCGGCGCGCTCGGGCTGCTCTACCGGGACAAGAGCGGGTTCACGGCGGACGAGCGCAACGTCCTCGTCGCCCTCGGCAGCAGCATCGCGCAGAGCCTCCAGCGCGCGGTCCTCTACGAGCAGGAGCACGACCTCGCCGAAGGGCTCCAGCAGGCGATGCTGCCGCGCCGCATCCCGGACGTGTCCGGGGCGCAGATCGCGGTGCGCTACCGCTCGGCGCGCTTCGGCCGCGACATCGGCGGCGACTGGTACGACGTCATCCCACTGCCCAGCGGACGGGTCGGCGCCGTCATCGGGGACGTCCAGGGCCACGACACCCACGCGGCCGCCGTCATGGGCCAGCTGCGGATCGTGCTGCGGGCCTACGCGGCCGAGGGCCACACCCCGGCCACCGTGATGGCCCGCGCCTCGGTCTTCCTGGACGCGCTGGACACCGACCGCTTCGCCACCTGCACCTACGCGGAGGCGGACCTCACCACCGGCGTGGTGCAGATCGTCCGCGCGGGCCACGTCGACCCGCTGATCAGGGACCACGACGGCAGCTGCCGCAGGGTCCCGGCGCCCGGAGGGCTGCCGCTGGGCCTCTCGGCGGAGTTCGGCCGGCTCGAATACCCGGTCAGCACTCTCGAACTCGACCCCGGGCAGACGCTGCTGCTGTACACGGACGGCCTGGTGGAGCAGCCTGGCGCCGACCTCGACGACGGGATGCAGCTGCTGACCTCCCTCGTCCACGACGGGCCGCGCGACCTCCAGCTGCTCGCCGACCACCTGTGCGAGGTCGTCGACGAGCGGGGCGGCGACGACGACGTGGCCCTGCTGCTCCTGCGGCGCAAGGGCGCCCTCGCGCCGCAGGCGGGCGGGCGGCTCCAGCAGCACGTCGCCCAGAACGACCCCGAGGGCCTGCGCGCGGCACGTCACATGGTGCGCGCGGCGGTGCGCGCCTGGGGAGCCCGGGAGCGGGCCCACGACATCGAACTGGCGGCCGACGAGATGATCACCAACGCGCTGATGCACACCGACGGGGGAGCCGTCGTCACCGTGCGCGTCCTCACCGGCGGCCGGCGGCGCCTGCGGGTCGAGGTGGAGGACCGTTCCAGCGCGCTGCCCCGGCGCAGGGAGGCCGGGGAGGACGGAGTGTCCGGCCGCGGCCTGCTGCTCGTGGACCGGCTCTCGGACGCCTGGGGTGTCGAGGCGCGGGGCGGTGGCAAGAGCGTGTGGTGCGAGTTCGCCGTCCCGGAACGGGACGCGCCCTGACCGGACGCACTCTGACCGAAACACGATGTTGACCGTAGGTGCATGATTCGTGCTTGACCGTGACCGTTCGCAGGCGATTGACTGCGGAGTCCCGGCCTCCAGGAGACATGAGGACCCCGTGACCACTGAGCTGCTCGCCCCGCTCGACCTGGCGTTCTGGCACCTGGAGTCGGCCGGCCACCCGATGCACCTGGGCGCCCTCGCCGTCTTCGGCCCGGCACCCGGCGAGGGCCCCGCGGACCTCGCGGAGCTGCTCGCCGAGCGTGCCGCCGCCATCCCCCGGCTGCGGATGCGGGTCCGCGACGTCCTGCTCCCCGTCGGGGGGTCGGCCTGGACCACGGACCGGGACTTCGACGTCCGGCGGCACGTGCGGGAACTCCGCCTCGGCGGCGAGGACTTCGGCCGGGCGGTCACCGAAGCCGCGGGAGAGCTGATGGAGCGCCCCCTCGAACGGGGACTGCCGCCGTGGGAGATGTACCTGCTGCGCTCCCCGGACGACACCCGCTGCGCGGTGCTCGTCAAACTGCACCACGCACTCGCGGACGGCATGCGCGCCGTCGCGATCGGAGCCGGGATCTTCGACGAGATCGCCGACGCCCGCGCCGCCGCGGCGCGCCGCCGTGCGGCGTCCGTGCCCGTGTCCGCCGCGCCGGCGGGGTTGCGGCGGCTGGCCGGCCTCGCGCAGTCCCGGGTCGAGGAGCTGGGCCGGGCCGTCGGCGTCGGGGCCTCCCTCGTCCGGGCCGGCCGCCTGGACCCCCGGGGCATGCCCGCGCTGTCGGCCGCCCCGAGCGGCACCCGCCGGCTCGCCACGGCCGTGCTTCCGCTCGACGCCGTGCACCGGGTGCGCCGCACGGCCGGGGGCACCGCCAACGACGTCCTGCTGGCCGTGGTGGCCGGAGCCCTCGGACGCTGGATGCGCGAACGCGGCGACCGGCTGCCCGCCGCCGGACCGCGGGCGCTGGTCCCCGTGTCCCGCCGCCGCCCGGGGCAGCCGGCCGGCTCCGGCAACCGTCTCTCCGCCTACCTGCTCGGCCTTCCCGTCGCGGAACCGGACCCCCGCCGCAGGCTGGAGGCCGTACGGGAGGCGATGGACCGCAACAAGGCAGCCGGTCCCGCCCGCGGCCCGGGCGCGGTGGCCCTGCTCGCCGACCAGCTGCCACCGCTCGCCCACCGGTTCGGGGCGCCGCTCGCCGGCGGGGCCGCCCGGGTCCTCTTCGACCTCCTCGTCACCAGCGTCCCGCTGCCCCGCGCCGCGCTCTCCCTCGGCGGCCGTCCCCTGCGCGAGATCTACCCGATGGCGCCCCTGGCCCGCGGTCACGCACTCGCCGTCGCCTTCTCCACCTACGGCGGGCAGGTTTACGCGGGACTCGTCGCGGACGGCGAGGCCGTGCCCGACGCGGACCGGCTCGCGGCCGCCCTCGGCGAGGAGCTCACCGCCCTCGACACCCTGTTCGGCGCGGCCTGAGCGGCGACGGCGCGGGGCCCTGCCCGCTGCCGGCCCCCTCGCTGTCGCTTCGCGGCGCGACGGCCCGTGCGGCAAGGTGGAGCCATGCCAGAACTGCCCGAGGTGGAAGCACTGCGCGCGTTCCTCGACGAGCGGCTCACCGGCCGGGAGATCGCCCGGGTGACGCCCGTGGCCATCAGTGTGCTCAAGACCTACGACCCTCCGCCCACCGCGCTGGAGGGAGCCGAGGTCACCGGCGTCCGGCGGCACGGCAAGTGGCTCGACATCGAGGCCGGCGGGCTCCGGCTCATCGTCCACCTCGCCCGCGCCGGCTGGCTCCGGTGGACGGACGACATGCCCGCGGCGCCACCGCGCCCCGGAAAGGGGCCGCTCGCCCTGCGGGTCGCCCTCACCGACGGCGCCGGCTTCGACCTCACCGAGGCGGGCACCACCAAACGCCTCGCCGTCCACCTCGTCCGGGACCCCTCCGACGTGCCCCGGATCGCCTCGCTGGGCCCCGACCCGCTCGACGAGGGCTTCGACCGGGCCGCGTTCGCCGCCGTCCTGGAAGGCGAACGGCGGCAGGTCAAGGGCGCCCTGCGCGATCAGGGGCTGATCGCCGGCATCGGCAACGCCTACAGCGACGAGATCCTGCACGCCGCCCGGATGTCCCCCTTCAAACCGGTCCAGAACCTCGACGAGCACGATGTGGACGTCCTCTGGGAGGCGCTGCGCACCACGCTGCGGGACGCCGTCGAACGCTCCCGCGGACTGGCCGCGGGGCGCCTCAAGTCGGAGAAGAAGAGCGGGCTCAGGGTGCACGGCCGGACCGGCCTGCCCTGCCCCGTGTGCGGCGACACCGTGCGCGAGGTGTCCTTCAGCGACTCCTCCCTCCAGTACTGCCCGACCTGCCAGACCGGCGGCCGGCCGCTGGCGGACCGCAGACTCTCGCGGCTGCTGAAGTGAGCCGCGGGCACGGGGGGAAAACGCGGGCACGGGGGGAAACGCGGGCACGGGAGGAAACGCGGGCACGGGAGGAAACGCGGGCCTCAGCCGCCGATGGACAGCAGCCGTTCGCCGTTCTCGCCCCGGACCTCCCAGCGGCCGATCTCGGCGGGATGCAGATCGGTCCCGCCCGCGATGTCCAGCGGGCCCGCCCGCCCGGGGCCGTCGGCCACCCCGTAACCCCCGTCCGGCACCCACCAGCTGAGCACCGGATGCTCCGCCCCGTCCTTGCCGATCGCAACGAGACGGCAGACCCGCGGGCCGGGCAGGGCCGTCAGCCGCATCGCGACCTCGGTTCCCCAGCCGCGGTCCGCCAGCGCCACCGAGGCCCGCACCCCGGAGACCGGGTCCCTCGCCACCACCCGCTGCACCGTGGCCGGCGCCGGGTCCCGGGCGGCCACCACGGCGGCGGGGGTCCCCACGACCAGCACCGCCGCCACGGCGGCGAGCGCCAGCCGCCGCCGGCCGTCGCGCCGCCGCCGCTCCCGCACCCCGAGCGCCAGCCGTTCCAGCAGGCCCGGCGAGGGCACCACCGGGCCGCCGTGCGCCGCGAGTTCCGCGACGGCCCGGGCCGCGCCCGTGAAACCGGTCAGCTGCGCGGCGCAGCGGGGGCAGCGGCCCAGATGCTCCTCGAACCGGAGCGCGTCACCCGGCTCCAGGACGCCCAGCGCATAGGCGGCCACATCGCGGTGCGGCTGCTGGCTGCTCATCGGGGGTCCTCGATTCCTGGTGTTACGGGCGGTCACCCTGCTATACGCGGCGCGGACGCGCTCTGCTCAACTCCCGGGCCACCGGTGGCACGCGATCGCAAAGCCGTGCCCCGCCTCGCCGTGGCCCCGCCCCGGCGGGCGCCTCTACACTCCGCAGCATGCTGCGCGTACTGGCTGTCGACGACGAGAAACCTGCGCTCGAGGAGCTGCTCTACCTGCTGCGGGCCGACTCCCGGATCCGCAGCGCCGAGGGCGCGACCGACGCCACCGAGGCCCTGCGCCGCATCGGCAGGGCGCTCGACGCCGGGCCGGACAGCGAGGAGGCGATCGACGTCGTCTTCCTCGACATCCACATGGCCGGTCTCACCGGCCTCGACGTCGCCCGGCTGCTCGCCGGATTCGCCAGGCCGCCGCAGATCGTCTTCGTCACCGCCCACGAGGGCTTCGCCGTGCAGGCCTTCGACCTCAAGGCGGTCGACTACGTGCTCAAGCCGGTCCGCCGGGAGCGGCTGGCCGAGGCGGTGCGCCGGGCGCGGGAGCTGGTGACCGCCCAGCACGCCGGGGAACAGGCGGCCCGGCAGGCTGCCGGGCGGCCCGGCACCGGGACCGCGGAGGCGGGCGGTCCGGCGGGGCCGGCGGTGGTGCCGGGGCCGGCGGGCGAGCAGATACCCGTCGAGCTCGGCGGTGTGATGCGCTTCGTGCCCGTCGACGACATCACCTACGTCGAAGCCCAGGGCGACTACGCCCGTCTGCACACGGCCGACGGCTCCCACCTGGTGCGGATCCCGCTGTCGACGCTGGAGGAGCGGTGGGCCGCCCGCGGCTTCGTCCGCATCCACCGCAGCCATCTGGTGGCGCTCGGCCGCATCGACGAACTCCGCCTGGACGCGGGGGCGACGAGCGTGCGCGTGGGCACCGCGGAGCTGGCGGTCAGCCGCCGCCACGCCCGCCAGCTCCGGGACCTCCTCATGCAGCCCCGCACACCGAAGCCCCCCGGGCCGGCCTGACCGGACGACCGGCTCCCGCTCCCGCGCACCCCGCGCGGTCCCGTCGGCGTTCGCCTCGACCGCGTCGCGCCGGCTCCCGCGCCCGCGCACCCCGCGCCTTCGCACCCGCCCGCGGCGGACCGCTCACCCCCTGAACCCGCCCGCTCGTCGTGGCGGGGACGCCGCACGGCGACCCGGAGCGCCGCTGGGCGAGCCGGACCGGAGGGCGGGGGCCGCGCGGCCGGCCGTGGCCCTAACCTTGATCACTCCGGGGAAAGGGGTCCGATGTCCGACATCGAAGCACTGCTCGACGAGCTGCGCGGCCTCCCCTCGGCCAGACCGACGGGACCCGTCGAGCTGGCGGCGCTGCTGGCGGCGGCGCGCAGTGCCGCGGGCCGCTGGGCCGATGTGCTCGAGGACATCCGGGAGTCCGCCCGCGGCCTCGCCGGACCCCGGGCGGAGGCGGCCCTGGAGGTCGCGTTCCGGCGCGCCGAGGAGTCCTACGTCGAACTGGAGATCGCGCTCAGCGACTGCGCCCGGCCCGGGCGCTCCTGAGCGGCGGGCGCGATCCTCCGCCGCAGATCTCTACCGTCGGTAATCACCGCTGCGTAGACTCCCCTTTCCCGGGCCGTCCCCGACGCCCCCGTCCCAGTCCTCCGACAGACGCTGGAGCGGACGACGATGTCTGCAGAGCACCCCCCGCGCCGCGAGGTGGTCACCGGTGTGCCGCGTGCCGCACGCCGTCCGCCGGGGTACGCGCCCGCGCGTTCCGAGATCACCGAGCAGACCACCCTCGGCACCACCTACGTACGGTCCCTGATGCGCAGCCAGCTGCGCGCGGCACTGTGGGCGCTGGGCACCCTGGCGCTGTTCGTCGGCTCGCTGCCGCTGCTGTTCGCCCTGCCCGCCGCGCTCGGCGGCTCCCCGGGGTCGCCGGCTCCGTTCGTCTGGGCGGCGCTCGGATTCGGTGTGTACCCGGTGATGTGGCTGACGGCCCGCTGGTACGTGCGCAGGGCCGAGCGCAACGAACGCGACTTCACCCGGCTCGTCGAAGGCCGCTGACACGTGAACCAGACCTACGCGGTGGCCGCCGTCACCGCCGTGGTCCTCGCCACCGTCCTGATCGGCGCGCTGGGGCTGCGCATATCCCGCACCACCTCCGACTTCTACGTGGCCTCCCGCACGGTGGGGCCGGGGCTGAACGCGGCGGCCATCAGCGGCGAGTACCTCTCCGCCGCCTCCTTCCTCGGCATCGCCGGGCTGCTGCTGCTCCAGGGACCGGACATGCTGTGGTACCCCGTGGGGTACACGGCCGGCTACCTGGTCCTGCTGGTGCTCGTCGCCGCTCCGCTGCGCCGTTCCGGGGCGTACACGCTCTCCGACTTCGCCGAGGCCCGGCTGGAGTCCGCGGTGGTGCGCCGGCTGGCGAGCCTCTTCGTCGTCGGGATCGGCTGGCTCTACCTGCTGCCCCAGCTCCAGGGCGCCGGGCTGACCCTGGAGATCCTCACCGGCGCCCCGGACTGGCTGGGGTCGCTGGTGGTGGCCGTGGTGGTCATCGGGGCGGTCGCGGCGGGCGGGATGCGCAGCATCACCTTCGTCCAGGCGTTCCAGTACTGGCTGAAGCTGACCGCCCTGCTGGTGCCGGCGCTGTTCCTGGTGGCCGCGTGGGCCGGTGACGACGCCCCGCGTGCCCGGTTCGACGCGCCCGCCGTGCTGCGCGAGCACACCGACATCCGGGTCGGCGACACCGTACGCGTCGATCTCGGCGCCCCGCTGACGGTGACGGTCACCGGCACCGTCGACGGCGAGCGGCACCGCGGCGACCGCGTCACCCTCGCCCCGGGCACCCACCGGATCGAGGCGGGCACCGAGCTCGGTCTGCCGAAGGGGGCCCCGGTACCGGAGCGGACGGTGTCGGGCACGGACCCGGTCAGCTGGTCGCAGCCGCTGTCCGGGGGGCGGGACGGCTACCAGCTGTACGCGACGTACGGACTGATCCTGGCGACATTCCTCGGCACGATGGGGCTGCCCCATGTCGCGGTCCGCTTCTACACCAGCCCCAACGGACGGGCGGCCCGGCGGACCACGCTCGTGGTGCTGGGACTGATCGGCGCATTCTACCTGCTGCCCCCGGTCTACGGAGCGCTGGGGCGGGTGTACGCGCCGGAGCTCGCGCTCACCGGCGCGGCGGACGCGGCGGTCCTGGTGCTGCCGGAGCGGGTGATCGGGGGCCTGGCGGGGGAACTGCTGGGCGCTCTGCTCGCGGGCGGGGCGTTCGCGGCGTTCCTGTCGACGGCCTCCGGACTGACGATGTCGGTGGCCGGGGTGATCACCCAGGACGTGCTGCCATCGCGCGGGGTGCGGCACTTCCGGCTGGCGACCCTGGTGGCCATGACGGTCCCGCTGTGCCTGTCCGTGGTGACCAGCAACGTGCCGGTCGCCGACGCCGTCGGGCTGGCGTTCGCCGTGTCGGCCTCCTCGTTCTGCCCGCTGCTGGTGCTCGGCATCTGGTGGCGGCGGCTGACGCCCCCCGGCGCGGCGGCCGGACTGGTGGCCGGCGGCGGGGCGGCGCTGACGGCCGTGATGGCGACCCGGGCGGGACTGCCCCCCGAGGGCTGGGCACACACGCTGATGGCGTGGCCCGCCGTCTGGTCGGTGCCGCTGGGCTTCCTGACCATGGTGACCGTGTCGCTGGCCACCCCCCGCCACATACCCGCGGGGGCGGCGGCGATCCTCGCCCGGCTGCACCTCCCCGAGGACCTCGCCGGCAGACAGCAGACGGAAGGTGCGGAGCGATGACGGGCATGGAGGCGGCGGCGCTCGCCGCCGCGGGCGCGGTGCTGCTCGCCGTCGGGTTCGCGGCGGGCAGGGGCACCGCGCGGCGGGGCGCCAAGGCGGACCTCGACCTCGGCACACCGGTCGAACGCGCCACCTTCCACACCCTGCACACGGCATCGCTGGCGGCGCCGCCGCTGCGGGCGGGGCTCACCGAGGACACGGCCCGCAAGGCCGCCCGCAGGCTGCGGTCGCTGCTCGGCACGGAGGCCCTGTGCCTGACCGACCGGGAGCGGGTGCTCGCCTGGGACGGTCCGGGCGGCGACCACCACCGGGAGCAGGTGATGGTCCGGGTCGCCGAAGTGCTCGGGTCCGGGCGCAGCCAGAGCGTGCGCTCGGAGTGCGCGGACCTGGAGTGCCCGCTGCGCTGGTTCGTGATCGCCCCGCTCAGCGGTGAGGAGGGGGTGCTCGGCACCCTCGTCGCCTACGGCTCGCGGGAGTCGGCGGTCCTGGTGCGGGCGGCGACCGAGGTCGCCCGGTGGGTGTCGGTGCAGCTGGAGCTGGCCGAGCTGGACCGCTCGCGCACCCGGCTGATCGAGGCGGAGATCCGTGCCCTGCGGGCCCAGATCTCGCCGCACTTCATCTTCAACTCACTGGCGGCCATCGCCTCGTTCGTGCGCACCGATCCGGAACGCGCCCGGGACCTGCTGCTGGAGTTCGCCGACTTCACCCGGTACTCGTTCCGCCGGCACGGCGATTTCACCACCCTCGCCGACGAACTGCGCTGCATCGAGCAGTACCTGGCCCTGGCCGGGGCGCGGTTCGGCGACCGGCTGAAGGTCACCCTCCAGGTGGCGCCCGAGGTGCTGCCGGTGACGCTGCCATTCCTGTGTCTGCAACCGCTGGTCGAGAACGCGGTCAAGCACGGGCTGGAGGACTCGCGCGCCGAGTGCCGGGTCACCATCGCCGCCCGGGACGCGGGCGCCGAGGCCGTCGTGACCATCGAGGACGACGGCGTCGGCATGGACCCCGAGGTGCTGCGCGCGATCCTGGCCGGCCGGGGGCCCACGGCATCGGGCATCGGGCTGCTCAACGTCGACGAGCGGCTGCGCCAGGTCTACGGGGACGACCACGGGCTGGTGATCGAGACGGCCGCGGGCGCCGGGATGAAGATCACCGTCCGCGTGCCCAAGTACCGGGCGGGCGTGCACTCGTCGTCCGGCCGGCGGGTCGTCGGCTGAGCCGTCCGGCGGCGCTCACCAGAGGCGGACGGCCAGGTGGCCGAGCGGCAGGCCCAGCTCCCAGGCGGGCGTCCACGCCCTGCGGCTCTCGTCGACGCTGCCGGGGCGCGGGCGGGAGGGGTGCCACGGTTCGAGGTCGCCGAGGTCCGTGGCGTACACGTGGGTGGTGCGCAGCCAGTGCCAGGTTGCCGTCGCGAGTGCCAGGTCGGGGTCGGGGCCGCCGTGCCGCTCCCGGGCGGCGAGCCGGTCGCCGACCCAGTCGGGCCAGGGCCGCCCGGCGGCGGTGAGGGAGAGCCACTCGTCGGTGTCCGGCGCGCCTCCGGCGGCGAACGTTCCGGCGGCGGCGCCGTCGCCCAGGTGGACGGTGAGGGCGAGGACGCGCTGTCCCGCGCGGAACTCCAGGGAGCCCGGGGGCACCAGCCCGCCGGTGCGCAGGATCACGTCCGCCGTGTACTCGGCGCACAGCCAGGACATCGGGACGGCCAGCCCCGCCCCTCCGGTGCTCTCGGGCCGCATGCCTTCCCCCACCTTCGACGTCGGTTCTCCGGGTCTCGTGCACGAGCCTCCACCGTCTGCGACGGCCCGGGGCCCCGAATGGCTCAACTGCGGCGTGACGTTCGGCATACGGAGGCGCCGAGGCCGTGCCCGGTGGGGGAGTCGCGTACGACCGTGGTCCGCGGGGCGGGTGGGACGGGCCGCCTGCTGTAGCCGGGCAGGCCGCGGGCGAGCGCCCGCAGCGCGTAGTGGGAGCGCGACTTCACGGTGCCGGGCGGGATGCCGAGCGCCTCGGCGGCCTCGTTGACGCTCAGGCCGTGGAAGTAGATCTTCACCAGTACGGCGCGGTGCTCGGGGCTGAGGGAGCCGACGGCGGCCCGTACGTCGAGTGCGGCGACGGCGCTCTCGGTGCGGTCCGCCGGGTCGGGGGTGGTGGCGAGGACGCCGTCGCCGATCTCGGCGGGGCGGGCGAGCCGGGAGCGCCGGGCGTCGATGGCGAGGCGGCGGCCGACGGTGAACAGCCACGGCCGCATGGACTCGTAGGGGGCGTCGAACGCCTCGGGGTGCTGCCACGCGCGCACCAGCGTCTCCTGGAGCAGGTCCTCGGCGCGCTGCTGGTCCCCGTACGTCAGGCCGAGCAGGAAACTCAGCAGCGCGGGCCCGTGCTCGCGCTGGAGTTCCGCCATGGCCCTCTCGTCGGTGGTCGCGGTCGCCGTCGCCATTGCCAACACCCCTTCACCCGTAGGTCGCCGTCACGTGGCGTATACGAACGCATCGGGCGGCGCCGCGACAGACGCCGTACCGGGGTCGTCGGCGAACGGTCGCACCGGGCGGTGAGTGGTGCGGTGAACGGTCGGCCGGGGTGCCGGACCGGTGGCCGTGCGGCGGGCGGTCGCACCGTCCGGCGCCCGCGGCCGCCTCGCGGCCGGTTGTGCCGCGCGCTCCGGCCTCCGGCCTCCGACGGGCCGCGGTCGGGGAGGCGGGGCGGCCTTCCGGGGTCCGGTGTCTCCCGGCCCCCGCCCGGTCGTGCGGTCCGGGATCTCCGGACGTGCCGCGCCTCCCGGCCCCGGCACCCGGCAGGCCGCTGTCCGGGACCCCGGGCCCCGGTCAGCCGCCGCCCGTCAGGCGCGGTCGCCGGGCGGTGGCGGCCCGTGGGAGCGGTGCCGAGGGCGGCCGTTGCAGCGACCCGGCGGTGGCGTCGCTTGACTCGTCCGGGCCGCCCCTGTCTCGTCGGCAGTCCGATATGCCGTAAATAAGATAATTCGGAGGCTGGTTGCGATGCCCTCGACCCCACCCCGCCCGCGCGGCCGCCGCCCCGGCCGCACCGCGCTCGCCTGCGCCGCCCTCGCCGCCTTGGCCTGTGCCGCCGGCTGCGCGGCCGACCCCGCCCGGCCGCGGACGGCGCCCCCCGCCGGACAGGCCCCCTCCGCGGCCGGGGGCGCCCGTGCCGCCGAGCGCCCCTTCACCCTGGCCGCCAGCGGCGACGTCCTCCCGCACGCGTCCGTGATCCAACAGGCCGCCGCCGACGCGGGCGGCACCGGACACGACTTCCGCCCCATGCTCGCCGGAGTCGCCCCGGTCGTCTCCGCCGCCGACCTGGCCATCTGCCACATGGAGACCGTGTACGGCGAGAACGGCGACTACAGCGGCTACCCCTCCTTCAAGTCCCCGCCCGAGATCGCCCGCGCCCTCGCCGACACCGGCTACGACTCCTGCTCCACGGCCTCCAACCACACCCTCGACGACGGCGCGCCCGGCATCGCCCGCACCCTCGACGCCCTCGACCGTGCCGGCGTCGCCCACGCCGGGTCCGCCCGCACCGAGCAGGAGGCCGGCCGGCCCGCCCGGCTCACGGCCGGCGGCGCCGAGGTGGCCCAGCTCGCCTACACCTACGGCACCAACGACATCCCGCTGCCCGAGGACCGCCCGTGGAGCGTGGCGCTCATCGACCGTCAGCGGATCGTCGACGACGCCCGCGCCGCCCGCCGGGCGGGTGCCGACGTCGTCGTGGTCAGCCTCCACTGGGGCACCGAATGGCAGACCGCCCCCGACGGCCGGCAGCTCGCCCTCGCCCGCGAACTGACCGCCTCCGCGACCGGCGGCCGCCCGGACATCGACCTCATCCTCGGCACCCACGCCCACGTCCCCCAGGCGTACGAGAAGGTGAACGGCACCTGGGTCGTCTACGGCATGGGCGACCAGATCGCCGGCGCGATGATCAACTACGAGGGCGTCCACGACCCTCGCGGCAACCATGGCTCCATCGCCCGGTTCACCTTCTCCCCGCCCGCGACGCCCGGGGAGCGCTGGGAGGTCACCCGCGCCGAGTACGTCCCGCAGTGGATGGACACCGTCGCGGGCCGGGTCGTCAACCTGGCCGACGCCGTCGCGAAGGGCTCCGCCCGGCCGGAGCACCACACCGCGCTGGCCGCCGTCACCGCGGCGGTCCTCGGCCGCGGCGCGGCCGGGGACGGCCTGGTCATGGGCCGCTGAGCCCACGGGGTCAGGGCACGACCGTCACCGGCCAGCGGCCCGCCTTGACCAGGCGGACCGCGACCGACCCGACGATCCGGTGCCCCGCCGACTCCGACGCGCCCACCACCACGGCGTCCGCCTTCAGTTCGTCGGCCGCGGTGACCAGTCCCGTGTACGGGTCACCGCGGAAGGTGTGGAACTCCCACCGCACGTCCCAGACGCCGCGCAGCCTCTCGGCGGCCGCACGGATCTCGGCGGCCAGCCCCTCGGCGATCTCCTCGGTGGTGCCGGCCACCGGTACCCCGAGCGCCGCACCCGCCGGCATCACCGGCTGCACGTACACGATCGCCAGCAGCGCCCCCTGACGGCGGGCGAGCCCGCCGGCGTAAGCGGCTGCCCGCAGCGACGAGTCCGACCCGTCCACTCCGGCGACGATCACCTTCGGCCCGTCCGTGCCGCGTTCGAACCCCTGGGACGGCTGTCGCTGAGTCACGCCTTCGAGGCTAACCGCCCGGCCGGCGGACCGGCCGTCCGGGCCGCCGCCCCGCCCCTTGCGCCAGCCGGGTTGAATCCGCCGCCTCCCCGTGTCGGTCGTGCGTGCGGGGCGACGGCCGTGCGAGCAGTGGGCCATGGAAAAGGATCAGCCACTCGTTCCGCGCCGCTCCGTACTGCGTGTCGCCGCCGCCCTCTCCGGCGCCGCGGTCCTGGGAGGTCTGCTGGCCACCGAACGCTCGGGCATGCCCGAGCGTGCCGCGCCCGGCGGCAGACCCGGGGCGGCACCCCCGGCCAGGGGCCCCGAGGCCGCCGCCCGCCCTCAGCAGGCATCCGCCTACCGCCTGCAGCCCATGACCGCGCAGGCGCCCCTCGCCCGGCGCGCCCTGCCGCCGGTCCGCACCCGTCCGCTCCTGGAGCTGCCCGGCGAGGGCCGGACCATGGTCCTCACCTTCGACGACGGACCCGATCCGCGCTACACCCCCGCCGTTCTCGAGACACTGCGCGCCCACGGCGTGCCCGCCATGTTCTTCGTCTGCGGGGAGATGGCCCGGTACCACCCCGACCTGCTGCGCGAGATGGCCGACGGCGGGCATCTGATCGGCAACCACACCTGGTCCCACCCGCTCGTGCCGGGACTCGCCCCGTCCGCGATCCGCCGCGAACTGGGCCGCACCAGCGACATCGTCGAGAAGACGGTCGGCGCGGCACCGCGCTGGTACCGCGCCCCGTACGGGGCCTGGAACAAGCACTCCTTCGAGATCGGCGCCGAACTCGGCATGGAGCCGCTCGCCTGGACCGTGGACACCCTGGACTGGACGGAGCCCGGCACCGGCACGATCGTCCGCCGGGTCATGGACGGCGCCGCCCCCGGCGTGGTGGTGCTCTCCCACGACGCCGGGGGCGACCGCTCCCAGAGCGTCGCCGCGCTGCGCCGCTACCTCCCGCGCCTCGTCGACGCCGGCTACCGCATCACCGTCCCCCGCGTCTGAGGCCCCCGCCCCCGGTCCGTACGTCATGTCCGGAGCCCCCGCGGCACCGCCGCGGGGGCTCCGGACATGACGTACGGCGGGTCAGCGCGTCTTGACCATCCGCGCGAAGACGACGACGTTGCCGTCGTAGCCGTCCGCCTTGGTGTAGCCGCCGCCGCAGGTGATCACCCGCAGCTCCGGCTGGCCGGTGTCGCCGTAGACCCGCACCCCCGGGAAGTCGTGCTTGGAGAAGACCTCCACGCCGTAGACCTCGAAGACCGCTACCCGGCCGTCGAGGCGGGGCACCTCGACGAGCTGGCCCTTCTTCACCGAACCGAGGCCGTAGAAGACGGCGGGGCCCGCCTGGTTGTCGACATGGCCCACGATCACGGCGGTGCCGCGCTGGCCGGGGGCGACGCCGTTCTGGAACCAGCCCGCGAGATTCGGGTCCTGCGGCGGCGGCGCCGCGATCCAGCCCTTGTCGTCGAGCCCGACGTCCATGATCGGGGCGTCGACGTCGATGGACGGCAGCCGCACCGTGGCCGGGGGCGCGTACGGCAGCGGTTCGAGCGGCACCGGCAGGAACGTCTCCCCGGTGTGGCTGCCGAGGGACGCCGCCGCGGCGGGCTGCGGCGGACCGAGCCCGACGTCGACGCCGTTCTTCATGAGCGCGATCCCGCTGAGCATGACGAGCGCCAGCACGCCCCAGGGCGAGCGCCGTCCCCGCTCCCTGCCGAAGGTGTCCCGGCTCGTGGTTCTCCCCTTAATGCGCATGCAGGCACGCTAAGCACGCGCGCCCGGGGCGGCGATCAGGGAAGGGCGAACGGGTGGCGGGGCCAGTCGGGGTGACCCATCCGAGTAACGAGCGGATAAATACATCTGACGGTCTGTGACCTGCGACTCCGTCAGGTCGGGGCGGCGCGGCGCGGCGTGTCGCCTCACCGGGGTGGCCCAAGCCCGAAATGCGAGGGATGCCACCCTCGGTGATGGTTCCTGGTGGAAGGCGTCCTCGTCGAATATCCCGGAGCGCCGCTTCGGAGCGTCTTCCGCTGGAGGTTCAACGATGCGTGCTACCCGCGCTCTCGCGGTGACCGCGACCGCCTTCGCGGCCGTCGGGCTCTGCGCTCCACTGGCCGCCGCCGGCGGTGGGGACGGCCCGAGGAACGTCCAAGTCAGCCCCTCCTCGGTCTTCCCCGGAGGCACCCTGACGATCACTGCCGACGGATGCCGCCGCGGTGGCACCGTCAGCTCGAACGCCTTCCCCGACGCCACGCTCTCCCCGCGGGGCGACCGTGGCGGCGAGTCCACCGCCACCGCCCGGGTCCGCAACAACGCCGCGCCCGGCAGCTACCACCTGACGGTCCGGTGCAACGACAGCTCGCAGACCGCGAGCGCCTCGTTCACCGTGCTTCCCGCCCGGGGCGCCCAGGGCGGCCTCGGCGGGTCGATCGGACCCACCAGCACCGAGATGGCCATCGGTGCGGGTCTGGTCGCCACCGCCGCGGTGGGCGGCAGCGTCTTCATCGCACGCCGCCGCCGCACCGTCAGCGGCCAGGTCTGACCGGCCGAACCTCCCGGTCGGCCTGCTGCCCGTCGCCCCGAGTCCTGGACCAGGACTCGGGGCGACGGGCTGTCCGGGCGGGGCGGCGCGGTCTGCTCGCATCAGTGGCGGCGGTCGGCCGAGCGCCGGCGCAGGACCAGGACGGTGGCCGTGGCCGCAGCCGCGACCATCGCGCCGCCCGCCGCGATCTCCGCCGTGTTCATGCCGTCGATGCTGCCGCCCTCGCCGCCGCGCACACCGGACGGGGCGATGGTGGCGGCGGGCCGGGTGGAACTGGCGGTGGGCGTGGCGGAGCCGCCCGCGATCCGCAGGTCCAGGGTGCCGATCCGCCCGATGCAGTTGAACTGGACGGAGTAGACGGCGCCCGGCCGGGCGTCCCAGTCGACGACGGCCGTGGCGGCGCCGTTCTGGGGGATGGTCACGGTGTCGAAGACGCCGGACGTCACGGTGGTCGTGCTCGGGCAGCCGCCGGCGGTCAGGGTCACACGGCCGCCCGCCGACACCGTCGACGGTGTCACGGAGAAGTCGTACGGCGTGTTGTTGACGGCGAACGCGGCGGTGGGAGCGGTCAGGGCGAGTGCGGCCGCTCCGAGAGCGGCGGATGCGGCACGTATCGCACGCATGGTCGGACCTCCGGGTCCCCGAGGAGCAGCTGCGGAACCGTTTCCGCACAGATCGGGGAGTGCTCCTCGATCACCGAAACGCTATGAGCGCCCCCATCGGCCCGCGATCGGTGTAGGGCAATCGGGTCACGCCGCCGGTCCTCCGGGGTGACATGGCGGGCGTGTCGGAGGGTCAGGGGGCGGGCCGGATGAGATGGGGGGCCGCCTCCGCGATGCGTTCGCGCAGCGGGCGGCGTTCCAGTGCGTCCAGGGTTTCGGAGACCAGTGCGCTGAGCGGGTACGAGAGCTCCGCCTCGAGGGCCGCCGCCGCGGCCGCGGTGGCCTCCCATTCGGCGTCGAGCGCGGGCAGCAGGCCGCGTGCCCGTGCCGTCAGTGCGGCGATGCGCTGCCGGGCGTCCCGGCCGGGGGCGACGGTGACGAGCCCTTCGCGGTCCAGCCGGGCGACGGTCTGGCTGGCCGCCGAGTGGGTCACGCCCGTCGCGGCTGCCAGGTCCCGCACCGAGCTCGGTCCCCGGGCGGCGAGCGCGCGCAGGTACGGGACCCAGTGGGGGCGGACGCCGGTGAGGCCCAGGTCCGCGTGGACCGATGCCACGTCGGCGTCGAGCAGGCTCAGCAGCAGGCGCAGGCGGGTGCCGAGGAGTTCGGGGCCCGGCCCGGCGGCGGAGGAGGCGGCGGAGGCGGTCGGAGACATCCGTGAAATATAACAGCACTGTTGTATTGTCGGGCGTCCACCGCCGCAGGGGGCGTCCACCGGGGCGTCGTGCGCGCCGGACGGGCGGCGCGCGGCGGCGGGCGAGGAGAGGGGACACGTCATGGCAGAGCTGTATCCGCCCATCGAGCCGTACGACGAAGGGATGCTGGACGTCGGCGACGGGAACCGGGTGCACTGGGAGGTGTCCGGCAACCCGCGCGGCACACCCGCCCTCGTCGTGCACGGCGGCCCCGGCTCCGGCTGCGTCCCCGGCATGCGGCGGTACTTCGACCCGACGGCGTACCGCATCGTCCTCTTCGACCAGCGCGGCTGCGGCCGCAGCACGCCGCACGCGTCCGACCCGGGCGCCGCCATGGGCGCCAACACGACGCACCACCTCCTCGCCGACATGGAGCGCCTGCGCGAATTCCTCGGCGTCCGGCGGTGGGTGCTCCACGGCGGGTCCTGGGGGTCGACGCTGCTGCTCGCGTACGCGCAGCGGCACCCGGATCGGGTGGCCGGCATCGTGGTCAACGGGGTGACCACCACCCGGCGGTCGGAGATCGACTGGCTCTACCGGGGCGTCGGACGCTTCTTCCCCGAGCAGTGGCACCGCTTCCGCGCAGGGGTGCCGGAGGCTGCGGGGCCCGGCGACGTGGTCGCCGCCTACGCCCGCCGCATGGAGAGTCCCGACCCTGCGGTGCGAGAGCAGGCGGCCGCCGACTGGTGCCGCTGGGAGGACGCCGTCCTGTCGCTGGAGCCGCACGGGGCGCCCGACGTCTACAGCGGACGGCCCGACGACGCGCGGATCGCGCTCGTGCGCATCGCCGCCCACTACTTCGCACACGGCGCCTGGCTCGACGAGGGGGCGCTGCTGGACGGCGCCGGGCGACTGGACGGAATTCCGGGAGTCCTCTTCCACGGGCGGCTCGACCTGAGCTCCCCCCTGGACACGGCCTGGGAACTGTCCCGCTCCTGGCGCGGCGCCGAACTCGTCGTCGTGGACGACGCGGGGCACAAGGGGAGCGACGAACTGCGCACGCGGGTCCGGGAAGCGCTGGACGGCCTGCGCGGCATCGACGGCGGACGCCCTGCGGACGGCCGGGGATGAGTTGAGATCCGGCCAATTCGCGGCGCCGCGTTCAGGGGCGAATTGGCCCGGTGTCAAAGGTATTTCGACCATTCGCGTCCGCGACCGGAAAGATTCTTCTCCCGCTGTTGAACACCCGCCGCCCCCGCGTCCGTACCTAGGGCCATGAACGGCGCCGGGCGGCGCCGCACCGGGCTGGAAGAACTACGGGAGTGGACATGAACACCTGGCGGAACGCCTCGCTCGCGGTGACCGCGGCGGCCGTACTCGCGCTGACGACGGCGTGCGGTCAGGACCAGGGCACCACGACCCCCAACGGTCAGGCCGTCGGCGCCGCGAACCCCGCGGCCCCCGGCGACGGCGGCTACGGGGCGGACGCGGGCTACGGCTCCGCGGGGGGCGGTGCGGCGGCCGAGGCCAAGCCCGCCGGCCAGCTGGCCGTCTGGGACAGCAAGGAGCTGGGCGAGGTCGTCACGGACAGCGCGGGCTTCACCCTCTACCGCTTCGACAAGGACACCGCCAAGCCGCCGAAGTCCAGTTGCGAAGGCGACTGCGCGAAGACCTGGCCCGTGGTGGCCGCCGGCGGTGCCACCGCGGCCCCCGGCGTCGACCCCTCCCTGATCGGCGAGGTGACCAGGGCCGACGGATCGAAGCAGCTCACCATCGGCGGCTGGCCGATGTACCGCTACGCCAAGGACACCAAGGCGGGCGACGCCAACGGCCAGGGCGTGGGCGGCACCTGGTACGCCTCGGCGCCGGACGGGAAGAAGGCCCAGCCGGGCGGCGGCGAGGAGGCCGCCGGAGGGGAGGCCGGGGGTGAGGAGGCCGACCTCGCCGGGCTCTCGGTGCGCAAGGACCCCAAGCTCGGCGACATCGTCGTGGACCGGAACGGCATGACCGTCTACCGCTTCATGAAGGACTCCGCCTGGCCCATGAAGACGGCCTGCACCGGCGCCTGCCTGGAGAAGTGGCCCGTCGTCGAACCCGTCGAGAAGAACGACACGGCCGGCATCCTGAAGAAGGGCTTCGTCACCTTCGACCGCCCCGACGGCATCGCCCAGCAGACCATCGACTGCTGGCCCATCTACACCTTCTCCGGGGACGCCAAGCCCGGCGACACCAACGGCCAGGGCGTCGGCGGCACCTGGTACGCCGTCTCCCCGGAGGGCAAGCCGGTCGGAGCACCCAAGTAGTCCCCACGCAGCTCCGGCCCGCGCCCGGTCCGTCGCACACCCCCGGTGTGCCGGCGGGCCGGGCGCATGTGCGTCCCACAGGTACCGGCGTCCGGTGACGAACGGTCATGACGCGTGCGCATGACGTCTCGATATGACGACTTCCCGCCGCCCCGCCCGTGACCACGTCGTGTGACCAAGAACGGACCGCTAATTTCCGTTTGGACTCGCCCTCTTGGCGGGCGATCAGTAGCCTCGGCTCGAACACTGGCCATGGACATGGCCGACCCTCCGTGGCGACTTGTTGGAGACATCGATGGAGCGTCCCGCCTGGGCACCGCATGGCATCGACATATCGGTGCCGAGCGTTTCCCGCATGTACGACTACTACCTGGGCGGTTCGCACAATTTCGAGGTCGACCGGGAAGCCGCCCGCAAGGCGATGCAGTTCATGCCGGGCCTGCCGAAGATCATGCAGGCGAACCGGGCGTTCATGCGACGCGCGGTGAATTACGCCGCCGGCCGGGGAATCACGCAGTTCCTCGACGTCGGTTCCGGCATTCCCACCTTCGGCAACGTCCACGAAGTGGCCCGCCGGGCCGTGCCGGACGCCCGCGTCGTCTACGTCGACCACGACCCCGTCGCCGTCGCCCACAGCCGCAGCCTGCTGGAGGGCGACGACCGGTCCGCCGTGCTCGCCGCGGACCTGCGAAAGCCCAACCAGATCCTCGACAGCGCCGAAGTACGGGACCTGCTCGACCTGGACCGCCCGGTGGCCCTGCTCCTCGTCGCCGTCCTGCACTTCCTCCAGGACGGCGACGACCCGTACGCGGCCGTTGCCGCCCTGCGCGACGAACTCGCCCCCGGCAGCCTGCTGATCCTGACCCACGCCTCCTACGAGGGCGTCCCGGTGACCCCCGAGGCGGCCGGCGGAGCGGTCGGTGTGTACCGGGACATCCGCCAGCCGCTGGCCATGCGGGGCCGCGAGGAGATCTCGGCGTTCTTCGAGGGGTTCGAGATGACCGAGCCCGGTCTCGTGCCCATGCCCCACTGGCGGCCCGACGGGCCCGCCGACCAGGAGGACCCATACGCGTTCTCCGGTTACGCAGGGGTGGGGCACAAGGCGTGAGGCCCGACGCGCAGGCCGCCGTCTCCGCGGAGGAGCCGGACGCCCTGGAGGACCGCCTGAGGCGATTCGCGACCATCTGGAGCCGGGCGATCTTCCCCGTCACCGCCACGTCGCTGACCCGGCCGGAATTCGAACAGCATCTGCTGCCCGTGGCCCGCGAGCTCCACCAGGAGCTCCACGCCCGGCCGTTCACCCCGCAGCCGGCCCAGCGGGTGGGCGCCGCCCTCGTCGACGCCCACTGCACCGACCCCGAGGCGCTGAGCCGCACCCTCGGCGTCATCGACTCCTATCTCGTCCTGTACTGCGGCGACCCCGCGCAGAGCGCCGACGAGAGCCGTGCCCGCTGCGCACGGCTCCAGCACGCCGTCGCCGCCGGCTTCGCGCACGCACTGCGTGAGCGGACCCTCGCCGAGCAGGAGGCCATCGCCCGCTCCTCGCTCATGGCCCGCAGCGACGCGCTCCAGGCCATGCACGACACCGAGGTCCGCTTCCGGGCCGTCTTCGAGGGCGCGGCGATCGGCATCGCCATCGCGGACCTCGACGGCAACGTCCTGGAGGTCAACGACACCCTGACCCGGATGTTCGGCGGCCTGGAACACCACGTCCGCGGACGCCGGATGAGCGACTGGGCGCACCCCGAGGACCGCCCCCAGGTGTGGGACCTCTACCGGGAACTGGTGAGCGGCCGGCGCGAGGAGTACCGGACCGAGAAGCCGTTCTACCGCAACGACGGCACGGTGCTGTGGACCAACCTCACCGTCTCCCTGCTGCGCGACGCCGAGGGCGAGCCGCAGTACCAGCTCGCGCTGATGGAGGACACCACCGAACGCCGGCTGCTCAATCTGCGGCTGCGCTACGAGGCCACCCACGACGCCCTCACCGGGCTGCCCAACCGGACGCTGTTCTTCGAGCGCCTGGAGAAGGCGGTCACGGCCGGGGAGGGCGCCCGCTTCGGGCTCTGCTACCTCGACCTCGACGGCTTCAAGGCCATCAACGACAGCCTCGGCCACGCCACCGGCGACCGGCTCCTCGTCGAAGTCGCCGACCGGCTCCAGAGCTGCGCGACCGCACCGGGCGAGATGGTCGCACGGCTCGGCGGCGACGAGTTCGTGGCGCTGACGACCGGCCCGGACACCGAACGGGAGGCCGACGAACTCGCCTCCCGCATCCTCGGCTCGCTCGCTTCACCGATCAACGTCGACGGCCGCGAGTTCACCGTCCGCGGCAGCATCGGCATCGTCGAGGGCCCGGCGGGCGAACGGACCAGCGCCGAGGTGCTGCGCAGCGCCGACATCACCATGTACCGGGCCAAGTCCGCGGGCGGCAACCGCTTCGAGCTCGCCGACCCGGAGGCGGACGCCCGCGCGATCACCCGGCACGGGCTCACCACCGCGCTGCCCGCCGCGCTGGAGCGCGGCGAGTTCTTCATCGAGTACCAGCCGCTCGTGCACCTCGGCGACGGAACGGTGCACGGGGCCGAGGCGCTGGTGCGCTGGTGCCATCCGCAGCACGGGGTCCTCGGACCAGACCGCTTCATCCCGCTCGCCGAACGCACGGGCCTGATCGTGCCGCTGGGCCGCTGGGTCCTCCAGGAGGCGGTGCGCCAGGCCCGCTTCTGGAGCAGGCGGCACGCGGACGGGGGGCCGCTGCGGATCAACGTCAACCTCTCGCCCGCGCAGCTCCAGCACCCGGGGCTGGTCGCGGACACCGTCGACGTGCTGGAGCGCTCCGGGCTGGAGCCGGGGGCGCTCTGCCTGGAGGTGACCGAGTCGGCGCTGATCGGCGCGGACGAGGACCTGCTCAAGCCGCTGCGCCAGCTGTCGGAGATGGGTGTGGACATCGCGCTCGACGACTTCGGCACCGGGTACTCGAACCTGGCGAACCTGCGGAGGCTGCCGGTGAGCGTGCTGAAGCTGGATCGTTCCTTCACGCAGGGGATGCAGCAGCATCCCTGCGACCCCGTGGACCTGAAGATCGTCGAGGGGATCGTGTCGCTCGCGCACAGTCTGGAGCTCGCGGTGACCGTGGAGGGCGTGGAGACGGGGGCGCAGGCGGAGCAGCTGCGCGAGCTGGGGTGCGACACGGCGCAGGGGTGGTACTACGCGCGGCCCGGTGCGCCGGACCGGATTCACGCGCTGGTGATGGCCGACGCGGTGTGAAGGTGTCCCGCTGGGGCGTTTGCGGGTGCCGGGGCGTGGGGGTCTCCGGGGCGGAGTGCCTCGTGGGGGTGCCGTGCCCCGGGGCGGGGGCTTCTGCGGGTGCGTGGCCCGTGCGCTGTCGGGAGCGGCGCCGTGGCGGGGGCTCTGCCCCCGGGCCCCCGCGCCTCAAACGCCGGCGGGGCTGGAACGAGGGCCTCCGGCCTTGAGCGGGCCGGGGCTGGAACGGGGGCCTCCGGAGGGGTGGGGAGCGGTTCCGGACCGGGGGGCTACGTCGCCGCCAGGAGGACCCGCTGGAGTTCGCGGGCCGCGCGGGGCGGGGCGACGTCGCTGCGGTGGGCCAGGGCGATGGTGCGGTGGAGTCCGGGGGAGGCGAGGGGGGTCGTGCGGAGGTCGCGGGCGGCTCCCTGGGCCACCATCGCCGGGACCACGGCCACCCCGAGGCCGGCGCGGACGAATCCGAGTACGGCGTCCATCTCGCCGCCGGCCACCGTGAACGACGGCTCGAAGCCCTCGGCGCGGCAGGCGGCGACCGTGAGGTCCCTCAGGTCGTAGCCGTGCCGGAACATCACCAGGGGCTCGTCGGCGAGGTCGGCGACGCGCAGGGGTGACGGCGGGGCGGGGGAGTCCGGTGAGGAGACCACCACCAGGTCCTCGCGCAGCAGCTCGACGGTGGTGAGGGCGGGGGACGGGGACGGCAGGGGGAGCACCACCAGGGCCAGGTCGAGCGCTCCGCGGGCCAGCTCGCGGACCAGGTCGTGCGAACCGGACTCCTCGATGATCAGCTCGATGCCCGGATGCCGGTCGTGGAAGGTGCGCAGCACCCGCGGCAGCAGTCCGGTGCACAGGCTCGGCGTGGCGCCGAGCCTGACCCGGCCGCGACGCAGCTGCGCCAGTTCCTGCACCTCGCGCCGGGCGGTCTCGGTGTCCGCGAGGATCCTGCGGGCCAGCGGGAGAAGGGCCTCGCCGGCGTCGGTGAGCGCGATGTTCCCGCGGGCCCGGCCGAAGAGGTCCGCGCCGAGTTCCTGCTCCAGGGCGCGGATCTGCTGGGAGAGCGACGGCTGGGAGACATGGACGCGCTCGGCGGCGCGGGTGAAGTGCCGGGTCTCGGCGACCGCGACGAAATACCGGAGCTGCTGGAGCTGCATGGATCCCACTCTACGACGCTCGATAGGCATGACCTATCGACGTGAGCCGGATCATGTCTTGGACCTCTGGTCGGGTGCGGGCCTACCGTCGGCGCCATGGCTCTGGACACGCGGACGGCGCGAAAACCGTCCATGACGCGCACCTTCTGGGGATCGACCCTCGGCAAGAAGACGGTCATGGCCGTCAGCGGGCTGATCATGCTCGGCTATCTGGTCGCCCACATGTTCGGCAACCTCAAGATCTTCTTCGGGCCGGAGGAGTTCAACGCCTACGGGCACTGGCTGCGGACCATGGGCGCCCCCGTGCTCCACTACTCCTGGGCGCTGTGGCTGGTGCGCATCGTGCTGCTGGCCGCCGTCGCGGGCCACGCGGTCAGCGCGTACCAGCTCAGCCGGCGCGACATCCGGGCCAGGCCCACGGCGTACGTCCACAAGCGGCCGCGGGCGAGCTACGCCACCCGCACCATGCGCTGGGGCGGCATCATCCTGACGCTGTTCATCGTCTGGCACATCCTCGACCTCACCACCGGCCACGCCCACCCGGGCGGCTTCCAGGAGGGCCACCCGTACCAGAACGTCGTGGACACCTTCTCCACCTGGTACGGCAACACGGTGTACATCGCGGCCGTGCTCGCCCTGGGACTCCACGTCCGGCACGGCTTCTGGAGCGCCGCCCAGACCCTCGGCGCCGGCAGCGCCGCCCGCGACCGGGCGCTGAAAACCCTCGCGAACCTGCTGGCCCTCGCGCTGACCGCCGGGTTCGTCTCCGTCCCCGTCGCCGTCATGACCGGATTGGTGAGCTGAACATGAGCTACCTCGACTACACGACCGGCGAACCCCTCGCCGACACCCGCGCACCCGCCGGGCCCGTCGCCGAACGCTGGGACACCCGGCGCTTCGAGGCGAAACTCGTCAACCCGGCCAACCGGCGCAAGCACACCGTGATCGTCGTCGGCACCGGCCTCGCCGGCGGCGCCGCGGGCGCCACCCTCGCCGAACAGGGCTACCACGTCGAGCAGTTCTGCTACCAGGACTCGCCGCGCCGCGCCCACTCCATCGCCGCGCAGGGCGGCATCAACGCCGCCAAGAACTACCGCAACGACGGCGACTCGATCCACCGGCTGTTCTACGACACCGTCAAGGGCGGCGACTTCCGGGCCCGCGAGTCCAACGTGCACCGCCTCGCGCAGATCTCCGTCGAGATCATCGACCAGTGCGTGGCCCAGGGCGTGCCGTTCGCCCGGGAGTACGGCGGTCTGCTCGACACCCGCTCCTTCGGCGGCGTCCAGGTCTCCCGCACCTTCTACGCCCGCGGCCAGACGGGCCAGCAGCTCCTCCTCGGCGCCTACCAGGCGCTCTCCCGGCAGATCGCCGCCGGCAGCGTCACCCTGCACGCCCGCACCGAGATGCTGGACCTCGTCGTGGCCGGCGGCCGCGCCCGCGGGATCGTCGCCCGCGACCTGGTGACCGGCGAGATCTCCACGTACACCGCCGACGCCGTCGTCCTCGCCACCGGCGGCTACGGCAACGTCTTCTACCTGTCGACGAACGCGATGAACTCCAACGCGACCGCGGTGTGGCGCGCCCACCGGCGCGGCGCGTACTTCGCCAACCCGTGCTTCACCCAGATCCACCCCACCTGCATCCCGCGCACCGGAGACCACCAGTCCAAGCTGACCCTGATGAGCGAGTCGCTGCGCAACGACGGCCGCATCTGGGTGCCGAAGGCGCACGGCGACGACCGGCCGCCGGCCGGGATCCCCGAGGACGAGCGCGACTACTACCTGGAGCGGATCTACCCCTCCTTCGGCAACCTGGTGCCCCGCGACATCGCCTCCCGCGCGGCGAAGAACGTCTGCGACGAGGGACGCGGCGTCGGCCCCGGCGGGCAGGGCGTCTACCTCGACTTCGCCGACGCGATCCGCCGGATGGGCCGGGAGAAGGTGGCCGAGAAGTACGGCAACCTCTTCGACATGTACGAGCGGATCACCGCGGAGGACCCGTACGAGGTCCCGATGCGGATCTACCCGGCCGTGCACTACACGATGGGCGGGCTGTGGGTCGACTACGACCTCCAGACCACCGTCCCCGGCCTGTTCGCCATCGGCGAGGCCAACTTCTCCGACCACGGCGCCAACCGGCTCGGCGCCTCCGCCCTGATGCAGGGCCTCGCCGACGGCTACTTCGTCCTGCCGTCGACGATCAACGACTACCTCGCACGCGGCGGCTTCGACCCCGTCGACGACGCGCACCCCGCCGTCACCGCGGCGGTCGCCGAGACCGAGGCACGGCTGGAGGCGCTGCTGGGCGCCGACGGCGACCGCACCCCCGACTCCTTCCACCGCGAGATCGGCGAGGTGATGTGGGAGCACTGCGGGATGGCCCGCACCGAGGAGGGCCTGCGCAAGGCCCTGGAGCGGATCCCGCAGATCCGCGAGGAGTTCTGGCGCCGCATCAAGGTGCCGGGAACCGGCGAGGAGTTCAACCAGTCGCTGGAGAAGGCCAACCGGATCGTCGACTACCTGGAGCTCGCCGAGCTCATGTGCCTCGACGCCCTGCACCGCGCCGAGTCCTGCGGCGGCCACTTCCGGGAGGAGTCGCAGACCCCCGACGGCGAGGCCGCCCGCGACGACGACGCCTTCGCCTACGTCGCCGCCTGGGAGTCCACCGGCAGCGGCGCCCCCGTCCTGCACAAGGAAGACCTCGTCTTCGAGTACGTCCACCCCACTCAGCGGAGCTACGCATGAAGCTCACCCTGCGCGTCTGGCGCCAGAAGAACGCCGACGCCACCGGCACCATGGCGACCTACGAGGTCGACGGCATCTCGTCGGACATGTCCTTCCTGGAGATGCTCGACACCCTCAACGAGGACCTCATCCTGCGCGGCGAGGACCCCGTCGCCTTCGACCACGACTGCCGCGAAGGCATCTGCGGCGCCTGCTCACTGGTCATCAACGGCGACGCCCACGGCCCCGAGCGCACCACCACCTGCCAGCTCCACATGCGCTCCTTCCGCGACGGCGACACCATCGACGTCGAACCGTGGCGGGCGTCCGCCTTCCCCGTCGTCAAGGACCTGGTGGTCGACCGCTCCGCCTTCGACCGGATCATCCAGGCCGGCGGCTACATCAGCGCCCCCACCGGATCGGCGCCCGAGGCGCACGCCACCCCCGTGCCCAAGCCGGACGCCGACTCCGCCTTCGAGCACGCCGAGTGCATCGGCTGCGGCGCGTGCGTGGCGGCCTGCCCCAACGGTTCGGCCATGCTCTTCACCTCGGCCAAGGTCAACCACCTGAACGTCCTGCCGCAGGGCGCGCCGGAACGCGAGACCCGGGTCCTCGACATGGTGGCCACCATGGACGACGAGGGCTTCGGCGGCTGCACCCTGACCGGGGAGTGCGCCACCGCCTGCCCGAAGGGCATCCCGCTGCCGTCGATCACCGCGATGAACCGGGAGTGGCTGCGGGCGGCCCGCAAATCCCGGCGCTGACACCTGCCCGCCGGCGGCCGGTCCGCGCGCGGGCCGGCCGCGTCACGGGGCGCCGAGGGCCCGGGCGAGATACGGACCGGTGGGGCCGGGCGTCGTGCGGGCGACCTCGGCGGGCGGGCCCGCGGCCACCACCCGGCCGCCCTCGTCCCCGCCGCCCGGCCCCATGTCGATCACCCAGTCCGCGCGGGCGGCCACGTCCATGTCGTGCTCGACGACGACCACCGTGTGCCCCGCGTCGACGAGCCCCCGCAACTGGCGCATCAGCACCTCCACATCGGCCGGATGCAGCCCGGTCGTCGGCTCGTCCAGCACGTACAGGGTGTGGCTGCCGCGCTCGCGCTGCAGCTCGCTCGCCAGCTTGATCCGCTGCGCCTCGCCGCCGGACAGCTCGGTCGCCGGCTGCCCGAGGCGCAGATAGCCGAGACCGACGTCCAGCAGGGCCGCGAGACTCCGCGAGGCGGCCCGGTCGCCGGCGAAGAACTCCGCCGCGGACTCCACCGTCAGCCCGAGGACGTCCGCGATCGTCAGCCCCCGCAGCCGGACCTCCAGCGTGGCCGGGTTGTACCGGGCGCCGCCGCAGTCCGGGCAGGGGGCGTACGTGGTCGGCAGGAAGAGCAGCTCCACCGAGACGAAGCCCTCGCCCTGACAGGTCTCGCACCGGCCGCCCTTGGTGTTGAACGAGAAGCGTCCGGCCTTCCAGCCGCGTGCCCGCGCGTCGTCGGTGGCGGCGAACAGCCTGCGCACCACGTCGAACAGCCCGGTGTAGGTCGCGAGATTGGAGCGGGGAGTACGCCCGATCGGCTTCTGATCGACCGTCACCAGCCCCTCCACACCCGGCAGTCCGGCGTCGACGGCGCCGACCAGCGTCGACTTGCCCGACCCCGACACCCCGGTGACCGCCGTGAGCACGCCCAGCGGCAGCCGGGTCGTCAGCCCGCGCAGATTGTGACGGGTGACGGGCCCGAGCCGTACCGTGCCGGACGGCTCGCGGGGCGCGCCCGCCGGGACGGCCTCCCGCGGGAAGAGGAACCGCCGGGTCTGCGACCCGGGCACACCGGCCAGCCCGTCGGGCGGCCCGCTGTACAGCACCCGCCCGCCGTGCTCACCCGCCAGCGGCCCCACGTCCACCAGCCAGTCGGCCCGCCGGACCACCTCCAGCTGGTGCTCGACGACGAAGACCGAGTTGCCGCCCGCCTTCAGCCGCTCCAGCACGACCAGCAGCGCCTCGGTGTCGGCCGGGTGGAGGCCCGCCGACGGCTCGTCGAGCACGTAGACCACCCCGAAGAGACCGGACCGCAGCTGGGTGGCGAGCCGCAGCCGCTGGAGCTCCCCGCTGGAGAGGGTCGGCGTCGGCCGGTCGAGGCTGAGGTAGCCGAGCCCCAGCTCGGTCACCGTGGTGATGCGGGCCAGCAGGTCGGCGGTGAGGACGGCGGCGGTCGTCCCGCTGCCGGCGGCGGGTCCGCCGCGGCCGCGCGACGCCGTGCCGCCGCCGCGGGGCACACCGGCCCCGCCCGCCCCCGCGTCCGGGCCGGCGGGCGTGCCCTCGGGGCCGCCCGGCGCGGCGCGCAGCAGGGCGGCCAGCTCGGTCAGCGGCATCGCCGCCGCCTCGGCGATCGTCCGGCCGGCGAAGGTCACGGCCAGCGCCTCGGGGCGCAGCCGTCCGCCGCCGCAGACCGGGCACGGCTCGCTGGTGAGGAACCGTTCGGCCCTGGCGCGCAGCGCCGTGCTCCTGGAATCGGCGAACGTGTGCAGCACATGCCGCCGGGCACCGGTGTACGTGCCCTCGTAGGGCCGCTGGATCCGGCCCGCCTCCCGCACCGGGTGCACCGTGACCACCGGCCGCTCGTCGGTGAACAGGATCCACTCCCGGTCCTTCGCCGGGAGTTCGCGCCACGGGCGGTCCACGTCGTACCCCAGGGCGTCCAGCACGTCGCGCAGGTTCTTGCCCTGCCACGCGCCCGGCCACGCCGCGATGGCGCCCTCGCGGATCGACAGCGAGGGATCGGGGACCAGCAGCTCCTCCGACGTGCCGTGCACCCGGCCGAGACCGTGGCAGCGCCGGCAGGCGCCGGCCGCGGTGTTCGGCGAGAACGCGTCCGAGTCCAGCCGCGGCGCGCCCTCGGGGTAGTCGCCCGCCCGCGAGTACAGCATGCGCAGCGAGTTGGAGAGCGTGGTGACCGTGCCGACCGACGAGCGCGAGCTTGGCGCGGAGCGGCGCTGCTCCAGCGAGACGGCGGGCGGCAGTCCGCTGATCCCGCCCACCGCCGGGGCCCCGACCTGGTGGATCAGCCGGCGCGCGTACGGGGCGACCGACTCGAAGTAGCGCCGCTGCGCCTCCGCGTAGACCGTGCCGAAGGCGAGCGAGGACTTCCCCGACCCGGAGATGCCGGTGAACACGACGAGCGCGTCACGGGGAATGTCGACGTCGACGCCGCGCAGATTGTGCTCACGGGCGCCGCGGACCCGCACAAAGCGGTCGTGAGGGCTGTCCATGGAGGGTCACCCTACGCGTCCGCGCTGGTCAGGGGCGTGAGGCCGGCCAGCGCGGCCAGCCGGCGCAGCGAGTCGAGCAGCGCGTCGCGCTCGTAGGTGCTCGTGGTCACCAGCACCTCGTCCGCCCCGCTCTCCGCGACGACCGCCGACAGCTCGTGCGCCACCTGCTCCGCCGTGCCCGCGACATGACCGCGCAGCCCCGACTCGTACAGATCGCGCTCCCGTGCGGTCATGGTGAGCGCCGCCACCCGCTCGGGCGGCAGCAGCGGCGGGAAGACGCCGTGGGTGCGGGAGTGCGCCATCGACCAGGCCTCCGGCACCAGCAGCCGCCGCGCCGCCGCCTCGGTCCCGGCCACCACCACCGTGCCCGCGACCACGACGTACGGCCGCTCGGCCCACGCCGAGGGCCGGAAGCCCTCCCGGTAGGCGTCCACCGCAGCCAGCAGCCGGTCCCGTCCGCGCAGATCTCCGATCACCAGCGGCAGCCCGGCCCGCGCGGCGACCGCCGCGCCCTCACCGGTCGCCAGCACGAACGGGGGCACCCGCAGCCCCTCCGCGGGGTACGCGTGGACCCCGGGGTGCTCCTCCGGCGCGCCGGTGAACCAGCCCAGCAGCTCGTCCAGTTGCCCGGCGAACCCGTCCGCGTCCTTCTTCTCGTGCCCGAGCGCCCGGCGGATGCCGTCGGTGAAGCCGACCGAGCGGCCGAGGCCCATGTCGATCCGCCCGGGGAAGAGCGACTCCAGCACCCCGAACTGCTCGGCCACCACCAGCGGGCGGTGGTTGGGGAGCATCACGCCGCCCGTCCCGACCCGGATGCGCGAGGTGGCCGCCGCGACCGCCGCGGCCAGCACCGTCGGCGCGGAGCCGGCGACCCCGGGCACGCCGTGGTGCTCCGACACCCAGAAACGGTGGTAGCCGAGCGCCTCCGCCTCGCGGGCCAGGCGCACGGTGTCGCGGAGCGCCCCGGCGGGGTCCGCGCCCTCACGGGTGCGGGAGCGGTCGAGGACGGACAGGCGGGCGGTTCCGATCACGGTGCTCACCTTCATTCCAACGCCCCGGCGCCGCGGGGATTCCCGAGCGGCCGGACGTCCCCGGGGTGCCTGCCGTTGCCTGGACCGCCCCCGGGCGCCTGCCGCCGCCTGGACGTCCGGGGACGCCTGCCGCCGGGGCGGCTGTGCGGGCGGGCGGTGTCCCGTGGAGCCGGGACCCCGGGCCGGGACCCCGGGCCGGGGGTCCGCCGGCGGGGACGGCCCCGCGGCCGCCGGGTGCGGCACGCGGGAAAACACCTGGTGGCAGCGGTGCGCCCGATGTGATCATGCGCCCATGCGATTTCGACCCGCCACAGCGGACCCGACAGACCTCGACCGCGCCCTCACCGACCCCGGCCCCGGCGACCCCGTGCCCGCGCTCGGTGCCGAGAAGATCCGCGAAGAGCTCGACGCCCACCGGTTCAGACCCGAGTGGACCTGGTTCGCCGAGGACGGCGACGGGCGGGTCGTGGGCCGCGCCCTGTGGTGGGGACGGGCCGACAGCGAGCGGCCCATCGCCCTCGACTGCCTCCGGATCGCCCCGGAGACGGCCGACCCGGCGGGCGTGGCGGCGGGGCTGCTGGCCGCGGGGCACGCGGCGTTCGGCACCGTCCCCGTCTACAACGCCTCCCTGCCGCGCGGATGGCGCGACGACGCGCCGCTCGCCGCCGCCGTGGAGTGGCGCCGCGAGGCGGGCGCACGCGCAGGGCTGGGCAACGTCATCGAGCGGCTGCGCTACGAGTGGACCCCGGCCGCCCCGCTGCCCGCGCCGCCGCGCCGGCTGACCTTCCGGGACGGCACGGACGAGGAGTTCCTGGAGGCGTTCGTCCGCCTCTCCGAGGGGAGCCTGGACCTCCACACCCGCAGCGAACTCCGCACGGCGGACGCCCGCGAGGTGGCCCGGGCCGACATGGACTTCTACCTCGACTGCCCCGGCGAGCGGTCCTGGTGGCGCCTGGCCCACCTCCCGGACGGCGGCCTGGCCGGCCTCGCCGTGCCCTCCGCGACCCCCTACCACCGCAACGTCGGCTATCTGGGCGTCGTCCCGGAGCACCGCGGTCAGGGGCTGATCGACGAGATCCTCGCCGAGATCACCCGCTTCCACGCGGCCGCGGGCGCCGACCGCGTCACCGCGACCACCGACACCGTGAACGTCCCGATGGCGGCCGCCTTCGACCGCGCGGGCTACGAGGTCACCGAGATCCGGCTCGTCCTGGAGCCCCCTGCCGCCGGCTGACCGGGAGGCGTCCGCGCAGGGAGACGCGGGTCACACGCGCACCCGTCACACCGGTCCGCTCCGCTCCGTCGAAGAGGTGACACAGCAACCGCGACGGAAGGACCCACCGTGGACGCCCGACCGAACCTCTTCGGCAGCCCGCTCGCCGGAACGTTCCTGAAGCACCTCGTCTCGGCCGGCAAGGCGCTCTCCGACTCCGCGCTCCCCCTGGAGGTGCAGGAACTGGTGAAGATCCGCGCCAGCCAGATCAACGGGTGCGGCCTCTGCCTCGACATCCACACCAAGGAGGCGGCGGCGGCCGGCGAGAGCGCGCTGCGCCTGAACCTGATCGCCGCCTGGCGGGAGGCCACCGTGTTCACCGGGGCCGAGCGCGCCGCGCTGGAGCTCACGGAGCAGGGCACCCGGATCGCCGACGCGGCGGGCGGCGTCCCGGACGAGGTGTGGGAGGCGGCGGCCCGGCACTATGACCGGGACCAGCTGCTCGCGCTGGTCTCCCTGATCGCCGTGATCAACTCCTTCAACCGGCTGAACGTGATCCTGGGGCAGACCGGAGGGGAGTACCGGGTGGGCCAGTTCGCCTGACGGGGCGGACCGCGGGAGGGGGCGGCCGGCCGGCCGTCCGCCCCCTCCCGCGGGCGGTCCGGGTCAGTCCGTGCGCCCGCCGAGGTGCGGGAAGCGGAACTCGGTGCGGCTGCGGAGGGTGTCGCCGCCGCGCAGCACCGCGCTCGGGTACTCCGGCCGGTTGGGCGCGTCGGGGAAGTGCTGCGTCTCCAGGCAGACCGCGGCGTGGCGTTCCAGCGGGCGGCCCGCCACGTCCTCCAGGGCGCCGTCGAGATGGTTGGCGGTGAAGACCTGCACCCCCGGCTCCGTCGTCCACACCTCCATGACGCGTGCGTCCCCCGGCGCGGCGAGACGGGCCGCACGGCGCAGGCCGTCGCCCTCCGCACCGGCCAGGACCCAGCAGTGGTCGAAGCCCCCGGCCCGGCGGACCTGCTCGTCCGCCGCGCCCACCCGCTCCCCGAGGAGCTTGGGGGAGGTCAGGTCGAACGCGGTGCCGGCCACACCGGCCGGAGCTCCGGCGAGCGGGATGCTCGACGCGTCGACCGGGAGATAGGCGGGGGCGTCCACCTGGAGCGTGTGGCCGAGGACGTCGCCGCCGCCCGCGAGGTTGAAGTAGGAGTGGTTGCACAGGTTCACCACCGTCGTCCGGTCCGCCGCCGCCGTGAACGCGCACGACAGGGTGCCCGCGGCGTCGAGGGTGTAGGTGACACAGACGTCCAGTGTGCCCGGGAAGCCCATGTCCCCGTCCGGGCTGCGCAGCGACAGGCGCACCCACGCCGTGTCCTCCCCGGAGCCGGCCGCCGCCTCCCACACCTTGGTGTGGAAGCCCTCCGGGCCGCCGTGGAGGGTGTGGCCGCGGTCGTTGAGCGGGAGTTCGTACGTCGTCCCGTCGAGGGTGAGCCGGCCGTCGGCGATGCGGTTGGCGTAGCGGCCGACGACGGCTCCGAAGTAGCCGCCGGCCTTGTCGTAGGCGTCGGCGGACGGCAGGCCCACGACCACGGACCGGACGTCGCCGTCCGTGTCGGGGACGCCGAGGGAGTGCAGCACGGCGCCGTAGGTGAGGATCTCGGCGTGCACGCCGCCGCCGGATTCCAGGCGCCACAGTGCGACGTCCTCGCCGCTCGGGGAGGTGCCGAACGGGCGCTGCTGGGCGGTGGGTCGGGACATGATCATTCCTCGGGGGGAAAGGGCTTTCACAGGACAGCGGGAGGGCCCGGGGACCGGGCGCGGGGCCCGGCGGCGACCGTGCTCAGGGGCCGGTCCGGCCGGTGCGGGTCGACTCCCGGACGATGAGGCGGTACCCGGGCCGGATCCGCTGCGGCTGGGACACCTGCCCGCCGCCCAGCCGTTCGACGATCCGGTCGACGGCCAGTCGGGCGATGGCCGCCTTGTCGGGCGACACGGTGGTGAGGGTGACGGCTCCGTAGCGGCTCTCGTCGATGTCGTCGAAGCCGACCACGGCGATGTCCCGCGGCACGTCGAGCCCCCGCTCGACCAGGGTGCGCATGGCGCCGAGGGCGATCAGGTCGTTGTACGCGAAGACCGCGTCCGGGCGCTCGCCGCGGTCCAGCAGGGCCGCCATCGCCGCCGCGCCGTCGCCCCGGCCGTAGCCGTCGGTCGCGACGACCAGGCTCTCGTCCGGCTCCAGCCCCGCCGCGGCGAGCTCCTCCCGCCAGCCCCGCAGCCGCAGATGGGCGGGCTGGCGCTCCCGGCTGGTGCGGGAGCCGAGGAACGCGATCCGGCGCCGTCCGAGGTCCAGCAGATGGCGGACGGCGGTGCGGGCCGCGGCCACGTTGTCGATGGCGATCTGGTCGTAGGGAGCCTCGTACTCCCGCTCGCCGAGCAGGACCAGCGGCGAGGTCTCCTGCCGGGCGAGCAGGTCCTCGTTCTCCAGATGGATCGGGCTGAGGATCAGGCCGTCGATCACATGCGAACGGAACTCCTGACTGACCAGCAGCTCCCGTTCGCGCAGCCCGGCGGTGTGGTCGACCAGCACCGTGTAGTCGTGCGCGGCGGCCGCGTCGATGACGGCCCCCGCCAGTTCGGCGAAGTACGGGTTGCCGAGCTCGGGCACGGCGAAGGCGATGATGCCGGTCCGCCCCTTGCGCAGATGACGTGCGGTGAGGTTCGGGCGGTAACCGAGTTCGTCGATCGCCTGCTGCACCCGGGCGCGCATCTGCGGTGTGACGTGGGGGTAGTTGTTCACCACGTTCGACACGGTCTTGATCGACACGCCTGCCCGCTGCGCGACGTCCTTCAGGCTGACGCCCACGGCACTCCTCTTGCTCGACATGCTCGGTCCGGTCGGCCCGGCCGGCTGGGGCCCGGCGCCTGCCGGGACGGTGACGGCCGCGGCCCCGGCGGCCGGGCGGCCGCGCGGAGCCCCGGCGGGTTCACGCTGTTCTTCGGCTTCGCGCCAGATACCGCTGGGCGACCACGACGAGGATAAGGAACCCGCCGCTGACGACCGACTGGTAGGAGGAGTTCAGCGAGCCGATCTGGTTGATGAGGTTCTGGATGACCGCGAGCAGCAGCACTCCCCACAGGGTGCCGCTGACGGACCCGGCGCCGCCGACCAGCAGGGTGCCTCCGATGACCACGGCGGCGATCGCGTCGAGCTCCATGCCCGCGCCGATGATGGTGACGCCGGAGGACAGGCGTGCCGCGTTCACCGCGCCGGCCAGACCGGCCAGCAGCCCGCTGAGCAGGTACACCATGATCTTGGCGCGGGCCACCGGCAGTCCCATGAGGGTCGCGGCGTCGCTGCTGCCGCCGACGGCGAACAGCGTCTGCCCGAAGGAGGTCCGCTGGAGCACCAGACCGCCCGCTCCGAACAGCGCCAGCGCGATCAGGATCGGGTACCCGAAGCCCCAGACGCTGCCCTGCCCGAGCTCGGCGAAGAACGACCCCTTGGGCACCAGATAGGTGGTGGCGCCCTCGTCGGTCAGGGCGAGCAGCAGTCCGCGGGCCCCCAGCAGGGAGGCGAGCGTGACGATGAACGGGGCCATGCCGGCCCGGGCGATCAGCAGTCCGTTGATCAGCCCGATGCCGCCGCAGACCACGAGCGGCACCAGCAGCGCCGGCAGGACGCCCCACTGGGAGGCCCAGGCGGCGAGCACCCCGCCGAGGGCGAAGACCGAGCCGACGGAGAGGTCGATCCCGCCGGTGATGATCACCAGCGTCATGCCCAGCGCCACGATGGCCAGGAACGATGCCTGGACGGTCACACCGCGGGCGTTGTCGAGGGTGGCGAAGGTCGGGTAGACGAAGGACGCGATCACGATCACCAGCAGCAGCACCGCGAGCACGCCCTGGCGCTGCACCAGTTCGGCGATCCGCTCCCGGCCCGAGGGCCGGGCGCCGTGGGCGTCGGCGTTCTCGGGGGAGGGGGGCGCGGAGCCGGCCGCCGGGGAGGCGGCGAGGGACGAGGAGAGTTTCATCGGGATCGGCGCTCCCGTGCGACGTAGACGGCGGCGATGATGATGGCGGCCTGGGCCATCTGGGCGGTGGAGTCGGGCAGGTCGTGCTTGACGAGCGTCGCCCGCAGAAGCTGCATCAGCAGCGCTCCGGCGACGGTGCCCAGCACCCGCACCGAGCCCCCGCTGAGCGGGGTCCCGCCCACGACCACGGCGGTGATCGCGGAGAGCTCCATCAGATTGCCCAGGGACGAGGGGTCGCTGGCGGTGAGCCGGGCGGTGGCGAGGATGCCCGCCAGCGCGGCCAGCACACCGCACAGGACGTAGACACCGGTCAGGACGCGCTTGACGGGCAGTCCGGCCAGGGCCGCCGCCGACCGGTTGCCGCCGATGGCGACGATCTGGCGGCCGAAGGTGGTCCGGTGCACGAGGAAGGCCACCGCGAGCGCGAGCGCCGCGGCGATCACCACCACGAGCGGGACGCCGAGGACGCTGCCGGTGCCGAGGGCGAGCAGGTCGGGGTTGACGATCTGCTTGAGCTGGCCGTCCGCCATGACGAGGGCGATGCCGCGCCCGCCGACGAACAGCGCGAGGGTGGCGACGATGGGTTGCAGTCCGACGACGGACACCAGGGCGCCGTTCACCGCGCCGACCACGGCGCCCGCCAGCAGCGCGACGAGCAGGGCCGGGACCAGCCCGTAGCCGAGGTAGAGCGGCAGCAGCGCCGCGGCCAGGGCCATGGCGGAGCCGACCGACAGGTCCACTCCCTCGGTGCCGATGACCAGGGCCATGCCCAGCGCCACGATGACGATGGGGGCGACCTGGATGAGCTGGGTGCGGAGGTTGTCGGTGGTGAGGAAGTGGTCGGTGAAGACCGCGTTGAAGAGCAGCAGCGCGGCGACCGCCGCGTAGACGCCGTACTCCTGGAGCCACGCGGGGAGGCTCGGGCGCGACGCCGGCCGTGCCTGCGCCGCGGGCGCGGTCGCCTGGGTGGTCATCGGGGGTCCTCCTCGCCGGCCGCGGATCCGGCCGGGGTGTGCGCGTCGGGGGCGGCTGCCGTGCCGCCGACCGCGTCGGCTCCGGCATGCGGGGTGCCGCCGGGGTCACCGGAGGCGCCGGGGGTTCCGGGGGGCGCGGTGGCGTGGCGGGGGCCGGGGGTTCCGGGGGGCGCGGCGTCCTCCCGGGCGTCTGCCGGGGCGGGGGCGTTCGTGCCGTCGGGCGGGGGCGCGGCGGGGGAGTGGTCGGCGAGGGCGGCGAGCAGGGACTGCTCCCCGACCTGCCCGCCGGTCAGCTCGCCGGCCGTGGCGCCGTTGCGGAGCACCACGATCCGGTCGGCGCCCTCGACGAGCTCCTCGATGTCGGAGGAGATCAGCAGGACCGCCAGCCCCTCCTGGGCCAGTTCGTCGATGAGCGCCTGCACCTCGGCCTTGGCGCCGACGTCGATGCCGCGGGTGGGCTCGTCGAGCAGCAGCACCTTCGGCTCCAGGCACAGCCAGCGGGCGAGCAGGACCTTCTGCTGGTTGCCGCCGGAGAGTTCGCCGACCTTCTGCTCCGGGCTGGACGCCTTGATGCGCAGCCGCTTCATGAAGATGTCGACGACCCGGTCCTGCCGCGCCCGGGAGACGATCCCCGCCCGGGAGAGCCGGGGCATCGCCGCGAGCACGATGTTCTCCCGCACCGACAGCCCCGGCACGATGCCGTCCGCCTTGCGGTCCTCCGGCAGCAGGCTGATCCCGGCCCGGATCGCGCCGGCCGGGGTGAGCCGTCCGACGGGGGCGCCGCCGACCGCGATCTCTCCCGAGTCGAGGGGCAGCGCCCCGGCCAGCGCCCGGGCGGTCTCGCTGCGGCCGGAGCCCAGCAGGCCGCCGAGGCCCAGCACTTCGCCGGGGTGGAGGGCGAGGGAGACGCCGTCCAGCTGGTGGCGGCGCGAGAGGCCGGCGGCGGTGAGCACGGGCGTGCGCGCGATGTCGTGCCCCTCCTCCCCGAAGCTCGTCACACCGTGCCGGCGCACCTCGGCGATCTCCCGGCCGAGCATCATCGACACGAGCTGCACCCGGTCCAGGTCCGCCAGGTCGCCGGTGTGGATGTGCTTGCCGTCCCGCAGCACGGTGACCCGTTCGCAGACCCGGTAGAGCTCGTCCATCCGGTGGCTGACGTACACCACGGCGATGTTCTTGCGCCGCAGGTCGCCGATCACCCGGAACAGGGTCTCGACCTCGCGGGGTTCGAGGGACGAGGTGGGCTCGTCCATGATGACGACCTGCGCCTTGACGGAGACCGCGCGGGCGAGCGCGACCATCTGCTGGGTGCCGATCCCCAGGGTGTGCAGCGGCCTGCGCGGGTCGACGGTCACACCGAACCCGTCCAGCAGTGCGGCCGCCTCGCGGTGCATGCGGGTGAAGTCGATCAGGCCCAGGCGGGTCCTGGGCTCGCGGCCGAGGAAGATGTTGCGCGCGACGCTCATCAGCGGGACCAGGTTCACCTCCTGGTAGATCGTGGAGATGCCCGCCTGCTGGGCCTCGAAGGGACGGGCGAAGGACACCGGCTCGCCCGCCAGCAGCAACTCGCCGCCGTCCGGGCGGTAGACGCCGGTGAGAACCTTGATGAGGGTCGACTTGCCCGCGCCGTTCTCGCCGACGAGCGCGTGGGTCTCGCCCGCGCGCAGGGAGAACGAGACGTCGTCGAGCGCGACCACGCCGGGGAAGCGTTTGCCGACGCCGCGGGCCTCCAGCACCGTCGGCGCGGCCTGCGGCTGGGTGCCGCTCGCCGCGGACGCTGCCGCTTCGGGGGGTGCCATTCACGTGGCCTTCCGGAATCGATCGTGCAAGGTGGGGCCCGGGCCGCCGCGGGAAGAGAGCACCGCGGCGGCCCGGAGCACGGCGGGCCGGGGTGCGCCCGGGCTCGCCTGGTGTTTCCTCGCAGCCGGCGCGGACGCCGGTGCGGTGAGCCGTCAGTAGGCTCCGCCGAGGGACGCCTCGGCGTTGGCCTCGTCGTAGGCGCGGTCCGAGATGATGACGTCCTCCGGGATGCTCTCGCCCGAGTAGAACTTCTGGGCCGTGGCGAAGGCGAGCGGGCCGAACCGCGGGTTGGACTCGATGACGGCGTTGAGCTCGCCGTTCACCAGGGCCTGGACGGCGTTGCGGGTGCCGTCGATGGAGACGATCTTGATGTCCTGGCCGGGCTTCTTGCCCGCCGCCTTCAGCGCGGTGACCGCGCCCAGCGCCATCTCGTCGTTCTCGGCGTAGACGGCGGTGATGTCCGGCTTGGACTGGATGAGCTGCTCCATGACCTGCTGGCCCTTGTCGCGGGCGAACTCGCCGGTCTGCTGGGCGACGATCTCCAGCCCGGGGGCCTGGGCCTTCACCTGGTCGACGAAGCCCTTGGTCCGGTCGGTCGTCACGCTGTTGCCCGAGGAGCCGAGGAGGATGGCGACCTTGCCCTTGCCCTCGGTGGCCTTGATCATCGCGTCGGCCGCGCGCTTGCCCTGCTCCACGAAGTCGGAGCCGAGGAAGGCGAGATAGTCCTTGCAGGCGGTGGCGTTGACCTTGCGGTCGATGGTGAGGACCGGCACCTTCTTGGCAGCGGCCGCCTGGAACGCGGGCTCCAGGCCGTCCGAGTTGAGCGGCGCGACGATCAGGAACTGCGCGCCCTGGGAGAGCATGTCCTGGATGTCGCTGATCTGCTTCGACAGCTGGGACTGGGCGTTGGTGGTCAGCAGCTTCTTCACACCGAGCTTGGCGGCCTCGTCCTTGATGGACTGGGTCTCGGCGATCCGGAACGGGTTGGCCTCCTTCTCCGACTGGGAGAAGCCGACGACGGCGTTCTTCAGGTCGAGCTTCGGCGCGCCGTAGGTCTCGAGGGTGCAGCCGTCGCCCGAGGACGCCGCCGGGGTCTCGGCCGCCTGGGCGGCCTGGCTGCTGTCGCCGCCCGCGCTGTCCGAGGTCTCCGACTTGGCGCAGCCGGAGACGGCCAGCGCGGTGGCGGCGGCCAGGGCGCAGGCGACGGCGAACGTGCGTGATCTCTGCGGAAGGGTCATCTGAGGACACTCCTTGGCGGGGGACAGCACCGCCGAGTGGCGTGCGGTCTGACGGGGAAGGGGAGAGGGCGGAGCGCACCGGTCCGGGTGCACGGCAGACGTGAACCGTCCGCCCGGACCGGCGACGTACGGGAGGCGAGGCCGTCGTCACTGCGTCGGCGGCTCCGGCTTTCCAACGTTATAACGGTGCCGGAGCTCGGGCGGCAAGAGTTCTGCGGGACGTTTCGCGTACATGACGAAACCGTGTCCTGCCCCGGTGGTGGCGGTTCGGGGGGTCGTCCCAACTCGTCGGTGCGCAGGGTCTGGACAGTCGCCGGGAGGCGTGCTGTCATTCCGCTGCACCTCAAATTTCCATCGTTGGAATGCCATCGCAGGAGTGGCTGCCGCCGGAACGTGCGCTCCGCGGGGCGTCCGGCGGCCACCGGACACCGGCACCCCCGTACCGGTGTCCCGCCGTGCCATGCCCTCGGCGGGAGTCCGTAGCCCGCCCCCGGCGGTGCGGCCCCGCCGGGGGCGCGCGGCGCCAAGCCGTCGTGCCCACGGGCTCCTCGGCCCGCCCGGCCGCCTGCCCGCCCGGGCTCCGGTCCGCTCGGTCCGGCCCGGTCCGCTCCGTCCGATTCCCTCCGCCCGATCCCCTCTGTACGAGGAAAGACTCGATGACACCACGACACACCCGCACCCGCTCCCGCACGAGACTGTGGGCGCTGCTGACCGCGGCCGCCCTGGTGCTGCCCACGAGCGCCCTGCTGCCCACCGCCGCGGCCGCCGAGCCGTCCGCCGGCACCTTCGCGTCCGCGTCCTCCTCCGAGAGGGCCGCCATCGAGGTGCACGGCCTCAAGGGCGAGTACTTCGCCATGTCCGCGCCCGGAGCCCGTGACTTCGCCGAGCTCGGCGGCACCTCGCTCGACCCGCAGATCAACTTCCCCGGTCTCACCACCACCTTCGAGACGCTGACCGGCTCGGCCGAGCACACCACCGCGCGCTGGACGGGCAGCATCGAGGCCCCGGCCACCGGCGACTACACCTTCTACGGCATCGGCGACAACGGCTTCCGCCTCTTCATCGACGGCAAGCCCGTCATCGACCACTGGGTGGGGGACTGGGACCGGGAACAGACCAGTGCGCCGGTACGGCTGACGGCGGGCCAGAAGGTCGACTTCCGGATGGAGATGTTCCAGGACGTCGGCGGCGCCAACATGTTCCTGCGCTGGTCCACGCCCACGCTTCCGAAGCAGCTCGTGCCGGAGTCCGCGTTCACGCCGCCCGCCGACTTCGAGGTCTACCCCGTCGAGCTGACCGTCGGCGAGGACGGCCGCACCCTGCGGGCGCGGTTCGAGAACGCGGTGGCCGGCGTCAAGGACCTGGCCGAGCACCTGACGATCGAGGCCGACACCACGGCCATGCCGGTGAAGTCCGTGGCCGCCGCCCGCGGCGACCGCGACTCCCTGGTGGTCACCCTCGGCGAGCCGATCCAGAAGAACCAGTCCGTCCGCGTGACCTACGACGGCAAGGGCGGCCTCACCGCCGGCGGCGAGACGGTGCCCGAGATCGTCCGCTCGGCCCGCAACACCTCGGCCCACCGCCTCACCACCTCCTGGGGCGACAAGGTCGACACCAGGAAGCCGCTCCCCGAGTACCCCCGGCCGCAGCAGGTGCGCGCCGCCTGGCAGAACCTCAACGGCCCCTGGGAGTTCAGCGGCGCCGAGGCGGGCGAGCAGCCCGTCTTCGGCAAGAGCCTCGACGAGAAGATCATCGTGCCGTTCCCGGTCGAGTCCCAGCTCTCCGGGATCGAGCGGCACGAGGACCACATGTTCTACCGCAAGCTGGTGAACGTCCCCGGGAACTGGAAGATCGGCAAGGGCAACCGCCTCAAGCTCAACTTCGGCGCCGTCGACTACCGGGCCCGCGTCTTCGTCAACGGCAAGCAGGTCGCCGACCACACCGGCGGCTACAACGCCTTCACCGCCGACGTCACCGACGCCCTCAAGGGCAGCGGACCCCAGGAGATCGTCGTCGCCGTCACCGACACCGGCGGCGCCAACCAGCCCATGGGCAAGCAGTCCGTCAACCCCGGCGGAATCTTCTACACCCAGTCCTCCGGCATCTGGCAGACCGTCTGGATGGAGCCGGTCGCCGACGTCGCCGTCGACGACATCGTCACCACACCGGACATCGACACCAGCAGCCTCGCGGTGACCGTCCAGTCCGGCACCGCGTCCGCGAAGGCCCGTGTCGAAGCCGTCGCACGCGACGCCAGGGGCAAGGTCGTCGGCCGGATCAGCGGCCCCGCCAACAAGGAGCTGCGCCTGCCCGTGGCCGGCCAGCGCCTGTGGAGCCCGGACGACCCGTACCTCTACGACCTCGACGTGAAGCTCGTCGACGGCAGGTCCTCCGACAGCGTCGACAGCTACTTCGGCATGCGCAAGATCGCCGTCGAGAAGGTCGGCGGCTACCCGAAGCTGGTCCTCAACGGCAAGCCGGTCTTCTCCCTCGCCACCCTGGACCAGGGCTTCTGGCCCGACGGCCTCTACACCGCGCCGAGCGACAAGGCCCTCGCCTTCGACCTCGAAGCCCACAAGAAGCTCGGCTTCAACGCCGTCCGCAAGCACATCAAGGTCGAGCCGGCCCGCTGGTTCCACCACGCCGACAAGCTCGGACTGCTGGTCTGGCAGGACTTCGTCTCCGGCGACTTCCGCGACGAGACCGGACAGAAGGCCTTCGTCGACCAGGGCCGCGAGATGATGCGCCAGCACCACGACGCGCCGTCCGTCATCGGCTGGATCGTCTTCAACGAGGGCTGGGGCGAGTGGGACCGCGAGGCCACCGGCCGGATCACCGACCAGGTCAAGGCCGCCGACCCGTCCCGTGTCGTCAACGCCCACAGCGGCGTCAACTGCTGCAACTCGAAGGGTGACTCGGGCCGCGGCGACATCATCGACCACCACGACTACAACAACACCGACCCGGCCCACCCGGACGCCACCCGTGCGGCCATGGACGGCGAGCACGGCGGATTCACCCTGCGCACCCCCGGCCACATGTGGCCCGGCACGCCGACCGTGATCTACAGCGGCGTCGCCGACAAGGAGGCGCTGACCCGCAAGTACGTCGAGAACACCGAGACGTTCTACCTGGAAGCCGCCGGGGCCGAACTCTCCGGATCGGTCTACACCCAGATCTCCGACCTGGAGAACGAACTCAACGGTCTGTACACCTACGACCGCCGCGAGATCAAGGTCGACCCCGCACGGGTCCGCGACATCAACCGCAAGGTCATCGCCGCCGGCGCGGCCGCCGGTGACCGCGACGCGGTGAAGGGCGGCGGCTCCTGGACCCTCGACGAGGGACAGGGCACCACCGCGAAGGACTCGGGCCCGAACGCCCTTCCCCTGCACCTCGGCGAAGGCACCACCTGGGCGCCCGGTGTCAGCGGCAGCGGCCTGGCGTTCGACGGCAAGGGCGCGTTCGCCCAGACCGAGGGCCCCGTCCTCGACACCACCGGCGACTACTCCGTCGCCGCCTGGGTGAAGCTCGACTCGGTGCCGTCCAACTACGCGACCGCGCTCAGCCAGGACGGACGCCGCCAGGAGAACCCCTTCTACCTCCAGTACGGCCAGGGCGCCTTCGCCTTCAGCACCCCCGGTGCCCACCGCGCACGCGTCGAGACCACGCCCGAGACCGGCCGCTGGTACCACCTCGTGGGCGTCCGGGAGGGCGGCGAGATCCGCCTCTACCTCGACGGGAAGCTCGCCGCGACCGCCGAGGCCGGGCCCGCCGACGTGAGCACCGGACCGCTGGCGGTGGGACGCGCCAAGTGGGGCGGGAACGACGTCGACTTCTGGCACGGCGCCGTCGACCAGGTCCACGCCTACGACACGGCGCTCACCGCGGAGGAGGTGGGCACGCTCCACGACCGCGAACAGCCGTAGCGGGCGGTCCACCGCGCCCCGGGCGGGCGGGTGTCCTCGCACCCGCCCGCCCCGGGCACCTCCATGGCGCCGGCGCCACGCCGCCGGCAACGGCACGCAGAGACGGAGCGCACGTATGTCCCTCGACCGACGACAGTTCCTCCGGACCGGCGCGGCGGCCGGCGCCGCGGCGCTCGCCACCGGCCCGGCGGCCGCCGCGGCGAGCCGGGGCGGCTTCCCGGACGGCGCCGGGCGCCCGGCCGGCCTCCCCCTCTATCCGCCGACGGGCGACGGCACCTCCGTCCTCGACCACCGGGCGCTGCTCGGTGACGTCGTCGAGCCCGCCTGGTACGAGGCGAACATCCCCTTCGTCGACCTGCCGGACGAGGCGATCCGCGCCACCTACTACTACCGGTGGCGCGTGGTGAAGCACGCGCTGAAATACACCGGACCCGACGAGGGATGGATCGTCTCCGAGTTCCTCGGCCCGGTCGGCTACTCCGCCCCGAACGGCGGGATCGTCGCCGCGGCCGCCCACCACATCCGCGAGGCACGCTGGCTGAGGGACGGCCGGTACCTCGACGACTACATCGACTACTGGCTGCGCGGCAGCGGCGCCGGGCCCAAGCCCGCCACTGACTTCCTCAACGAGAACACCACCGACTGGGCCCACCAGTACTCGTTCTGGATCGCCGACGCCGTCGTCGCCCGGGCGTCCGTGGACGGCCGCTGGGACTTCGCCGTCGACCGGCTGCCCGAACTCCAGCGTCAGTGGGAGGGCTGGGCGCCCCAGTTCGACGAGGAACTCGGCCTCTACTGGCAGACCCCGGTCTGGGACGCCATGGAGTACACGGCGAGCTCCTACCAGAGCGACGACCCCTACCACGGCGGCGACGGATTCCGGCCGACGCTCAACGCGTACCAGTACGGCGACGCCAAGGCGATCGCCGCGCTGCTGCGCCGCCGCTCAGGGGCCGGGGGACCGCGACGCCGCCCGCCGCTACGAGAGCCGGGCGGAAGCCCTGCGCGCCGGCCAGGAACGCCTGCTGTGGGACGAGCGGGACCGCTTCTACAAGCACGTCATGCGGGACGGCAACCCCGACCGCCGGCCCATCGCCGACCGCGAGCAGATCGGCTTCGTGCCCTGGTACTTCCACATGGCACCCGCCGGGAACTCCGACGCCTGGGCACAGCTGACCGACCCGCAGGGCTTCCACGCGCCCTACGGCCCCACCACGGTCGAGCGCCGCAGCCCCTGGTTCATGCACGAGGCGCTCGACGGCTGCTGCCGGTGGAACGGCCCGAGCTGGCCCTTCTCCACCAGTCACACCCTCACCGCCCTGGCCAACCTGCTCATCGACTACCCGGCCCAGCCCTGGATCGGTCCCGACGACTACCGCGCCGCACTCCGCTCCTACGCCCTGACCCACCGGAAGAACGGCGTGCCGTACGTCGCCGAGGCCCACCACCCCGACGAGGACCGCTGGATCTACGACGGACGCGGCCACAGCGAGGACTACAACCACTCGACCTTCAACGACCTGGTCCTCTCAGGGCTGTTCGGCATCCGCCCGCAGCCCGGCCCCGAGGTGGAGATCGCCCCGCTCGCACCCGCCTCCTGGGACCGCTTCGCGGTCGAGAACCTGCCCTACCAGGGCCGCAACCTCACCGTCCTGTGGGACCGGGACGGCAGCGCCTACGGCCGCGGCCAGGGACTGACCTTCTGGCTCGACGGCCGGCGGATCCACCGGCAGTCCGACCTGCGGCCGGTCCGGCTTCCGGTGGGAAGCGCCGGGCGCGGCCCCGAGGCGCCGCGCCTCGTCGACGACCTCGCGAACGTCGCGCGCAGTGGCTACCCGGCCGCGACCGCCACCTACACCTTCGCCCTCGACAGTCCCGCCAGGGCCGTCGACGGACAGGACCTCCACATCGACACGCCGTCCTCGCGCTGGACGAACTACGGGAGCCCGAACCCCACCGACCGGCTCGCCGTCGATCTGGGGGCGGCGGTACCTGTGTCGGACATCCGGATCTCCTTCTACGACGACGGCGGCGGCGTCCGCACCCCCGACGCGTACACGCTCGACTACCGCACCGGCGACGGCCGCTGGCTCGAACTGCCCGGGCAGCGCCGTACTCCGGCGGTCCCCCGGCGCGGCGTCCTCAACCGGATCCTGCTGGACGCGCCGGTGACGACCGACGGCCTGCGCCTGACCCCGGTGCGCGACGGAGGAGGCGGCGTCGGGGTCAGCGCGTGGCAGGCGTGGCGGGCCGAGGACCCGCGGCTCGGCGTCGCCGTGCTGACGGGGGAGGACGGCACGGTCGCCGTCGCCCCCGGGCAGCCGGTGGAGGTGACCACGACGGTGACCACGACCGCGGCCGTCACCGTGCGCCCGGAACTCCTGGCGCCCCGCGGATGGAGCGTCGCCGAGCGCCGGACGGCCGGCACCCGGCACGTCCGGGCGGGTGCGGTGCTCCGCACCCGCTGGACGGTGACGGCCCCGACCGGTCTTCCGGGCGACGCCGTGGAACCCCTGCGTCTGCTCGTCCACTCCCGGCTCGACGACGGCACACCCCGGACCACGGGCGACATCGTGCCCACCCGGGTGGAGTGACGCCCGCGCCCGGCGGAGACGTCCCGGCTGCCGGTGCGCACGTCGCGTCCGCGAGGGGCCCATGTGTGGCGTGAGTGGCGTGTGAGCCATGTGTGGCGTGCGTGCCCTGCGCGCCGTACGTCTGCGCGCCGGGTGCGTCCGGCGCAAGGCGCGTGCGCGGGGCGCGCAGGCGGGTGCGCGCGCCGGAACCCATGGGGCTTCCGTGCTGAAACGCGGCGGAGGGGGCAGAAGACCTCCCATGGATCGACACCACGTCACCACCACCCGCCGCGGGAGCGGCACCGCGGACGACCCCGCGTGGACGGGCTGGATCTACGCGGCCCTCGGCGCGCTGGCGGCCGCACACCTGCTGTCCGGCCTCGTGGGAGCGGGCGGCTCCGCCGTCGCCCCGCTGCCCGGCCTCGTCGGAGTGCTGTGCTTCCCCCTGCTCGCCGTCGCGGCCTTCCGAAGGTCACGGCGCCACCACTGACCCGGGCGCGCGGGGAGTGCCCCCTGTGCCTCAGGTGAGCCCGATTCGGGTCCGGTACCGACCCGGGCGCGCGGGGTGCCCGCCGCCCCGGCCCGGTGCCGCCGGCCGGTGCGCGCGCCGACGGGCTCGGGGCGCGCCCGACGCGTCGGTACGGCGGAGGCCGGCCACGGCCGTCCGGTGAGACGCGCTCAGCGTCCCCCGCCGGTCCGCGACGCCGGCCGCGTCCGCACCGGCGGACCCGCCTCCGCGGGCGAGGGGGTGCCGCGAGCCGGCGCGTCCGGCCCACCCGGCTCGGGCTCCGGCCCCGACGCGCTCTCCGCCCGTGCGTGGACCGTCACCGCCCCGATGCGTTCGATGCGGGCCGCTCCCCACTCGGCCAGCGACTCCAGCGCGGTGTTGAGACCCGCCCCGTGCTCGGTCAGCGAGTACTCCACCCGCGGCGGCACCTCGCCGAACACCTCGCGGTGCAGCAGGCCGTCCTCCTCCATCTCCCGCAGATGCTGGGTGAGCATCTTCTCGCTGACTCCCGGCAGTCCGCGCCGCAATTCCGCGAACCGGCGCGTGCCGTACGCATGGAGTTCCCAGAGAATCAGCGACTTCCATTTCCCGGAGACCACGTCCATGGCGGCGTCGATTCCGCAGTGATAGGGACCGCGCCGCCCCGTGCTCGCCATCGTTCCCCCAGGGTCGCTTACCGGAAGGTGAGTATCCCACTATGCAGTGCGTACTCCTCAACTCCCCTGGCGCGCGGGAGGATTTCGGCGAAGCGAGAAATCCACGGAGATTCGGGAGACATCAGCACATGAGTACCGGAAAAGGCGCCGGAACAACCACGGGAACAACCACGGGAACGAGCACGGGAACACGTGCCGGAAAGGCGGCCGGAGAGGGTCCGGTGACGGTTCTCGGGCTGGGCGCGATGGGCGGCGCGCTCGCCGGCGCCCTGGTCGACGCCGGGTACGCGACCACCGTCTGGAACCGCTCACCGGGGAAGGCCGACGGCCTCGTCGCGCGCGGGGCGCACGGTGCCGCCACCGCGGAGGAGGCGGTCCGGTCCGGCGGCCCGGTCGTCGTCTGCCTCCTGGACCACGCATCGGTCCACGAGGTGCTCGATCCCCTCGCCGGTGACCTGGCCGGCAGGCCGGTCGTCAACGTGACCACGACCTCCCCGGCCCAGTCCCGGGAGCTGGCCGCCTGGGCCGCCGCCCACGGCGTCGCCTACCTGGACGGCGGCGTCATGGCGGTCCCGGCGATGATCGGCCACCCGGGGGCGTCGGTGCTCTACAGCGGATCGCCCGCGGTCTTCGAGGAGCACCGGGCCCTGCTGGAACGGTGGGGCGACGCCTCCTGGTTCGGGGAGGACGCGGGGCTGGCGTCGCTGTACGACCTCGCCCTGCTCGCCGGCATGTACGTGATGTTCGCCGGCTTCCTGCACGGGGCCGCGATGGTCGCCCCGGCCGGTGTGACGGCGGCCGAGTTCGCCCGGCGCGCGGCGCCCTGGCTGACCGCGATGACCGCGGGGTTCGCGGGGTTCGCCGAGGTCGTCGACGGCGGCGACTACACCGTGCCGGGACAGCAGAGCCTGGAGTTCTCGGACCTCGGCGACATCCTCGCCGCCGGTGCGGAGCAGGGCGTGGCCGACGACGCGGTCGCCATGGTCCAGAGGCTCATCGGGCGTCAGATCGACGCCGGTCACGGGAAGGAGGGCTTCGCCCGGATCTTCGAGAGCATCCGCAACCCGGCCTGACACCCTGGCCCGACCGGGCCCCGCTCTCGCCGCCCGCTGCGCCGCCACGCCTTCCGCGTGCCGCGCCGGCGGGCGGCTTCCGGCGTTCCGGCGCGGGAAAGGCCTGGGCAATGTCAGTGGGGCTCCCTACCATGGTCACCACCTACCGAGTCCTGCTCGACCTGCGCCTTCGTGTGCTCCGGCCGAGGCCAGGGCCGGGCCAATCGCGCATCGTGAGGGGGGGACCCCGCGATCGCCCGACCCGCTCCCGCGGCCGGTGCCGGCCGTGCGGCAGCCCCCTCATGCCCATGACCTTGCACACGCCCGACACCGCCGGCGACCCGGCGGTGAACTCCTTCCAGGTGGACCTGCGCGGTCTCGTCGACCTGCTCTCCCACCACCTCTACTCCAGCCCCCGCGTCTACGTCCGCGAGCTCCTGCAGAACGCCGTCGACGCCGTCACCGCCCGCCGCGCCCACGACGCCGCCGCACCCGCGACGATCCGGCTGAGCGCCACCGGCGACGCGGTCGTCGTCGAGGACAGCGGCATCGGCCTGACGGCCGACGAGGTGCACACCCTGCTCGCCACCATCGGCCGCAGCTCCAAGCGCGACTCGCTGGAGAGCGCCCGGGCCGAATTCCTCGGACAGTTCGGCATCGGCCTGCTCGCCTGCTTCGTCGTCGCACGCCAGATCCGCGTCGTGACCCGCTCCGCCCGCCGGCCGGACGAGCCGCCCGTCGAGTGGCTGGCGAACGACGACGGCTCCTACACGGTGCGCACCCTGCCCGACGAGGCGCGCCCCGAACCGGGCACCACCGTCCGCCTGGAGCCGCGCCCCGGCGCCGAGGAGTGGACCGCCCCGGGCCGGGTGGCCCAGCTCGCCACCGACTACGGCTCCCTGCTGCCCTACGACGTCACCTTCAGCAGCCCCGGTGTCACCGGCCGGCCGCTGACCGAGCGGCCGGCGGTCTGGGACCGCGCACACCCGACGCCCTCCGCCCGCCGGGTCGCCCTCGCCGGGCACTGCGCCCGCCAGTTCGGCTTCACGCCGCTCGACTCCATCGACCTCGACCTGCCCGTCGCCGGCGTCCGCGGAGTCGCGTACGTCCTGCCCGAGGCCACCAGCCCCGCGAGCCGCGCCGCCCACCGCGTCTACCTCAAGGGCATGCTGCTCACGGACCGCGCGGACAACCTGCTGCCCGACTGGGCCTTCTTCGTCCGCGTCGTCCTCGACACCGACACCCTGCGCCCCACCGCCTCCCGCGAGAACCTCTACGACGACGAGACCCTCGCCGCCGTGCGCGAGGCGCTCGGCGCCCGCATCCGGGACTGGCTCGCCGAGCTCGCGGCCGGCGACCCGGACCGGCTCGCCGCCTTCCTCGGCGTCCACCACCTCGGCGTCAAGTCCATGGCCCGGCACGACCCGGACCTGCTGGCCCTGATGCTGCCCTGGCTGCCGTTCGAGACCAGCGACGGCCGCACCACCCTCGCCGACTTTGTCCGGGCCCACCCGCACGTCCACTTCACCCGCACCGTCGAGGAGTTCCGGCAGGTCTCCCCGATCGCCGCCGCCCACGGTCTCGGCGTCGTGAACGGCGGATACACCTACGACGCCGACCTGATCGCCCTGCTGCCGCAGATCCGCGACGGCGTCACGGTCGGCGAACTCGACGCGGGCGCCGTCACCGCCCACCTCGACCCGGTCGACCCCGCCCAGGAACTGGCACTCGCCCACTTCCTCGCGACGGCCCGCGCCCGGCTCGACGCCCTCGGCTGCGACGTCGCCCTGCGCGCCTTCCAGCCCGTCACCGTGCCCGCGCTCTTCCTCGACGACCGCGAAGCCCGGCACGAACGCGACCGCGCGACCGCCGAGGAGAGCGCCGACAGCCTCTGGACCGACATCCTCGGCGCCCTGCGCGGCACCGCGCCCCGCGCCCGGCTGGTGCTCAACCACAACAACCCGCTCGTCCGCCGGATCGCGGCCGTCGCCGATCCCGGACTCGCCGGCACCGCCGTCGAGTCCCTGTACGGCCAGGCGCTGCTGATGTCCCAGCGCCCGCTGCGCCCCTCGGACGCATCCCTGCTCAACCGGGCCTTCCTCGGGCTCCTGGAATGGGCCACCCACGCCACCGCCCCCGCCCGGGCCGCCACCGAGGAGGACGACAAGTGACCACCGCACCCACCCCCGACGAGATCCGGCGCGCCCTGTGGGAGAACAGGTCCGCCCCCGGCGGCCTGCTGCGCAACGCCCGCGGCGAGGAACTGGTCGCGGCCGCCGAGGCGACCGGGGACCGGGACCTGCTGCGCGCAGCCCTCTTCGGCCTGATCCAGGCGTACGAGTACAGCACCGAACGCGGAAAGATGATGGTCCCGTTCGCCCGGCTGATGCGCGAGTGGGACGACGACCCCTCGGCGTTCGACGCCCACGACACCCACACCTTCCACTGGCTGTTCAAGTGGGTCAGCTCCGGCATGCTCACGCTGCCGGAGATGCCGCTGGCCACGATGGAGAAGTGGCTCGCCGAGATGGAGCGCCGGTACCGCACCGCCGGTCACAGCGAACGCGCCGTGCGCCAGGCCGAGTTCGAACTGGCCGACCACGTCGGCGACGGCCCCCGCGCGGCCACCGCCTTCGCCGCCTGGATCGCGGCCGAGCGGGACACCATGGCCAACTGCCACGCCTGCGAGCTCAACGACCAGGGCATGTACCGCATGGACCTGGGCGACGACGAGAGCGCCCTGGCCACCTGGGCCCCCGTCCTCGACGGCACGAGCAGCTGCATGGAGGAGCCGCACCGCGTCCTCGCCCACTCCCTGCTGCCCCTCGTGCGCACCGGCCGCGCCGACGACGCCCGCGCCCACCACCTGCGCGGCTACCGGATGGCCAAGGGCAACGAGAGCCTGCTCGCCTCCATCGGCAAGCACATCGAGTTCTGCGCCCTCACCGGCAACGAGGCGCGCGGGCTGGAGATCCTCGCCGAGCACGCGGCCCACCTCGACAACGAGGGCAACCCGTGGACCCGGCTCGAACTGTGCGGCGGCACCCTCGTGCTGCTGCGCAGGCTCCTCGCGCTCGGCCTCGCGGAGGCGCCGGCCGTCCCGTACGCGGGGCGTCCGCACACCGTCGGTGAACTCCACGACGCGCTGGACGCGGTGACCGCGTCCCTCGCCGCCGCCTTCGACCGGCGCAACGGCACCGACACGGTCTCGTCCTGGCTCCGGCACCGCCTGGAGGCCGCGCCGCTGACCGACCGGCTGCCGCTCGGCGTCGGCACCGCCCACCCGCTGGCCGCCGCACGTCCCGCGCCCGCCGCCGGGACAGCGGCGGACGCGACGGGCACGGGGGCGGCCGACGACGTCGCCGCGCTCGTCGCCCGCGCCCGCGAGCTCCGCGCCACGGGGCACCCCGGCGCCACCGCCCTGTGGGAGCGCGCGGGCGCCGTGCTGGAGCGCACCGGGGAGGAGCCGGACCGCGTCCTCGCCGTCGAGCTGGCCGAGCACCGCGCGCTGACCGCGGCCCGCGCGGGCGCCGGCGACGCCCGCGCACGGTTCGAGGAGGTCGCGGCCGGCTACCGGGCCGTGGGGGACGAGAACCGGGCCGCACTCAACGACCTCCGGATCGTGTACGCGGCCCTCGACGCGGGAGCCGCCCCCGACGAGGTCTTCCGCCTCCTCGACGCCGCCGACGCGGCGGCCGGCGCACTCGGCGACGGCCTCCCGCACCGCACCCGGCGGATCGCCACGGCCGCGCTGACCCGGGCCAAGCTCGCCGTCGTCCTCGCCCCCGACGGGGACGACGAGGGGCACGAGCAGGCCCACGCCCGGTTCGACGAGGCCCTCACCGCGTTCGCCGAGCGGTACGCGTCCGCCGCCGACGTCGCCGACCTGGTCGCCGAGGCCGAGCAGATCCGGGCGGACCAGGCGTGGCAGTCCGGTTTCCCGGACGCCGCGGACGCCCTCTACGCCTCCGCCGCCCACCGCACCACCGAGGCGGGACGGCCCTGGGACGCTGCCGAACCGCTCGCCCGCCGCGCGCAGCTGCGGATGGCTCTCGGACGGCCCGACGAGGCGGAGGAGTTCGCCCGCGCGGCGCTCGGCGCGGGCGAGGGCCTGATCGAGGGGGAGCGCCTCGGCCGGATCCGGCTCACCCTCGCCGAAGCCGTCCTCGCGCAGGACGGCAGGGAGGCCGAGGGCGCGGAACACGCCCTGGAGGCCGCGCACTGGTTCGACGAGGCGGGGCAGGCGGACGGACCGGGCGCGTACGCCCGGCTCACCCTCGCCCAGGCCTACGCCGGAGCGGGCCGCGCCGCCGAGGCCGCCGAAGTGCTCGAGTCGGCGCTGCCGGCCCTGACCGGCCACGGCGAGGACACCGCCGTCCGTGCGCGGGACACCCTCGCGCGCTGCCTGCGCGACCTCGGCGACCACCGGGGCGCGGCCGAGCAGTACCTGCTCGCCGCCGACGTGGCGAAGGGATGGGACGACGACCGCCCCCACGCCCAGGCCGCCACCCTCGCGGCCGAGAGTCTGGCCGCCGCCGGCATGGACGACGAGGCCGGTGCCGCCTACCGGCGCGCCATCGACCTGTGGCGTGCCGTCGGCGAAGCCGTCCCCGTGGCCCGCGCGCTCCGTTCCCTGGCCTGGCTCCAGGTGCGCCGCGGTGAGTGGGGAGCGGCCCGCGACCTCATGGACGAGGCCTTCGCGGCCGTGGCGGACGGCGACGCACCGGCCCTTCTCCTGGAGCGCGCCCGCACCTGGACGCAGACGGCGGAGCTGCTGCTGGACGGCGTGGAAGCGGACGACGGCGACGCGGAGGACGGCGAGGTGCCGTCCGACGATGGGGTGCCGTCCGACGGCGGGGCGGGCGGGCAGGCGGCCGGCGGGGAGCCGGCCGCCGGTGTCCGCCGCGACGCCCTCGCCCTCCTCGACCGCGCGGACGCCGCCTTCGCCGCCCTCGGCGCGGCCGCCCTGGAGGAGCGGGTCCGCTGCGCCGTGCGCGCCGCCTGGACCGAGAGCGAACTGGACCTCGCCACGGAGGCCGCCGGACGCGTCCGGTCCCTGATGGCCGAGATCTCCGCCTCGGGCGACGACCCGGACGGCACCCTCCACTCCCGGCTGGAGCGCACCCTGGAGCATCTGACCTCCTGAACCCGCACCGATCCGGGCTCCGCCGCCGCGGCGGAGCCCGGACCGCAGCCTTCACCGGCGTGCGGCGCGCGGCGTGCGGCGACCGCGCCGTCCGGTCCGGCCTGCCGCAGGCCGGGCGGACCGGGCCGTCACCCGGGCCGGCGGTCCGCCGGGCGGTCCTCCAGGGTGTAACGGACCTCGGTGCGGGAGAGGGCGAATCCGGCCCGCTCGTACAGGCCGTGCACGGCGGACGGGCTCCCGGCGTCCACCTCCACGCCGGCACCGTCGTAACCGTCGTCCCGCACGGAACGCAGCGCGCGGCTGATCAGCGCGCTCGCGATGCCGCGCCCGCGGTGGGCGCGGAGGGTGCCGATCGTCATGACCTGCGCGTCGCGGACGCCCGCTGCCCGGGCGTCCGCGTCCCAGGAGAAGGTCAGCAGCACGCCGGCGGCCGCTCCGCTGCCCGTGTCGCGGGCCAGGAAGCTGTGGGCGGGACGGAAGGCGGGCCAGCCGAGCAGCGCACGCCACTGCTCCGACGGCATCGGAACCCCGGCCCACCGGTCGGCGTACGACTCGTTGCGCACGGCGAGGAACTCGGCGTCGTTGTCAGCGCCGTAGCCCTCGACGACGCAGCCCCCGGGCATCGGCACGTCCACGACGGCGTCGCCGAGGGGATGGCGCAGGTGCGAGTACCAGCGGACGGGCGTCATTCCGGCGCGGTCGTAGCAGGCGCGCGCGCCGTCGTTGAGCGCGTTGTTCTGGACGTCCACCGCCAGTTCCAGCCCGGGGTGGTGGTCCGCGTGCAGCACCCTCGCGGCGGCGATCCCGGCGGCCAGCAGCTCGGTGCCGAGGCCCTGGCGGCGGCGGTCCGGACGGACGCCGCCGCTGACGACGACCCGGTGCACGCCCTCGGCGAGCGGCTTGTGCGCGGCGGACGAGTAGCCGATCATGGCGTCGCCGTCGAAGACGCCCATGGTGCCCCGGCGGAGGGGCGGGTTCTATTGATCCCCGCAACACCCTGGAGTTCAGGGAGTTGCGGGGATCGTGGATTTCGAGGTGCTGAGGGCGAGGTTCTTCGAGGCGCTGGGCAAGGAGAACGGCAGCATCACTGCTGCGGCTCGTGCAGTGGGAGTGAACCGCAATACGGCGTTCGGATGGGCACGCCAGGCCGGAGTCCGTGGTCGTGGCAAGCCTCGCAGGCCCGGCCACCCCGGTCGGGCGGAGTACGAGCGGCTGCGTGCGGCGGGAGTCCGGCGCCGTGAGGCCGCCGGGCGGGCTGGTGTCCATGAGCGCACCGCTGAGGACTGGGACCGCGGTATCCGGCAGATCGGCCACTCGCGCCTGCACCCCGACGGGCGCCGCATCGACTACAAGACCGGTGTGACCACCATCGGCGCCACCTCTTCGGAGTTGTCCCTCGCAAGGGTCGAGGCCGAGCTGCACCCACGGTTCCTCACGGTCACCGAGCGGGAGGTGATCGCCGATCTGCGCCGTGAGGGCCGGTCGCTGCGCGCGATCGGACGGGCACTGGGCCGACCGGCCTCCACGGTCAAGCGCGAGATCGACGCCCGGTCGGTCGACGGCGTCTACCGGCCGCACCGGGCCCAGCGAGCATGGGCGAGGAGCCGGTCACGCGCCAAGGACTCCAAGCTCGCCCAGGACGGCCCGCTCCGCCGGTTCGTCGCGGACAAGCTGCAGGAACAGTGGTCACCCGAGCAGATCTGCCACGCTCTGCTCATCGAGTTCCCCGACGACGAGAGCATGCGGGTGAGTCCGGAGACGATCTACCAGGCGATCTATGTCCAGGCCCGTGGCGGACTGCGACGCGAGGTCGCACTCGCGCTGCGCACCGGTCGCACCCGGCGCAAGCCTCACCGCAGCCCGGAGCAGCGCACCCGCCGGTTCGTTGACGAGATGGTGATGATCTCCGAGCGGCCTGCCGGGGTGGAGGACCGGGCGGTTCCCGGCCACTGGGAAGGCGATCTGATCGTCGGCTCCCGCAGCGACAGCGCGATCATGACCCTGGTCGAGCGCTCCACCCGTTATGTCCTGCTCGGGCATCTGCCCGGCGGGCATACCGCCGAGGAGGTCCGCGATGTGCTGGTGCCCTTGATCCAGACCCTGCCCGGGCACCTGCGCGGCTCGCTGACCTGGGATCAGGGCTGCGAGATGGCCGCCCACAAGCAGTTCACCATTGCCACGGGAGTGCCGGTCTACTTCTGCGACCCGCACTCACCCTGGCAACGCGGCTCGAACGAGAACACGAACGGCCTGTTGCGGCAGTACTTCCCCAAAGGAACCGACCTGTCCGTGCACAGCGCCGAAGACCTCGAACACGTCGCCCAGCGACTCAACGGCCGGCCACGCAAAACGCTCGGCTGGAGAACCCCAGCCGAGCGCCTGCGTGATCTACTGACGCCCACGTAGACCGTCAGGTGTTGCGAGGACCCCAAGAATCCGCCAGGTCCAGCAGCGGGGCGTTGATCTGGTCGGCGGCATCCTCGGTGGAGTAGTACTCGCCGAAGACGTCCACCACCTCGATCGCGTTGAGCAGTTCGGCGAGGGCGGGGGCGTCCGCCGGGGTGATCGGACGGCGGACGAGACGGGCGCGGTCGACGGTCATGGGCCGACCACCTACGGGCTGTTCCGCGGCAGCCGGCGGGAACCCGCTCGCTGCCGCGGCGCCGTGCCGCCCCGCCCGAACTCCCGGCGTCCCGCCCGCCCATGCGCCGCGCGGGACCCCGGTCTTCCCGATGCCACGCCCGGAGCGGCCGCTGCCGCCACGCCCGCGGTGGTCGCCGCCACCCCCGCCCAGGCCGTCGCGACCCCGGTGAACGGCCCTGCACCGCACGGTAATTGATTGGACTGGACCAACGTGCCGTGTGCACACTCGCTGCTCGACCGCGCCCGACCGGGGCCGGCCCGGTCCGAGAGGCACACATGCCCGTCATCGAGGTGGCAGACCTCGTCAAGGAGTTCAGCCGACCCACACGGCAGGAGGGCGCGTTCGCGGGACTCCGCACGCTGCTGACGCGCGAGCAGACCGTCAAGCGGGCCGTCGACGGGGTGAGCTTCGAGGTCGGTCAGGGCGAGATGGTCGGCTATCTCGGCCCCAACGGGGCGGGGAAGTCCACCACCATCAAGATGCTCACCGGCATCCTCGTCCCCACCTCCGGCACGGTCACCGTCGCCGGCGCCACGCCGTGGCGCGACCGGTCCCGCAACGCCCGCCGGATAGGCGTGGTCTTCGGCCAGCGCAGCCAGCTCTGGTGGGACCTGCCGCTGCGCGACTCGCTCTGGCTGATCAGCCGCCTCTACGACGTGCCCGAGAAGCGGTTCCGCGAGAAGCAGCGGCAGTTCAGCGAGGTCCTCGGCCTCGGTCCCTTCCTCGACACGCCGGTCCGCCAGCTCTCCCTCGGCCAGCGGATGCGCGGCGACCTCGCCGCCGCGATGCTCTACGACCCCGACATCCTCTACCTCGACGAGCCGACCGTCGGGCTCGACGTCATCGCCAAGGAGCGGATACGCACCTTCGTCGGGGAACTGAACCGCGCATCGGGCACCACGGTCGTCCTGACCACCCACGACCTCGACGACGTCGAGGAGCTCTGCGACCGGATCATCCTCATCGACCACGGCAAGGTCGCCTACGACGGCGCGGTGGACGAGCTGAAGACCCGCTACGCCCCGCACCGCGAACTCGTCGTGCAGACCGACCGGCTGGAGAGCGTCGACGGCGCGGAGGTCGTCCGCCGGGAGGGCGGCAAGGTCTGGCTGCGCTTCGACCCCGCCCGCACACCGCCCGCCGATCTGGTGGCCGCGGTGCTCAGGGAGCACCGGGTGACCGATCTGTCGATCGTGGAACCCGAGCTGGAGAGCGTCATCCACCGGATCTACGCGGACCGCGGATGACCGCCCCGACGGCCCTCGCCACCGTGCCGCCCCCGCTCCCGCACCCGCCCCCGCCGCGGACCGGACCGCGGCTGCGGGCGCATCTCGCCTGCGCCCGCATGGAGTTCCGCAGCGCCCTCACCTACCGCACGTCCTACCTGTCGTCGTTCGTGATGATGCTCCTCCAGATCTGGCTGCTGACCGTGGTCTGGAAAGCCTTCTACGACGGCCGCGAGGAGGTGGACGGGCTCGGTCTCGCCACCATGACGGCGTACGCGACGCTGACGACGCTCCAGTACCAGCTCGTCAGCCCGTGGCGCTCCTCGCCCATCGACCAGCGGGTGCGGGAGGGCAAGGTCGCCGTGGATCTGCTGCGTCCCGTCGGCTTCCCCGGGCAGATGCTCGCCGGCCAGCTCGGCTGGGCCTCGGCCGCGGTCCCGGTCCTGGTGGTGGCGCTGCCGTTCGCGCTGCTGATCGGCGCCGGCCGGGCTCCCGCCTCGGTGGCCGCGGGCTTCGCCTACCCCGTGGCCCTGATCGGCGCGCTGCTCGTGAACCAGCTGCTCGGGCTGCTCCTCGGCATGGTCTCGTTCTGGACCCTGGAGGTCAGCGGCGCCCTCATGGCCTACCGCTTCGTCGCGCAGTTCTTCTCCGGCGCCCTGGTCCCGCTCTGGTTCATGCCCGGCCCGGTGAGAGCGGTCGCGGAGTGGCTGCCGTTCCAGGCCACCGCGTACACCCCGGCGGCCGTCTACCTGGGCCAGGTCGAGGGCGCGGGCATCGCGGCCGCCCTCGGGGTCCAGCTGCTGTGGGCCGCCGCGCTGGGCGCGCTGGCCGCCTTCGTCTGGTCGCGCGCCCGGCGACGTGTCCTGTCGCAGGGAGGGTGAGGCCGGTGCGGGGTCCGCGTGTCTATCTGCTGCTGGCCGGTGCGGCGTTCCGCGCCGAGTTCCAGTACCGGGGGAACCTGTTCGTCAACATCATCGGCGGCCTGTTCTACCAGGGCGTCGGACTGGCCTTCATCTGGGCGGTCCTGGACCGGTTCGGCCAGGTCGGCGGCTGGGGTCTCGGGGAGATCGCCTTCCTCTACGGGCTGCGGCTCACCGCCCACGGCCTGTGGCTGCTCCCCGGCCACCAGCTGATCCACGTCGACGAGGTCGTCGTGGAGGGCGAGTACGACCGCTACCTGGTGCGCCCCGTCCCGCCGCTGGTCCAGCTCCTCACCCGCCGGGTGCGGCTGAGCTCGCTGGGCGACCTCGCGGGCGGTGTCGTCCTGCTCTCCATCGCCTCGGCCCAGGCGCCGGTCGACTGGTCGCCGGGAGCCGTCTGCTTCCTGGTGCTGGCCGTGGTGGGCGGTGCGCTGGTCGAGGGTTCCCTGCAACTGGCCGCCTCCGCACTGGTGTTCAGGATGAAGCGGGTGTCGCCCCTGAAGTTCGCCATCGACATGATCTTCAGCGACTTCGGCAACTACCCCCTGAAGATCTTCGGTCCGGTGGCCGGCTTCGGGCTGACCTTCGTCTTCCCGCTGGCCTTCGTCGCGTATCTGCCGGCGACCGTGCTGATGGACCGCGAGGAGGAGCTCGCCGTGCCCCAGTGGCTCGCCTGGGGGGCTCCGGGCATCGGAGTGCTGCTGATGTACGCCGCGTTCCGCTTCTGGGAGCGGCAGTCCCGCCACTACGAGAGCAGCGGGCACTGACCCGGCGGGCTCCTCCGGGCCGGGCCCGGAGGAGCCCGCCGGGCGTTCGCCCGGCCGTCAGCCGCCGCCCGGCTGCCGCTGCCGTCGGTCGCTGCCGTCAGTCGCGGGAGTTGCCGAAGAGGATGCGGTAGGCGATCAGCAGGACCAGGGAGCCGCCGATGGCCGCACCCCAGGTGGCGAGGTCGAAGAACTGGTTCTGCACGGGCCGGTCGAAGAACTCGGCGGAGAGCCAGCCGCCGGTGAAGGCGCCGGCTATGCCGATGAGCGTGGTGCCGACGAGGCCGCCGGGGTCCCGCCCGGGCAGCAGGAACTTGGCGATGGCTCCGGCCAGGAGTCCGAGGACGATCCAGCTGATGATGCCCATGAGGTGACGCTGCTTTCCGGTTCGGTGGTGCGGACGACGGCGGTCCGGCGGTCTGTACGAAGAGGGACGTGCTGCGGGCCGGACGGGTTGCGGCGCCCGGTCAGATCCGTGGTGCGTCCGTGTCCGTCTCCGGCCGGACGGCGGGGCGGCCGAGCGCGTCGCCGGGGGCGGGGCGGACGGTGTGGCCGGACGACGGCTCGTGGAGGACCGGCGGGGTCGTCGTGGCGGACGGCGTCCGGTCGGACTTCATCGCTCTGGCCTCGCTCTTGAGGATGCGGGCGGACTTGCCCAGGGAGCGGGCGAGTTCGGGCAGCCTCTTGGCGCCGAGGACCAGGACGAGGACGATGAGGATGATGGCGAGTTCGCTGATGCCGAACATGGTGTACGCCTTCTCTCCGGGGCACTGGGCGACAGGTCAGGGTGGCCAGCGACGGCGGGCAGGGGCGCACGGGTCCGGCGGTGCGTGGGCCGAGCGTAAATCTACAGCACTGTAGAAGATGTGTGCAGGGCCTCCCGCCGCACAGGCCACGGCCCGCGTCCCACCCGGAACCGGCACGGACGTACGCATGTACCGACGTACGCATGCACCGACGCACGCACGCACGCACGCATGCACAGACGCGCGGACGCACGTGCGGGCCCGCGGCGCTTCCGGCGAGGCGGCAGCCGGTTACTCGTGCCCGGTGGTGAATCTGATCGGCATCCCGTTCGGATCGACCTGGAGCACGGCTCCGTCCGCCACCGATGCGCCCGAGGCGTCCGTGTGGCTTTTCAGGTCGATCCTGGCCGACCGTCCCAGGAAGACCTCGTCGGTGGCCACCAGGTCGATGAGATCCGCCGACATGATCAGGTGGATGTCGAGCCGGGGGCCGGCCGCGGCCACCTGGCGCAGCGCGGAGAACAGTTCGGGCGCCAGCCGGTGGACGCGGGGGAAGTCGTCCACCGCGACGACCAGGCGCGGCAGGCGCTCGGGCCCGCCGGCCCTGCGGTCGCGCGCCGTCCAGCTCTCCATGTCCCAGACGTACTCGCGGCGCCTTCTCTCCTGGTGCAGCCGTTCGCACAGCGACAGGACGTCGGGACCGCCGCCGCGCAGACCGAGGAAGAACGAGCCGGGGGTGCGCCGCGTGAACCGGTCGAAGCCGCTGCGGCGGTCGTAGTCGGCGAGGATGAACTCCACCCCGTCCCCCTCCTGCTGCGACAACTGTTCCAGCATCCGCAGCAGGAAGGCCCTGCGCACCTGGGCCGGCCCGCCCCGGCACAGCAGGTGGGGGCCGTCGCCCCCGACCGTCTCGCTGTGCAGGTCGAGCCGCACGGGGGCCAGTTCGGAGTCGAAGCCGAGGACGACCGAGAACGGGTGGGCCTCCCGGCTCGCCAGGGAGTCCAGGGCCCGGCGCAGCTGCCGTGCGGTGGGCCGGCGGTCGGGTTCGGCGAGCAGGCAGGCGCGGAGCGCGGCCAGGAACGCGGGCTCCAGCCACGCTTTCGCCGACTCCAGTGCGCCGTGCAGGTCTCCGTCGTGCTCCGGGCCGACCGCGGCCTCCACCAGGACGCAGCCCAGGGCGTAGACGTCGGCCTCCCGGGTCGGGGCCGCGGTGGCGTGGCCGAGTTCCGGGGCGCGGTAGCGGCTGCGCTGGCCGTGGAAGGACCACCGCCGGCTCGGCACGCCGTCCACCGAAGCGGTCGTCCACCCCGTGATCTGCACCTCCCGGCCGGCGATCAGCACCCTGCCCGCCGTCAGCGAGCCGTGGACCAGGCCCCGGTCGTGGGCTCGGGCCAGGCCGGCCGCGAGCTGGCGGGCGACGGCCAGCAGGCCGGCGTGGTGCAGCAGCCCGTGGCTCCTGGTGAAGTCCCGCAGATTGGGCGCGGGTTCCGCCGGCCCGTCCAGGGCGCACCGGACCGCGTGCCACGGCCGCTCATGGTCCGGGTCCCAGGCCATCAGCCGCGGCGCGCAGGTGCCGTCCATGCGCTGGAGGGCCTGCACTTCCCGTGCCATCAGCTCGTGCGCGTCGGGCTCGTCGTGGAACCGGCGGACGACGAGCAGGTTCTGCTCGCCGTCATGGGCGAGGAAGACGCCGCTGTCGCCCCAGGCGTACTCGGCGAAGACGTCGTAGGGCAGGGCCCACCGGCCCTCGAACCGCCGGTCGGAGACCGCCAGCAGCCTCCACCGCTCGCTGTCGAGGACCAGAGGGAGACCCGGCGGGAGTTTCCGCAGATCCTCGTCCGGCGGCGGCACCGGCGGCTCGGGTCCGGTGTCGTCCGGCGGCGAGACGCCCAGGCGGCGCATCAGGGTCTCGTCCACCCAGCCGAACGGACGCCGCGGACCCGGCGACAGGCGGTCCGCGCCCCCCGAGTGCGGGAGCCAGGCCGGGAAGCCCGCCGGTGATCCGCCGAGTTCGCTCAGACGGTCCGTCACTGCCCGTGCGGTGCGCACCAGTTCGGCGGGGGTCACGGTGCCGAGCAGGATCCGCCGGGTCTCCTCCGGGAAGTCGAAGGTCCGCTGGTGCGGGGGCCGCTCCGTCTCGTCGGCGCCGCGCATGAGACCGCCGAGGAAGACCTCGGCGAGGTGGGACGTGTCGACGGCCGGTGTCACGGCGTGCTGGACCAGCCGCATCACCGGCACCGGCAGCGGTGCCACGGCCGCCAGATGCGCGGCGAGCCGGTAGGCGTCCGGGGAGGCGGAATCCTGGAAGCGGAGCACGGCCCCTGCCGCGCCGGTGGTGGCCGCGCGGTCCACGGAGGCGGGGGGCGGGGCGGCCGGCCGCTCCACGGTGAGCAGGGGGAGCACGGCGGTGCCGCCGGGGGAGCCGATCAGCTGCGCCCAGGCGCCGACGACGTCCCCGTCGGTGGCGAGCACCGGGACGGGCACCCCGTCGAACGGGGCGAGTTCGGCGGGCAGCTGCGGATCCTCGACGTGCCACGACCGGTTGGCCGCGCCCCTGCGCCGCGTCGTCACCCGCCAGGGCCGGGCGTCGAGGCCCGTTCCCGCCCACAGGCGCCGGGGCAGCGCGTGCACCACCGCCGTCGGTCCGGTCGCCGCCGCGCGCCTCAGCTCCTCGTGCATCGAGCCGTTCCGCCAGGCGGCGCCGACCCCGTCGCTCACGACGAGCAGCAGGGTGTTGCCGGTGGGGTCGAGGACGGTGGACAGCGCGAGCGTGGCCGCCGAGGCACCGTAGGGGCGGCTGCGCAGCCGCGGTCCGGCGTGGCCGCGGGTGTCCAGACCGTGGACCCGTACGTGCCGGAAGGCGCCGCTGCGCTGCAGCAGCCCCCGGAGCTCCCCGGCGAGACGCTGCCACAGGAGCATCGAGACGCCGTCGTCGACGAGGACGGCCAGGTCGAGCCAGCGTGTCGTCGCCGGGCGCAGGACCGCCTCGGGGAGGCCGGTCTCCGCCATGGCCGTGACCGTCGCGTCGATGTCGAGTTCGGTGCGCAGAGCGTCGGGCCGCAGCTGCTTCAGGGGGCGCAGGGCGCGCCCCAGACGGAGTTCGGTGCCGCCGAGCGCCTTGGCGCCGGGGGCGCGTACGGCCATGGCGGCACGGTCGGCGGGTGCGGCGGTGTGCGATGGCGCGGGCGCCGCGTGCAGGCCCGTCTCCTTCCCGGACCGGACGCCGTCGTCCGGACCGCTCCGTGCCGCCGCCGTGTCGTCCTCGCCGGCGGCGGACGCGGCGGGGGCGCCGGCCGGGGGCGGCACGGCGCCGCCGACCGGGCCGGGGTCCGGGGCGGGCGGCGGTTCGGCGGCGGCGATGCGGGCGAGGGCCGTGGCCGCCGCCGGGGGCAGCCGCTCGGCCAGCCACAGGGCGTCGAGGAGCTCCTCGGTGTGCAGGAGCACGCCGTCCCCGGAAAGGGCCCTGCGGACCCTGCCGAGGTCGCCGTGCGCGGTCACAGCGTCCGGCCGAGCCGGTGCAGTACGGCGTCCAGCAGGCCGTCCGCGTCCAGCTCGACGCCGCCGCGGCGCAGGAAGACGGCGTTGAGGAGCTGGTCGGTCGCCAGCTCGCCCCGGGCCCTGCGGGCGAGGAAGGCGCGCATCAGGTCGTCGAACCCGTCCGTGCCGCCGCCCTCCGCGCCGTCCGGGTCGAGGTGGGCACGGACGATGGCCCGCAGCCTGGTCTCGTCCGGCTCCGGAAGGTCCAGCCGCACGCAGCGGCGCAGGAAGGCGGGCGGGAAGTCCCGTTCGCCGTTGCTGGTGATGACGACGACGGGGAACTCGGTGCACCGGACCTGCCCGCGGACGACGTCGGTCCGGGTGTCGGGGTCGGAGGTCATGACGCTCACCGAGGCGTGCTCCTCGGTCAGCCGCGCCAGTTCCGGGATCTCGAACTCGCCCTCCTCGAAGACGTTGAGCAGGTCGTTCGGCAGGTCCACGTCGCCCTTGTCGAGCTCGTCGACGAGGAGGACCCGCGGCGAGGCCGACGGCACGAGCGCGGTGCCGAGAGGGCCGAGGCGCACATAGGAGCCGATGCCTGGCTCCTCCTGCGGGGCGTCCTCGGGCCCGTGCGCGTCGCGGCGCCGGTTGGTCTCGCGGAGGCGGCCGATCGCGTCGTAGCGGTAGAGCGCGTCCTGCAGGGTGGTGCGGCTGTTGACCGGCCAGTGCAGGACACGGCCGAGGGACAGCTCGTGGGCCAGGGCGTGCGCCAGGGAGGACTTCCCCGTCCCGGGGTGTCCGGTGACCAGCAGCGGCCGGCGCAGGAGCAGCGCGGCGTTCACGACGTCGGCCTCCTGAGGGCCGATCAGGTACGGGCGGGTGCGCCGCGAGCGTGCCTCCTTGTCCCCGAACCGCCGCCACGGCGGCGCTTCGGGGAAGGTGACGCTGCGGGTCTCCCCGTCGCCTCGGAACAGCCGCCAGTCGCCGTCCCGCCCGGCGGGTTGCCCGGCGTCGGCCGCGTCGTCGTTCCGTCGGGGTGCTGGGGCCGTCATCGGGTGTCTGCTTCCTTGTCGGGGGTGTGCCGGGGACCGGGGCGCGGGCCGGGCGGCCCCGTCATGCGGGGTCCGCGAGGTGCAGCGGGGCGGGCAGCGGCAGTAGTTCGCCGTCGTGCCACACGAGGGCCGGCCGGGCCGGTGAGACGTCCGCGCCGGCGCCGTAGACGGAGGACCGGAACTCCTGGAGCCGCTGCGGGAGTTTGTCCAGCGGACCGGTGGGATCGAGGTGGTCGAGGCGCACGGCGTCGTCGTGGGACTCGGCCGCCCGGTCCCACAGGACGACGGGGACCCCCATGGCCAGGCAGACGGGCAGCAGCCGGCTGCGCTGCTGCGGCGGACCGTGCAGCACCACGCGTGCCGTGTCCTGGTGGGGGTTCTTCAGCAGCTCGTAGAGGTGCTGGATGTCGACGGTCGGATCGCCGACCACCAGGGTGTGCGGGGCGTCCGCGGCCCAGCGGCGCCGTACCTCCCCGTCGGCCCTGACGATGAACTCGGGGCAGCGCAGCGCCACCTGGTAGCGGCTGCCCAGGGCCAGGCTGAGTCCGCTGACGTCGGGCAGCACGTCCTGGAGCCCGACGAGGTCGGGGAGGACGTCCGCCAGTTCGTTGCCCGTCTCCCAGCCGTCCACCGGGGTCTCCAGGTGGGCCGGGCCGACGACGACGTCCACCTGGGACGGCTCCGGTTCGCCCGCCACCCGGCAGCCGTCCGCGGTGCGGCGTATCAGCCGGCCGATCTCCCCGGGAGGAAGGAAGTCCTTCGGCGCCGGGACGCCGACGCGCGTGCCGTCCTTGCGGCAGAGCCAGATCTCGCAGCGGAAGCGCCCGCCCTGCTCGCCGTCGCCCGCCGTCAGCCGGGTCACGATCCGGGTGACGGGCGACGGCCGGTGCGCGGCCCAGGCATCGGCGTCCGCACGCCGTTCGGCCAGGGCCGGAGGGCTGATCCCCAGCCGCCGCGCGACCCGGTCGCACCACGCCCGCAGGCCCGCGCGCCGCGCGGCGTCACCCGTGGCCGCGGCGGTGAACTCGGCGAGTCGCAGCAGGGCCGGGACGGGAATGGACCCGGCCGGGGCGAGCCCTCCGTCGGGGTAGTCCTCGAGGGCCAGGACGACCGCGTCCACGTCCTCTCCGGTGAGCCGGGAGGTGTGCGCGAGGGCCGTCGGGAGGGTCATGAACCGCAGCGCCTCGCGCGCGGCCCGCGCGATGAGACCGGGGTCGGCGACCACGCTCCCGCGCAGGGCCTGGCACAGTGCGCGGTGCTCGCCGAACGAGAGCAGCCGTACGCGCTCCTCGACGCGGCCGAGCGCCAGCAGATCGCTCAGCGCCCGCCGCAGCGGCGGGTCGTGCTCGACGGCGGGGGCCAGCGACTCGGAGAGGGTGGCCAGCGCGCGGTCCTCCGTCAGCAGGACCGCCGCGAGGTCGTCGAGGGCGGGCGCGGGGGTCCCGTCGGCCGGGGCCTCGCACTTCAGGGCGAGCGAGAGGGAACGGCAGTGGTCGGTCCGCCGGGCCGGGTCGTCCAGCAGGGTGCCCAGCACGGGCACCAGCGCGTGCAGGGACGCCTCGGAGGGGCCCGCGGCGCGGTCGGTCCGCACCACCCGGCACTCGTCCACGACGTCCGCCCGCCCCGCGCGGGCCAGCTCCTCCCGTACGGTCCGCCAGGGCACGGCCCAGCCGCGGCGCACGGTGTGCTGGGCCGTGAGCGCCGGGGCGCCGCTCATCACCTGGGCGACGACGAGCCCCGTGACGGTGGAGTCGGACACGAGCCGCAGCGGGCCGCCGCTGTACCCGGGACCGATCGCGGCGCCCGACAGGGCGCCGTCCAGGTAGCGGCAGCCCCCGTCCTCGGGCCCCGCCGTGGTGTCCGCGTAGGTGATGGCCGCACCTCCGCCGTGCCACGCGCGCAGCTCCATCCCCTCCGTCATGTCCCGCCAGACGACGGGCCGGGTCCACTCGGGTGCCTGCTCGTCCAGCTCCAGCACCGCGAGGTCGCCGTCCCAGACGGGGCTGCCCGGCCGTTTCTTGGGCGGCAGCCACAGGGACACCCGTGCGGTGCCCGTGGCGGCGGCGTCCACGCCCCGGAAGGAGACGGTGAAACGGCCGTCCCCGGGCTCCTGGTCGCTCATCGTGTCGCGGCCGAGGACGTCGTTGACCACGTGCGCGCAGGTGAGGACGCGGGACGGGGTCAGGAGCACCGCGGCGCCCGCGGCCGCGGCCTCGCCCGCGTAGAGCAGCGCGGTGTGGGAACCGGGCCCGGAACGGCGTACGAACCAGCCCATCCCTACGCCCCGCCGGGGGCCTGGTTCTGCCAGGTGGCGCTGACCGTCATGGTCGCCTGGCCGTTCACCCCGACGATCCCGAGCTTGAGGTCCTTGCCGATCTGGACACCGAACTCGACCGTCAGCTCCTGGGGCGGATGCGGTGTGGCGGTGACGGCCGCGTGGACCTCTTCGAGGAGCGGACCGAGCGGGCTGAGCGCGGACCTGAGGACGTCGTGCGCCACCTCCGCGGGACGCCGTCCCCTGGCAACGGGGGTGACGTCGCCGAATCCCTCCGGGAGGTCGGCCGCTGCCGCGTCGTCCGCGGGGGCGGCGGGGGAGGGGATCGTCGCTGGCTCACCCACGGCGGCGAGCTCCACGCGTAACGCGGCTCCGCCGAGGTCGAGTTCGAGGTATTCCGGCATGCCCCGCATTGTGCACGAAACTGCGCGCCGCCCGGGGCGGTTGGTGCAAGTCCGCGCGGATCACTCCCGGCAGGAACGATTCACCGGCGGTTCCCGCGCCCCCGCCGGCCGCGCCGCGCGGCCTCCCCGCGGGCCTTCCCGCGGGCCTTCCCGCGGTGCGCGTCCGTCGCGCGCCGCCCGTCCCGCCCGCGCCGTCCCCGGGGCGGGCGCCGCACCCGTGCGCCGATGCGGCACACTGCACAGGTGGTTCACAGGCAGTTACCCCCCGAGACGAACGCATTCGTGGGCCGCGCGGCCGAGTGCGAGGAACTGCTCCGCGCGCTGGCGGAGCACCGGCTGGTGACCGTCGCCGGGCCCGGCGGCGTCGGCAAGACGCGACTGGCCCGGCGCGCGGGCGCCCTCGTCGACGAGAAGGCCCACCGCGACGGCGTTCGCTGGGCCGACCTCGGGCATCTCCAGGGGGACAGGCTGCTGGTCGCCACCGTCTCCGACGCGGTGGACCTCTCGCACCACACGCCGCGGATGCCCGCCGACACCCTCTGCGCCTGGCTGGCCCGGCAGGAGACGCTGCTGGTGCTCGACTCCTGCGAGCACCTCGTCGCTCCGTGCGCCGCCCTGGTCGCCGATCTGCTCACCGCGTGCCCCGGACTGACCGTCCTCGTCACCAGCCGCCAGCCCCTCGGCCTGCCGGGCGAGCACGTGCTGGACCTCGCTCCCCTCCCGCCCGGCGGACCGGACGCCGCCGAGCTCTTCCGCCGGCGGACCGGGACCGCGCTCGGCACGGCGCTGCCGGACACCGCGGCCGCCGCGGTCGGCGCCGTCTGCCGGCGCCTGGAGGGCATCCCGCTCGCCATCGAACTCGCCGCCGCCCAGGTGCCCCGCTTCGGGGTGGACGGCGTACGCGACCGACTCGCCGCGCGCTTCGAGGTCCTGGAGAGCGACGACCCCGCCCGGCCCCTGCGGCACCGCACCCTGCGGACGGCCGTCGGCTGGAGCCACGAACTGTGCGAGCCGGCCGAACGGCTGCTGTGGGCACGGCTGTCCGTCTTCCGGGGGCCGTTCGACGCGGGAGCGGCGGCCGAGGTGTGCTCCGGCGGCCCGCTGGACACCGCCGCCGTCCCGGCGGTGCTCGCCGGCCTGGTCGCCAAGTCGGTCCTCCGCGGGGAGGGAGTCCGGCTGCGGATGCTCGACACCGTCCGCGAGTACGGCGCCATGTGGCTGGACGAACTCGGCGAGCGGCACGCCGTCGCCGACCGCCACGCGGCCCGCTGCCTCCGCCTGGCCCGCCGCGCCCACGCCCAGTGGCTCGGCCCCTCGCAGGCGGAGTGGTACGCGCGGATCGCCGCCGCGCACACGGATCTGTGCACCGCGCTGGACCATCTGCTGGCCACCGACCCCGAGCGGGCGCTGGAACTCGCCGGCACGGTGGGGTTCTTCTGGGCGTGCTGCGGCCATCTGCCCGAAACCCGCCACTTCGTGGAGACGGCCCTCGCCCGCAGCCCCGGTCCGGGACCCCACCGGGCCCGGGCGCTGTGGGCGCTCGGCGTCGCGCTGACCCTCCAGGGCGAGTACGGCCCCGCGCGCCTGCGCAGCGAGGAGTGCACCCGCGCGGCGCGCCTGGCGGGCGACCGGGAGGACCGGCTGGACGCCGCGTACCTCGCCGGCCTCCTGGCCCTGCTGACCGGCGAGCCCGAAACCGCCCGCCGCGAGGTGGACGCGGCCGTCGAGGCGGCCGGGACCGCCGGGGACGCGGCCGCCGGGACCGCCGGGGACGCGGCGCCGGGCGGGGACGCGGGGGCGGACACGGGCGCCCTGGTCCGCTGCCTGCTGGTGCGGGTCTTCGCGCTGACGGCGTCGGGCAGGCTGGACGAGGCGCGCGAGGAGGCGACGGGACTGCGGGAACGCTGCGCTGCGCTGGGCGAGTCCTGGACCCGCGCCTACCTCAACTACCAGCTGGCGCTGATCACGCTGCTGACCGGGGACCCCGGCGCCGCCGCCCGCCACGCACGGTCCATGCTCATCGGAAAGCGCGGCCTCGGGGACGGCTTCGGAGTCGCCCTCGGGCTCGACGTGCTGGCGGCAGCGCTGGCCGCGATGGGCGAGGGCCGGCACGCCGCGCTGGTCTCCGGGACGAGCGAGACGTACTGGCTGGCCGCCGGACACCCGCAGCGCGGCACGCCCGAACTCGCGCCGCTGCGCGAGGAGTGCGAGCGCCGGGCGCGCACGGAGGCGGGCGACGACGCCTACGACGCGGCGTTCGCCGAGGGCGCCGCCGGCGTGCCCTCGGCCGGGCTGGCGGCCGCCCTGCGGATGGCGTCCGCCGTGTAGCGCGCATGCTCCGCCGCCGGCGGCGGGGGATCGGTCAGGGGACGTCCTCCTTCGCCGGCGTCTCGGACGTCCGCGTGGCCGGCGCGGCGGCCGGCCCGCGGGAGCAGGCGCTGTTGTCACAGGGCCCGTCGCTGTACACCGGCACGTAGACACCCATCGTCTTGTGCCGTTCCACTGTGGCGGGGAGTTGGCGCCCGCAGGTCGGGCAGAGATGCCCGGACTGCGAGGCCGCCGCGTGCTTCTCGGACATGTCGCCACTTTACGCCCGCTTTGCGTGTTTTTGAACTCGGGTTGGCGGCGGATCGCCCGTCGCTCGCCGGTCCCCGACCGTCGCTCGCCCGTCCCCGGTCCCCCGTCCCCGGTCCACCGTCCCCGGCTCAGCGGCTTCCTCCGGGCGCTCCGCCCGCCTCCTCGTCCTCCCGCTCGCCGGGTGGGGGCCGCAGCACGCTGAGCGCGACGGAGACGCCCAGCACCACGACGATCACGGCGAGGCTGACGAGCGAGGGGATCTCCGGAACGGCGGTGCTGAACAGCTTGTGGCTCGCCTGGAGGATCAGCTTGACGCCGATGAACGCCAGGATCAGGGCCAGGCCCTTGCTCAGGTAGTGGAACCGGTCCAGCAGTCCCGCCAGCATGAAGTAGAGGGCCCGCAGGCCGAGGATGGCGAAGGCGTTGCTCGTGTAGACGATGAACGCGTCGCTGCTGACCGCGAGCACGGCGGGCACGCTGTCGACCGCGAAGACCAGGTCGGCCGCCTCGATCGCGGCGACCACCGCGAGCAGCGGGGTGGCGACCCGCTTCCCGGCCTCCTTCACGAAGAACTTCGTGCCCGCGTACTCGTCCTGCACCGGAATGAAGCGGCGCAGCAGCCGCACGGCGAGGCTCCTGCCCGGATCGAAGCTCTCCTCGTCGCCGGTGAGGATCTTCCACGTGCTGTAGAAGAGGATCGCGGCGAAGACGAACAGCACGGCGGTGAACCTGCTGACCACGGCCACACCGGCGGCCAGGAAGATCCCGCGGAAGACCAGTGCCCCGAGGACCCCGAGGAAGAGCACCCGGTGCTGGTAGGCGCGCGGGACCTTGAAGTACGCGAAGATCAGCGCGAAGACGAAGAGGTTGTCGACGGACAGGCTCTTCTCCAGCAGCCACGCCGTGGAGTACTCGACCCCCGCGTCGGTGCCGACCACGGCGAACACGATCCCGCCGAAGACCAGCGCCAGCCCCACCCACACCCCGCTCCAGGCGGCGGCCTCGCGGAAGCCGATGACATGGGCCTCCCGGTGCGCGAGGAGGTCCACCGCCAGCGAGACGAGGACGGTGACGGCGAAGACGACCCAGAGCCAGAACGGCACGTCGTGCACGGGGCGCACCTCACAGAATGGCCGGTGGTGGCGGGGCTCCCCCTCACCTACGAGTCTGGACGAACCGGCCCGGGACCGCCCGGCGGGGCGGGGCGGTCTGTCGACCGCGTCGGGCCCCGGACGGCACTGCCTGCCGCCCGCGCCGTGCGTGCCGGGCGCCGTGCGCGCCGCCTGGTGCGGCCCGTCTGCCCGCGCGGGGTGCGGCTCTCCCGCTCCCGTACGTGCCCGGCGCCGGGGTGCCGCTCGTGCCGGGGCCGGGCGGACCACCCGCCCGCACAGCCAGGGCGGGGCGCGGCGCTCCCGCCCGCACCGCCTGCTCCGGGCGCGCGGCGCCCCGGTTCCCGCCCGTGCCCGCTGTCGGAGCAATCCGCCGCGCCCGCCGCGCGGCGGCCCATCGTGTACCCGGCGGCCGTCGCCCCACGGCGGCGGCCACGTCCTCGACCCGGGAAGGCCCTCACCGTGCACCTGCTGCTGCCGGTCCTGTTCGCACTGCTCGCGGCGCTCAGCAACGCCCTTGCCACCGTGCTCCAGCGCAAGGCGGCGCTGAGCGTGCCGCGGTCGGACGGGCTGCGGGCCGGGCTGCTGCTCGACCTCCTCCGCAGGCCCGTGTGGCTCGCCGGGATCGTCGCGGTCGTCGCGGCGGGCGTCTGCCAGGCCGTCGCACTGGCGACCGGGCCGCTGACGATCGTGCAGCCCCTCTTCGTCCTCGAACTGCCACTGGCCCTCATGATCGCCTCGCTGTTCTTCCGCACCGGGCTGCCCGCCCGCACATGGGCCGCCGTCGCGGCCGTCGTCGTCGGCCTCGGCACGGCCCTGGCCGCCGCGGACCCGTCCGGCAACCGGACCCAGGTGCCGCTCGACCGCTGGATCGTCGCCCTCTCGGTGTGCGCGGGCGCCATGGCCCTGCTGGTCGCCGCCGCCCTGCGGCGGTCCGAGGGACGGGCGCGGGCAGCCTGCCTCGCCTCGGCGACCGCCATCGGCTACGCGGTCACCGCCGCGCTGATGAAGTCCTCGGTGCACATCCTCGACGACGACGGCCTCGCCGCCTTCCTCACCGCGTGGCAGACCTACGGCTTCGCCGCCTTCGGCGCGAGCGCGCTCTTCCTGCTGGAACACGCCATGCAGGCCGGACCGCTTGTCGCCTCCCAGCCCGCGCTCACCCTCGGCGACGCCACCGTCAGCCTCGCCCTCGGCATCACCCTGTACGAGGAGCACGTCCGGACCGGCTGGTGGGTCGTTCCGCAGGCGTGCGGCGTCGCCCTGGTGGCGGTCGGGGTCTTCGCCCTCGCCCGGACCGAGATGGCCCGGACGCTGGCGGACACGGCCGCCCCGGAGCGTGCCAGGACCTGACGGAGGGGCCCGGCGGTCGCGGTGCGGCACGGGCGGGGCCCGGTACCCTGAGGGCCTTCTGCCTCCGGTGAGCACGGGTGAGGGGCCTCATGGACGTGGAGTTCGCCGGCCGTCTCGTCGAATGGCGCGGGCCGTCCCCGTACTACTTCGTGCCCCTTCCCGCCGAGCAGGCCGACGAGATCCGCGAGGTGGCGGCCGCGGCCACGTACGGCTGGGGTGTCGTCCCCGTCGAGGCCCGCATCGGCGGGAGGGCCTTCACCACGTCCCTCTTCCCGAGGGACGGCGGGTACCTGCTGCCGGTGAAGAGCGCGGTCCGCCGGCCCCAGGGTCTGGCGGCCGGGGACGAGGTGTCGGTGGCGCTGACCGTCCGCCTGTAGTGCCGTGCGCCGGTAGTGCGGCCCTCCGGAGCGCCGTACAGCACTCCGGAGGGCCGTACAGCACTCCGGAGCGCCGCCGGCCCCCTCGCCGTGCGGGCGGCGCCCGGTGGCGCCCGCCTCAGATCCCCATCGACGCCATCTCGATCGCGGACCGGTAGTTCGCGGCGGCCGTGACCACACAGGCCCGGTAGGTGCGGTTCTCCTTCACGACCAGGAAGTAGTCGCGCACCTGCTTCCAGTACTGGCGCAGATACCCGGGGCCCGGGAAGAACGCCGGCGGGCGGGGCACCAGGGCGAACGCCTCCGAGCACCGCAGGATCTCACCGGTCACGGTGGAGAGCACCGCCTCCACCTCGGCGTTCATGTTCCAGCCCGCGGCCAGGGCCGGGGTCCAGATCGCGCCCGCGACCTCCCGGAGCCGTTCCTGCTCCTCGGGCGACGGGTCGCTCAGCGGCACCGCTGCCCGCGCGGCGCTCCCGGCGGCCGGGGCCGCCGCCCGCTCCGCGGTCCGGGCCTGCACGGCTCCTGCGCCGACCGTTCCCACCAGCACGCCGGACGCCACCGCCACGGCGACGGCGGACAGCACACGGGATCCACCTCGGATCATCGTCCCTCCCCAGTCGATGACCGCCCCTCGGCGGGGCGGCCACCGCATCGTGGAACGACCCGCACACCCCGTCAACGACGCCCGGACGGCCACGGCCGGAAACCGCCGCGGGGCGGGCGGCCGGGTCAGCTCCAGCCGAAGCGGCGGTCGACGACCGAGGCGAACTCCTCCGGCGTCAGCACGGCGTCGCCGTTCTGGTCGGCGGCGTCGAAGAGGGCGGACGAGGCGTCGGCGTCCGTCACACCCCAGAACGGCAGGTCGCCCGCCGCGGCCAGCGAGGGACCCCTGGTGCGCAGCGCCGTGATCACCTCGGCCCGGGTCAGGGTGCCGTTGCCGTCCAGGTCGAGCGCGTCGAACAGCTTGCGCGCCTTCTCGCTCACACGGGTCTCCTGACGGTCCGGGGCGGCTTCCTCACGGAGGGGATGACGCGGGACGCCCCGCCGGGGTTGCCTCGGTGCGCCGCGCGTTCACGGCCCCCGCCCTGCGCACGCCTCCGGGCCGCGAGCCGCGGCGCGCGGCCCGCGGGGAGGCGGACGTCGCGAGCCTCCACCGGGCCCTGCGCGCACCGGGCACAGGCACCGGCGGCACGGGCGCGTGATGTGCGCCTGACGTGCGCGATCCGTACGGTTCACCAGGTAGGGTCGGCCGCGGAGGTGCCGATGTCCGAGCTGTTCGACGCGGTGGACGCCCTGGTCGCGTCCGCCTCCCCGCTGCCGCCGCCCGGGGAGCGCAAACGCCTGCGCCTCGCGCACGGCCTGACGCTCGATCAGATCGCCGGCGCGCTCCAGGTGCGCCGCGCGACCGTAAGCGGCTGGGAGAACGGCAGGACCGAGCCGCGGCCGCCCGAGCGCGAGGCGTACGCGCGGCTCCTGCGCCAGCTCGCGGAGCTCTACCCGGCCCCCGAGAACCCCGAGCCCGCCCCCGAGGCCCCCGACGACCCCGGACCCGCCCCGGCCCGTCCCGCTGCCGCCGCCGTGCGCGCTGCCGCGACCGCCCCCGGCGCCCCGGCGGAGCCGCCCGCGCCCGCGACGGCGGCCCCGCACGCGTCCCCCGCCCCTCCCGTTGCTCCGTCACGTCCGGCTACCGCTCCCGCGTCCCCCGCCGCTCCCGCGTCCCCCGCCGTTCCGGCGTCGCGCCCCGCCGGGGCCACCGCCCCGGGGGGACGGGGGCCGGTACCCGCGAGGACCGCACCCGCCGCGGGGGCGCCCGACCGGCGGTTCGAGAACGGACCCCTCGCGGTCGTGGACGCCGACCCCGACGGCGCCGTCCACGCGTACTGCGTCGGCGGCCTCGTCCTCGACGTGCCCGACGGGCCGCTGGCGGCGCTCGTCGCCTGGACCCTCGCCGAGTCCCGGCTCGGCGCCCCGCGGCTCAACGGCAACGGCAGGGACGCCGATCCGCTGCTGGTGCTCACCGAGGCCGCCTGCGAGCGCTACGGCCTGCCGGCCCGCCTCACCGACGAGCAGCGGCACGAGGGCCGCATCCCCGACGACCACCCGGCCGTCACGCAGCTGATCGCCGAGGACTGGAAGCTCACCCGGCGCGGCTTCGGACCCTGGGCGTACGTCTACCGTCCTGCCGAAGGCTCCCGGCGACAGAGCGTGCAGCTCTGCCTCCCCGGCTGGAACGCCCTGGACCCCCGCCACTGGGGCGACGCCGCGGGCCTCCATCCGGCCGGACTCGCCCGGCTGCTGGGCGTCTACGCGACGCGGGTCACGACTCCGCGCGGCTCCACCGCCGTGACCGGCCTGGAACTCATGACCGCCCTCCACCCGCCGACCCGCGCCGGGGCCCCCGACGCGTCGGGACGGCGCCGCAGCGAGCGCAACCCCGGATCCCTCGGCACCGAACCGGTGGACTGCGCCCCCTGCGAGGCGCCCGACGGGCATCCGCTCCTCGCCGACCTGCCCCGCTTCCACCAGCGGGGCCCGGACGAGATGCTGATGGAGGAGGCCTACGACTGGGCGCGCCCGCTCACCGACGACGAGTGCATGCGCTCCCACGTCGTCGGCATCGACGTCAACATGGCCTTCGCGGCCGGGGCGAACGGGACGGTCGTGGGACTCGGGGCGCCGACCCGCGTCACCCGTCCCGTCTTCGACCCCAAGACGCCCGGCTCCTGGCTGGTCGACCTCTCCCACGTCGACCTCGCGCAGGTCCGGCTCGGCTCCCGGTGGCACGAACTGGAAGGCGGCCTGCTGCCGAGTCCGTTCACCCCGAGGGGCGACCGCCCCGACGGCCCCGCCTGGTACGCGACCCCGACCGTCGCCTACGCGGTGGAGCTGGGCTACGAGGTCGCCCCGGTCGAGGCCTGGGTCCGCCCGGAGAACGGCCGCTACCTGGACGCCTGGTACCAGCGCCTGCGCGACGCGTACCTCGCCACCATGGCCGACCTGGGGGTCACGGCGGACCTGGGCCCCGCCGAGTTCCTCGCGGCGATGGAGGGGCACCGGGAACGCGACCCGCACGCCGCCCTCGTCCTCTCGGCGATCAAGGCCACGGTCAAGGGCGGCATCGGCAAGCTGCGCGAGCGCCCCCGGGGCGCCGGCTGGCGGCCCGGCAAGCCGTGGCCCGCTCTCGCGCGGCCCACCTGGCGCCCCGACATCCGCGCCGCCGTCATCTCCCGCACCCGGGTCAACATGCACCGCAAGATGCTCAAGCACGCGGCCCACACCGGCCGTTACCCGGTGGCGGTCCTCTCCGACTGCGCCGTGTACGCGGCCGACGGGCCCTCCCCGCTCGACGTACTGCCCTACCGGGACGGCACCCCGCTCCCCGGCGGCTTCCGCCTCGGCGTCTCGCCGGGCATGGTCAAGCACGAGGGGACCCGGACCACCCTGTGGGCCGAGGGGCTCCGCGAGGAGCACGGCGCGGACATCAACCCGGCACGGCACATCAAGGACGGCCGGGTCACCGGCGAGGACGGGGGGGAGTAGCCGGTGGGCAAGGTCGCCGACGGCCTGGAGGAAGCGGTACGGGCCGCCTTCACCCGGCCCGTCCCGAAGACGGCAGGCGCGCAGATGCGCTACCTGGTCAAGCAGTTGAAGGGCACCCGGGGTGCCGCGGCCGCGCTCGGCGTCTCCCAGCGCACCGTCGAGCGCTATGTGACCGGCGAGTTCAGGCACCCGCGCAGGGAGCTCGCCGAACGGCTGCGCGCCGAGGTCACCCGGCGCTGGCAGCCCCAGGTCCGGGCCAGGGCCCGACGGCGCGCCGCCACCACCGACGGCATCCTCGTCGACACGCGGGCCCGTTTCGGGTACACCGCCGCTCCCGGGAGCAGCGACGACGCCCGCCTGCGCCACCTCACCGTAGCCCTCCCGCCCCAGTTCGCCGCCCGCCTCCTCGACACCGCCCAGCAGGGCGGCACCGAACGCGAGCTGCGCGACATCGCGGCCGAGGCCCTTCAGGAGATCTACTTCAAGGACGGCGGCCGCCGCGCCCACGGACTGGCCGTCGAGTTCACGGACGTCGAGCACATCGAGTTCGAGATCTGAGCCGCCCCTGCACGGGCCGCGGCACCGCGTCCGCGCCCCGGACGACTCCGCCCCGGATCACCCCGCCCCGGTGCCGTCACGCGCCCCGGCCGGCCGTGACCGCCGCGGTGGCGGACGGGGGCCGCACCATGAACACGTCGACCGCGTCCGCGGATTCGACCGCGAAGCCGTGCCGCTCGTACAGCCGCGCGGCCGGGCTGCCCGCCAGCACGTTCAGCCGGGCGGTGGCCCGCTCGGCGTCGCAGCGCGCCAGCAGCCCGCGCAGCACGGCCGAACCGACGCCGCGGCCCTGGAGCGCGGGGACCAGGTAGAAGTGCTCCAGCCAGTAGGCGTCCCCCTCGGGCCGCAGCGCGACACAGCCGGCGACCTCGCCGGACACCAGGACCGTCCAGGTGTGGGCCGGCTCGAACCCGTCCCGCAGGCGCTGCCGTACGCGATGCGGGTCGTACCGTCCCAGCCGTTCGAGGTCCGGCCTCATCACCCGTGCCCTGATCTCGGCCACGGCCTCCACGTCGGCGGCCGTCGACGGCCGGAGTGCGAAGTCCACCATGATCGTCATGGTAGGCGCCGTGGGCTGTCATGTGTCTGCCACAGTCCTGTGACCGAGGTTGCGCGGTCCTCGTACGGGGCACGACCCTGGACACCCGTGTGATCACGCGGTCACGCGGAGGGGGAGGACCAGATGTCCGCGGGGGACCAGAGCCGGGTGCCGGCCTATCCGGGCGTCGAGAAGTTCGTCGACGCCTTCGACACGCTCGTGGTGCAGCCGCGCCGCACCCGCAGCCGCGTCCCGGTGGTGCTGCTCAGCGAGCCGGGCGAGGGACAGGCGGGCCGGCGCATCGTGGCCGGTCTGCGGTCCCGGCTGCGCGGCCGGGAGGGACGGCTGGCGCCCCACGCGTATCTCGACGGCGCCTCGGCGGACCCCGCCGCACCACCGCTCGACCTCTACGAGCAGATCGCCTACCAGCTGGACGCCACCATGCCGCGCGGCACCGGACGGCTCCGGCTGCCGTCCTACCGGCTGCTGCGCGCGGTCGTCACCGCGCCCGCCGCCGAGGGCCTGATGGAGCGCCGCCCCGGCGAGCTGCGCGACCACTGCTACGCCGCGCACCGCGAGGTCTCCGGCCTCGCCCGCAGCCTGTGGTGGCTCGGCGGCCGCGACCAGGCCAACGGCGGCACCCTCCTCGAACTGCTGTGGAACTTCGTGGCCGGGCCCCTGTTCCAGCGGCTGCCGCGCGCCCTGTACGGCAGGCGCGCAGGCCGCCGGATGCTGGGCAGGAGCCGCGCGGGCGGACGGCGCTGGTACGCGGAGTGGGTGCGTCAGCAGCAGGGCACACCGCCGTCCGACTTCTTCCGGTCCGCAGTCGACCTGGTCGGCGGCGGACCGGACGGCGACCCGGAGCAGCTCGACCGCATCCTCGTGCACGCCCTCCTCGCCGATCTGGAGGGAGCCGCCCGCAAGAGGCTGTTCGGGCCGTGGCGGCGCCGCCGGGTCAGCCGGTTCGTGATCCTGGTCGAGGAGTCGGGTCCGGCCGAGTCGCGTCTCCAGCGCTTCCTGCGCGAGCTGCGCGCCGCCATGGAGGACCTGCGGTGCACCTCGGTGGTGGCGGTCGCGGCCGGTGTGCGCACGCTCGCCAGCAGGATTCCCGACATCGAGGTGCCCTCGCTCGCCGCGGCGGGTGCCGACCTGGCCAACATCGCCCAGCGCGGCACCCCGCCGGGGCGTCCCTCCGGCATGGTGGTCCCGGTCGCCGAGGAGGCGGCCGACGACCAGGCCGCGACGTACTGGCTGGGACGCTGGCCCACGCTGGCCCCGCCCGCGACGCGCTTCGGGCCCGGCACCGAGGTGGGCGTCGTCGCGGTCGGCGGCCTGCTCGCGCTGGCCGCGGTGGCCGGGCTGGTGGCCGGCGTCCCGTTCGACCGCACCGGTCCGGACCCGTGCCTCGGCTCGACCTTCCTCGGCACGGACGGCCAGTGCGTCGGAGTGGCGGAGGGCGCGGCCTCGTTCGCCACGGGCGACAGCGAGCGTGCCGTGCGGGACGTGCTCCAGCGCATCGAGCGGCAGAACAAGGAGGTCGAGAGCGAACTCGCGGGCCGGGACCGCGACGACCCGCGCCCGGGCGCCCGCACCGTCGTCTACTTCGGCCCGCTCAGCGGCGGCAGGGACGCCGAGGACCCCGTGCGCGGCGGCACCCTCGCGGAGCTGCGCGGACTCGCCCTCGCCCAGGCCTACGCGAACGCGCAGGCGCTGCGCTCGGGCGAACGGGTGCCGCTGCGCGTCCTCGCCGCGAACGCGGGCGACCGCTTCAAGGACGCTCCGGCCGTCGCCCACCGCATCGTCGAACTGGCGGAGCGGGACCGCTCGATCGTCGGCGTCGTGGGCTTCGGCCAGAGCCGGCGGCGCACGTACGAGGCCATCCGGATCTTCGACGCCGCCGGACTCCCGATGGTCGGCACCTCGGGCACGGCGGACGAACTGCTGCGCCAGGGCGGCCACTACTACCAGACCGCGCCGACCGACACCCGCGCCGGACAGGTGATGGCGGCCTTCGCCGCGCACGCCCCCATGGCGGGCGGGCAGACGGCCGTGCGGGTGCAGCTGGTCGCCGACCCGTCGGACGCGTACAGCGCGAGCCTCGCGTCGGCCTTCCGGGCCGCGTACGGGGCGTCCCGCACCGAGTCGCTGCTGTACACACCGACGGACGCGCCCGAGCCGTCGCCGGTGCCGGGCGCACCGTCCGGGACGGCCGTCGCCGCGGTGGAGGACCTCGCCCGCGAGGTGTGCCGGGCGGTGGCCGAGGAGCCGCGCACCGCCGTGGTCTGGGCCGGCCGGGGCAGCCATTTCCAGCTGTTCCTGGAGGAGTTGAGCCGTGACGCCCGGGGCTGCCCGGCGCTCGGCGTGCTCGGCGGCGACGACGTCACCAACGCGCTCACCGAGGAGCGGCGGCCCTGGGAGGTCTTCGGCGGCCTGGACCTCCACTACGTGTCGCACGGCCGCGCCCCCGCGCTGGCCGACGCCGGCGGCGAGGCGGCGGCCTTCCTCTCCGCCTACGACCGGACCTACGCCGAGGACCACGGCTCCCGTACGGGGGCGATGCGCGAGGACGCCCACGTGGCGCTCGCCTGGGACGCGATGCGCTATCTCGCGGAGGGCGTCGACCAGGCGTGGCGCTCCACCGGCGGGCACGAGGAGCGGCTCGACCGGACGCTGCTCCAGGCGGTGCTGTACCAGGGGCTGGGCGGGGGCGGTTTCGACGGCGCCACCGGCCGCATCGAGGCGCACGGCGCCGCGGGCGGCGGCCGGGTGAGCGAGCGGAAGCTGATCGCGGTGGAGAGCGGCGGACCCCAGGGGGCGCGGACGGTGCTCCTGTGCGGGACGGTCGCCCGCGGCGACGTGCGCCGGACCTGGGGGGAGGCGGAGCACCCCTGCCCCTGAGCCGGCATGGCTGATGAGCCGGCGGGGCGGAAAAATGCCTTGATCGCGAAGAATGTCCGATGTAGAGAAATATTAGACTGGAACGATGCGCACAGCTGACGGCTCTCCCTCCCCCCTTCCCTCTCCGGACCCGACCGGGCTCCAGGAGTTCGCCGTGCTGCTGCGCCGCATGAACGGCGAGTTCAACCGGATCGCCCAGGAGTTCGCCCACGCGCAGGGGCTGCACCTGACCGACGTCCAGGCGCTGATCGCCATCCTGGACGCGGACAGCGACGGCGACGCCGAGGCGGGCGGCGAGGCCGGGCTGCCCATGACGCCCGGCAGGCTGCGCAAGCGCCTCAATCTCACCTCGGGCGCCATGACCGCCTGTCTGGACCGGCTGGAGAAGACGGGGCACATCCGGCGCGTCCGGTCCGCCGACGACCGCCGGGTGGTCCACCTGCACTACGCCGAGGCGGCCAAGGAACTGGCCCGGGACTACTTCATGCCGCTGGCCCGCGGCACCGACGCCGCCCGCGGGCGCTTCACACCCGCCGAACTCCGCGTCGTCGTCCGCTTCCTGGGCGAGATGAACCGCGAACTCGCGCTGCTGCGCCGCTGACCGCTCCCTTCCCGCGCACGCCCGCGACCCGCCGACGACCCGCCGGAGGCCCGCCGCCCGATCCGGTGGCGGGCCTCCGGCGTGTGTCCGTGCGGGCGATCCGCCCACCCCGTCACACCTGCGGAGTGATCGAACAATCCGAAGTGATCGAATATTGATCGTGTCGTATCCATTGATTGAAAACTTGTCCGTTGCTAGAAATCGGTCACTCGCTCTCCCCGCCACCGGAGGACCCGATGACCCCTTCCTGGACCCGCCGCGGCGTGCTGCACGCCGCGGGCGGCGCCGCACTCGCCCTGGGCACCGCGGGCCCGGCCGCCGCCGCCCCGCAGACCCCGGCCGCCACGGCCCCCCGGGCGGCCGCCGACGACTTCGCCGCCCTGCGGGCCGTCTGGCGCGACCTCGTCCTCGGAACGGGATTCAGTCCCACCGCCGAACCCTTCGCCACCCGGCTGCGCGAACTGGGCACGGAGGCCGCGGCACACCTCGCGGCGATGGCCCCCGCCGCCGGATCGCTCTGGCCCGACCTTCCGCTCGCCGACCCGGAGCCGGACAAGGACACCGAGTCCTACGGCTACTCCGCCCGGCTGGTGGACAGTTACACCCGCCTGCGGACGATGGCCGAGGCGCACGTGCGGGCCGGAACCGGCCTCACCGGCGACGCCGCACTGGCCACCGGCATCCTCACCGGCCTCGACCACCTCCACGACCTGGCGTACAACGCCGCCCAGCCGCCCTACGGCAACTGGTGGAGCTGGCAGATCGGCGCACCGCAGCGCCTCCTCGACCTCTGCGTGCTCATGTACGACCGGATTCGGGCCGACCGGCTCGCCGCCTACTGCGCGGCGGTCGACCACTTCGTCCCCGACTCCGCCGTCGCCTCCTACACCGGCACCAGCACCGGCGCGAACCGCGTCGACCTGTGCCGCGTGCTCGCCCTGCGCGGCGTCGTCGGACAGGACCCGGCGAAGACCGCCCTCGCCAGGGACGCCCTCTCACCCGTCTTCCCCTACGTGACCACGGGCGACGGCCTCTACACCGACGGATCGTTCGTCCAGCACACCTACGTGCCCTACACGGGCAGCTACGGAGCCGTGATGCTCGGCGGCATCGGGCTGCTCCTCGCCCTGCTCGCCGGCTCCCCCTGGGCGGTGACCGATCCCGCCCGGCAGATCGTGCTGGACGCGGTGGAGCACGCCTGGGCCCCGTTCATCCACAACGGCCTGGTCATGGACGGTGTCAGCGGGCGCGGCATCAGCCGCGGCGTCATGCTCTCCGACCCCCGCGGCATCCAGCAGGACGACCACACCCGCGGCCACGGCATCCTCGCCTCCGTGGTGCTGCTCGCGGAGGGCGCGAGCGGCGCGGAACGCACCCGCTGGCGGGGCCTGGTCAAGGGGTGGATGCGCCGCGCCTACTACAGCCCCGTGCTGGAGGACCGGACGCTCTCCCTCGCGTCGCTCGCCTGGCTCGCCGGGGTCGAGAACGACGCCGCCGTCCCCGCCGCCGCCCACCCGTCAGGGCACCGCCTCTTCGCCTCGATGGACCGTGCGGTCCACCGGCGGCCGACGTGGACCGCCTCCGTCAGCATGGCGTCACGGCGCATCACCCACTACGAGACCGGCAACACCGAGAACCTGCGCGGCTGGCACACCGGCAGCGGAATGCTCTACTGGTGGGGCGACGACTACGCCAACGGCCAGTACTCGGACGCCTTCTGGGCCACCGTCGACCCCTACCGGCTGCCCGGCACCACCACCTCCGCCAAGCGGCTGGCCGACGCGGCGGGCGGCGACTGGGGCGCGTCCCGCCCCGCCGCCGACTGGGTGGGCGGCGCCACCGACGGCACCGTGGCCGGCGTCGGGCAGCACCTGAAAGGGCTCGGCAGCACCCTCGAGGCCAGGAAGTCCTGGTTCTTCGTCGGCGACACCGTCGTGTGCCTCGGCGCGGGGATCACCTGCACCGACGGAACCGCCGTCGAGTCGGTGATCGACAACCGCAACCTCGGGGCGGCCGGAGTCCACCCGCTGACCGTCGACGGCGTCACCGCGCCCGCCGCACTGCCCTGGTCCGCCCCGCTCACGGGTGCCCGCTGGGCGCACCTCGGCGGCTTCGGCGGCTACGTCCTGGGCGGCACCACCGGCGTCCGGGCCCTGCGCGAGCAGCGCACCGGTCGCTGGAGCGACATCAACAAGACCTGCGCGACGACACCCCTCACCCGGCGCTGGCTCACCCTCTTCGCCGACCACGGCACCGATCCGGTGAACGCCTCCTATGCCTACCAGATGCTCCCCGGGGCGGACGCCGCCAGGACCGCTGCGCGCTCCGCGGACGCCTCCTGGATGCAGATGCTCGCCAACACCGGGCAGGCGCAGGGCGTACGGGTGCCGTCGGCCGGGTTCACCGCGGCCAACTTCTTCGCCGCCGGCACGGCCGGCGCGCTCACCGCGAGCGCACCGTGCGCGGTGCTGGTCCGCGAGCGCGGCGACGGCACCGCGGTGGTGTGCGTCGCGGACCCGGCACGGCAGGCGGCCTCGCTCACGGTCACCTGGAACCGGCCGGTCGCCGCCGTGGTCTCGCGTCCGGCCACGGTGACCTCGGCCGTGACGGGCGGCTCGCTGCGCCTGGCCTTCGGCAGCCTGACCGGGGCGGCGGGCGCCACCCAGAAGACCGTCGTGCGGCTGGGCTGAGGCACCCCGGCGCCTGCCCGCGCCACGCGCGGGCAGGCGCCGCGGGCGGGCGCCGGGGCGGGGCCGTCAGCAGCTCATCGTCCAGGTGTGGGAGTCCCCGCTGTCGTTGCCCCAGCCGTCGTGCGCGATCTCCTGGCCCGGGGCCAGGCACACGGTGCCGAGACCGATCAGGCCCGGGTTCTCGTAGACCTGGACGTGGTCCTTGATCCCCGGGCCGGAGATGCCGTGGTTGGCCCAGGAGGAGTCCAGGTCCTGGATGCCCGGCTCCCAGTCGTGGTCGTCCCCCGACCAGTTGGCGCGCTGTCCGCCGTAGTTGGCGTCGGTCCAGGCACAGAAGTGGCCGCTCGGGCACTGGGCCGCCCGGGCGGACCCCGTGGTGGCGAGCGCCGCTCCGGCGGCGAGCAGGGCTGCGGTCAGCAGGGCGGTGCGGTGCTTGATCACGAAGGGGCTCCCGATGCGGTGCGTGCGGATGGGGTTCACCGGCCGGAGGGCCGGTCGAGCAGGGCCTTCGCCTGTCGCAGCGCGCGGGCGCGCATCCGTTCCCAGCCGGCGACCTCGGCGCGGTGGGTGCGGCGGACGGAGGCCAGGTCGGTGCCGCGGTACGCGGCCTCGGACCTGAGGTTGTTGACGACGGCCGACGCGCGGAACCACGCCCGCTCGTCGCCGTAGAGCCTGCGGTGGGCGGCGGCCAGGCAGCCGTCGGTGTGGGCGCGGATCTCGTGGCCGGTGGCCAGGGTGAGGGAGAGCTCGGCGGGCCCCGCGCCGAAGAGGGCGTCGCTCACCCGCAGCGCCTCCCGCCCGTCCGGGGGAGTGGCGCCGGGGCGGGGCGGCGTGAGCCCCTGGCGGGTCAGGCACGCGTCGGTGAGGCGCAGTTGGGCGGCCTTGACGACGTCGCCGGGACGCGCGGGGGCGGCCGGCGCGGCGCAGGACGCCGCGCCGGCCAGCAGCAGAAGGAGGACCAGGACGGCACGCGGCGGGCGGGACCGCCGCGGTGCGGGCCGGGAGGCCGCCGGACCCTGCGCGGCGCGGAGGTCCGAGACGCGGGGGTTCACGGCGCCGGGCGTCGTGGCGGCGGGGTGCGCGGTGCCGGGGGAGCGCGGGTTCGCGGTGCGGGACATCTCGCCTCAGCCCTGTGCGCAGCCCATCGTGGTGTCGCTCACCCCGTCGAGGAGGGTCGCCCACGCGGTCCAGTCGTCGTCGTAGTCGTCCGTGCGCAATTCCCGGTGGAGGCAGCCGCGGTCGCCGAAGTGGATCGCGTAGACGCTGCCCCCGGAGCGGTTGTCGAAGGAGCGGGCGTGCCGCTGCACGGGCGGCGCGGCCTCCGCGTATCCGCCGGGGGTGTAGCACCACGAACCGCCGCCCTGACCCGGCTCGGACCAGAAGCACGCCTTCCCGGGCGCGGAGGCGGCGGCCGGGCCGGGGGCGGCGGACAGGGCGACGACGAGGGCGGCGACGCCCGTCAGGGCGAGGGGGAGGCGCATGGGTACATCCCGGTGTGAGGGCGGGGAACGCGGTGCACGGCGGTCATCCCCGGCCCTCGGGTTGATTACTCTTCGTGTCACTCCTGACGGTGAGTAATCAGATTGTTGATCTTGAGCTGTGGGCGCCTCGCGGTGCGGCACGCGGGCGGCGGCGCGGGTCCGTGCCCGCGGGGGTCACCGCTCCGGACCCGGCGCGACAGGGAGTCCGGAGCGGCTGATCAGGCCCCCCGTTGCAGCAAGCGCTTTCTACCCTAGCAGGGCGCGGCGCCGAATCCCGCGGCCGCGCCCGGTGCCCCGCTCGGCCGAATGTCGCGCGGACGGTTGACGCGCGAGGGGCGCAACCCTACGGTCCGTTCAGATCCATGACCGACTTTCGATATATCGAACAGGGGGGTTCCATGAGTCGTCGCCGAAGCCGCCGGACCGCGCTGGTCGCCTTACCTGCCGCGACCCTGCTCGCCCTGATCCCGGGCACGGCGTCCGCATACCCGAACCCTGGTCACGTGACCGGTTCCGTGATCACCCACGACCCGACGATGATCCGCACCTCGTCCGGGCAGTACCTGCTCTACGCCACCGGGGGCGGCGTCTCCGGCAAGACGTCGTCGGACCGGACCGCCTTCGCCGCCTCCGCGGACGCCTTCTCCTCCCGGCCGGGCTGGTGGTCGCGCTACTCCCCGATCCCGGAGTCCTGGGCTCCGGACATCTCGTACCACGGCGGCAGATACCTGATGTACTACTCCGTCTCGTCGTTCGGGTCCAACACGTCGGCCATCGGGCTGGCGGTCTCCGCGACCGGCCTGCCGGGCAGCTGGACCGACCACGGCGTCGTGTACTCCTCCACCTCGTCCAGCGACTTCAACGCCATCGACCCGAACCTCTTCGTCGACGACGACGGCAGGTGGTGGCTCTCGTTCGGCAGCTGGTGGACCGGGATCAAGATGATCCGGATCGACCCGTCCACCGGGAAGCAGCTGTCGTCCGACACCTCCCGCCGCTCCCTCGCCTCCCGCCCGTCCGGCACCAAGGCCGTCGAGGCCCCCTTCGTGGTCAAGCGGAACGGCTACTACTACCTCTTCGCCTCGTACGACACCTGCTGCGCCGGCACCGGCTCCACGTACAAGGTCAAGGTCGGCCGTGCCACCGCCGTCACCGGGCCGTACCGGGACAGGAACGGCGTCGCGATGACGAACAACGGCGGGACGACGGTCCTGGAGTCGCACGGAAGGGTCGTCGGACCGGGCGGGCAGTCGATCCTGAAGGACGTCGACGGCGACCTGATCGTCTACCACTACTACGACGGAAACGACAACGGCACCCCGAAGCTCGGCATCAACCTCCTGGACTGGAGCAGCGGATGGCCCGTCGCCTACTGACCCTGCTGGCCGCGCTCCTGCTCTCGCTCGCGCTCGGGCAGTCTCCCGCGAGCGCCGCCTCGTTCGCCAACCCCGTCAAATCCGTCAAGGGCGCCGACCCCTGGATCACCTACCACGACGGCGCCTACCACCTGGTGTCGACCAGCTGGAGCGATGTCATCACCATCAGGAGGTCCCCGACACTCGCAGGGCTGACCACCGCGCCCGGCGTCCAGGTGTGGAAGGGCGACGACCCCTCCCGGTGCTGCAACATCTGGGCGCCGGAACTCCACTTCCTGAACGGGCGCTGGTACCTCTACTACGTCGCCGGGCAGAACGCGGCCGACTACAACCCGACCCAGCGCAGCCACGTCCTGGAGAGCGCCGGTACGGACCCGATGGGGCCGTACACCTACCGCGGCAGGCTCAACCCGTCCTGGATGCTCGACCCGACGGTGGCGACCATCGGCGGCCGGCTGTACCTCTTCGGCAGCACCCACGACGGCACGCAGAACATCGTCGCCGCGCGGATGTCGAACCCGTACACCGTCAGCTCGTCCTTCTCGACCGTCGCCAGGCCCACCCACGACTGGGAACGCTCCGGCGCCCCCGTCAACGAGGGCCCGGAGATCCTCCAGCGCGACGGCAGGACCTTCCTCGTCTACTCGGCCAGCGGCTGCTGGACCCCCGACTACAAGCTGGGGCAGCTCGAACTGACCGGCGGCGACCCCGCGTCGGCGGCCTCGTGGACGAAGAAGTCCACCCCGGTGTTCCAGCGCAGCGACGCGAACGGCGTGTACGGTCCGGGACACAACGGATTCTTCACCTCGCCGGACGGCACCGAGAGCTGGATCGTCTACCACGCCAACGACGCGGCGTCCGACGGCTGCGACAACGGCCGGACCGCGCGGGCGCAGAAGTTCACCTGGAACTCCGACGGCACGCCCCGCCTGGGCACGCCGGTACGGCTCGGGGCGGCGGCCGCGGGACCCTCGGGTGAACCGTCCGCGGTGGCGGCGACCTACACCCTCACCAGCCGGCACAGCGGCAAGTGCCTCGAGGTCGCCGGGGGTTCAGGGGCGGACGGGGCGAACGTGGTCCAGCAGAGCTGCGACGGCGGCTCCCACCAGCGCTGGCGCCTTCAGGACCTCGGCGACGACACCCACCGTCTGCTCAACGCCGCCACCGGCAAGGCACTCGACACCGCCGACTGCTCGGCCGCCGACGGCGCCGACCTGCGCCAGTGGTCCTGGCTCGACAACACCTGCCAGCGGTTCCGGTTCCTGGCCACCGACGGGGGCCACGTCCGGATCGTGAACCAGGCGACGGGCAAGGTGGCCGACGTGGCGGACTGCTCCACCGCCGACGGAGCCGACGTGCGCCAGTGGTCCTGGCTGGGCAACGCCTGCCAGCAGTGGAGGCTGAACCCGGTGTGACGCGCCGGCGCCGGCGGGGGAGATGCCGCGAGCGGTGCCGCCCGTCAGGCGGGCGCACCGCTCGCGGCGGGCCCGGTGCGCGTCCGGGCCGCCGCCTCACTCGAAGCGCGCCGTGTCGCCCGCCCCGCGGCGCACGATCTCGGCCTCGCCGTCCGAGAAGTCGATGACCGTGGTCGGCCGGGTGCCGCAGTCGCCCGAGTCGACCACGGCGTCCACGACGTGGTCGAGACGCTCCTTGATCTCCCAGCCCTGCGTCAGCGGTTCCTCCTCGTCGGGGAGGAGGAGGGTGCTGGAGAGCAGCGGTTCGCCGAGCTCGGCGAGGAGCGCCTGGGTGACGACGTGGTCCGGGATGCGCACGCCCACCGTCTTCTTCTTCGGGTGGAGCAGCTGGCGCGGCACCTCCTTCGTGGCGGGCAGGATGAAGGTGTAGCTGCCGGGTGTGGCGGCCTTCACGGCGCGGAACACGTCGTTGTCGACGTGGACGAACTGGCCGAGCTGCGCGAAGTCCCGGCACACGAGGGTGAAGTGGTGTTTGTCGTCGAGCTGCCGGATCGTCCTGATCCGGTCGAGGGCGGCCCGGTTGCCGAGCTGGCAGCCGAGCGCGAAGCAGGAGTCGGTCGGATACGCGACGAGAGCGCCGGAGCGGATGTCGTCGACCACGTTGCCGATGATGCGCCGTTGCGGGTTGTCGGGGTGCACGTCGAAGTACTTCGCCATCCGGCGAGTCTAGGCCGTGCGGGCCGCCTCCGGCCCCGGCCGTACGGGTGGGGGAAGCGGGCCCGGGGGTGAATGAATCGATTCATGCAGATATGGACGGGAGGTGCGGAGCCGGTTCGTCCGCTTCACCTGTGGCGGGATCGACCTGGAGACGACTCCGTCGCCATGGGGCCGTTGACGCCGGAGTGCCGTCCGGTTACCGTCCGGGACGGAGATGTTGAAACCTTTCATCGACGGGCTGTGCTGTCCGGTACCTGCCGGACGCCGTCCGCCGCTGACGACCGTGGGGCGGTGCCCGAAGTGCAGCGTGTCTGCTTCCTGCTGAAGGTCCGCGAGGACCGCGTCGCCGAGTACCGCGAGCGCCACGCGGACGTGTGGCCCGGGATGCTGGCGGCCCTCTCGGAATCCGGCTGGCACAACTACTCGCTCTTCCTGCGCGAGGACGGCCTGCTCGTCGGCTACCTGGAGACCGAGGACTTCGAGGCCGCCCGCGCGGCCATGGCCGCCACGTCGGTGAACGAGCGCTGGCAGGCCGAGATGGGCGGCTTCTTCGAGGCGCTGGACGGCGCGGCCCCCGACGAGGCCATGACGCCCCTCACCGAGGTCTTCCACCTGGCCTGACGCCCCCCGGGCACACGGACCGCACCCGCGGACGCCGCGCACCCCGGACGAGGGCCGGGCCCGCGGACGTGACGCGGCCGCAGACGCCCTGCGCGGCCGCCGCCGGGAACAGGCCGGCTGCCCCGGCCCGGGACACCCGGGACCCGGACCCGGACCCGGTCCTCAGGCGTCCCGGACCCGGTCCTCAGGCCGGGCGGCGCAGGGACGAGCCGCGGACGACGAGTTCGGGCTGGAGCACGATCGCCCGGTGCCGGTGGTCCGCCGCTTCCTCGCCGGTCTCCTCGATCAGCAGCTCGGCGGCGGTGCGGCCCATGCGCGCGGACGGCTGGCGCACCGAGGTCAGCGGCACCACCGCGGCGGCCGCGAACTCGATGTCGTCGTAGCCGACGATCGCCATGTCGTCGGGCACCCGCACGCCCGCCGCGTACAGGGACTGCAGCACACCGAGCGCCAGCAGGTCGTTGGCGCAGAACACCGCGGTGGGGTGGTCGCGCAGGCCGAGCAGGCGCGCGCCCGCGTCGATGCCGGACGCCACGTCCAGCCGTGCCGCCTCGACGTGCCGCAGCGCGTCGGCGGGCAGCCCCGCCTCCGCGAGGGCGGCGAGCGCGCCGGCGTGCCGGTCGCGGCACTGGGGCAGACCCATGGGCCCGCTGATGTAGGTGACCGACCGGTGCCCCGCCGCCAGCAGGTGCCGCACCGCGAGGGTGCCGCCGACGACGTCGTCCACGGAGACCGAGCAGCCCTCGGACTCCGGAACCATCCGGTCGACGTGGACGAAGGGGATGCCGTGGCGGGCGAAGTCGCGCACATGGCGCCCGCTGTGGTCGGCGGGGGTCACCAGCACGCCCCGCACCCGCTGCTCGGCGAAGAGGGAGAGGTAGTACGCCTCCTCGTCCGCCCTTCCCGCGCTGTTGCCGAGCATCACACCGAGGCCGGCGTCGCGGGCGGCGCGCTCGGCGCCCTTGGCGACGGAGACGAAGAAGGGGTTGCCCATGTCGAGGACGAGCATCGCCAGCATGCGGCTGCTGCCGGCCCTGAGCTGGCGGGCCGACTCGCTGCGGACGAATCCGGTCTGCTCGATGATCGTCTGCACCCGGATCCGGGTGCTCTCCGCCACCTTCTCCGGCCGGTTGAGCACGTTGGACACGGTGCCGACGGAGACATCGGCGAGCCGGGCGACTTCCTTGATGCTCACCGTCTGCGCCACGCGTCCTGCCCATTCTCGTCGGTCCGGCCGGGCGGACCATCATATGCCCGGACACGCCGGTGACCGCGGCCGGCGGGACACCGCATCCCGCCCGCCGCGGTCACCGCCGGCACCGCCGTCTCAGGCTCCCGGGGGCGGACCGCCCGGCGCGGAACCGGACGGCGCACCGCCCGCCGCGGCCCGCGATCCGGCCTCCGCTCCGCCCGGCGCCGCGCCCTGCCGGGCGGCGCCCGCCCCGGCGAGCACCTGTGCCTTGGCGCGGTCGAACTCGTCCTGGGTGATGTCGCCCTTCTCCTTCAGCGCGGCCAGCCGGTGCAGTTCGTCGACCGTGCCGCCGCCCTCGCCGCCCGCGGCCTTGCGCACGTACGCGCGGAACGCGGCGTCCTGCTCCTTGAGCTGCTTGACGTCCCGCTCGCCCATGCTCCGGCCGCGGGCGATCAGGTACACGAACACGCCGAGGTAGGGCAGGACGAGCACGAAGACCAGCCAGCCGGCCTTGCCCCAGCCGCCCAGCGAGTGGTCCCGGAAGATGTCGGTGCACACCTTGAACAGGAGGAAGAACCACATCACCCAGAGGAAGAACCACAGCATCGAGAGAAAGACGTTGAGCAGCGGGTAGTCGTCCATGGCGGCTCCGATCAGGTGAAGGTTCCTACCCTTGATACCTCCGCCGGGAGGAGCCCGCATTCCGGCGGGGCAGCGCGCGTTCCGGGGCCCGGGGACGGCAGGACGCCCCCGGACACCGATTCCCGGGCACCGCCCCCGGCCCCGGAGCCGCCTCGGGCCCGACCCCGGGCCCGGCGGGGCGGCTCAGGCGGACTGGGCCTCGGCGGCCGTGCGGTACAGGCGGCGCAGCCGCACTACGCCCAGGTCGTGCTGGTAGAGGTTCTCGTGCTGGTCAGCGTCGGCCGGCATGGCCTCCAGCATCACCCGGTCCTGCTCCAGCACGTCCCAGTGGCGCTGCTCGATCAGCGTCTTGTAGAGGAAGCGCCACGAGTCCCGCTGCCAGCCCTCGACCCGCCGGTAGCGCCAGAAGAAGACGCCCGTGCGGCCCTCGTCGACCGGGCAGGCCATCCCCACGATGCCGAACGGTCCGCCCGGCCCCGCCGACGGCGGGTACGGGATCGACAGGTCGACCCAGTCGGCGCCGGTGCGGCACAGCTCCACCCAGTCGAAGTTGACGCCCCGCTGGTCGGTCTTCTCGAAGAAGTAGCCCCGGTCGGTCTCCCGGATGCGGAACTTCGCCGTCGTGTCGCCCTCGAACATCGTGTGCGACTCGTGGTGCAGGAAGGCGCCGTGCATCGGGTCGAGCAGGTTCTCCATGGCGAAGCGCCACGGCACGTTCCACTCGGCGTAGCACAGGAAGGCATCCACCTCCGGGTCCGTCAGCGGGTCCGGCAGGGTCAGCTCGCCGGGCTCCGGGTGCTCCTCGTCGCCGAACCAGGCGAGGACCGCGCCGGACACCTCGCGCACCGGCAGGGAGGTGACCAGCTTCTTCCCCTCCAGGTTGCAGCCGGGCAGACCGGGTACGGAGGAGACCGTGCCGTCGGTCTCGACCTCGACGCCGTGGTACCAGCAGGCCACCCGGTCGCCCAGGTGTTTGCCCAGCGACAGCGGTGCGCCGCGGTGCGGACACCGGTCGGCGAGCATCGCGAGGGTCCCGTCCGAGCGGCGGAACAGCAGCCACTGCTCCCCGAGCGCGGTCACCTTGCGCATGCCGCCGGGGGCGACGAAGCGGGACGGGACGACGGCGTGCCACTGGTTGCGCAGGCCGTGGGCGTAGATGTGGTCCGCGGTGGCGGACGTCGACAGCGTCATGGTCAGGCTCCCAGTCGGTTCATCTCGGCGCGGAAGGACTCCTCGGTCCAGGGGGCGCCGTCGGCGGCGTGGACCTGGCGGGCGTTGAGGCCGCGCACCACGTCGGCCAGCTCGTGGCCCTCCTGGGTGAAGACCTGCTCCAGGGTGGCGGCGAGCTTGTACTCGTACGGCGAGGGCTCGTGCGTACGGGACTGGTGGACGTACAGGTACGGCCAGGCGCCGTTGACGGGGTCGGTCACGGTGTCTCCAGGGGCGTGCGAAAAGGGAAGGGGGTCACAGGTCCAGCACGAGCCGGCCGGAGGCGCACCGCGAGACGCAGATCATCATCGAGGTGCCCGCCGCGTGCTCGGCCTCGCTCAGCAGGAAGTCGCGGTGGTCGGGGGTGCCGTCGAGCACCCGGGTCTCGCAGGAGCCGCAGATGCCGTCCCGGCAGGAGCTGTTCACGCTCAGCCCGGCGGCCTCGGCGGCCTCCAGGATCGAGGTGTCCGGGCCGACGCCGAAGGTCACGCCCGACGTACGGCACTCGACCTCGAACGACGCCTCGTCGCCGGTGCGTTCCACGACGGGCGCGGCGAACCGCTCCAGCCGCAGCAGACCGGCCGGGCAGCGCTCCTCGACGGCCGCGAGCAGCGGCTCGGGGCCGCAGGAGTACACGAGCGTGCCGTCCGGCAGGTCGCCGAGTGCCGCCGCCAGGTCGATGTGGCCCAGCTCGTCCTGCGGGACGAGCGTCACCTCGCCGCCGAGGGCGGCGAGTTCGCCGGTGAACGCCATCGAGGCACGGCTCCGGCCCCCGTACACCAGCCGCCACGGCACGCCCCGGCGCGCGAGGTCGCGGGCCATCGCCAGCAGCGGGGTGATGCCGATCCCGCCGGCGACGAGGACGTAGCCCGTGGCGTCCTCCAGGGCGAAGTGGTTGCGCGGTTCGGACACGGTGACGAGCTGTCCGGGACGCAGGACGGTGTGCACGTGGCGCGAACCGCCGCGCGAGGACGGCTCGTTGAGGACGCCGATCCGGTACGCGTCCGGGTCCCGGGGGTCGCCGCACAGACTGTACTGGCGGATGTGGCCGCCCACGTGGACGTCGAGGTGGGCGCCGGGCGTCCAGGCGGGCAGCGGCTTGCCCTGGGGGTCGGCGAGTTCCACGGACAGGACGCCCTCGGCCTCCCACGTCATACGGCGGACGATCAGCTTCAGCGGGTTGTCGCTCATTGGCCTGGTGCCTCCTTACCGGCAGTCGGGCAGTGGGTACGGGCGGTCGCGGCCTACTGGCCGGGAATCCGCACGGGCGGGGTGAACGGGTTCTTCATCGGCCCGAGTGCCGCGAGGTCGACCTCCACGAGGACCGGCCCGTCGGTCGCCAGCGCCTCGGAGAGGACCGGTGCGGCGTGCTCCTCGGCGGCGATCCGCAGGTACGGCAGCGAGCAGGCGCGGGCGAGGAGCTCGAAGTCGGGGGTGGCGAGGTCCACGCCGGACCGGCGGTCGGCGTAGCGGTCCTGCATGTTGCGGAGCACGCCGTAGCCGCCGTCGTTGAAGACGATCAGGGTCAGCCGGGGCCGCTCCTGGGCGAGGGTGAGCAGCTCGCCGAGGTGCACGGCGAGCCCTCCGTCGCCGGCGATCACCACGGTCGGCGCGCCGGGGCGGGCCAGCGCGGCGCCGATGCCCATGCCGAGGCCCTGGCCGATGCCGCCGCCGCGCGGGAAGACGTTGTCGCGGGGGTCGTGGATCGGCAGCAGGCGGTTGCCCCAGCTGCTGGACGGGATGGTGACGTCACGGGCGACGACCGCCTCCCGGGGGAGCGCCTCGCGCAGCGCGTCCAGGATCGCGGCCTGCGGCCCGATCCCCTCGTGCAGCGCGGCGCGGACGTCCTCGCGCACGGCTGTGACGCGGCGGGTCCACTCCGCGTCGGCGGACCCGGCGTGCGGCAGCAGGGCGGCGAGGACCGCCGCCGCGTCGCCGTGCAGCGCGTGGGCGGCCGGGTAGACCCGGCCGAGGGCCGCCGGGTCGGCGTCGATCTGGATGTGCGCCGCGGGGACGCCGAGCGTGTAGTCGGCGGTCTCGTTGGAGCGGAAGTGGGTGCCCACGGTGAGCAGCACGTCGGCGTCGGCGAGCAGCGCGCGGGCCGCCGGGGTGGTGGCGAAGTTGCCGAGGACCTGCGGATGGTCCTCGGGCACCACTCCGCGGCCCGAGTTCGAGGTGAGCAGTCCGGCGCCGGTCGCCTCCAGCACTCCGGTGAGCTCGGCGCGGGCCCGGCGGGCGCCGCCGCCTGCCCAGATCAGCGGACGCCGTGCCGAGGCGAGCAGTTCGCCCGCCGCGGCCAGGTCCGCGGCCGCCGGTGCGGGCAGCTCCTGGACGGGCAGGCCGGCGGGGGTGTCGTCCTGCGCCGCGTACTGGAGGTCGATCGGCCACTCGACGCTCGCCGGGCCGCCGGGGACGGCCAGCGCGGCGCGCGCCGCCTCCCGCAGGACGCGGCCCGCGGACACGGTGTCCGGCACGCTTCCCGCGTACGCGGAGACCGCGCGCAACATGCCGAGCTGGTCCTTGGTCTCGTGGATGAAGCCCCGGCCGCTGCCGAGGAACTCGCTCTCCACCTGCCCCGTGACGTGCAGCACGGAGCTGCCCGCGCTGAGCGACTCGATCAGGGAACCGGCCGCGTTGCCCGCGCCGGTGCCGGTGGAGGTGAGCGCACAGCCGATGGTGCCCCGGGCCCGTCCCCAGGCGTCGGCGGCGTTGACCGCCGACGCCTCGTGCCGCACGGGCACGAACCGCAGGTCGCGGTCGACGGCCTCCACCAGCGGCAGATTGTGCACGCTGACGATGCCGAAGACGGTGTCGATGCCGAGTTCCCGCAGGACGGCGACGAGGAGATCGCCTCCGTTGTCGTGACGCATGGTGTCTCCTCAGAGGATGGAGCGGCCGACGCCGCCGCAGACGTCGATGCCGGTGCCGGTGATGTACGAGGCGCGGGGCGACAGCAGCGCGACGACCGCGTACGCCACCTCCTCGGCCCGCCCCAGCCGTCCGAGGGCGATACCCCGGTCGGCGGCGAGCTCCGCCTGCCACTCCTCGTACCCGAGGCCGGTCGCGGCGGCCGCGTACCGGCGGGTCCACTGGCCGGTGTCGACGAGGCCGAGGCATACCGAGTTGACCCGGATGCCCTCGCCGGCCAGTTCGACGGACAGGGACTTGGAGAGGTTGAGGATGCCGGCGCGGGCGGCGCTGGTCGTGATGAGCCGGGTCTCCGGCTGCTTGGCGAGCACCGCGTTGATGTTGACGACGCTGCCCGCGCCGGAGGCCGCGAGATGGGGGCGGGCGGCCTTCAGGGGGTTCAGGACCCCCGCGAACTTGAGTTCCAGTTCGTCCCGCCAGTCCTCGGCGGTGGAGTCGTCGAGGCCCTTCATCCGGGACTGCCCGGCGTTGTTGACGAGGCCGTCGATGCCGCCGAACTCCGCGGCCGTGCGGGCGACGAAGCCGTCGACGGCTCCGGCGTCCCGCACGTCGCAGACGGCGGTCAGCAGCCGGTCGGGGCCGGCGCCGAGGCCGGCCGCCGTCTCGGCGAGCCGGTCGGCGTCGCGGCCGCAGGTGGCGACGCGGGCGCCCTCGTCGAGCAGGGCGCGGACGGTGGCCAGGCCGACGCCCGAACTGCCGCCGGTGACCACGACCGTGCGGTCGGCGAGTCCCAGATCCATGGTGGGTGCTCCTGCGCTTCAGTTCATGGTGAAGCCGCCGTTGACGGCGATCACCTGTCCGGTCAGATAGCGGGACTCCTCGCCGAGCAGGAAGGAGACGGTCCCGGTGATGTCGTCGGGCCGCTGCGCGCGGGAGACGGCCCGGTTCATGCGGTAGAGGTCGTGCCGCTCGGCGGGCACGGTCTCGGTGGCCTCGCACTCGGTGAGACCGGGGGCGACCGCGTTCACGGTGACGCCCCGGTCGCCCAGCTCGCGGGCCATCGCCCGGGTGAGCGCGATGACCGCGCCCTTGGAGGCGATGTAGTGGGCGAGGCGCGGCGAGCCGTAGAGCGCGGCGTCCGAGGCGATGTTGACGATCCGGCCGGGGGAGGCCAGATGCGGGTACAGCGCCTTCGACACCAGCCAGGGGCCGCGGGCGTTGACCGTCATCAGCCGGTCCCACACCTCGACGTCGATGTCCTGGAACTCCTTGCCGCCCACGCCGTTGGCGAGCGCCGCGTTGTTCACCAGCCCGTACAGCGGGCCCAGGGCGGCGACGGCGGCGGCCAGCGACTCCACCGAGGCGGGGTCGGCCACGTCGCAGTGCACGAAGAGGGCGTCCGCGCCCTCGGCGCGGAGCTCCGCGGCCGCCCGCTCGCCCCGCTCGGGGTCGAGCTCGGCGACGACGACCCGGAAGCCGTCCGCGCCGGCCCGGCGGGCCATGGCCAGTCCCAGGCCACGGCCCGCCCCGGTCACCACGACGGTGCGCGCACCGCCTCCGGTGGTGTCAGTCACGGGTGACGCCGTGCATCGGCGAGTACTCGGGGTAGGTCGGGACCTGCGGCTTCTGCGTGCCGATGACGACGCAGAACAGCGCGTCCGTGTCCCCCTCGTTCTTCAGCGAGCGGGTCACCCCGGCCGGGACCACGATCATGTCGCGGTAGCCCAGGGTGCGGTACTCGGCCTCGTCGGGTCCGCGGTGGATGCCGACCTTGACCTCGCCCTCCAGGACGAAGAAGGCCTCCTCGACGTCGTGGTGGGTGTGGGCGGGGCCCTCGGCACCGGGCGGCAGCAGCATGTTGGAGAAGGTGAAGCCGCCGGACGGGATGATGCGGTTGTCGCTCTCGTGGTTGCCGGTGGCGCCGGAGCCGACGTAGCGGATCTGGCCGCGGCGGTACTGCGGGCCGGCCTTCTCCTGGAAGGAGAGGGTGCCGAAGTCCGCGACCCGGGAGTCCTTCGTCGCGATGAGGGAGTCGGTGTAGGCGGAGAGGTCGCCGCCGTTGTCGTACGCGGTGGTGGTCAGAGGCATGGGGTGAGCTCCTGTTCGGTGGTGGGCGCGGACTCGGGGATGCGTGCCGTGATCCGCAGATGGGCGAGCACCCAGGCGTTGAAGCGGCCCGGCTGCTCCTGGTTGGCCAGGTGACCGGCGTCCTTGACGATCACGTAGGCGGACTTGTGGACGGCACCGGCGATCTCCTGGCTCGCCTCGATGCCGGTGACCGTGTCCTCGGCGCCGCAGAGCACGAGCAGCGGGGCGGTCACGGAGGGGAGTTCGGCGCGCAGGTCGGCCGAGGCCATGGACTCGGCGGCGTACGCGTAGCCCGGCAGCCGTACGGAGCCGGCCATCGTGGCGACGACCCGGCGCACCAGGTCCTCGGGCGCGCCCGGCGACACCAGGCGGGGGCCGCGGGCCGCGGCGAACGCCTCGGGTCCGGACGCGGCCAGCTCGTCGGCGCGCGCCCGCATGGCGGCGGCCTTGCCGGCCTCGGTGCCCGAGCCGGGGCTGGAGTCGGCCACGACGAGGGACGCCACGAGGTCCGGGTGCCGGACGGCGAGCCGCAGGGCGATCACCCCGCCCCAGGAGACGCCGAGGACGTGGGCGCTGCCGCCGCGGGCCCGGATCAGCCCGGCCGCGGTGTCCGCGTAGTCGTCCAGCGTCAGCGGTCCGGCCGGGTCGGGCGAGGCCGCGTAGCCGGGGGCGTCCCAGGCCACGACGCGGGCGTACGCGGAGAGTTCGGCCAGCTGGGGCGCGAAGGCCGCCGAGGAGGAGCCGATGCCGTGCAGGCACAGCACCAGTGGACCTGCCGTGCCCGCCTCCTCGACGTGGACGGCGGCGGGGGCCCGGTCCCCGGGCCCGGCGGCGGTCACAGGATCTGTCCCGTCCGGCCCGCGAGCGCGCCCAGCGAGCGCAGCACCGCGTGCGGGACGACCTGGCTGGTCGCCGGGTTGCCGGGGTCGGGCCGGTGGGCGACCTCGAAGCGGTAGGCGCCGTGCGGGCCGGACGCCTCCACCACATGCCGGGTACGGTCGGCGGCCGGGTCGGCGACGACCTGGACCCGCACAGTGTCCAGGTCGCCGACGGCCAGCGCGACCGATGCGGCCACGTTCGTCGATTTCGGGAATTTCACGGGCACGTCGCGGGCGGTGCCGGACATGATCTCCACCGGCCCGGTCGCGTTGCGCATCCGCGTCAGCAGCTCCTCGTCCATCCAGGGCTGTTCGAGGGTGGCGGGCAGCTTGGTCGTGGTCAGCCGGACCTCGTCGAGCGGGCCCATCGAGCGGGCCGCCTGGAGCAGGTCGAGCCCGCCGACCGCGCCGCCGGTGAAGTAGACCCGGCCCGGGCCCGCGGCGAGCAGCCGCCCGCCCAGCTCGTCGTCGGTCAGCGCGCCGGTGGAGGCGACGAGCAGATCGGTGCCGGAGTCCAGGATCCGCTCGCCCCACTCGCGCACGACGCCCTGGCCGGCGGCCTCCACGATCAGGTCGCACAGCTCCAGCGCCTCCTCGAAGGGGACCTGCCGGGCCGGTGCCGCCTCGCCGAGGGGGCGGTTGTCGACGATGCACACGAGTTCCGCGCCGGCGATCCGGCCCTCGGCGAGCGCCGTGCCGACGACGCGTCCGATGGCGCCCCAGCCGACGACTCCGACCTTCCGTACGGTGCTGCTGCTCATGCGGGGTCCTCCTGGGCTTTCTCCGGGTTCGCGGCGTCGACCGGGGCGAGCGGGCCGGGGTCGGGGCTTCCCGCCATGTGGCAGCGGATCTCCTTCGACAGCGGTCCGGCCGTGCCCCACAGGTCGGACAGCTCCGGGACCCGCCGCCACACCTTCGCGATCCACGCGTCCTCGACGATCTGGGCGACCTCGGAGGTGTACTCGCAGACCAGTCCGGAGGGGTCGGTGAAGTAGGAGAAGGTGTTGTTGCCGGGGCCGTGGCGGCCGGGACCCCACTGCGGTGTGATGCCGTGGTGGCGGAGCCGGCCGAGTCCGCGCATGAAGTGGTCGACCGAGGTCATCTCGTAGGCCACGTGGTTGAGGGAGGTCCACTCGGCCTGGTTGAACGCGATGCAGTGGTGGTCGGCGTTGCAGCGCAGGAACGCCATCTGGTGCTCGGACCAGTCGGAGACGCGCAGTCCGAGGACGTCGCAGTAGAACGCGACGGCGGCGTCGATGTCGGTGGTGTTGAGCACCGCGTGGGTGACGCCGACCGGCACCGCGCCGTCCCGGCCCCGCGGGACCACGGCGTGCACGTCGGCGCTGATCTCCACGAGGCGCCCCTCGGGGTCGGTGAAGCGCACCCCGTAGCCGCCGCCCGCCTGCTCCAGCGGGCCGGGGCCGTGGACGGGGACGATGCCGCGCGCCTGGAGGCGCCGGGCGGCCTCGTCGACCTCGGCGGGGGTGCCGACGGCGAAGGCGATGCGCCCGAGGCCCACCCGCTCGTGCTCGGTCAGGTGCAGCACGTGGTGCTCGTCGCTCGTCCCGCGCAGCCAGCGGGCGCCGGTGTCGGACTCGACGGTCTCCAGGCCCCAGACGTCCTCGTAGAAGCCGGCGGCCTCGGCGAAGGCGGGGGTGCGCAGCTCCACGTAGCGCAGGTGGCGGAGCCGGGCGACGGGGCCGGGCGGTGGACGGTGCATGGGTCTCTCCAGACGGGCGTGCGGGGCGTGCGGGGCGGGTCGGCCGGCGGGGGGCGCCGGGTCAGCCGGCCCAGGGCAGGGGGGCGTCCGAGGTGCCCCAGTACAGGGACTTCTGCCGCTGGTAGGAGCGGATCGCGTCGCGGCCCTTCTCCATGCCGAGGCCGCTGTCCTTCCAGCCGCTGAACGGGGTGGAGGCGCTGAACTGCTTGTACGTGTTGATCCAGACGGTGCCGGCCTCGATCCGGCGGGCGAGCCGCCATGCGGCCCGCGCGTCCCGGGTCCAGATGCCGCAGGCCAGCCCGTAGACGGAGTCGTTGGCCTGGCGGACCAGGTCGTCCTCGTCGTCGTAGGGGAGGGCCACCAGGACGGGGCCGAAGATCTCCTCCTGGCAGGTCCGGGAGGTGTTGGGCAGGCCGTCGAGGACGGTCGGCAGGTAGTACGCCCCGTCGCGGTGGTCCTCGCCCCCGGGGGCCGCGCCGCCGCACAGCACCCGCGCGCCCTCGGAGCGGGCGAGGTCCACGTACGCGGCGACCGCGTCGCGGTGGCGGTGGTGCACCAGCGGGCCCACCTGGGTGGCGGGATCGGTGCCGGGGCCGACCCGCAGGGCCCGGACGCGTTCGACCAGCTTGCCGAGGAAGGAGTCGTAGAGCTCGCGGGCGACGAAGAGCCGGGAGCCGGCGATGCAGGACTGCCCGCTGGACGAGAAGACCCCGAACATCACACCGGCCAGGGCCTGTTCGACGTCGGCGTCGGCGCGCACGATCGTCGGCGACTTCCCGCCGAGCTCCAGCGAGGCGGGCACCAGCTTCTGCGCGGCGATCGCGGCGATGCCGCGGCCGGTGGAGGTGCCGCCGGTGAAGCCGATCCGGCCGACGAGCGGGTGGCGCACGAGGGCGTCGCCGACGGTCCGGCCGCTGCCCGGCAGGACCGAGAGCAGCGCGGTGGGGAGCCCCGCCTCCTCGAGTGCCCGGGTGATCAGCCGGCCGAGGGCGAGGGAGACGAGCGGGGTCCAGGCGGCCGGCTTGAGGAGGACGGCGTTCCCCGCGGCGAGCGCGGGGGCGATCTTCTGCGCGTCGCTGGCGACGGGGGAGTTCCACGGGTTGACCGCGGCGACCACGCCCACCGGCTCGTGGACGCTCATCGTGACGTACGTCCCCCGGGAGGGGGTGAGGCTGTCCTCGGCGGTCTCCAGGGCGGCGGCCGTGTAGCGGAAGGTGCCGGCCGCGCTGAGCGCGAGCGCCCGGGTCTCGGCCAGGGTCTTGCCGGTGTCGGCGGTCTGGATCGCCGCGAGCTCGTCGGCGGCCTCCTCGACGAGGGCGCCGATGCGGTGCAGCACCCGGGCCCGCTCGTGCGGGAGCAGATCGCGCCAGCGGGGGTCGGCGGCCGCGGCGGCCGCCGCCTCGGCGGCCTCGCCGACCTCGGCAGGGGACGCCGAGTGCACGGTGGCGAGCACGAGGCCGGTCGCCGGATCGACGGTGTCGACCGGGTCGCCGGCACCACGCCGCCACTGGCCCGCGATGAGGATGTCGGTGGGGTAGTGGGGCACGGCGGCTCCTGGCGGTGATGCGGCGGGCGGGGGACTGCGGACAACTCGGCCAAAGGTCCGGGGACTTCGGGGAAGGGCGGCGCGAGGCGGGCCCAGGTGGCACCGCCGCTGCGGCGTCCCTCGTTTCCCGAAGTGCTAGAAATCTAAGGGCTTAACTTTCTCGACGCAAGACCCCGAGGTGGAATCGTTGTGAAGGAGGTCTTGAGCGCGACATCTGTCATGTGAAGGATGTGTCACGGCAAGATGGCCGAAAGATTCCTAAGCTCTTAACCATTGACCGCTTAGGTACTTGACTCTACTGTCGCCGCAACTCCCTTGTTCGCGGAAGGACCCCTCCATGACGACTGTGGCCGGCAAACCAGCCCTCGGCTCCGTAGCCGCGCGACTCGAACGGCTGCCGCACTCGCGCTGGCACGTCAAGGTCCGCTTCCTGATCGGCGCCGTCACCTTCTTCGAGGCGTTCGACCAGCTGCTGGCCGCCTCCGCCCTGCCCGTCCTGATGGACGAGTGGAACCTGTCCACCGGACAGGCCACCTTCGCCGTCACCGCCGCCTCGATCGGCATGCTCCTCGGCGCCCTGGCCGCCGGCTGGCTCGGCGACCGGGTCGGCCGGGTGCGCACGGTGGCGCTCGGCGTCGGCATCACGGGCCTCTCCAGCCTGGCCGTCGCCTTCGCCGGATCGATCGAGACGTTCGCGCTCTTCCGCTTCGTGCAGGGGCTCGGCATCGGCGGCGTGGTGCCCGTCGCGGCGACGTACATCAACGAGATCGCCCGCTCGGACAAGCGCGGCCGGTTCGTCCTGCTCTACGAGATGATCTTCCCGGCCGGTCTCGCCACCGCCACCCTGGTGGCCGTCTGGGTGGTGCCCAACCTCGGCTGGCGCGCGATGTTCCTCATCGGCGCACTGCCCGTCCTGATCGCCGTCGCCCTGCCCCGCCACGTCGAGGAGTCGCCCCGCTGGCTGCTCGCCCGCGGCCGGGTGGAGGAGGCCGAGGAGATCATCGCCCGCATCGAGGCCCAGGTCGAGGCCTCCGTCAAGGAGCCGCTGCCCGCCCCCGCCCCGGTCGACCCGGCCCTGGAGGAGAAGGCCGCGGGCACCGGTCGCATCCGCGAGCTGTTCCAGGGCCGCTACCTGCGCCGCACGGCGGTGATCTCCGGGCTGTGGTTCGTCGCCTACTACGTGAACCACGGCATCTCGACCTGGCTGCCCTCCCTCTACACGAAGGAGTTCGACCTCGATCTGACCACCGCGCTCGTCTTCACCCTGCTGAGCAACGTCACCGGCCTGCTGGGCACCTTCATCGCCGCCATGGTCATCGACCGCATCGGCCGCCGCCCGGCGCTGATCGCCGCGCTGACCGGCGCGATGCTCGCCCTGGGCGTCCTCGCCCTGCTCGGGGCCACCTCGGGCACCCAGGTCGCGATCTTCGCCTCCTGTACGACGTTCTTCCTGTTCGCCATCAACGCGGGGCTCTACCTCTACTCGCCCGAGATGTACCCGACCCGTATCCGGGCCACGGGCGCCTCGTTCGGCGGACTCTGGAACCGTGCCGGAGTCATCCTCGGCCCCGTCACCGTCGGCGCGATCATCGGAGCGGGCGGCAGCCTCTCCCTGGTCTTCGCCCAGCTCGCCGTGGTCGCCGCGGTGGGCGCGGTGATCGCCTGGTTCGCGATCGAGACCAAGGGCAAGACGCTGGAGGAGCTCAACAGCTGAGGTCGCGCCTCGCGCGCGGGGGTGCGTTGCCCTGGTCGCCGGCGGTCCGCCGGCGAACGGGCGGCGCACCCCCGCGCCGCGTCGGGGGCACGGGCGGGTGCGGGCGCGGCGCAGTGGGCGGGCCGGGGCCGCTCGGGCGGTCTCGGACCGTACGGCGATCGAAGGCACCCGGCCCGCACGGGTGCGGACAGCCGTGACCGGAGCGGGCGGCCGCAGGCCGTGCCCCTCACCGGCCGGCCGGGGGCGACGACGCCGGCACGACGTCTGCCCCACGCCGCGCGCGGCGTGGTGCCGGTGATCCCGACCCCACGCCCGCGCGTCTGCGTCAGGCCACGCGCGGCGTGGTGCCGACGACCCCGACCCCACGCCCGCGCCCGCACGTACGGCGAAGCGCCCCGTTACCCCGCCCCCAGCGCACCCAGCAGCGCCGACAGTCGCCTGCGCTCCGCCGGGCCGAGAGGCGCGAGCAGTTCCTCCTCCTCCCGCGCCCGGGCGGCGCGCACCCGTTCGGCCAGCGCCAGGCCCTCGGGCGTGAGGCACAGGTGCACGATCCTGCGGTCGTGCGCGTCGCGGTCGCGCCGTACGAGACCGGCCGCCTCCAGCCGGTCGGCGTGCTGGGTCAGGCTCCCGGCGCGGACCGTGCCCGACGCCGCCACCTCACCCGTCGTGCGCCGGTACGGCGCACCCGCCTCGCTCAGCGCGGCCAGGACGTCGCAGGCGGGCAGGCCGATGCCGTACGGGCGGACCGCCTCGGCGAGCGACGCCTGGTGCCGCTGCGCGCACGCCGCCAGCCGGGCGAACAGTTCCGCGTTCGAGCCGTCCGCTCCGGCGGACCCGGCGGGGGACACGGCGCCGGCGGCCGGCGCCGCGGTGGTCGCGGGGGAGTGCGGCATCGCCGCAGCGGCCGCCGGGCCGGGCGGGGCCGCCGGCCCGGACCCGGTTACGGCCCCGTCCGGCAGGCCGTTCCCGGTCCCGCCCGGCTCCCCGGCCCCGTCCGGCATGCCGTTCCCGGCTCCGCCCGCGCCGCCGTCCGAGCGCCCCGCACCGAAGGCGGCGGCGAGGACCTCCGCCAGGGCCGGGGCGAGATCGCGGGTCGGCAGCGAGGCGGCCGGTTCGTGCGCGAACAGATAGCGCTCCATGATCACGCCGAAGAGGACGCTGCGCACGAGACCGGCGCGCACCTCCGCCCGCGGCGAGGTGCCGAGCAGCCGTGCGAGGGGTTCGCCGACCTGCCGGTCCAGGATCGTGCGCAGCAGGTCCGCGCTCGGCGCGTGGCCGATGGCCGACCGGATCAGCGCGGGCCACGGGTCGTCGGCGGGCAGCCGGTCCCAGCGTTCCAGGTAGGCGTCGGCGAGGGCCGCCGGGACGTCGCCGGCGCCCCGTGCCGCGGCCGCGACGACGTCCTCCGTGACGCCCGCGCCGTTCCCCACCGCCTCCCGGAACAGGCCGTCCTTGGTGCCGAAGTAGGCCATCACGAGCCCCGGGGTCACGCCCGCGTCGGCGGCGATGGCGCGCACCCCGACGCCCCGGTAGCCGTGGGCTCCGAAGAGCCGGCGGGCCGCGTCGAGGACGGCCCTGCGGTTGCCCTCGGGGTCGTGGGAGCCCGCGCGGCGCCTGCCGGGCGGGGGGCCGGCGGCGCCCTCGTCCGGCTGCTCGGGGGCGGAGTGACGCGATCGGCTCTTGCTCCTGGGATCCACGTGCCTCAGATTAAACGAGTGTTCATAAAAACAGTCGTTCAAAAACGGTCACGAAGCGTGCACGGGTCCGGCGAGTCCGGTGAGCGGCGCGCCGCTGCCGCCGCGCCGGACGGCCACGATCTCCGCCATGATCGACAGGGCCGTCTCCTCCGCTCCCCGGCCGCCGAGGTCGAGGCCGATCGGCGAGCGGAGCCGCGCCAGTTCGGCCTCCGTCGTCCCCGCGGCGCGCAGCCGCCCGATCCGGTCGGCGTGGGTGCGCCGGCTGCCAAGCGCTCCCACGTATCCGGCCCCGCCGCGCAGCGCGAGGGCCAGTACCGGCACGTCGAAGCGGGCGTCGTGGGTCAGCACGCACACCGCCGTCTCCGCCCCCGCCCCGGCGGCGTGCGTGCGGAACCAGCGGTCGGGCCGGTCCGCCACGACCTCCTCGGCGCCGGGGAAACGCTCCGGCACGGCGAAGGCGGGCCGGTGGTCGCAGACGGTCACCCGGTGCCCGAGCGCGGCTCCGATCGCGGCGAGCGGCCGCGCGAACTCGGCGGCCCCGAGGACCAGCAGCCGCGGGCGCGGCGCGAAGGACTGCACCAGCAGGGCGCCGGGGGCGCAGGCGCCGTCCGTGCCCTCGCCCGCGACCCCGTTCGCGCCGCGGCCGAGCATGCCCTCCCCGGCGAGCACCGCGGCCCGGTCGGCCTCCGGTGTGCCGAGCGAACCGGTGACGGTGCCCCCGCCCACGGCGAGGCTGCCCCCGCCCTCCACCGCGGTGACCAGGGCGACCGGCCGCCCCGCCGCGGCATCCGCCGCCACGCGGGGGAGCGGGGCGTCGGCGCGGATCTCGCGGACCAGGACCTCGATCGTCCCGCCGCAGGTCAGCCCCACGGCGAACGCGTCGTCGTCGCCGACGCCCCACCGTTCGACGGTCGCCGGGGCGCCGGCGAGGACCTCCTCCGCGACGGCGAAGACCGCGCCCTCGACGCAGCCGCCGGAGACGCTCCCGGCGATCCGGCCGTCCGCGGCGACCAGCATGGAGGAGCCCGGTCCGTGCGGGGCGGAGCCCCAGGTGCGGGTGACGGTGGCCATGGCGAAGCGGACCCCCGCCCGCTGCCAGGCGGCCGCCTGCTCGATGACGTGGTGCACGGGCTCACTCCGTTCGGTGTGCGAGGGGTCCGGGTCGGTCCGGACGGTCGCGGAGAGCGGCGAGGCGGGCGCGGTGTGCGAGAACCCGGAGAAAATCGGGGCAATTCGCTGCTGCCTCTTGCCAAGAATAAACTTTAGTGTAAATCATTTCAGGTACTAGATAGATCCTTTGGCGACCATGTCCGCGCCGACCGATCCCCGGCGCGACGACCACCCGCGACGACGACCCGAGAGGTCCGGTGGCAGCAGGTTGAAACCCACACCCTTCGACTACACGGCCCCGCGCACCGTCGGTGAGGCGCTGGCCCTCCTCGCCGACGAGAGCCGCGAGGCCAAGGTCCTGGCCGGTGGCCAGTCCCTGATCCCCATGCTCAACATGCGCCTCGCCCGGCCCGAGGTGCTCGTCGACATCACCCGCATCCCCGAACTCGACCGCCTGACGGTGGACTCCGAGGGCTCCCTGCACATCGGCGCCGCCGTACGCCAGGCCCGCGCCGCCGCCGACCCGGCACTCCGGGCGGGCTGGCCGCTGCTCGCCGGCGCCGTCGGACACATCGGCCACCCGCAGATCCGCGGGCGCGGCACCGTCTGCGGCAGCCTCGCCCACCACGACCCGGCCGCCGAACTGCCCACCGCGGCCCTCGCGCTCGACGCCCGCTTCACCGTCACCGGCCCCCGCGGCACCCGCACCGTCGCCGCCCGCGACTTCTTCGTCGCCACCTTCTCGACGGCCGTCGAGGCCGACGAGATCCTCACCGAGACCGTGTTCCCGGCCCTCCCGCCCGGCCACGGCTGGGCCTTCGAGGAACTCGCCCGGCGCCACGGGGACTTCGCCACGGTCGGCGTCGCCGTCCTCCTCGTCCGGGACCCCGCCGACGACACCGTGCGCGAGGCCCGCGCCGTCTTCTGCGGCGCGGGACCGGTCCCCGTGCGCCTGCCCGCCGTGGAGGCCGCCCTCACCGGGACCGACGCGGGCGCGGCCGCCGTCGCCGCCGCCGCGCGCGCCGCGCGGGAGGGACTGAGCCCCGCCGACGACGTCCACTCCACCGCCGAGCACCGGCGCGAGAGCGCCGCCCACCTCCTCGCCCGCGCCTGCACCACCGCATGGGAGCGCACCCGATGACCCCCGACGTCCGCACACCGACCGCCCCCGACGGCGCCCGCGCACCGCTGACCGCCCGCACCCCGCCGCTGTCCGAACCGTCCGCGTGGCACGAGCTCCGCCTGACGGTCAACGGCCGCCCGGTCACCGCCCAGGTCGAGTCCCGGCTGCTGCTCAGCGACTTCCTGCGCGACCGGCTCGGCCTCACCGGCACCCACACCGGCTGCGAACACGGCGTCTGCGGCGCCTGCACTGTCCTCATGGACGGCGAACCGGTCCGCACCTGTCTCACCCTGGCCGTGCAGTGCGAGGGCGCCGAGCTGCGCACCGTCGAGAGCCTCGCCCCCGACGACGCGCCGCTCACCCCGGTGCAGCGCGCCTTCCACGCCTGCCACGGCATGCAGTGCGGCTTCTGCACCCCGGGGTTCGTGATGACGGCCACCGCCCTCACCGAACAGCCGGAGCGCCCCGGCGACGACGAGGTCGCCGACGCGCTCAGCGGCCACCTCTGCCGGTGCACCGGCTACCGCAACATCCGCCGTGCCGTGTGCCAGGCGCTCGACGAGCGTTTCGGCGAAGGAGAGTGAGGGACGTGACGACCGTGCCCGCAGACGCACCCGCCCACGACGACGCACCCGCCCACGGGAGCACACCCGCCCACGGCCACGCGGGAGACGGCTGGATCGGCCGCGGTGTCCCGCGCGTCGAGGACGACCGGCTGCTGCGCGGCCGGGGCCGCTACGTCGACGACATCGCCCTCCCCGGTGCCGTCGAGGCCGCCTTCCTGCGCAGCCCCCACGCCCACGCCCGCATCGAGTCCGTCGACGTGAGCGGCGCGCTCGCCGCCCCCGGCGTGGTCGCGGTGTGGACCGGCGACGACGTGGCCGACCTGCCCGCCATGCTCAACAAGGAGGAGCTGCGCACCCCGCCGGGGCTCGCCGAACTCCTCGATCCGGTCGTCCGGATGACTCCCATGCCGCTGCTCGCCCGCGACCGGGTGCTCTACGTCGGCCAGCCCGTCGCCGTCGTCTTCGCGGAGAACCGCTACCTCGCCGAGGACGCCCTGGAACTCGTCGACGTGCGGTACGCGCCCCTGCCCGTGCTCGTCGACCCGCACCGGGCACTGGACGCCGGCGCCCCGCTGCTCCACGACGACCTGCCCGACAACACCGCCGTCGCCGTCGCCACCCGCGTCGGCGACCCCGACGCGGCGTTCGACGGCGCCCACGCCGTGGTGTCGGAGCGCTTCGAGGCGCACCGCTACGTCGCCTCGCCGATCGAGACCCGTGCGATATCCGCCCAGGTCGACCCCTACAGCGACCGCCTCACGATCTGGTCGGGCACCCAGACGCCGCACCGGCTGCGCGACGCGGTCGCCCACACCCTCGGACTCGATCCCGCGGGCGTGCGGGTCGTCGCCGCCGACGTCGGCGGCGGATTCGGCCAGAAGGGCATCCTCTACGTCGAGGAACTCCTCGTCCCGCACGCCGCGCGCCGCATCGGCCGTCCCGTCCTGTGGCGGGAGGACCGCAACGAGAACCTCACCGCCTCCTCGCACGCCCGCGAACAGGTCCACGAGATCGAGCTCGCCGCCGACGCGGACGGCCGCCTGCTCGCCGTCCGCGACCGGATCACCGTCAACTTCGGCGCGTACAACATGACCGGCCTGGTCGTCCCGTACAACTCGCTCTGCCACCTGCTCGGCCCCTACCGGATCCCGCACGTGGACATCGACGTCACCGGCGTGCTCACCAACACCACCTTCGCCACGCCGTACCGCGGAGCCGGCCGTCCCGAGACGGTCTTCGCGATGGAACGCGCGATGGACCGGCTCGCCGCCCGGCTCGGCATCGCCCCGGAGGAGCTGCGGGCACGGAACCTGGTGCGGCCCGAGGAGATGCCGTACGAGACCGGCCTGGTCGACCGCTCCGGCCGGCCGCAGTCCTACGACTCCGGCGACTTCCCCGAACTGCTGCGCCGGGCCGTGGCCCGCGTCGGAGCGGAGGGCGTCCGCGCCCGGCAGCGGGAGGGCGCACGGGAGGGCCGCCACGTCGGCATCGGGTTCGCGATGTACATCGAGGCCACCGGTCTCGGACCGTTCGAGACCGCCCGCGTCGACGTCCTCCCCAGCGGCCGCATCCGCCTCGCCATCGGCGCGCCCTCCCAGGGGCAGGGCCACCGCACCTCCATGGCGCAGATCGCGGCCGACGCCGTCGGCGCACCCCTGGACGTGATCGACGTGGTCGGCGGCGACACCGACGCCACCCCGTTCGGCGTGGGCACCATCGCCAGCCGGGCCCTGGTGAACGCGGGCAACGCCACCCACCGGGCGGGCCGGCTGGTGCGGGAGAAGATCCTCGACGCGGCGGCCCGCAGGCTGGGCGTCCCGGCGGGGGAACTCGGCCTGGCCGACGGCGTGGTGACGCACAGGAACCCCGGCGGTCCCTCGCTCACCCTCGCCGAACTGGCCGGCCGCGCCCCCCTGCCGGGGACGCCCGAGCCCACCGACGGCCGGCACGGCACCGAACTCAGCGAGACCGTCCACTTCCGCCCGCCGGGGTTCGCCGTCGCCAGCGGCGCCCACGCGGCCGTCGTGGAGGTCGACGAGCACACCGGCGAGGTGGAGATCCTCCACTACGTCGTCGTCCACGACGCGGGCGTCATCGTCAACCCGGTCATCGCGGAGGGCCAGGTCACCGGCGGCATCGCGCAGGGCATCGGCGGCGCGCTGTACGAGGAGATGGTCTACGGCCCCGACGGGCAGCCCCGCACCGGGACGTACATGGACTACCTCGTGCCCACCTCCTCCGAGATCCCCGACCTCGACATGGACGAGATCGTCTCCCCGAGCCCCATGAACGACCTCGGCGTCAAGGGGCTCGGCGAGGGCGGGGCGATCGCCCCGCAGGCCGTGCTCGCCGGCGCCGTCGAGGACGCGCTGCGGCCGTTCGGAGCGGTCGTGCGCCGGGGCCCGCTCTCGCCGAGCCGGGTGCGCGAGCTGATCCGCACCGCCACCGCCACCGCACCCGTCTGACGGCACCGCCGCCGCACCCGCCCGCCCGCCACCACCGCACCCGGCCGGCCGGGACGCCGCCCACGACGGCGCCCGCCCGCTCGACCGCCCCGGGACCACCCCACGATTGGACATCACCGTGCAGCTCGACCACTCCTTCACCGTCCCCGCCTCTCCCGAGGACGCCTGGAAGCTCTTCCAGGACCTCGCCCGGGTCGCGCCCTGCATGCCCGGTGCCGTGCTCGACACCCTCGACGGCGACTCCTTCACCGGCCGCGTCAAGGTCAAGGTCGGCGCGGTGCAGATGAGTTACCGGGGAGAGGGGACCGTCGCCCGCGACGAGACCGCCCGCTCGATGCACCTCGACCTCAGCGGCAGCGAGACCCGCGGCGCGGGCACCGCGTCGGCCACGGTCACCGCCACCCTCACCGCCGCACCCGCGGGCACGGTGGTGAGGGTGCGCACCGACCTCGACATCACGGGGCGGCCCGCCCAGTTCGGCCGCGGCATCATGACCGAGGTCGGCGACCGCATCGTGCAGCAGTTCGCCGCCCGGCTGGAGGAGCTGCTGAACGCCCCGTCCGCCGGGCCCGCCGCCGCGGCCGCGAGCACGCCGGCCGCCGCCCCGGCGGAGCCGGAGGCCGTCGACCTGGGCGCGGCCGCGCTGCCCGTCCTGCTGCGGAAGGCGGCGGTACCGGCGGCGGCGCTGCTCGCCGTGCTGGTGGTGGTGCGCGCGCTCGGCCGCCGTTCCCGCGGCTGACCGCCCCCGCCCTCCGCCCGGGGCCCTGCCCCTCCGTCACCTCAGCGGTAAGATTCTCGACGCCGTGAGATGCCGGAGGGGTGCCCGGCGGAGCGTACGAGGGGATGACCATGGCTGGATCGAGGCCGGCGGACCGGGACGCCGTCGCTCAGGTGATCGACGACTGGGCGCGCGAGCGGCCGGAACTGGACACGAGTCCGCTGGAGGTTCTCGCCCGGCTGCACCGGTCCTTCCTGCGCTACAGCACCAGACTCACCGCTTCGATCGAACGCCACGGACTGTCGGTCGCGGGCTTCGACGTGCTGACCGCGCTGCGCAGGTCGGGAGCGCCCTTCCGGCTGACGGCGGGGCAGCTCGCCGACACCGGGCTGGTGTCCTCGGCCGGTGTCACGCTGCGGATCGACCGGCTGGAGAAGGACGGTCTCATCGTCCGGGAGCGGGACGCCGACGACCGCCGGGTCGTCTACTCCCGTCTCACCGACAAGGGTCTCGCGACCGTGGACACCGTCTTCGCGGAACACCTCGACAACGAGCGCCGGATGCTCGCCGGCCTCTCCCCGTCCGAACGCCGCCAGATCGCACGGCTCCTGCGCAAGCTGGAGGACTCGATCATCGCGTCCGACGAGGAGCCCGCCGACTCCGCGTAAACCTCGCGGTGACATGCTCAGGGCGTACGCACGGCCCGCCGCACCGAGAGGCTCGTCCATGTCGAGGACACCCGCTGTCGACTCCGCCGCCCCCGGCTTCACACTGCCGGGCACCGTACGCACCGGTTCCGGCCCCGAGAGGGGCGACTACACCCTCGGCGAGCACGGGGGCGGACCGCTGGTGCTCGTCTTCTACCCCGGCGACAACACGCCCGTCTGCACCAAGCAGCTCTGCTCCTACACCTCCGAGCTGGAGCGCTTCAAGGACCTCGGCGCCACGGTGTGGGCGATCAGCCCCCAGGACCTGGACAGCCACGAGGGCTTCGCCGAGCAGTACGACCTGCGCTTCCCGCTGCTCGCCGACACCGACCGGGCCGTCGCCAAGTCCTACGGGATCTCGCTCCCGGGCCTCGGGCTGCGGCGTTCCGTCTTCGTGCTGGACGGGGAGGGCACGGTGCGCTGGAAGCACGTGGCCCTCGCCGGGCTCACGTTCCAGGACGTGGACACGCTGACCGCGCGGATCGAGGACGTGACCCGGGGCCGCTGACGGCCGGCGTCCCGTGCCGCACCGCGGAGAGGGGGTCCGGCCCAGCCGGGCCGGACCCCCTCTCCGTCCTCGCGCGGGGGATCAGCCCTGCTGCTCCTTCCACTCCGCCTGGGCCTCGTCGAGGGCGTCGGCGAAGGTGGTCAGGAACTCCTCGGCGGTCGTCTTGCCGAGCAGCACCTTCTGGAAGCCGGCCTCGCTGTCCGCCTTGGAGAGGGTGTTCCAGTCGGGCAGGTAGTAGGGCAGCTGCACGATCTTGGTGGTGCCGGAGAACAGCGCCTCGGCGCCGAGCTTGGTGGTCTCCGCCTTGTCGAGCCAGGGGTCCTTGGCGGCGTCCTCGTTGGCGGGGATCAGCCCGGCGGACTCGCCGAACTTCGAGTTCGAGGCGTGCGAGGCGGCGAACTCGATGAACTTCCAGGCCGCGGCCTTGTTCTCGGACGTCTTCATCAGACCGAGCCCGGACACCGGGTTGGAGACCATCACCCGGGTGCCGTCGGCGAGCTTCGGCTGCGGTATGCCGCGGAACTTGTCCGTGCCGAGCGCCTTCACATGGTCCTGGTACGAGCCCAGGTTGTGGTTGAGCATGGCGATGCCGCCGGCGTCGAACTGGGCGACCATCTTGGTGAAGTCGTTGTTCAGATCGGCCTCGGGGGTGGCCTTGCGGTACAGGCCGGCGTACTTCTCCAGCGCCGCCACGTTCTTCGGGTCGTCGACCGTCGTCCTCGTCCCCGACGCGTCCCAGAACGAGTCGATGCCGGACTGCCCGTACATCGCGTCCAGCGCCTGGGCGATGGACCCGGGGCCGCCGCGGATCGTGTAGCCGAACTGGTTCTCCGGCTTGTCCGTCAGCTTCTCGGCGGCGGCGTAGAACTCGTCCCAGGTGTCCGGCTCGCCGAGCCCGGCCTTCTCGAACTGGTCCGTGCGGTAGTACAGGACGCCGTTGGTCGCGGAGATCGGCACGGTGTACAGCTCGTCCCGGCCGGCGGCGCTGCGCACGTTCTCGGTCATCGCCTCGTTGAGCTTGCCCTTGAGGGAGCTGCCGGCGATGCGGTCGTCCAGCGGCTCCAGCGCCTCCTGCGCGGTGATCCCGGCGAGCATCGCGGCGCCCACACCGCCGACGTCCGGCAGACCGCCGCCCTGGATGGCGGTGTTGTACTTCGACTGGGCCTCGGTCGACGCGATGCCCACGTACTCCACGTCGATGTCCGGATGGGCCTTCTCGAAGTCGGCGATGATCTCCTGCCAGATCGCCGTGCGGACGCCGCCGTTCTCGTCCCAGAACACGATCTTCCCTGCTCCCGACCCCTCGGCGCCCTGCGCACCGGCCATGCCGCTGCCGTCGTCACCGCAGGCGGTGGCGGTGAGGGCGAGGACACAGGCCAGGGCGGCGGCGGTGACGAGTCGGCGGTTGGGGGGCTTGACCATGTCGGCTCTTTTCTCTGGTGCGCCCCGGCGGGGCGTTCGGGCTGTGGGGGCGAGACGTGAACGGTGGGGGAACGGACCGGGCCGGCTGTCCGCGGAGCCGGCTCGGATATCACGTCTCATATATGACATACGAAGGGCGACGCGAAGAACCTAAGATCGTCCCGGCGCCGGGGTCAATGCCCGTGCAGCAGAAAGTTCTTGTCCCGCGCCGTCCCCGGCTCCGGACGTCCGCGACGGCGAACGGCCGGCCCCGGGACCCCGGGGCCGGCCGTTCGCCGTCGCGTCCGCACCGCCTACGTCAGCGGCTCGATCCAGATGTTCCGGTAGCGCACCTTGCTGCCGTGGTCCTGGAGCCTGAGGGCACCCGCCACCGGCCCCTCGGGGTCGCCCCCTCCGGTCGGGCCGGTGAGGGCGACGCCGTCGTGCACCGTCACACCGTTCCAGACGACGGTGACCCGGGCGTCCTCGGTCTTCCTGCCGCCGGCGTCGAACCGGGCCGCGCGGAAGGTGATGTCGTACGTCTGCCAGGCGCCCGGCGGCCGGGCGGCGTTGGCGTCCGCCGCCTTCTGCCGGTAGATCGCGGCCGCCTCGTCGTCGGCGGGCGTGGTGTCGCCGTACGAGTCCAGGATCTGGATCTCGTAGCGGTCCTGGAGGTAGATCCCGCTGTTGGCGCGGTCCTGGCCGGTGACGTCCGGCGGGAGGTCGGGGAGCAGGAACTCGGTGTGCAGGCGGAAGTCGCCGAACTCCTCCTTGGTCCGCAGGTCGCCGCAGCAGACCTCCATCCCGCCGTCCGTCAGCGGCCACGACGCGGTGCGCCCGTCGGTGTGCTGCCAGGCCGACCGGTCCGCGCCGTCGAACAGCACCGTGCGGGCGCCCTTCGGACGGACGGTGATCAGGTCCAGGTTGACGTGGCCGGTGTCCCCCTCGTCGACCCGGTAGGTGATCGTGTTGGACCCCTTGCGCAGTGCCAGCGACTCGGTCCCGGTCGACCACTGGTTCCACGCGCCCGTGGACAGCAGACCGGACTGACGGATCCGTTCCCCGTTGACGTACACGCTCACGGTCTTGGTCCCGGTGAACGGGTTCGGCCCGTTGGCGTACCGCAGCGCCACGTCGTACGTGCCCGCCGTCGCGGCGTTCACGGTGAACGCGGTGGCCGCCCCCGCGGTGCCGTAGCCGTCGACGAAACCGCTGCCGGAGTGGCCGGCGTGCTCGGTGTCGGTGGCCGCGCCGCCGGAGAGCGCGGCCTCCTCGGCCTCGTACAGGGTCTGCGCGGGCTGCGGGCCCGGCAGCGCGTTGAGGGTGTACCAGGCCTCGGTGCTCCACAGCGCCTCGCCCGACGCGGAGGAGAACGGACGGGGCGAGCGCACGTGGACGACCCGGCCGGGCTTCAGCCCGACGACCTCCAGGGTGACCTTCCGGCGGTCGGCGGACAGCTTCGCCGCCCGTACGGCGAGGGTCTCCTCGTCGACCTTGGGCCCGCCGTAGGAGGGCGTGGGGACGTAGCGCCACTGCGCGACGCGGTAGCTCTGCGCCAGCTTGTCGGCGGTCTCCTGGGAGAGCGGCCGGGTGTACTCCAGCTCGAAGCCGCCTGCCCTGGCGCGCATCGCGAGGATGTCGAAGGGGTTCGAGCCGTTGGGCGTCAGCTTCTGGAGGCCGTGGGCGAGCTTGCCCTCCTGGCCCCAGTTGCCGCCCGCGCCGATGCCGCCGGTGTAGACCGCGCCGTCCGGGCCGAGGCTGATCCGGTTGACGCCGGCCTCCAGGCCCTGGGTGTGCCGGAAGACGGCGCCCTGGTCCTTGCCGCCGACCTTCTCCAGGAAGGCGCGCTGGAGGCCGCCGTAGGTGACGTCGCCGAAGAGGAGCTGCCCGGCGTACGGGCCGCTCGTCAGGTGCAGCGGGGTGCTGGGGGAGTTGGCTGTCTCGTTCTGGGGCAGCCAGAGCACCGGCTCGGTGACGGGCCGGTCGTCGAACGGGCCCGGCGGGTCGGTGCGGTGGTTGAAGAAGCGGTCCTGCTTGATCCGGACCAGCTTGGAGGCCGGCAGCCAGCCGCCCTGGTTGTCGGTGACGAAGATGTCGCCCCCGGGGCCCCAGCCGATGCCGTTGGGGGTGCGCAGACCGCCGGCGACGTAGGAGACCTTGCCGGTCTTCCGGTTCACCTTGACCGTGGTGCCCCGGTTCGCGGCGGGCTGCGGCCTCGTCGTCGCGCCGCCGAGGTCGATGGCGACCGACAGGTTGAGGTAGAAGTGTCCGTCGCGGTACAGCAGGCCGAAGGCGAACTCGTGGAAGTTGCCGCCGTAGGGCCAGGTCGCGACGGTGCGGCGGGTGTCCGTCACCTCGTCGCCGTCGGTGTCGCGCAACTCGGTGAGCTCGTGCTTCTGCGAGACGTAGAGCATGCCGTCGACGGCCTTCACGCCCTGGGGCTCCCTGAGGCCGCTCGCGACCTTCTTGACGGTCACCCGGTCGGGGCCGGTGCTGCCCGTGACGCCGCCGAGCAGGTAGACCGCGCCGTCGGTGGTGCCGGTGCCGCCCCAGGTGGTGACGGCGAGCCGCCCGTCGGGCAGCCAGTCCATGGCGGTGACCTGCGGTTCGAAACCCTCGGGGCGCAGGTCGGTCAGGGTGTAGCCGGGGTGGACGCCGGTCAGCGGCAGACCGTCCCCCGGTGTGTCGGTGCCGCTCTCGCACTGCTTGCGCCCGGGAGCGGTGACGCGGACGACTCCGGCGTCGGTGCTCAGCGCGGAGTCCGGGACCAGGGTGAACTCGGCGGCGCCCGGCGGCTTCCAGGCCAGGGTGATCTGCTGGCCGCCGGTCCGGTCGAAGTGGTCGATCCGCAGAGCGTGGTGTCCGGCCGTCAGTGCGGCGGTCCCCTCCTTCGGTTCGGCGCCGTGGAGGCCGTCGTGGTCGACGACGGTCCGTCCCCCGACGGCCAGGCGCGAGCCGTCGTCGCTGGTCAGGCGGAAGGCGTAGTCGCCGTCCTCCGGCACGCGGAGGTTGGCGGTCACCTGCGACACGAAGTGGTCGCCGACGCCGAAGTCCTCGGCCGCGCTCCAGTCGACGGTGGGCATCAGCCGGTCGACGTTGGGGGTCTGGCCGGGCTTGAGGTCGCAGATCCGGCTCATCGGCAGTCCGACGTCGAAGACCCGCAGGGTGACGCCGGGTTCCTGCGGCGGCAGGTCGGCAGCGGCTCCGGCGGCCGCGGCCGGCGGCGAGGCGAGGAGTCCGGCGAGGAACGAGACGGCGATCAGGGAGCCCAGGCGTCTGCGGATCCGGTGGTGCGGTCGTGGCTTCATGCTTCCTCCCACGCTCCCCGCGGGGAGCACGTGACGGTGGTGTCGACGGCGGTACGCGAAGAGGTGGGGCAGGCCGGTGAGCGGCGACGAGCGCGACGCACACCATAGGAGGACTTCGTGGAGGACGTCCATGACTTCGTCACCGATGAGTACAAACTCCGTTGAGTCCAGGGCGAAGTGAGCGCTTCGCGGACTGTCTTCATCCTTGCCCCGACAAAGATGACCGGGTGTCACCTCGGCGTGGCACCCTGTCGCGCAGGGTCGCGGGGAGGCACCATGAAGGCAGGGCTGAATGCTTGTTTCTGTTTGTAAAGGCACCCTACTGAGCAACTATTGACAGGGCTCGCCGTCGCGGCCAGAGTCGTCCCCGCCACCTGCCGGACACGGACCGAGGAGCGATACCTCCATGCCTGAAAACCCCGCTGTTTCACGCCGGTTGCTGCTGGGAGGCGCGCTGGCCACCACGGGTGCGCTCGCCGCCGGGGCGTCCGCCACCGCCACCGCCGCCGGGCCGCCCACGGCCGTCGTGCCCTCGGTCTCCCCGCGCCGCAGGCCCGGCCAGCGGTCCATCGCCGGTGTGCCCTTCGCGGCGTACCGCACGGTCCGGGTGGGTGTCATCGGCCTCGGCAACCGGGGCGGCGGCATGACCGAGGGCTGGGCCGTCGTCCCCGGCTGCACCGTCACCGCCGTCTGCGACATCCGCGCCGACCGCGCCAAGCGCACCGCGGACCGGCTGGTCGCCCAGGGCAAGCCGCGCCCCGCCGAGTACGGCGGCTCGGACACCTCGTTCGAGCAGATGCTCAAGCGCGACGACATCGACCTCGTCTACATCGCGACCCCGTGGGAGTTCCACCACCGGCAGGGCAGGGCGGCGCTGCTCGCGGGGAAGCACGCCATCGTCGAACTCCCCATCGCCACCAAGCTGGACGAGCTGTGGGACCTCGTCGACACCTCCGAGCGCACCGGCCGCCACCTGATGCTCGCGGAGAACTGCTCCTACGGCCGCAACGAGCTCGCCATGCTGAAGATGGCGCACGAAGGCCTCTTCGGCGACGTCACCAACGGGCACGGAGGCTACCTCCACGACCTGCGCGCCCTGCTCTTCTCGGACACCTACTACACCGACGCCTGGCGCCGGCTCTGGCACACCCGCAGCACCGCGTCCTTCTACCCGATGCACGGCCTCGCGCCCGTCGCCGCGGCGATGGACATCAACCGCGGCGACCGGATGACGGTCCTGCGCGCCACGGCGACCGAGCCCAAGGGCCTCGCCGACTACCGCGAGCGGTTCGTGCCGAAGTCCCACCCGTCGTGGAAGGAGACCTACGTCAACGGCGACCTGGTCACCTGTCTCATCGACACGGCGAAGGGCCGGATCATCCGGGCCGAGCACGACGTCAGCTCGCCGCGGCCCTACAGCCGCATCAACAGCATCGCGGGCAGCCGCGGCATCTTCGAGGACTACGCGGGCACCTCGACGACCGGCGGGCGGATCTACGTGGAGCCGGACCACGGCGGCCACGCCTGGCGGGACTTCGACAGCTACCGCAAGGAGTTCGACCACTGGCTGTGGAAGAAGATCGGTGACGACGCCGCCAACAACGGCGGCCACGGCGGCATGGACTACGTCCTGCAGTGGCGCACCGTCCAGCTGATGCGGGCCGGCCTGGTCCCCGACATCGACGTCTACGACTCCGCCGCCTGGTGCTCGCCGGTCCCGCTGAGCGTCACCTCCCTCGCGGCGGGCGGCCGGCCGGTCGAGATCCCGGACTTCACCCGCGGGTCGTGGGTCAACCTCCGCATGGGTCTGGACTCGCGCGAGACCGAGATGCCCCCGGTCGCCTGACCGGTCCCCACGCGACGCGACAGAAGGAGACGGACCATGAGACGAGCAGGACTCACCACCACACTCAGAGCCGCGGCCGCGGCGGGGGCGCTGCTCCTCGTCCCCGCCCCCGCGTCCGCGGCCGACGCGCGGCCCGCCGCCGCGGCAGCGGCGGGCACCGAGGTGACCATCTCCCCGGTCGACCTCCAGGGACCGGCGATATCCGCGGTCAAGGTCACCGTGAAGAACAACGCGCCGGACCGGCTGCGCTCGCTGACGGTCTCCTTCGCCGGGCCCGTGGGGTGGGCGGTGCAGCCGGCCCAGCGCACCGTCGGCGGATCGCTGGCGCAGGGCGCGTCGGCGGAGACGGAGTTCCGGATACAGGTGCCGGAGCCGCGTGCGGGATTCCGGATACGGACGTTCACCGCGACGGCCGCCTACCGCGGCGGCGACGGGGCGGGCACCGCCACCGGCACCCGGTCCCAGCGCACCGGCGAGCCCCTCGCGAACATCGCCGCCGCCTACAACGCCGTGGCCGTCACGGACGAGAGCAACACCGCGCCCGGCAACTACGACGGCGAGGGCAACAGCTTCTCCGCCCAGAAGCTCGCCGACGCCGGGCTGACCCGCGGCGCGGAGGTCACCGCGCTGGGCGCGAAGCTGCGCTGGCCCGACGTGCCGAGCGGCACCAAGGACAACGTGTCGAGCGCCGGACAGGCCATCTCACTCGCCGGCAAGGGGTCCAAGCTGGTCTTCCTCGGCTCCGGCGTGGGCAGCGGGGCGACGGGCAGCGCCACCGTCTTCTACGCGGACGGCACCTCCACCACCGGCTCGTTCGGCTTCCCGAACTGGTCCTTCGACCCGCCGAACGCCCACGGCGCGACGCTCGTCGCGTCCAGCAACGGCCGCAACAGGCCCAGCGGGTACGGGAACGCGGGCATCGCCTACCGGATCTTCGCCCACTCGGTCGCCCTGGACCCGGCCAAGGAGGTCGCGTTCGTGGTCATGCCCGCCAACGCCAACGTGCACGTCTTCGACATGGCGATCGCTCCCTGATCCGAGCGGGACGATCCGAGCGGGACGACAGGACCCGGTCCGTGGCCGGGCCGTCCGGGAGACTCCGGACGGCCCGGCCACGACTTTTCCCCTGACTGCTTGAAAATGTTCGCTAGTCGGCCTGAGAGAGCAACTTCGAGCACTATGCTGACCCGTGGTCCAGCCACCACGCCGTAGGGAGTACCCACCCATGTCCCGCACCGCCTCCTCCTCCCCCTCCGCCCCCACGCCGGCGGCGTCCTCGTCGCACACATCGGCGGAGATCGCCTCGCAGCCCGAGTGCTGGCGCCGGGCCGCGGCACTCGCCCCCACCGTCGCCGGCCTCCTGCCCGCCACCGGCGAGCGCGTCGCCGTCGTCGGCTGCGGCACCTCCTGGTTCATCGCCCAGGCCTACGCAGCCCTGCGCGAACACGGCGGCGGCGGCGAGACCGACGCCTTCACCGCGACCGCCTTCCCCCGCGCCCGCACCTACGACCGCGTCCTCGCCATCACCCGCTCCGGCACCACCACCGAGGTCCTCGACCTCCTCCGCCTGCTGCGCGGCACCGTCCCCACCACCGTCGTCACCGGCGACGCCGACACCCCCGCCCCCGGTGCGGCGGACCACACCGTCCTCCTGGACTTCGCAGACGAACGCTCCGTCGTCCAGACCCGCTTCGCCACGACCACCCTCGCCCTGCTGCGCGCCGACCTCGAACACCGGGGCACCCTCCCCGCGGGCGTGGCCACCGTCACCGAGGCCGCCGGCCACGCCGAGGCCGCCCTCGCCCAGCCGCTCGACCACGCCCTGACCTCGGCCGGCCAGTTCACCTTCCTCGGCACCGGCTGGACCTACGGCCTGGCGCAGGAGGCCGCCCTCAAGATGCGCGAGGCAGCGGGCGCCTGGACCGAGGCGTACCCCGCCATGGAGTACCGCCACGGCCCCATCAGCATCGCCCAGCCCGGCCGCGCGGTCTGGGCCCTCGGCGCCCTCCCCGAGGGCCTCGCCGACGACATCACCCGCACCGGCGCCACCCTCGCCGCCCACGCGCCCGCCACCGACCCCCTCGCCGACCTCGTCCGCGCCCAGCGCCTCGCCGTCCACATCGCCGAGGCCGCCGGACACAACCCCGACACCCCCCGCAACCTCACCCGCTCCGTCGTGCTCACCGCACCCGGCAACTGAGGCCCGTACGGGAGGCGGTGACCGACCGGCAAGCGGTTGCCGTGTTCACGCAACTCTCGGCAGCCGGTCACACGGCGGGCGGCCACGGGACACCCGTCCCCACGAGGGTTCTGGCGGTTCACACCCCGAACAGCCCAGGAGGACCCCGTGGCCGTACGTCCCGTCTCCCGCAGAACGATGCTCGGACTCGGCGGCGCGGGCGCCGCCGCGCTGATGCTCGGCACGGGGGAGTGGAGTTCGGGCTCCGCCCACGCCGCGCCGTCCATGCCCTCCGACCCGTTCCCGCTCGGCGTCGCCTCCGGCGAACCGCGCTGGGACGGCGTGGTGCTGTGGACCCGCCTCGCCCCCGACCCGTTCGCCGAGGACGGCCGCGGCGGGATGCCGGACGTCCCGGTGCGCGTCGCCTACGAGGTGGCGTCCGACGAACGCTTCACCCGCGTCGTACGCCGAGGCACCGTCGTCGCCACCCCCGAACTCGCCCACTCCGTGCACCCGGAGATCCACGGGCTGGCACCCGACCGCGTCTACTGGTACCGCTTCCGCGCCGGCGGCCACCTCTCGCCCGTCGGCCGCACCCGCACCACCCCCGCGCCGGGGACCCTGCCGCGCGACCTGCGCTTCGCCTTCGCCTCCTGCCAGGCCTGGCAGGACGGCTTCTACACCGCCTACGACCACCTCGCCGACGAGGACCTCGACCTGGTGGTGCACCTCGGCGACTACCTCTACGAGTACGGCGTGAAGACCAACAGGCGCGGCGTCGTCACCGATCCGAAGTTCCACAGCGAGACCGTCACCCTCGCCCGCTACCGCCTCCAGTACGGCCTCTACAAGTCCGAGGCCCCGCTCCGGCGCGCCCACGCCGCCTTCCCCTGGATCATGACGTTCGACGACCACGAGGTCGAGAACAACTGGGCGGACGGCATCCCGGAGAACGGCCAGGACCCCGCGGCGTTCCCCGCCCGCCGGGCCGCCGCCTTCCAGGCCCTGTACGAGCACGCCCCGCTGCGCCGGGCCCAGCTCCCCGCGGGCCCCGATGTGCAGATGTACCGCCGCCTCCCGTACGGCAGGCTCGCCGACTTCACCATGCTCGACACCCGCCAGTACCGTGACGACCAGCCCTGCGGCGACGGGGTGTCGGCCGACTGCGCCGACCGCCTCGCCCCCGGCCGCACCCTGCTCGGCGCGCGGCAGCGCGACTGGGTCCTCAGGGGCTTCCGGCGTTCCCCGGCCCGCTGGCAGGTGCTCGGCAACCAGGCACCGATGGGCCAGACCGACCACGACCCCGGCCCGGGCACCACGGTCTGGCTCGACCCGTGGGACGGCTACGTCGCCGAACGCAACCGGCTGCTCGCCGAGGCGGACGCCACCGGGGTGCGCAACCTCGTCGTCATCACCGGGGACCGCCACCAGAACTACGCCTGGGACCTCAAGCGGGACTACGCCGACCCGGGCTCGCCCACCGTCGGCGCCGAGTTCGTGGGCACCTCGGTCACCAGCGGCGGCGACGGCGCGGACATGACCGCCCAGGGCGAGACCTTCCTCGCCGCCAACCCGCACATGAAGTTCTTCAACGCCCAGCGGGGCTACGTGCGCGTCCACGCCGACCGGGAGCGCTGGCGCACCGACTTCCGCGTCGTCCCGTACGTCACCCGCCCCGGCGCCCCGGTGAGCACCCGGGCGAGCGCGGTCGTCGAGGACGGCCGCCCCGGCGTGCAGATCTGACGCCCCGCCGGCGGCGTCCCGGTGTCCCGGCGGCGTCCTGGTGTCCCGGGGTCCTGGTGTCCCGGCGGCCCGCCCGGCCGCCGGGACACCCCCGGTTCACGTGCCGAGCGCCGCCGACACCACCGCCCGCGCCTCCTCCTGGACACGCGCCAGGTGGTCCGGGCCGCGGAACGACTCCGCGTACACCTTGTACACGTCCTCCGTGCCCGAAGGGCGGGCGGCGAACCAGGCGTTCTCCGTCGTCACCTTGATGCCGCCGATCGCGGCCCCGTTGCCCGGCGCCTCGGTCAGGACACCGGTCACCGGCTCCCCGGCGAGCGAGCCGGCCGTCACCTGCTCCGGGGAGAGCCGGGCCAGCACCGCCTTCTCCTCACGGGTCGCCGGCGCGTCGACGCGCGCGTACGCCGGCTCGCCGAACCGCGCCGTCAGATCGCGGTAGTGCTCGCTGGGCGTCCGCCCCGTCACCGCCAGCATCTCCGAGGCCAGCAGCGCGAGCACGATGCCGTCCTTGTCGGTCGTCCACACCGACCCGTCGCGCCGCAGGAACGAGGCCCCGGCCGACTCCTCGCCGCCGAAACCGATGGAGCCGTCCGACAGACCCCCGACGAACCACTTGAAGCCGACCGGCACCTCGACGAGCTCGCGTCCCGCGTCCGCGGCCACCCGGTCGATCATCGACGACGACACCAGCGTCTTGCCCACCCCGGCCGTGGCCGGCCACCGGTCCCGGTGCCGGAACAGGTAGCCGATGGCGGTGGCCAGATAGTGGTTCGGGTTCATCAGCCCGCCGTCGGGCGTGACGACGCCGTGCCGGTCGGCGTCCGCGTCGTTGCCCGTGGTGATCGCGAACCGGTCGCGCCCCTCGATCAGCGAGGCCATCGCATACGGCGACGAGCAGTCCATCCGGATCCTCCCGTCCCAGTCCAGCGTCATGAAACGCCACGTCGGGTCGGTCAGCGGATTGACGACGGTGAGGTCGAGCCGGTGCTCCTCGGCGATCCGCTCCCAGTAGGCCACCGACGCGCCGCCCAGCGGGTCCGCCCCGATCCGCAGGCCCGCGGCCCGCACCGCGTCCAGGTCGAGCACCGACGGCAGGTCGCGCACATAGGACCCGAGGAAGTCGTACCGTCCCGTGGTGGCGGCGGCCAGGGCACGCGCGTACGTCACGCGCCGCACGTCCTTCAGCCCTCCGGCGATGATCTCGTTCGCCCGGTCCTGGATCCACCCCGTGGCGTCCGACCCCGCGGGGCCGCCGCTGGGCGGGTTGTACTTGAACCCGCCGTCGGCGGGCGGGTTGTGCGACGGGGTCACCACCACGCCGTCCGCGCGTCCGCCGGACGCCCCGCGGTTGTGCGCCAGGATCGCGTGCGACACCGCGGGCGTCGGGGTGTACCCGTCCGCGGTGTCGATCAGCAGCGTCACGCCGTTGGCCGCGAACACCTCCGCCGCCGTCACCCGCGCCGGCTCCGACAGCGCATGGGTGTCCGCGCCCAGGAACAGCGGTCCGTCGGTGCCCTGGAGCGCCCGGTACTCGCAGATGGCCTGGCTCGTCGCCGCGATGTGGTCCTCGTTGAACGCCCCCGCCAGGGACGAGCCGCGGTGCCCCGACGTCCCGAAGGCCACCCGCCGGGCCGGGTCCTCCGGGTCCGGGTGCAGGGCGTAGTACGCGGTGACCAGGCGGGCCACGTCGACGAGATCCTCCGGCCGGGCCGGCCGTCCGGCACGCTCGTTCGCCATCCGTCCACTCCTTGGGCGTCGGTTGCTGGGTGTGCTCACACACCTGTCGTAGGGTCATGATCGCCCCTCGGACCCGCTCGCCGGGGCCGTCCCGCCGTACGGGCACACCTTCGCGCCACCCGGCGCCGGTGCCCGCGGCGCCGGACCGCCCGCGGGCCGGGCCCGTCGTCAGAGCGGCGGCCGCGCCGGCCGGCCGCCCGATCCCCGAGAGTGCGAGGCACACATGCGAGCCATCACGGCCCCCCGGTACGGCGGACCCGAGGTCCTGGTCTTCGGCGAGACGGACGATCCCAAGGTGGCGCCGGACGCGGTCCTGGTGCGGGTGAAGGCGGCCGGCGTCAACCCGGTCGACTGGAAGATCGTCGCCGGCGGCCTCGACCCGATCATGAACGTCCACTTCCCGCTCGTCCCCGGCTGGGACGTGTCCGGTGTCGTCGAGGCCGTCGGACTGGACGCCACCGAGTTCGCGGTGGGCGACGAGGTGTACGGCTACGTCCGCAAGGACGAGGTGCAGCACGGCACCTACGCCGAGCTGGTCTCCGCGCCGGTCCGCACCCTGGCCCGCAGGCCGCGCTCGCTGAGCTGGCAGCAGGCCGCCGGCGTACCGCTGGCGGGGCTCACCGCCTGGCAGTCCCTGGAGCGTGTCGGCGTCACCGGCGGCGACACCGTCCTCGTGCACGCCGCCGCCGGAGGAGTCGGCTCGTTCGCCGTCCAGATCGCGGTCGCCCGCGGCGCGCGGGTGATCGGCACCGCGAGCGAGCGCAACCACGACTTCCTCCGCGAACTGGGCGCCGAACCGGTCGCCTACGGCGACGGACTCGCCGAGCGGGTGCGCGCGATCGCGCCCGACGGGGTCACGGCAGCCGTCGACTACGTGGGCCAGGACGCGGTGGAGGTCTCCCAGCAGCTGCTGCGCGACACCTCCCGGGTCGCCTCCATCACCGACCCGTCGGTCACCGCGCGGGGCGGCCACCACGTCTGGGTCCGCCCCAGCAGCACCGACCTGGCCGAACTCGGCCGCCTCGCCGACGAGGGCCGCCTCACCGTCCCCGTCGACCGGGTCCTCCCGCTCGCCGACGCCGCGGAGGCGTTCCGGCTCAGCGCGACCGGACGCACCAGGGGCAAGATCGTCCTCGACGTGGCCTGATTCCGTCCGGCCGCCCGGCGGCGGAACTTCGCGGCGGGCGGAACACGTTGGCAGGGTGGTGCGCGACGACGCGTGACCGTGGACTGACGACACGGCAGAAGCCGAGGTGGCACGAGTGGCGATGTGGGATCGGATCAAGGACCAGGCGACCAGAGGTCTCCAGCAGGCCCAGGGAGCGCGCGGCGGCGCCGGCGGCCACGGACAGCCCGGCGCGCACCCCGGCGCGCACCCCGGGGCGCACCACGGCGGACAGCCCGGCGCGCGGTCCGGCGGCTCCAAGGCCCAGCTCGTGAGCGCGCTGAAGTCGCAGCTCACCTCGCTCAAGACCGAGCTGAAGAGCGGCGCCTACCGCGACGCCAGCATGGCCATGTGCGCCCTGGTCGCCGCCGCCGACGGGCACGTCGACCCGGCCGAGCGCCAGCACGTCGAGCAGCTCATCCTCACCAACGACGTCCTGCAGAACTTCCCCGCCGACCAGCTGCGCCAGCGCTTCAACAAGCACGTCGACCAGCTCTCGGCCAACTTCGTCATGGGCAAGGCGGCCGTGCTCCAAGAGGTCGCCAAGGCGGCGAAGAAGCCCGCCGAGGCGCGGGCGGTCATCCAGACCGGCATCGTCGTCGCCGGCGCCGACGGCTACATCGAGCCCGCCGAGGAGCAGATCATCCGGGAGGCGTGCACCGCGCTCGGGCTCTCCTCGGCGGAGTTCGGCATCTGAGCGCCCCGGGCCCCGCGGGCCCGGCTCCGGACCGCCTCTCCGGCCCCGCCCCGGGCCGGAGAGGCGGTCCGCCCGTGCCGGGGCCACGATGGAAGAGGGTGGTGGCATCGATGGAGTATCCCGAGAGCTACGAGCTCGTCTTCCAGGCGTCCGCGGTCGCCGACGACGTGGTCACGGTCCGCCGCACCGAGCGGGCGGGACCGGGCGGCTCACCGGTCTACGAGGACCGCACGGGCATCGTCCGCGCGGAGATCAGCGAGCGCGGCGAGGTCCGCATGCTCGCGAGCGGCGCGCACCAGGCCCATCCCTTCCCGGTGACGGCGCGCACGCGGGTGTAGCGGGCTCCCCGGCCGGCGCGGTGCACCGCGTTCCGCGTTCGGCACGGTGACGGTGTGTCCGGGCACGGGCGGGCCCCGGAGCAGCCGACCCGTACCGCGGCCGGGTCCACGGCCGTACCCCCGGGCCGTGCCCGGCCCGACGGCGTGCCGTGCCCGTCGTCGCGACCTGGAAACGGCCGGCGCCGGTCCCGGCGGCCCGGGGCCGGGGCACGGCCGGCCGTGCACCGCACCCTGACGGGAGATGCCGGGACGACGGCCCCTACGAGCGTGCCGTCCCGTCCGGCACCGGCGTGCCCTGGTGGTAGAGGAGACGGAACTCCCCGGCGGCGTCGCGGCGCCAGATCGACGAGCGGTGGGCGTGGGCGTCCCCGACGCGGGTCACGTAGGTGAGGTGGACGATCCCGGGAGCGAGGACCGTGCCCTCGAAGTGTTCCGCGGTGATGGGGACGGCGTCCCCGTCACCGCCGTGGAGCGTCGGCAGGGCGGCGACCATCTCGGCGCGCGTCCACCGCCGGCCGGAGGCGCCGACCTCGGTGAAGCCGGGGTCGAGGAGGCTCTCGGTGAGAGGGCCGGAGCGGCGGACGGCAGGGTCGTGGAGGCTGCGCTCCCGCACGATCGCCTCCGTGACGTCCGGATGCTGCGGCTCCTGCGCGTGCTGGTCGCTCGGGGTCATGGCGACATGATGCCCGGTCCCGGCCGGCGGCCGTACCCCGCTCCCCGCTGTCCCCGTCCCGGGCCGATCCGCACGGTCGCCGCAGGCGGGGACGGACCGGCCCTCCGCGGCGGAGACGGACCGCGTACGGCCCCGCACCCCGTCAGAACCCGTGTACCCGTGTGCCTGCGTGCCCGCGTACCCGCGTACCCGCGCGGGAGCGTCGCCCGCCGGCCCTCAGGCATGGGCGACCACGGCGACCGGGGCCGTGCAGTGGTGCATCACCGCGTGGGTGACATGCCCGATGTGCGGCACCACGGGCGCGTGCCGGATGCGCCGGCCGGCCACGACCAGCAGCGCCTCGGCCGACTCCTGGACCAGGACCTGCGCGGCGGCCCCGGGCACCGCCCGCTCCGTCACGGCCACCGCCGGGAAGCGGTCCCGCCAGGGCGCCAGGGCGGTCGCGAGGGACTCGGCCGCCTCCGCCGCCGCCTGGCGGCGGTAGGCGGCCGAGTGCGCGTGGAACAGCGGCACCTTCGCCGCGTGCACCACGCGCAACGGACGGTCCCGCCGGCCGGCCGCAGCGAAGGCGAAGGCGAGGGCGTCGTCGGTGCCCGGACCGAGGTCCACGCCCGCGACGACCTCATGGCCCGTCCCGTCCCCGCCGCCGGCCCGGACCATCACCACGGGCACCTCGGTGGCGCCGACGACGGCCGAGCCGACCGACCCCATGAGCGCGCCGGACACCGTGCCGAGGCCGCGCGAGCCGAGCACCAGCAGGTCCGACGAGGCGGCCTCGACGGCCAGCGCCGCGGGCGCACGCCCGGAGAGCCGCCTGGTGGTGACGTCTGCGCCGGGATGCCGCTCGCGCAGCTCCGCCGCGGCGGCGTCCAGCAGCCGGTCCGCCCAGCGCCGGTGGTCGTCGCGGTCGATGGTGGGCGCGGCGACCGCGACCGGCAGCGGCCACTCCTCGACGTGGACGAGCAGCAGCGGCGCATTGCGGAGCAGGGCCTCCCGCGCCGCCCAGTGCGCGGCGGCGAGGCTTTCCGGGGAGCTGTCGACCCCGGCGGTGACATGGCGGGGCATCACGCGCCTCCTTCGTGCGTACCGCCCGGCGGCGGCCATGTCTCCAGGTTCGCCCCCGCGGACGGCGCACGCCCCCGCGGGACCGTGCCGCCGGGCCCCGCGCGCCCCGGCGGATCTCCCGCGCGGAAGCTGCCGGGCGCCGTGCGCGGTCCGCCCCGGTGCGGCGCCGCCCGGTGTTCCGGTCGCGGCCCCCGCGCGGGAGCCCCGCCGCCGCGCAGGCACCCCCGCGTCCACGGGCGGCCCCGGCGCGGGAGCCCCGCCGCCCCGCGCTCGCCGGGCGCACAGCCGGGTACCCGGCCATCCTGAACGGGTGGCTCCGCCCACCGGCGCCCCGTACGGCACCGGACGAGACGGAGCCGGCGCACACCTGCACGGGCCCCGCGCGGGCCGCCGGGAGCGGGAAGGAGCACCATGACCGACCTGAGGACGTGGTGGCCGCACGGGGCCCCGGCGGCGGGACGGCGGAGTTTCGGGGCGGTCGTCCTGGACACCGATGGCGTGATCACCGACTCGGCCCGGGTGCACGCCGCCGCCTGGAAGGCCGCCTTCGACGCCTGTCTGCGCGACCGGCCCCCGGACGAGCCCGGTGACCGGCGGCCGTTCGACGTGCGGGACGACTATCTGCGGCACGTCGACGGCAGGTCCCGGCAGGACGGCGCGGCGGCCTTCCTCGCCGCCCGCGGGGTGCCGATCCCGGCGGGCAGCCCCGACGACCCGCCGGGCACGGACACCGTGGGCGCGGTCGCGGCGTACAAGGAGCAGCTGTTCACCCGGCGGCTGGCCGAGGAGGGCATCGACGCGTACCCCGGCACCCTCCGGCTGCTGCGCCGTCTGCGGAGCGGCCCGGTGCCCACCGCGGCCGTCTCCGCGTCGCGCCACGCCAGGGAGCTGCTGACCGCGGCCGGCGTCCTGCCGTACCTGGACGCGCTCGTGGACGGCGGGGAGGCGGCCCGGATCGGCCTGCCGGGCAAGCCGGATCCGGCGCTCTTCCTGGAGGCGGCGGCGCGGCTCGCGGTGCCGCCGGAGGGCTGTGTGGTCGTCGAGGACGCGCTGGCGGGTGTGGAGGCCGGACGCCGCGGCGGCTTCGGACTGGTCGTCGGTGTCGACCGGACCGGCGGGCCGGGAACAGCGGCGGCGCTGCGGGACCACGGCGCGGACATGGTCGTCCGCGACCTCGCCGAACTGCTCGACGACGACGCGCCGCAGGCACCCGGGGGAGGGTCCGGGCGCCTGGCTCCGAGGGAGGACGGGACATGACGGACTGGCTGTGGGAGTACGAGGGCTACGACCCGGCGGGGGAGCGGCTGCGGGAGGCGCTGTGCACCCTGGGCAACGGCTACGTCGCCACCCGCGGCGCGGCTCCCGAGTGCACGGCCGGGGAGGCGCACTATCCGGGGACGTACGTCGCGGGCTGCTACAACCGCCTCACGTCCACGGTGTCCGGGCGCGAGGTCGAGAACGAGGACGTCGTCAACCTGCCCAACTGGCTGCCGCTGCGATTCCGCACGGCGGGCGGGGACGACGGCCCCGGGCCCTGGTTCACCCCGGACGGCGACGGCCTGCGGGAGCACCGGCAGCGACTCGACCTGTTCGGCGGGACGCTGGAGCGGACGGTGCGGTACGCGGCGGCCGACGGACGGGAGCTGACCGTGCGCCAGCTGCGGCTGGTGCACATGGCGGATCCGCACATCGCCTGTCTGCGCACGGAGTTCACCGCCGAGGGGTGGTCGGGCGCGATCGAGGTGGAGTCCGCCGTCGACGGCGGTGTCACCAACAGCGGCGTCGCCCGGTACCGCCGTCTCGACGGACACCACCTGGTCGACGTGGGCGCCGGGGACGGTGACGAGGACGTCGTGTGGCTGCGCTGCCGCACCCGGACGTCGGACATCCGGGTCGGGGTGGCGGCGCGCACCACGGCGGAGGGGGCGGCCGGGCGCGAACGCCCGCGTTCCGACCACGAGCCGACCCGCGCGGTCCAGCGGCTGGAGCTGTCGCTCGCCGACGGGCAGCCGCGCACCGTCGACAAGACCGTGGCGCTGCACACCTCGCGGGACACGGCGATCAGCGACCCGCTGCACGCGGCCGCCGACCGGGTCCGCAGGGCGCCCGGATTCGACGAGCTGCTGGAGTCGCACCGCACGGCGTGGCGCCAGCTGTGGCGCAGGGCGGACCTGGACGTGCCGGGGGAGGCCGGGCGCATCCTGCGGCTCCACCTCTTCCACGTGCTGCAGACGCTGTCGCCGCACACCGCGGACCTGGACGTCGGCGTGCCGGCGCGCGGCCTTCACGGCGAGGCGTACCGGGGGCACGTCTTCTGGGACGAGCTGTTCGTCCTGCCGTACCTGAACCTCCGCTTCCCCGAGGTCTCCCGGGCCCTGCTCACCTACCGGTACCGGCGGCTCGACCAGGCGGGGGTGCTGGCCCGTGACGCCGGCCGCCGGGGTGCGATGTACCCGTGGCAGAGCGGCAGCGACGGGCGGGAGGAGACCCAGCAGCTGCACCTCAACCCGCGGTCCGGCCGCTGGCTGCCGGACCATTCGAGGCTCCAGCACCATGTGGGCTCCGCCATCGCGTACAACGTCTGGCAGTACTGCGAGGCGAGCGGCGACACGGAGTTCCTGCACACCAAGGGCGCCGAGATGCTCGTACGGATCGCGCGCTTCTGGGCGGACGCCGCGCAGTGGGACCCGGAGAAGGCCCGGTACCGCATCCGCGGGGTGGTGGGGCCCGACGAGTACCACGAGGCCTATCCGGACGCCGACGGGCCGGGGCTCGACGACAACGCGTACACCAACGTGACGGCGGCCTGGGTGATCGCCAGGGCTCTCGACCTCGTCCGGGACCTGCCCGAGCCGAGGCGGGTCGACCTGCTGGAGCGCACCACCCTGGAGCCCGGGGAGATGGAGCACTGGCGGGAGGTGTCGACCCGGCTGTACGTGCCGTTCCACGCCGGGGTGATCAGCCAGTTCCACGGCTACGGGGAGCTGGAGGAGCTCGACTGGGCGGGGCTGCGCGCCCGCCACGGCGACATCCGCCGGCTGGACCGGGTGCTGGAGGCCGAGGGCGACACGGTCAACCGCTACCAGGCGTCGAAGCAGGCGGACGTGCTGATGCTCGGCTACCTCTTCTCCCCGGCCGAGCTGCGCGCCCTGTTCGCCCGGCTCGGCTACGACCTGGACGACGAGACCTGGCAGCGGACCGTGGACTACTACCTGCGGCGCACCAGCCACGGCTCCACCCTCAGCGGGCTGGTGCACGGCTGGGTGCTCTCCCGGGTGCGCCGCAAGGAGGCGTGGGACTACTGCCGGGAGGCCCTGGAGGGCGACGTCGCCGACCTCCAGGGCGGCACCACGGAGGAGGGCGTGCACCTGGGGGCCATGGCGGGCACCCTCGACCTGGTGCAGCGGGGCCTGACCGGCATGGAGACCAGGGCGGGGTCGCTGTGGTTCGACCCGGTGCCGTCGCCCGGACTGACCGAGTACGGCTTCACGATGCGCTACCACGGCCACTGGGGAGTCCGGGTGTCCGTACGGCCGGGGGAACTGAGGATCGGGCTGCCGCCGTCGCCGGACGGCCCGCCGATCGAGATCCGGCTGGGCGGGCGGTCGGCCGTCCTGGAACCGGGCACCTCCTGCGTGCTGCCGCTGCCGGAGGAGTGACCGGCCGCCCGCCGGGCCGCCTCAGGCAGGGGCCCCGGGGAGGCCGGTCCGGTCGTCCCGGCCCTGCTGTCCGTCCCGGCCGTCCCGGCCCTTCTGTTCGTCCCGGCCGTCCCGGTCGTCCCGGCCCTTCTGTTCGTCCCGGCCGTCCCGGTCGTCCCGGTCGAAGTCGAGCCGGTTGACGACCTCGACCACCCCGTCCACGCTGCGGCACAGCCGGTCCACGATGCGCACCAGCGAGCGTTGCCGCACGGTGCCGCTCAGGGTCACCCGACCGTCGTCCACCTGCACGTTCACGGCCGCCGGGGAGACCCCGAGGGTGCCGGCGAGCACGTCCTCGACGATCTCCTCCTGGATGGACCGGTCGCGTCGCAGGAACAGCTGGAGCAGGTCGCTGCGGGAGACGACACCGATGAGCCGTCCGCCGTCGTCCACCACCGGCAGCCGCTTGATGCGGCGCTCCTCCATCACCCGGGCCGCCCGGACCGCGCTCCACCCGGGGTGTGCGACGACGGCCGGGCTGGACATCAGGCCCTCGGCCGTGTCCGGGCCGGTGCCGCTGGTGTGGCGGCGCAGCAGGTCGGCCTCGGAGACGACGCCGACCGGCCGTCCGTCGTCGTCGATCACCGGCACGGCGGTGATCCCGTACTCGTCGAGCAGCCGGGCGATCTCCTTGAACGCCGTGCCGCGCTGGGCGACGACCGCCTCGGGGGTCATCAGGTCGGCCACCGAGCGGTGTCTCATCGCGCACCGGTCCAGCGGTTCATCGGGCACCTCCATGATCCAGCGGTCCTGTTGGGGTCAGTATTTCCGAGTCTGTCCTGACCTGGGCGGGCGGGGTGGGGTCCTGGTGTGGCGCCGTGCGGGTCGGTCGGGTGCTGGCTACGGTGGGCGCGGGGCGAGGCACCCGCCGCAGCCGCACGCCGACAGGGAAGGGCGCCACCATGTCCGGACAAGCGCACCCGGGACCGCCCGGCCCGGGCGGGGCACGCACGAGCGGGGACATCGGCCGCAGGGTGGCGGCCCGGCGGAAGCAGCTGGGACTCTCCCGGGAGGAGCTCGCGCTGAGGGCCGCCTCGGCCCCCGGGTACATCGAGTACCTGGAGGAGAAGACTGCCGCGCCCGGCATGGGCTTCCTGCTGCGGCTGGCCGACGCGCTGGAGACCACGGTCACGGCGCTGACGGGCGGGGACGCGGAGCAGTCGGGGGGAGTGGGGCGTGCCGGGTACCACCCGCAGCTGGTTGAGCTGGCCGCGGACGAGTGCTGGTCGCTGCTGGGGACGCACGGGGTCGGCCGGGTCGCGGTGACGGCGCCGGACGGACCCGCGATCCTCCCGGTGAACTACGTGGTCGCCGACCGCGAGGTCGCCTTCCGTACCTCCGCCGGTTCGATGCCCGGGCGGGTGGCCGGCGGGGAGACCGCCTTCGAGGTCGACCACATCGACGAGGCCTTCAGCCAGGGCTGGAGCGTGCTCGTGGTCGGCACGGCCAGGACGGTCACGGACGAGGCGGGGGTGAGCCGGCTGGACGGCATGGCGTACTCCGAGCCCTGGGCCGGCGGGGACCGGGACCTGTGGGTCGCCCTGTCGGCGGAACGGGTCACCGGTCGGCGGATCCTCGTCCGCGGAGCACCCGGCACGATGTAGTGCAAAACGGTCATTATTGAGCAAATGGGCCTCTTCGAAACGGCCTTGATCCTCCGCTTTCCCGCTTGCCCTCAATGTCCGTTTCATTGCGCATTATTGGTGTCTCGCCTGGTTGCTCGTGGCTCGTGACATCCGTCACTCGAAGGAACCGAAAAGCTGATCTTCGCGTCCGCATTTCCCTTTCCGGGTGAATCACTTGACGGATCGTCACGGGGTACTCAACATCATTTTCCGGGTGAGGTCGGGCGTGCGGCATTGCGGTTGTGAATTCCAGGCTTGTTCCTTTGCGTCCCCCTCGCCTACGGTCACGGCATTCCGGACAGGACGCCGAATCCTGCCGCTGTCCGGGCATCCGACCAGACACTCGGACGGCAGGAGCGGGGGAACCAGGTAGGCCGCCGTGACGGGACCCGGTCCGGAGACATCCGGAGCGGACACCGGCACGGCTAGGGGTGAAGCCGCGCAGCCGCGCGGCCGGGCATCTCCAGCCCGAACCCGACAGCTCACCTCGCAGGCGACGGAGAGGAACTCGTCATGCCTGCATCCGGCAAGCACCGCCGCGCCCGGTCCCGCCGTCTCACCCGTGGTCTCCTCGTGGCCGGCACGGGCGGCGCCGCGCTCGTCCTGCCCGTGATCGCCGCCACCTCCGCGAGCGCCGCCCAGCCGGCCGCCGCGAAGGCCGCCGTCTCGGCCCCCGCGCCCGCCAAGAAGGCCGCCAAGACGTACACCGTCGTCTCCGGCGACACCCTGTCGAAGATCGCCGAGGAGCGCTCCGTCGCCGGCGGCTGGAAGAAGCTCTACAACGACAACCGGCGCAACATCGGCGCCGACCCGTCGCTGATCCGCCCCGGCCTGCAGCTCACCCTCGGCGCCAAGGCCGCGCCCACCGCGGACCGCACGGCCGACGCCGGCCGCGCCGACCGCTCCGAGAAGCGCGCCACCCCGACCGCCGGCAAGAGCGCCCCGGCGGCCGCCCCGGCCGCGGCCAAGACCTACGCCGACAACCTCGACGGCTGGATCCGCGAGTCGCTCGACATCATGGCCCGGCACGGAATCCCCGGCTCCTACGAGGGCATCCACCGCAACGTCATGCGGGAGTCCTCCGGCAACCCGCTGGCGATCAACAACTGGGACATCAACGCGATCAACGGCGTGCCGTCGAAGGGCCTGCTCCAGGTCATCAAGCCCACCTTCGACGCCTACCACGTCGAGGGCACCGCGAACGACCAGTACGACCCGGTCGCCAACATCGTGGCTGCCTGCAACTACGCGGCGGACCGCTACGGTTCGATCGACAACGTCAACGGTCCCTACTGACCGGACCCGCGCGGCCCCGGCCGGACCCGCGCCTCGCGCGGGACGGCCGGGCCGCCCGTTTCCCCGCCGGGGCCTTCTCGTCGACCGCACGTCGGCGAGAAGGCCCCGGCCGCATTCTCCGCCGAATTCGACGGAGTGACCGCGAGTGGCCGTTCCATTGCTCATGGAAAGGCGCATTCCTTTGCGCACCGCCGTGATGCGGTGAGGGCCGGGAGAGCCGGCGGACGGGTCGTCAGGGGGTGTGCCGCCGGAGGGCGGACGCGTCCCCAGTAACGCGTCCGCCGCCGGTGGCACGTCCGGGACGCCGCGGGCCCGGCTCCCTCGCACCGGGAGCCGACCGACGGATAGAAAGCGCTTGCCCGCCAGTAGTCCGCTCCCGTCGGCGCCCGCCGTCGGAGGCCCCGGGGCCCCCGGGCGTCAGGCGCCGAGGCGTCCCGGCAGCCAGGCGAGGTGCGCGGCCTCCTGGAACACGCCGCCGCCCTCGTGGTCGTTGAAGTCGTAGACCTCGATCTCCTTGTCCGTCCCGGCGTACGCGTTGAACGCGGCGAACACGGTGGACGGCGGGCACGTCTTGTCCTCGAGCGCCGCCGAGAAGAGCGCGGGGGCGTTCGCCCGCGCCGCGAAGTGGACGCCGTCGAAGTACGACAGCGTGCGTGCCGCCTGCCCGGAGCGGCCCCGGTGCGTCTTCAGCCAGTTGCCCACCTCCCGGTACGGGTTGCGGTCGGTCAGCGTCGTGGCGCGCGGGAAGTCGCACAGGAACGGCACGTCGGGCGCGACCGCCGCCAGGTCCGGCACGAGGCCGCTCGCGGCGAGGGCGATGCCGCCGCCCTGGCTCGCGCCGACGACCGCCGTCCGCTCCGCGTCCGTCAGGGGGTGGGAGCGGGCCGCCTCGACGGCGCGGACCGCGTCCGTGAACACCCGGCGGTAGTAGAAGTCGTGGGGGTCCTCGATGCCCCGGGTCATGAAGCCCGGGAAGGAGGGCGCGCTGCCGACCGGATCGGGGGTGTCGCCGGGGGCCCAGCCGCTGCCCTGGCCGCGGGTGTCCATCACGAAGTGCGCGAACCCCGCGGAGGCCCACAGCAGATGGGTGTGCGAGAGGCCGCGCCCGCCGCCGTAGCCGAGGAACTCGACCACCACCGGCGCGGGCCGGGTGGTTTCGGCGGGGAGGACCAGCCAGCCCTTCACGGGGTGTCCGCCGAAGCCCGCGAACGTGACGTCGTGCACCTCCACCGTTCTCAGCGGGGAGTCCACGCGCTCGAAGCGCGCCGCCAGGTCGTGGGTGCGCGCCTCGTCGAGCGTCTTCGCCCAGAAGGCGTCGAAGTCGGCGGGGGCCGGGGAGCCGCTGCGGTACGTGCGCAGTTCGTCGAGCGGGAGGTCGAACAGGGCCATGTGAACCACCTTCGATACGGGGAGAAAGAAGCAGATCAACACGGGTTCCCGCCCCGCGGCAAGTGCCGTCCGGAGGGCGGGCGGGGCGCCGGTCGCGTTCCTCGCCGCGCGGCACCGGCGGGGCTGTACGCGGCCCCGCTCCGTGCACGCGCCCGGGGCGGGGCCGTCGACCGGGCGGCGCGGCGCCTCGTGGGACCGCCGGGTGCGGGGCGCTTCGCGGGGCGGGCGGTCGGCGGATGTCGCGCGGTCCGCGTGTGCCGATGTCGTGCCGTCCGCGTGCGCCGGCCGCCGCCGATTCGTCGCGGACACGCCGCCGACCTGCCCGAACCGGAACAAGTGCCGGTGCGCGAAGGCCCGTTGGACGTCACGCGCGGGCACGGTCCGGCCGTGCGGCGCGGGTCCCGTCCCGTGGACGGGATCGGCCGACTCCCTTGCCGAGCGCGGCAGACCCCTGCTATTCCATTCCGTTAGGAAAGTTTCCTTCCAATCAGGCGCCCGGCTCCGGCCGTCCGTCTGGCTCCCGATGCATCGGTTCTGTCCGGCCCCATCCGCCCAGCCAACGGAGACCCCCCCCATGAGACCGGCACGGTTCTTCACCCGCCCGATCGGCGGCCTCGGCGTCCTGGCCGCCGCGCTGGCGCTGACCCTGGTCACCGCCCCTTCCGCCCCGGCGTCCGCTCCCTCCGCATCTCCTCCTGCCGCCCCCGCACCCGCCCCCGCTGCCGCCTCTGCGGCAGCCGTCGTCCATGAGGCGGAGAACGCCGTCGTCTCGCGCGGCGTCGTCGAGTCCAACCACGCCGGCTACACCGGGACCGGCTTCGTCAACTACGACAACGCGCAGGGCAGTCACGTCCAGTGGACGGTCGACGCCGCCACGGCCGGCCGGGCGACCCTCACCCTCCGGTACGCCAACGGCACGTCCGCGTCCCGCCCGATGGACATCACCGTGGGCGGCGTCCTCGTCGCCGACGACCGGGCCTTCCCGCCCACCGGCTCCTGGTCCTCGTGGACCACCGTCAGCATCACGACGGACGTGAAGGCGGGCGCCAACACCGTCCGGGCCACCGCCACCACGAGCGCCGGCGGCCCCAACGTGGACCACCTCTCGGTCGGCGCCACCGGCCCGGTGGCCTCCACCCCCGCCGCCGTCAACGGGCAGCTGCGGGTGTGCGGCACCAAGCTGTGCAACCGGTACGGGCAGCCGATCCAGCTGCGCGGCATGAGCAGCCACGGCACCCAGTGGTACAGCCAGTGCCTGACCGGAGGCTCGCTGGACGCGCTCGCCACCGACTGGAACGCCGACGTGCTGCGGGTCTCCACCTACGTCCAGGAGGACGGCTACGAGACCGACCCCCGCCGCTTCACCGACCTGGCGCACTCGCTCATCGAGCAGGCCACCGCGCGCGGCATGTTCGTGATCGTGGACTGGCACATGCTCAGCCCCGGCGACCCGCACCACAACCTCGCCATGGCGAAGACGTTCTTCACGGAGATCGCCCAGCGGCACAACGCCAAGACCAACCTGCTCTACGAGATCGCCAACGAGCCCAGCGGTGTGAGCTGGTCGCGGATCAAGAGCTACGCCGAGCAGCTCATCCCGGTCATCCGGCAGCACGACCCCGAGACCCCGGTGCTCGTCGGCACCCGGGCCTGGTCGTCCTTCGGCGTCTCCGAGGGCAGCGACGAGAACGAGGTCGTCAACAGCCCCGTGGCCGCCTCGAACATCATGTACACCTTCCACTTCTACGCGGCCTCCCACCGGGACGAGTACCTGAACACGCTCTCCCGGGCCGCCGACCGGCTCCCGGTCTTCGTCACCGAGTTCGGCACGCAGAACTACGCGGGCGAGGACGCGGACGACTTCGCCATGGCGCAGCGCTACCTCGACCTGATGGCGAACAAGAAGATCAGCTGGGTCAACTGGAACTTCTCCGACGACCACCGCTCCGGTGCGGTGTTCAAGACCGGCACGTGCGCCGGCAACGGGCCCTGGACGGGCACGTCCTCGCTCAAGCCGGCCGGCGTCTGGGTCCGCGACCGGATCAGGACCCCGGACAGCTTCCCCACCGGCTGACCCGCGGGCTCCGGCCCCCTCCGGACCCCCGCCCGCCCGGTGTGATCCACTGGGCGGGCGGGGGCGCACCGGGCACACGGCACACATCAGGAGCACAGGAGCACCAGTGGCAAGCTACCGGCAGCCGGGGGTCGTCCTCACCGACCACCACTTCACCGTCCCCCTCGACCACGACGACCCCGCCGGTGAGCAGATCGAGCTCTACGCCCGTCAGGTCACCGGCACCGGGAGCGGCGCGGACCGGCTGCCGTGGCTGGTCTATCTGGAGGGCGGCCCGGGCAGCGCCGCCCGCAGGTTCACCGGGGCGCAGGCATGGCTCGCGCGCGCCGTGCGGGACTACCGGGTCCTCCTGCTCGACCAGCGCGGCACCGGGCGCTCCACCCCGGCGAACCGCCAGACGCTGCCGCTGCGCGGCGGCCCGGCGGAGCAGGCCGCCTACCTCGCGCGGTTCCGCGCCGACGCGATCGTCCGCGACTGCGAGGCGATCCGGCGACGGCTCACCGGCGGGGCCCCCTGGACCGTGCTCGGGCAGAGCTTCGGCGGTTTCTGCGCCACCCACTACCTGTCCACCGCGCCCGAGGGCCTGTCCACCGTGCTCGTCACCGGCGGTCTGCCGTCCCTCGACGCCCACGCCGACGACGTCTACCGGGCCGCCTATCCGCGCATCCGGCGCAAGGTCGAGGCCCACTACGCCCGCTACCCGCAGGACGTCGAGCGGGCCCGGAGAATCGTCGCCCACCTCGCCGAGCGCCCGGCCGAGCTCCCCGGCGGGCACCTCCTCACACCCGAGGCGTTCCAGTCGCTCGGCATCCTGCTCGGCGGCGGCGACGGCAGCCACCAGCTGCACTACCTGCTGGAGAACGCCTTCGTCCCGGGCCCGTCCGGCGCCGAGCCGTCCGACTCCTTCCTGGAGGGCGTCCGCCCGGTGCTCTCCTTCGCCGCGCGCCCGCTCTACGCGGTGCTCCACGAGGCGATCTACGCCCAGGGCGGCCGGCCGACCGGATGGGCGGCGGAGCGGGTGCGCGCCGAGTTCCCCGAGTTCGACCCGGCCCGGGCGTACGACGGCGGTGAACCGCTGCTGTTCACGGGGGAGACCGTGCACCCCTGGCACTTCACCACCGACCCCGCGCTCCGCCCGCTGCGCGAGTGCGCCGAACTGCTCGCGGCCCGCGCCGACTGGCCGGCCCTCTACGACCCGCGGCGGCTCGCCGCCAACGAGGTGCCGGTCGCGGCCGCCGTCTACCACGACGACATGTACGTGGACACCGCGGACTCGCTGCGCACCGCGCGCGCCGTGCGCGGGCTGCGCACCTGGGTCACCGACGAGTACGAGCACGACGGTGTGCGGGCGAGCGGCACCCGGGTGCTGGACCGGCTGATCTCCCTGGCGCGTGACGAGATCTGACGGAGGGCCGGCCCGGGGCATCACCGGGCCGCTCAGCCGCGAACGGCGGTGTGCCGGGCGTATTCTGCCGCTATGACCGATCATGTCACCGAACAGCTCGCGGAGATGCCCGGCGACTGGCAGCGGGCCCTGGCCGTCGTCGCCCATCCCGACGACCTCGAGTACGGCTGCGCGGCGGCCGTCGCCGGGTGGACGGACCAGGGCAAGGAGGTCGTCTACCTCCTCGCCACCCGGGGCGAGGCGGGCATCGACTCCGTCTCGCCCGCCGTCGCCGCGCCGCTGCGGGAGCGGGAGCAGCGGGCGAGCGCGGCGGTCGTCGGCGTGTCCGCCGTGGAGTTCCTCGACCACCGGGACGGCGTCGTCGAGTACGGCATCCGGCTGCGCCGGGACATCGCGGCCGCCGTGCGCCGGCACCGCCCCGAACTGGTCGTCACCCTCAACCACCGTGACACCTGGGGCGGTACGGCCTGGAACACCCCCGACCACCGCGCCGTCGGGCGCGCGGCGCTCGACGCGGCGGCCGACGCGGGCAACCGGTGGATCTTCCCCGAACTCGCCGCCGAGGAGGGGCTGGCGCCCTGGGACGGGGTCCGCTGGGTGGCGGTGGCCGGTTCGGCGACGCCGACCCACGCCGTGGACGCGCGCCCCGGCCTGGAGCGCTCGGTGCGCTCGCTGCTGGAGCACCGCGCGTACATCGAGGGGCTGACGGAGCAGGATCCCGAGCAGTACTGCCGCACCTTCCTGACCTCCGCGGCCGAGTCCGCGGCCCCGCGGTTCGGCGGGATCCCCGCGGTCGCGTTCGAACTGTTCCCGCGCTGACGCGCGCGGCCGCCGCGCGCGTCAGCGCGGGACGGGTGCCGCGGTTCGGCGCGTGACGCCGGCCCCGGAGAGCCGGGCCGCCGCGCGGGACCTCCGGCTCCGCGCGGCGGCCGCGGAAGCGGCAAGGACCCTTGCCGCTTCCGCAACCAGCGCCGACCATGGGCGGCATGAACGACGACGACAACGGGCGGCTCGACGCCGTCCTGAGCGAGGTGGGGCCCCGGCTGCGCCGGATCCGCCGGGAGCGCGGCGCCACCCTCGGCTCGCTCTCCGAGGCCACCGGCATCTCGGTGAGCACGCTGTCCCGGCTGGAGTCCGGCGGGCGCAAGCCGAGTCTGGAGCTGCTGCTGCCGATCGCGCGGGCCCATCAGGTGCCGCTCGACGAACTGGTCGGCGCGCCGCCGGTGGGCGATCCGCGGGTGCGGTCGAAGCCGATCGTGAACGGACACCGGACCCTCTACCCCCTGACCAGCCGGCCGGGCGGCCTCCAGGCGTACAAGGGCGTGTACCGGCCCTCGTCCGAGCCGTGCGAGCAGCGCACCCACGAGGGCTACGAGTGGCTGTACGTGCTCTCCGGGCGGCTGCGTCTGCTGCTCGGGGAGCACGACGTGGTGCTGACGGAGGGGGAGGCGGCCGAGTTCGACACCCGGGTCCCGCACTGGTTCGGCACGGCCGACGACAGGCCGGTGGAGTTCCTCAGTCTCTTCGGGCCGCAGGGCGAGCGGATGCACGTCAGGGCCCGCCCGAAGGGGCGGTAGCGTGCGCGGCGGGTTCCGGGGCTTCACGGGGGAGCAAGCGACCGCTTAGTATGCGTGACGCAGCACAGTACTGCCCGTACTGCCCGATGGCTGGTGGGAGGCCCCGAAATGCAGGCATGGCGAGTGCACCGCAACGGCGAGCCGAGCGAGGTGATGCAGCTCGACGAGGTGGACAGGCCGGTGCCCGGTGAAGGGCAGCAGCTGCTGCGCGTCCTCGCCGCGAACATCAACTTCCCCGACGCGCTGCTGTGCCGGGGCCAGTACCAGGTCCGTCCGCCGCTGCCCTTCACCCCCGGTGTGGAGATCTGCGGCGAGACCGAGGACGGCCGCCGGGTGATCGCCAACCCGGCGCTCCCGCACGGCGGCCTGGCCGAGTACGTCGTCGCCGACACCGCGGGCCTGCTGCCCGCACCCGGCGCCCTCGACGACGCCGAGGCCGCGGCCCTGCACATCGGCTACCAGACCGGATGGTTCGGACTGCACCGCAGGGCCGCCCTCCAGGAGGGCGAGACGCTGCTGGTGCACGCCGCGGCGGGCGGTGTCGGCAGCGCCGCCGTCCAGCTCGGCAAGGCGGCGGGGGCCCGGGTCATCGGCGTCGTCGGCGGCGCGGACAAGGCGGCCGTCGCCCGGGAACTCGGCTGCGACGTGGTCGTCGACCGCCGCACCGAGGACATCGTCGCCGCCGTCAAGGAGGCGACCGGCGGCCGGGGCGCGGACGTGGTCTACGACCCGGTGGGCGGCGACGCCTACGCCAAGTCCGCCAAGTGCGTCGCCTTCGAGGGCCGCATCGTGGTGGTCGGCTTCGCCAGCGGCGACATCCCCGCCCCGGCGCTCAACCACGCCCTCGTCAAGAACTACTCCATCCTCGGCCTGCACTGGGGCCTCTACGCGACGAAGGACCCGGCCTCCATCGGCCAGTGCCACCGGGCCCTGACCGAGTACGCGGACAAGGGGCTGATCAAGCCGCTGGTGAGCGAACGCGTCCCGTTCGCCGACGCCGCCCTCGCGGTCCAGCGGGTCGCCGCCGGCACCACCACCGGCCGCCTCGTCGTCCTGCCCGCGGGCGCCGTGGCGGAAGGAGCGGCACGATGACCGACGCCGCCGGTCTGCGCGCCCGTGTCGCCGACCTCCTCGCCGCCCACCCGCCGGCGACGACCCCCCGCGCCGACTTCCTGCGCGCCCGCTTCGACGCCGGGCTGGCCTGGGTCCACTACCCGCAGGGACTCGGCGGTCTCGGCGCCCCGCGCTCCCTCCAGGCCGTCGTCGACGCCGAACTCGCCGCCGCCGGCGCACCCGACAACGACCCCCGCCGCATCGGCATCGGCCTCGGCATGGCCGCGCCCACCCTGCTCCAGTACGGCTCGGACGAGGTCAGGAGCCGCTTCCTGCGTCCGCTGTGGGTGGGCGAGGAGGTGTGGTGCCAGCTGTTCTCCGAGCCCGGCGCCGGCTCCGACCTGGCGGCGCTCGGCACCCGAGCCGTCCGCGACGGCGACGACTGGGTCGTCAACGGCCAGAAGGTGTGGACCTCCAGCGCCCACGTCGCACGCTGGGCCATCCTCATCGCCCGCACCGACCCGGACGTGCCCAAGCACCGCGGCATCACCTACTTCGTCTGCGACATGACCGACCCCGGCGTCGAGGTGCGGCCGCTGCGCCAGATCACCGGCGAGGCGGAGTTCAACGAGGTCTTCCTCACCGACGTGCGCATCCCCGACGCCCACCGGCTCGGCGAGGTGGGGGAGGGGTGGAAGGTCGCCCAGACCACCCTGATGAACGAGCGGGTGTCCATCGGCGGCAGCCGCATCCCGCGCGAGGGCGGCATGATCGGCCCGGTCTCCCGGACCTGGCGCGAACGCCCCGAACTGCGCACCCACGACCTGCACCAGCGCCTGCTGACACTCTGGGTCGAGGCCGAGGTGGCCCGTCTCGCGGGCGAGCGGCTGCGCCAGCAGCTCGTCGCCGGGCAGCCCGGACCGGAGGGCAGCGCGATGAAGCTCGCGTTCGCCCGCCTCAACCAGGAGATCAGCGGCCTGGAGGTCGAACTCCTCGGCGAGGACGGGCTGCTGTACGACGACTGGACGATGCGCCGGCCCGAGCTGGTCGACTTCACCGGACGCGAGGCCGGATACCGCTACCTCCGCTCGAAGGGCAACTCCATCGAGGGCGGCACCACCGAGGTGCTGCTCAACATCGTCGCCGAACGCGTCCTCGGGCTGCCCGCGGAGCCGCGCAACGACAAGGACATCGCCTGGAAGGACCTCGCCCGATGACCGACCTGCTCTACACCGAGGACGAGAGCGATCTGCGGGCCGCGGTGCGCTCCCTGCTCACCGCCCGCGCCGACCCGGCCGCGCTCACCGGCGGCCGGGCCGAGAGCGGCAGCCCCGGCGACCCCGCCCTCTGGCAGGCCCTCGCCGTCGAGGTCGGCGCCGCCGGACTCCTGGTCCCGGAGAAGCTGGGCGGGCAGGGGGCGAGCCACCGCGAGGCCGCCGTGGTCCTGGAGGAGCTGGGCCGCGGCTGCGTCCCCGCCCCGTACCTGACCAGCTCGGTCGCCGCGACGGCAGCGCTGCTGGCGCTCGGCGACGACGCGGACGCCGCCGTGGCGCTCCTCGGCGACCTGGCCGCCGGGCGGCGCACGGCGGTCCTCGCCGTGCCGCTCTCCACCGCTCCCGACGGACCGCTGCCCGCCCCGGACGGCCGGATCGGCGGGGTCGCGGACGCCGCCGGGGCCGACGTCCTCCTCGTGCTGCGGGCCGACGGGCTGTACGCCGTGGACCGTTCGGCGGCCGAGGTGGAGCCGGTGACCGCCCTCGACCTCACCCGGCCGCTCGCCGCCGTCACCGTGCCGGAGGGCACGGGCACGCGGCTGGCCGGCCGCCCCGGAGGGGAGGCCGCGGTGCGCCGCGGCCTGCTGACGGCCGCGGGCCTGCTCGCCTCCGAGCAGCTCGGCATCGCCGAGTGGTGTCTGGAGGAGACCGTCCGGCACACCCGGGAGCGCCACCAGTTCAACCGCCCCGTCGGTTCCTTCCAGGCCCTCAAGCACCGGATGGCCCAGCTGTGGCTGGAGGTCGTGTCGGCCCGTGCGGCGGCCCGCGCCGCCGCCGACGCCCTCGCCACCGGCAGCGAGGAGGCGGCGCTGCTCACCGCGGTGGCCCAGGCGTACTGCTCCCGGGTGGCGGTGCACGCCGCCGAGGAGTGCGTGCAGCTGCACGGCGGCATCGGCATGACCTGGGAGCACCCGGCGCATCTGTACCTCAAGCGCGCCAAGGCCGACGAGATCGCGTACGGCACCCCGGGCCGGCACAAGGAGCACCTGGCCGGTCTCGTCGGTCTCGACGCCCCGTGACGGCCGGCGGGACCGGCCCGTCCGGTCCCGCCCCCGGGGGGCCGGACGGACCGCCCGCCCCCGGGTAACACCCCCTGTGCAGGACCACCCTTTACGTGCTGTTTAATTGCCAACAGTTTGCAGTAACAGCTGATCTTCAACAGGGGTGGAACATGACGGCCCGATCCATACGGACCGTGGCGCCGGTCGCCGCGCTGGTACTCGGCGCGGCGGCTTGCGCCAACCCGTCCGGCGGCACGGACGGGCAGGGCGCGGGCGCCACCGCCGTCGTCGGCATCGCCTACGAACCCGACACGCTGAGCCCGCTGCTCGGGTACGGCAAGGACGGCAACTCCAAGATCTTCGACGGGCTGCTCGCCCACGACGCCGACCTGAAGCTGCGCCCCGCGCTCGCCGCCGAGCTCCCCGAGGTCAGCGCGGACGGCCTCACCTACACGTACAAGCTGCGCCAGGGCGTGAAGTTCAGCGACGGCGAGCCCTTCGACGCCGACGACGTCGTCTTCACCTACCGCACCATCCTCGACGAGAAGACGAACAACCCCTCCCGCACCGAGCTCGACGCCCTGAAGGACGTCTCCAAGGGCGGGGACGACACCGTGGTCTTCACGCTCAAGTACCCCTACGCGCCCTTCGCCCAGCGCACCGTCCTGCCGATCGCGCCCGAGCACGTCGCGGGACGGCAGGACGTCAACACCGGCGAGTTCACCACCAAGCCGATCGGCACCGGCCCCTACGTCCTCACCGGCTGGTCCAAGGGCGAGAAGCTCAGCTTCAAGGCCAACCCCGCCTACTGGGGCGGCGAGCCGCAGGTGAAGAAGTTCACCATGGCGATCATCAAGGACGACGACGTGCGCGCCACCCGGCTGCGGGCCGGCGACCTCGACGGCGCCATCCTCCCGCCGAACCTCGCCGAGGGCTTCGCGAAGGACAGCGGGCGCAAGACCCACAAGGCGACCACGTACGACTACCGCACCGTCACCCTGCCCACGCACAACGAGGTCGCGGGCGACACCGCGATCCGCCGCGCCCTCGACATCGCCGTGGACCGCCAGGTCATGGTCGACTCCATCCTCAACGGCGCCGGAAAGCCCGCCTACGGGCCCGTGCCCACCGGCAGCGAGTGGTTCGCCGCGGGCACCGAGCGCCGCCACGACCTCGCCGGGGCGCAGAAGATCCTCGACGAGGCCGGCTGGAAGCCCGGCAAGGACGGCATCCGCGCCAAGGACGGCGTCCGGGCCGCCTTCCCGCTCTGGTACCTCACCGGCGACAAGCTCCGCCAGGACCACGCCCTCGCCTACGCCTCCGACGCCCGCAAGGCCGGCATCGACATCACCACCCAGGCCGGCACCTGGGAGGTCATCGAGCCCCGCATGGAGCACGACGCGGTCCTCGCCGGCGGAGGCGCCCCCGGCGACCCCGACTTCGACCAGTACCTGCTGCTGAAGTCCGCACTCGCCGGCGACGGCTTCAACAACATGGGCTGGTACGACAACCCGGCCGTCGACAAGGCCCTGGAGACGGGCCGCACGTCCGGCGACAAGGCCACCCGCCTCGAGGCCTACCGGACCGTCCAGCGCGAACTGGTGAAGAACCCCGGCTACACCTTCCTCACCCACATCGACCACGTGTACGTGCTCGCCGACAAGTGGGACGGGCTCTCCACCCAGATCGAGCCGCACGACCACGGCCTGGCCTCCGGCCCCTGGTGGAACGTCGAGAAGTGGACCCCGAAGGACAGCGGGAAGTGAAGCGCGGCCTCCCCTGGGGGGCGCTGGCACGGATGACGGGACGGCGGGCCCTGTTCGCCGTCCCCGTCCTCGGCGTCGTCACCTTCGGTGTGTTCGCGGTCGCCGCAGCCTCCCCGTTCGACCCCGTCAAGGCGTACACCGGCACCGCGGGGCTCACCGCGTCGCAGGAGAACCTCGACCAGATCCGCGCCAACCTCGGCGTCGACCAGCCCCTCGTCACCCGCTGGTGGGACTGGCTGACCGGCGCCCTCCGGGGCGACCTCGGCGACTCCGCGGTGATGCGCATGCCGGTCGCCGACGTCATCGGCGAACGCCTCGGCTGGTCCGTCCTGCTGGCCGTCACCGCCTTCGCCGTCGCCGTGCTGCTCGGCACCGCGCTCGGCGTCCTCGCCGCCCGCCGCCGCGGCGGACTGCTCGACCGGTGCGCCTGCTCCGCCGCGTACACCCTCGAAGCCGCACCGGCGTTCTGGCTCGGCCTGCTCGCCATCTGGTTCTTCGCCCTCCAGCTCGGGGTGCTGCCCGCCGGCGGGCTCACCGACACCGCCAGCGACACCGTCACCTTCGACCAGGTCGCCCGCCATCTGGTGCTGCCCGCCGCCGTCCTCGGCGTCAGCCAGACACCGTGGTTCTTCCTGTACACCCGCCAGGGGGTCGGCGACGCGCTCGACGAGGACGCCGTCCGCGGCGCCCGCGCCCGCGGCCTCGCCGAACGCACCGTCCTCACCGGCCACGCGCTGCGCGCCGGGATGCTGCCCATGCTCACGCTCATCGGCTCGCGCGTCCCCGAACTGATCACCGGAGCCCTGCTCGTGGAGACCGTCTTCAGCTGGCCGGGCATCGCCGCCGCGACCGTCCAGGCCGCCACCGCCGTCGACTTCCCGCTGCTCGCCGCGCTCACCGTGCTGGCGACCGCCGCCGTGCTGCTCGGCAACCTCCTGTCCGACCTGCTGTACGGGCTCGCCGACCCCCGGGTGGGCTTCGATGGCTGACCTCGCCTGGACCAGCCGCGGACGCACCCGCCGCTCCACCCGCACCGTGCGGGTCACCGTCTCCTGGACGATCACCGCGGCCGTCGCCCTCGCCGTCCTCGTCGTCCCGCCGCTGGTCCAGCTCGACCAGCAGGCGGTCGACCTCTCGATGAAGCTGCGCCCGCCCTCCCTCGCCCACCCCTTCGGCACCGACGACGTCGGCCGCGACCTGCTGCTGCGCTGCGTCTACGGACTCCGCGTCTCGCTGCTCGTCGGACTGGTCGCCGCGCTCGTCGCCACCGTCATCGGGACCGCCGTCGGCGCCGCGGCCGCCGCGCTCGGGGGCTGGACCGACCGGCTGCTGATGCGGCTGGTCGACACCTTCTCCTCGGTGCCGCACCTGCTGCTGGGCATCTTCATCGTGGCCCTGTTCCGCCCCGGTGTGTGGCCCGTCATCGTGTCCGTCGCGGTGACCCACTGGCTCTCCACCGCCCGCATCGTGCGCGCCGAGGTCCTCTCGCTGCGCTCCCGCCCCTACGTCGACGCCGCCGTCAGCGGCGGCGCGAGCCGGTGGCGGGTCGCCGTCCGGCACCTGCTGCCCGGGGTGCTGCCCCAGGCCGGACTGGCGGCGGTGCTCATGGTGCCGCACGCCATGTGGCACGAGTCCGCGCTCTCCTTCCTCGGCCTCGGCCTGCCCACCCACCAGGCCAGCCTGGGGAACCTGATCCAGAGCGCCCGCGGCTCCCTCCTCGCGGGCGACTGGTGGCCCACCCTCTTCCCCGGCCTGTTCCTGATCGTGCCCACCCTCGCCATCGCCGGCCTCGCCGGAGCCTGGCGCGAACGGCTCAACCCCCGCCGCCGATCGGAGCTGATGCTGTGACCGCGACACCGGTGCTCTCCGTACGGGGGCTGTCCGTACGGTTCCGGATGCGCGGCGACCGGCACGTCGCCGCCGTCACCGACGCCTCCTTCGACCTCGCGGCCGGGGAATGCCTCGCCCTCGTCGGCGAGAGCGGCTGCGGCAAGTCCGTCCTCGCCTCCGCCCTGCTCGGCCTGCTGCCCGCCAACGCGCAGACCGCCGGCTCGGCGGTCGTCGACGGCGTCGACGTGCTCACCGCGGACGAACGCACCCTCGCCCGCACCGTCCGCGGCCGCCGCGTCGGTCTCGTCCCGCAGAGCCCCGCCGCCCATCTCACCCCCGTGCGCACCGTCGGCGTCCAGCTCACCGAGACCGTGCGCGCCCTGACCGGCGCACGCGGCCCCGCCGCCCGGAAGGCGGCCCGCGACGCCGCCGACCGCGCGGCGTTCCCCGCGGACCACCTCGACCGCTACCCCCACGAACTCTCCGGCGGCCTCGCCCAGCGCGCCGCCACCGCCCTCGCCCTCGTCGGCGACGCGCCGCTGCTGCTCGCCGACGAACCCACCACCGGGCTCGACCGCGACCTCGTCGAGCACACCGCGGCCGAGCTGCGCCGCCACGTGGACCAGGGCCGCGCCCTGCTGCTGATCACCCACGACCTCGCGGCCGCCCGGCGCACCGCGGACCGCGTCGCCGTGATGTACGCGGGCCGCATCGTCGAGATCAGCGCGGCGGATGACTTCTTCGACGGCCCCGGCCCCCGCCACCCGTACGCCGCAGGACTGCTCGACGCGCTCCCGGAACGCGGCTTCACGCCCATCCCCGGCATGCCCCCCGAACTGGGCGACCTGCCCGCGGGCTGCGCCTTCGCCGCCCGGTGCGCCCGCGCCGACGCCCGGTGCGCCCGCCTCCCGGAGTTCTCCGGCGGCGTCGCCTGCCACCACGCCGAGGAGACCGAGCGTGTTTGAACTGGAGCGGATCACCGCCGGATACGACCGGCGCCACCCCGTCGTGCGCGACGTCTCCCTGAGCCTGGCGCCCGGCGAGTCCGTCGGGCTGCTCGGCCCCAGCGGCTGCGGCAAGTCCACCCTCGCCCGGGTCGCCGCCCTGCTCCACCGGCCCGACGCCGGTCTGGTCCGCATCGACGGCCGCCCGGCCGGGGGCTGGCGCCACCGCGCCCCCCGGGAGCAGCGCACCGCCATCGGCGTCGTCTTCCAGCAGCCCCGCCTCGCGGCCGACCCCCGGCTCACCCTCCACGACCTCATCGCCGAGCCGCTGCGGGCGACGGGCCGCCGCGACGAGGTGCCCGGGCGCGTCGCCCGCCTCGCCGCCGAGGTGGGCCTCGGCGGCGAACTGCTGGCGCGCAGGCCCCACGCGGTCAGCGACGGACAGCTCCAGCGGGCGTGCCTCGCCAGGGCGCTGGTGCTCCGCCCGCGCTGGCTGGTCTGCGACGAGATGACCGCCATGCTGGACGCCTCCACCACGGCGGCCCTGGTCGCGGTGGTCGAGGCCTACCGCGGTGAGGAGGGCGCCGGCCTGCTGGCGGTCGGCCACGACCGCGTCCTGCTGGAGCGCTGGTGCGACCGCACGGCCGACTGGGACGAGATCGCCGGGGCGCCCGCCCCCACCGAGACGGCCGCCCCGGGCGCGTGACGACCGCTCCGGGCCGTGGTCCGGAGCGCCCGCCCCGGGCCCGTTGCCGGCACCTCACCGTGCCACGGGCAGGCACTCGTCGAGCAGGTCCACGACGTCCCGCCAGGCCCGCCGCGCGTGCCGCGGATGGTGGCCGACACCGGAGGGCGCGGCATGGTCGACCGGTGGGTGGTGGAAGGCGTGCAGGGCCCCGCCGTAGACCGTCAGGCGCCAGTCGACACCGGCGGCCTGCATCTCGGCCGCGAACGCCTCCCGCTGCGCGGGCGGCATGATCGGGTCCTCGGAGCCGACGCCGGCCCACACCGGGCAGCGGATGTTCTCCGCCTCGCCCGGCCGGCCCGTGACGAGCCCGTTGACCGTCCCGATGGCGCGCAGGCCGGCGCCGGCGCGACCGAGTTCCAGGGCGACGGCGCCCCCGGTGCCGTAGCCGACGGCCGCGACGCGGCCGGGGTCGGTCCGCGATTCGGCACACAGCGCGTCGAGCGCCGCGTGGCCGACGCACCGCATCCGGTCGGGATCGGCGAGCAGCGCCATGCAGCGGGCCAGCATCTCCCCGGGATCGCTCAGGTAGCGCCCGCCGCCGTGGAGGTCGAAGGCCAGCGCCACGTACCCCAGCTCCGCCAGGGCCTCGGCCCGGCGGCGCTCGACATCGCCGAGCCCCATCCCCTCCGGCCCGACCAGGACCGCGGGCCCGCGCCCGGCGCCCGCCGGGAGCGCCAGGTGCCCGGTCATCGTGAGATCGCCGGCCGGATACCCGACCGCACGCGTCGTGACTGTCGTCATACGACCCGACGGTAGTGACCGCCACGTCCGCCCGGACACGTGTTCACCGCCGGCGGACGGCGGCCCGTCCCCGCCGGGCACGCCCGGCGGGGCAGCCCCCGCCGCGCGTTCCGGCAGCGGGCTGTCCCGCCGCTGACGCGTGGCCGAACTCTGCCCCCGCGTCTGTCCGTTGGGCCCAGGTGCGCGGATACTCGCCGGTGTTCCGGACTCCCGCCGAGCCAGGAGGCGCCGTGCCCACCAGTCGTCGCAGAGCCGTCAGCACCATCGCCGCGGCGCTGGTGGGCGCCGTCGCCCTGACGGAGCGGGGCAGCGCGGACGGACCGGCCCGTCCGCCGCAGGGACCGGCCCCCCTGCGCCGGGCGCACGCCCACAACGACTACCTCCACCCGCGCCCCCTGCACGACGCCCTCGCGCACGGGTTCACCAGCGTCGAGGCGGACGTCTTCCTCGTCGGCGGCGACCTGCTCGTGGCCCACGAGCCCGCCCACCTCGACCCCGCGCGCACCCTGCGCTCGCTCTACCTCGACCCCCTCCTCGCCCGGGTCCGCGAGGGCCACGGCAGCGTCCACCCCGGACACGCGGGGACCCTCCAGCTGCTCGTGGACATCAAGGCCGACGGCGTCGCCGCCTACCGCGAGCTCGACCGCCAACTGCGCGACTACCGGCGGATGCTGAGCAGCTGCACCGACGGCCGGGTCCGCACCGGCGCCGTCACCCCCGTGGTCTCCGGCGACCGCACCGCCCGCCTCCCCATGGAGACGCAGCGCCGCCGGTACGCCTTCTACGACGGGCGGCTCGACGACCTCGCCGCCCCCGTGCCCGCGTCCTTCGCCCCGCTGGTGTCGGCCGACTGGAGGCAGAGCTTCGGCTGGCGCGGAGCCGGTGAATTCCCGGCCGCGGAACGGGAGAAGCTGCGCCGCCTGGTGTCCACGGCCCACACCCGCCGGCAGCGGATCCGCTTCTGGGCCACGCCCGACACGCCGGGACCGGACCGCGACGCCCTGTGGACCGCGCTTTCGGACGCCGGAGTGGACCACCTCAACACCGATGACCTGGCAGGTCTCGAAGCGTTCCTGCGCGACCGGCGGCGCTGAGCGCAGCCCACCCGTACGGCGGACACGCCAGTCGGCCGTACGGGGCCCCGGCTGCGCCAGACTTGCCGCCGAACGCCGCACGAGCGGCACGCGGATGCCGCACGACCCCCGCGGCGGAGGAGGCTGGCGATGGCCATTTCGATCTCGGTGGTGCTGCTGCTGACGGTGCTGGCGGTGATCTTCCTGCGCAACGGCGGTCTGAAGCTCTCCCACGCGGTGGTCTGCGCCCTGCTCGGCTTCTTCCTCGCGGGCACCAGCATGGCCCCGACCATCCAGGACGGCATCGCGGCGACCGCCGGGGTCGTCGGAAGTCTCCAGCCCTGACACCGGGCCGGCGCACCCGGCACCGGGTCAGGCCAGGTACGACCTGATCAGGAAGCGGACGCCCTCCGGGGCCTCCAGCGAGAAGCCGCTGCCGCGCCCCTCGACCACGTCGACGACGAGCCGCGTGTGCCGCCACAGCTCGTACTGGGAGCGCGACATCCAGAACGGCACCGGCTCGTCGACCCCCGCCACACGCAGCTCCGCGAGCAGCACGTCGCTCGCCCCGGTGCGGAACTCGCCCGCCGGGTAGCACATCGGCGCACTCCCGTCGCAGCAGCCGCCCGACTGATGGAACATCAGCGGCCCGTGCGCGGAGCGCAGTCTGCCCAGCAGCTCCGCGGCGGCATCGGTCATCTCCACACACCCGGTCCCGTCCATGCCCCGAGCACAGCACACCGTACGTTGCGGCCGTGTTGCAGCCTGCCCGGGGCCGCCGATATCCGCTGTCCCCCATGCGTATCCCCAGGTGAGAATGCAGCATCTCGAACGGAGGAACCATGGGCCAGGCATCCCTGACTCTTCACGAACTGCTCCCGGCGCGCGAACTGGAACAGGCGCTCGCGGCGGGCCACGTGACCCGCAAGGCACACCCCGAGCTGCCGCTGTCGATCTACACGTACACGCGCGTCTGCCAGTACGAGCGGCACTGGAACCGGGTCACCGTCCGCTGCCGCGGGCTGGTCGCGGACGACGTCACCGGCCGGATCGTCGCGCTGCCGCTGCCGAAGTTCTTCAACGTCGGCGAGCACGAGTCCGGGCAGCCGTACGCGCCCGCGCTGCCCGACGAGCCGTTCGAGGTGTACGACAAGGTCGACGGGTCGCTCGCCGTCGTCTTCCACTACGCGGACCGCTGGCGCGTCGCCTCCAAGGGCTCCTTCACCAGCACCCAGGCGCTCTGGGCACAGCGCCGGCTCGACGCGCGGGACACCTCGGGGCTGGAGCCGGGCGTCACCTACCTCGCCGAGATCCTCTACCCGCAGAACCGTATCGTCGTGGACTACGGCGACCGCCGGGACCTGGTGCTGCTCGCCGCCGTCGGGGCCGACGGCACGGAGACGCCGCCGGCGGACGCCGCACCGGCCTGGAAGGCTATCGGCTCCGTCGTCGCCCTGCGGCCGGCCATGCCGCTCGCCGAGCTGCTCGCCCTGACCGAGTCGAGCACCCTGCCGGGCGGCGAGCCGGCCACCGGCACCGACGCCGAGGGCTTCGTGCTGCGTTTCGCCTCCGGTGTCCGGGCGAAGGCCAAGATCGCGGAGTACGTCCGGCTGCACAAGCTGCTGACCGGTGTCACCGAGCGGGACATCTGGCGCAGCCACGGCATCCAGCGCTTCACGGGCCTGCCCGCCAAGGCGGTGGCCCAGGCGCTCGGCTGCTCGGCCGCGGACGTCACCGCCTCCCGCGGCCGGCCGCTGGACGCCCTCCTGGAGCAGGTTCCGGACGAGTTCGACAGCTGGGTCCGCGGGGTGATCGCCGGCATCGAGGAGCGGGTGGCACAGCGCGAGCGGGCGATCGACACGGCGTACGCCGGCGTGGCGCATCTCGCCGCGGACCGGGGCGCCTTCGCCCGCGCGGTGCGCGAGGTGCCCGACCCGGCGGTGCGCCCCGCCCTCTTCCTGCGCCTGGACGGGCGGCCCACCGCGTTCGTCACGTACCGCTCCGCGCGCCCCGAGGCGTCCGACCCCTTCACCACCGACGAGGAGAACTGACCGTGTCCACTGCCGTGACCGTGCCCCGGGTGCACGTCATGACGGGCCTGCCCGCATCGGGGAAGACGACCGCCGCCCGCGCCCTCCAGGCGGAGGCGGACGGCAGGATGCGACGGGTCAACCTGGACGACCTGCGCACCATGCTCGACATTCCCGCGCCGGAACGCGGCCGATCCCACGCCCACGAGCAGACCGTGCTGGCGATCCAGGACGCCGCGGTGACGGCCGCCGTCGCCGACGGCTTCGACGTCGTGGTCGACAACACCCACCTCACGCCCCACATCCCCAAGCGGCTCAAGGCGGCCGTGGCGGGCCGCGCCCTGTTCGTGGTGCACGACCTCACGGACGTCGGCGCCGACGAGTGCGTACGGCGCGACGCCGCGCGGGAGCGTCCGGTGGGGGAGGAGATCATCCGGCTGCTCGCCGAGCGGCACCTCAGGTCCCGCAAGGGCGGATGGCGTCTGACGGACGCGTGGTTCAACGACCGGCAGCCCGTGCTGCCCTACGTCGCGGACCCGGCGCTGCCCCCGGCCGTCATGTGCGACATCGACGGGACCCTCGCGCTGCGCGGCGACCGGGGCCCGTTCGACTTCTCCCGCTGCGACGAGGACACCCTCAACCTCTCCGTGCGGGGAGCCCTCTCCGCGTTCCGCCGCGCCGACGGCGACGCGATCGTGCTGCTCTCCGGCCGCAGCGAGGACCACCGGGAGATGACCGAGGCGTGGCTGCGGCGCCACGAGGTGCCGTACGACGAGCTCTGGATGCGCGCGGCGGACGACGGCAGGCGCGACGACGTCGTGAAGGCGGAGCTCTTCGACCGCCATGTCCGCCACCGCTACGCGGTGAAGGTGTCGCTGGACGACCGCGACCGGGTCGTGGCCGTGTGGCGCCGGATGGGCCTGCCGACCTGGCAGGTCGACTACGGGGCCTTCTGAGCGGGGCACGCCTTTCGGGACGACGCAGGTCAGGGGGCGTCCGGCGGTCGCGCCGGGCGCCCCTCGGCGTTCCCCGGCGCCGTGCGGGCGAGCGGGTGTGACGAGGACCGCGTGGAAGATCAAAACACCGTGGGGTTAGCATATGAGCGCCGCCTAGCTCGAAAGATAACCACGTGACTGTCAATGACGACTCGTTCACCAACTGGATGCACCGCGAGGAGATCGCGGAGTCGATGATCCCGATCATCGGGAAGCTGCACCGCGAGCAGGACGTCACGGTCCTGCTGCACAGCCGCTCCCTGGTGAACAAGTCGGTGGTCAGCATCCTCAAGACGCACCGGTTCGCCCGGCAGATCGCCGGCGAGGAGCTCTCGATCACCGAGACGTTCCCGTTCCTCCAGGCGCTGACGACGCTCGACCTCGGCCCGTCCCAGATCGACCTCGGTCTGCTCGCCGAGGCCTACCGCGCCGACGACCGCGGCCTGTCGGTGGCGGAGTTCACCGCCGAGGCCGTCGCCGGCGCCACCGGTGACAACAAGATCGAGCGTCGCGAGGGGCGTGACGTCGTCCTCTACGGCTTCGGCCGCATCGGCCGCCTGGTCGCCCGCCTTCTCATCGAGAAGGCCGGCTCCGGCAACGGTCTGCGCCTGCGCGCCATCGTCGTCCGCCGCGGCGGCGACCAGGACATCGTCAAGCGCGCCTCGCTGCTGCGCCGCGACTCGATCCACGGCCAGTTCCAGGGCACGATCACGGTCGACGAGGCCACCGGCACGATCAGCGCCAACGGCAACGAGATCAAGGTCATCTACGCCAACGACCCGTCGGAGGTCGACTACACGGCGTACGGCATCGACAACGCCATCCTCATCGACAACACGGGCAAGTGGCGCGACCGCGAGGGCCTGTCCGCGCACCTGCGCCCCGGCATCGACAAGGTCGTCCTGACCGCCCCCGGCAAGGGCGACGTGCCCAACATCGTGCACGGTGTGAACCACGACGACATCAAGCCGGACGAGCGCATCCTGTCCTGTGCGTCCTGCACCACCAACGCGATCGTCCCGCCGCTGAAGGCGATGAACGACGAGTACGGTGTGCTGCGCGGCCACGTGGAGACCGTCCACTCGTTCACCAACGACCAGAACCTGCTGGACAACTTCCACAAGGCCGACCGCCGCGGCCGCAGCGCGCCGCTCAACATGGTCATCACCGAGACCGGCGCCGCCTCCGCCGTCGCGAAGGCGCTGCCCGCCCTGAAGGCGCCGATCACCGGCAGCTCCATCCGCGTGCCCGTGCCGGACGTGTCGATCGCGATCCTCAGCCTGCGCCTGGGCCGCGAGACCACCCGTGACGAGGTCCTGGAGTACCTCCGCGACGTCTCGCTCCACTCGTCGCTCAAGCGCCAGATCGACTTCACCACCGCTCCGGACGCGGTCTCCATGGACTTCGTGGGCTCGCGCCACGCCTCCATCGTGGACGCCGGCGCGACCAAGGTCGACGGCGACAACGCGATCCTCTACCTGTGGTACGACAACGAGTTCGGCTACTCGTGCCAGGTCATCCGGGTGGTGCAGCACGTCTCCGGCGTGGAGTACCCGACCTTCCCGGCGGCCGTCTGACCGCCCGCGGGTCCGCACGGGGCGGTGCCGGCACCTTCACGGTGCCGGCACCGCCCCGTCCCCGTTCGCCCTCCTTCCGGCCGCCGCCTCCTGAACGTCTCCGCCTCCGTCCGGTCTCGGTCTCCTGAACGCCTCCGTCTCCTGAAGGCCTCCGCCGGCGCCCGGTGCGCCGCGCCCGCGTCCCGGCACCGCCCCGGCGGCGTTTGGTACCGTGGCGCGCATGGGTTCGTACTACTTCTTTCTCTGATTCCGGCCACGGACACGGCCTGACCCGCTGACCGCTCCGCGGCAGCGGCGCCGCTCCGTCGTCCCTCCGTGCCCGAATCCGGCGAACCCACCCAGGGACACCTCCCATGCGCGACCGCGCCCAGCTCAGCCTGCACTCCGTCAGCACCTCCTACGGCGTCCGCCCGGTGCTCGACCGCGTCACCTTCGCCGTCCGGCCCGGCGAGCGGGCCGCCGTCGTCGGCGAGAACGGCTCCGGCAAGTCCACCCTCCTGCGCCTCGTCGCCGGCGTCCGGGCCCCGGACGCCGGAGAGATCACCGTCCGCTTCCCCGGCGCCACGGCCCACCTCGCCCAGACACTCGCCGAGACCTTCGGCGTGGGCCCCGACGACACCGTCCAGGACACCGTCGACGCCGCACTCGCCGAACTGCGCTCCCTCGAAGCCCGGTTGCGCGAGGCGGAGGGACACCTCGCCGGCGCCGGCCCCGACGCGGGAGCCGGGCAACTCGCCGACTACGGCGACCTGCTGGAACGCTTCGAGGAACGCGGCGGCTACCGCGCCGACGCGGACGTCGACGCCGCCCTGCACGGACTCGGCCTCGGACACGTCGGCCGCGACCGCCCCGTCGGCACCCTCTCCGGCGGGGAGCAGTCCCGGCTCGCGCTGGCCTGCGTCCTCGCCTCGGGAGCCGAACTGCTGCTCCTCGACGAGCCGACGAACCACCTCGACCGGGACGCCGTCCGCTGGCTCCGGGACCGGCTGCGCGCACACCGGGGCACCGTGCTCGCGGTCACCCACGACCGGGAGTTCCTGGAGTCCGTGGCGACCACCGTGCTGGAGGTCGACCGCGACACCCGCTCGGTCGGGCGCTACGGCGACGGCTGGAGCGGCTACCGGGCCGCGAAGGCCGCCGAACGCCGCCGCCGTGCGCAGGAGCACCAGGAGTGGCTGGACGAACTCGCCCGCACCGAGGAACTGGTGGCGGCCGCCGGGCAGCGGCTCGCCGGCACGGGCGGGGACCCCCGCCAGGGCTTCGGCAAGCACCGCCGCTCGCACGAGAACAAGCTCTCCGGCCAGGTCCGCGCCGCCCGGGTGCGGCTGGAGCAGCTGCGCGGGGAACCGGTGGCGGCCCCGCCCGAACCACTGCGCTTCGGGGCCCTGTTCACCGCGGCCGGCGCGGCGCCCGGCACCGTGCTCGCCGAACTGACCGGCGTCGAGGTGGGCGACCGCCTCTCGGTGCCGCACCTGCGCGTCGCCATGGGGGACCGGCTGCTGGTGCACGGCCCCAACGGGGCGGGCAAGACCACGCTGCTGCGGGTGCTCGCCGGCGACCTGCGCCCCGGCACCGGGACCGTGCACCGGACGGCGCGCGTCGGCCGCCTGCGTCAGGAACTGGACGCCGTGCCCGCGCGGGAGCCGCTGCTCGCGGCGTACGCCCGCGGGCGGGCCGGCCTGCCGGAGGAGTACGCCGAGGAACTGCTGGCCCTCGGGCTGTTCCGGGCGGAGGACCTGGAGCTCTCCGTCGCGGCCCTGTCCGTGGGGCAGCGGCGGCGGCTGGAGCTGGCCAGGCTGGTCTCGTTCCCGGCCGACCTGCTGGTGCTGGACGAGCCCACCAACCACCTGGCGCCCGACCTCGTGGAGGAGCTCGAGGCCGCGCTGGCCGGCTTCGCGGGGGCCGTGGTCGCGGTGTCCCACGACACCCGTTTCCAGCGCCTCTTCCCGGGGGAGCGTCTGGAGCTGCGGGCCGGACGCGTCGCCGGCTGACGAGGCCACCCCCGCCCCGGACCCTCCGGCCGCCGGCTGCGCCCCCGCCGGCGCCCCCGCCCAGGGCCCTCCCGCCGCCCGCCATGCTGACGAATCGGTCTCGATCCGGTCCCCGGCTTGGGCGGCGGGGGCGGTGCCGCAATCATGAGCCCATGCACCGTCCGCCACCTCCGGCCAGGCCCCCCGAATGGTTCGTGCCCGACGCGTCGACCCTGGACGTCGCGCTCGTGTACCCGAGGCAGGGGCCCGCCGGGATCTTCGGCCCCACCTGCCTGACCTGCGCCCGCCTCGCCGCCGACGAGGTCAACGCGGCGGGCGGGGTGCTGGGCAGGGAGCTGCGGCTGCTGGAGGTCGACGGGGGAGCGGACCCCCGTACCGTGGCGGCGGAGGTCGGGGCCCTCGTGGACACCGGGACGGTGCAGGGCGTCACCGGCTGGCACATCTCCTCGGTCCGCCGGGCCCTCGCCCCGCGCGTCGCGCACCGCGTGCCGTACGTCTACACGGCGCTGTACGAGGGCGGCGAGCGCACCGAGGGCGTCTTCGTGGCGGGCGAGACGCCGTCCTGGCAGCTGCTGCCCGCGATGCGGCTGCTCGGCGAGGCGCGGGGGGTACGGCGCTGGTTCACCGTCGGCAACGACTACGTGTGGCCGCGGCAGACCGCCCGCGCCGCGCGCCGCTTCGCGCGCACCGCCCGCGGGCGGGTCTGCGGCGAGGCGTACCTCCCGCTGGGCACCGACGACTTCGACGACGTGCTGCGCAGGATCGAGCACACCGACGCGGACGCCGTGCTGATGCTCCTGGTCGGCAGCGACGCCGTGCGCTTCAACCGGGCCTTCGCCGCCCGGGGGCTGGACCAGCGCTCCCTGCGGCTGAGCACCCTGATGGACGAGAACATGCTGCTCGGCAGCGGCCCCGGGGCCACCGCCGGCCTGTACAGCACCGCCGGGTTCTTCGCGTCGCTCGCCGACGGCAACACGCTGGACTTCCACGGCCGTTACGCCGCCAGGTTCGGCCTCCAGGCGCCCGTCCCCGGCAGTCTCGGCGAGTCCTGCTACGAGGGGGTGCTGCTGCTCGCGGCCCTCGTCGAAGCGGCCCGCACCCTGGACGTGTCCGCCATCGGGGCGGCGGCCGGCACCGTCCGCTACGAGGGTCCGCGCGGCGTGCTCGGCCTCGACGGCAGGCACGTCCGCCAGCGGATCTACCTGGCCGAGGCGGACGGGCTCGACTTCAACGTGCTCGCCCGGCTGAGCGCTCCGCACGAGCTGCGCTGACGCCGTCGCCCCGGTGCAGCGCCGAGGTCAGGCGGTCCAGCAGCAGGGCGAGCCGCCGGCCGTCTTCGGGATCGAGCAGCGGCTCCCAGGCGCCCCGGTCGGCGCGCACCGCGTCGGCGAGCAGGCGGTGCCGGTCCGAGCCCCGCGGCGTGAGGTGGGCCAGCACCCGCCGGCGGTCGGCGGGATCGATCCGGCGGAAGACGAGGTTCTGGTCGACGAGCTGATCGACCAGCTTCGTCAGCGTCGGGGCCGGGAGGAAGGCGTGCTCGGCCAGCGCCGTCATGTGGTGCCCGTCGCCGTCCGCGAGCAGGTCCAGCACCCGCCACGCCTCCACGGTGCAGTCGTACTCCGCGAGCACGGACTGCACCCGGCGGGCCGCGAGCCGTTCCGCCCGCGTCAGCAGGTCGAGCAGTTCCACGGACCGCCTCGCCATCGCTCTCCTCGGTTCGCGTGCGCACGTCCCAGGGCGGGAACGGAAGGAGCCTACCGCCCGGCGACACAGCAGTGGCAAGGGAAATCAGGAATCACTTCCTTTCCACCGGAAGTATCGAAACGCGTTGCCGACGATCCGTCAAATGCCCTGTGAAGCGCTGTAATACGGCGAAGTTGCGTGCGGGAAAAACTTCCTCTGGAAACTGTTCTTCAATTGCCCGGAAACCTGCGGGAAACAGTTCGCCCGCAGGCTGTGGACGCACTTCAGCGACCGGCCGGGACGCCACAGCGAAACGGCCGGGCACCGTGCGCCGACGCAGCCGCCTCCTGAAGCGCCCTCTTCCCCCATCCCAGCCCCGCCCACTTCGCCACGCCCGCAAGGGCCCAGGAGGTAGTGCATGTCCGAGTTCATCGTGAGCAGACGCGGCCTGTTGACGGGCGTCGGTGCCCTCGGCGCGACCGCCGCCCTCACCGCGTGCGGCGCGAAGACCGGCAGCGGGACGTCCACCGGCTCCGGCGCCACGGCGGACACGTCCGGGGACACCGTGAAGGTCGGCCTGCTCAACTCGCTCTCGGGCACCATGGCCATCAGCGAGGTCACCGTCCGCGACTCGCTGCTCCTGGCCGTGAAGGAGATCAACGCGGCCGGCGGCGTCCTGGGCAAGAAGATCGAGCCCGTCAGCCAGGACGGCGCGTCCGACTGGCCCACGTTCGCCGAGAAGGCCGAGGCGCTCATCACGGACACCCGGGTCGCCGCCACCTTCGGCTGCTGGACCTCGGCCAGCCGCAAGGCGGTCAAGCCGGTCTTCGAACGCCACAAGGCCCTGCTGTTCTACCCCGTCCAGTACGAGGGGCTGGAGCAGTCCCCGTACATCTTCTACACGGGCGCCACCACCAACCAGCAGATCGTGCCCGCGCTCGACTACCTGAAGAAGCAGGGCCGCACCCGGCTGTACCTGGTCGGCAGCGACTACGTCTTCCCGCGCACCGCCAACAAGATCATCAGGGCGTACGCGGCGGCCAACGGCATGAAGGTGGTCGGCGAGGACTACGCGCCCCTCGGCTCCACCGAGTTCGGGACCATCGTCAACAAGGTCAAGGACGCCGGGGCCGACGCCGTCTTCAACACCCTGAACGGCGACAGCAACGTGGCCTTCTTCAAGGAGTACAAGTCCGGCGGCCTCACCGCCCGGAGCCTTCCGGTGCTGTCCGTCTCCATCGCGGAGGAGGAGGTCAAGAGCATCGGCACCCAGTACCTGGAGGGCCAGCTGACCGCCTGGAACTACTACCAGACCACGCCGGGCGCCGCGAACACCGGCTTCGTGAAGGCCTACCAGGACGCCTACGGCAAGGACAAGCCGACCAGCGACCCGATGGAGGCGGCCTACGTCTCCGTCCACCTGTGGAAGCTGATGGTGGAGAAGGCCGGCTCCTTCGACGTCGCCGCGGTGAAGTCCGCCGCGGACGGCATCACCCTCGACGCCCCCGAGGGCAAGGTCACCGTGGACGGCGCGACCCAGCACGTCCACAAGACGGCCCGCATCGGCAGGATCGGCGCCGACGGCCGCATCACCGAGGTCTGGAACTCCGGCGGGCCCGTCAAGCCCGACCCCTACCTCAAGGGCTACGACTGGGCCTCCGGCCTCTCCTGAGCCGGGCCCCTCGTGACGGACCGCGGCGGGCCGCCCCGCCGCGGTCCGCCCGCCCGGCCCCGCCCGGTCACACCGCCGGGACGCTCACGCCCCCGCCCGGGGCCGCACCCGACCCGGTACCCGCACCCGCCCGTTCCCCCGGAGCCGCTCCATGACGGTCGTCCTCAACCAGTCCTTCACCGGCATCAGCATCGGTGCCGTCCTCCTCCTCATCGCGCTCGGCCTCACCCTGACCTTCGGTCAGATGGGCGTGATCAACATGGCGCACGGCGAGTTCATGATGGCCGGCGCCTACACCGCCTACCTGCTCCAGCAGGCGATCGGCGACGCCGGCGTCTCCCTCCTCGTCGCCCTGCCGACGGCCTTCCTGGTCGCCGGGGCCATGGGCGCACTGCTGGAGTGGCTGCTCATCCGGCGCCTGTACACCAGACCGCTGGACACCCTGCTCGTCACCTGGGGCGTCTCCCTGATGCTCCAGCAACTCGCCCGTGACATCTTCGGCGCCCCCAACGTCCAGACCCGCGCGCCCGAATGGCTGACCGGGAACATCGGCGTCGCGGGCACGACCCTCGCCACCAACCGGCTGTTCATCCTGGGCCTCGCCCTGCTGTGCGTCCTCGGCCTCACGGCCGCCATGCGGGCCACCCCGCTCGGGCGCCGCATCCGCGCGGTGGTGCAGAACCGGGACCTCGCCAAGGTGTCCGGCATCGCGACCGCCCGCGTCGACCGGACCACCTTCTTCATCGGTTCCGGACTGGCCGGCCTGGCGGGCGTCGCGCTCACCCTCGTGGGACCGATCGGCCCGACCATGGGCACCAACTACATCGTCGACGCCTTCCTGGTGGTGGTCGTCGGCGGCATCGGCCGGCTCAGGGGAGCGGTCGTCACGGCCTTCGCCCTCGGCGTCCTCCAGTCCGTGCTGGAGTACTCGACCACGGTCAGCGTCGCGAAGGTCGTGGTCCTCGTCGCGATCGTCGCGTTCCTCCAGTGGCGACCCCAGGGCCTGTACACACTGCGCACCCGGAGCCTGGCATGACGACGACCACCGCACCGCCCGAGACCGCCCCCGCCCCCCTGCCCGGAAAGGAGAGGCGCGCCCGCCTGCGGGTCCCCGCCGCCTTCCTCGCGGGCGCCGTGCTCCTCCTCGGCGTCGCCCCGCTCGCCCTCTCCGACTTCCGGCTCAGCCTGCTCGCCAAGTACCTGTGCTTCGCGATCGTCGCCGTCGGCGTGAGCCTCGCCTGGGGCCGCGGCGGACTCCTCGTCCTCGGCCAGGGCGTCTTCTTCGGCCTCGGCGGCTACGCCATGGCCATGCACCTCAAGCTCGCGGACGCCGCCGCGGCGGGCGAGACGCTGCCCGACTTCATGCTGCTCTACGGCACCGGCGACACCCTGCCCTGGTGGTGGCAGCCGTTCGCGAACCCCGTGTTCGCGCTCGCCGCCACCGTGCTGCTGCCGATGGCCGTCGCCGGCCTCCTCGGCTTCCTCGTCTTCCGCCGCCGGGTCAAGGGCGCCTACTTCGCCATCCTCAGCCAGGCCCTCGCCGCGGCGCTCGCCATCTGGCTCATCGGCCAGCAGGCCACCACCGGCGGCACCAACGGCCTCACCGACATCCAGGGGTTCTTCGGCTACGACCTGCGCGACCCGGTCAACCAGCGCACCGTGTACCTGATCATCGCGGGCGCCCTGCTGCTCACCGTGGCCCTCGCCCGCGCGCTCTTCGTCTCCCGCTACGGCGAACTCCTCGTCGCCGTCCGCGACTCCGAGGAGCGGGTCCGCTTCCTCGGGTACGACCCGGCCAACGTCAAGCTGGTCGCCTACGTCGCCGCCGCCGGCATGGCGGGTCTGGCCGGCGCGCTGTTCGTCCCGGCCGTCGGCATCATCTCCCCGGCGCTGATCGGTGTCGTGCCGTCCATCGGCTTCGTCATCGGCGCCGCGGTCGGCGGCCGGGCCAGCCTGGTCGGCGCCGTGCTCGGCGCCGTCGCCGTCGCCTGGGCCCAGAGCACGCTCTCCGAGTCGTTCCCCGCCGCCTGGACCTACGCCCAGGGCCTGCTGTTCGTCCTGGCCGTGGGCTTCCTCCCCGGCGGCCTCGCCTCCCTCGGCGCCGTCCTGCGCAGGCGCCGGAGCCCCGCGGCCCCCGCGGCCTCCCCGACCCCCGCGACACCGACAGGAGAGACCGCATGAGCGGCGAAGGACTGACCGTCCGCGACCTGCGCGTGACGTTCGACGGCTTCACCGCCGTCGACGGCGTCGACCTGGACATCCACCCGGGCGACCTGCGCTTCCTCATCGGGCCCAACGGCGCGGGGAAGACCACCGTCGTCGACGCCGTGACCGGACTGGTGAAGGCGGCCGGCTCGGTCCGCTTCGGCGGTGAGGAGATCCTCGGCCGCCCCGTCCACCGCATCGCCCGGACCGGCATCGGCCGCACCTTCCAGACCGCCACCGTCTTCGACGAACTGACCGTCCTGCAGAACCTCGACATCGCCGCCGGCGCGGGCCGCTCCCCGCTGGCGATGCTCCGGCGGCGCAAGGACGTGCCGGAGCCGGTGGCCCGGGCGCTGGAGACGACCGGCCTGACCCGGCTGCGGGACCGCCCGGCCGGCGTGCTGGCACACGGCCAGAAGCAGTGGCTGGAGATCGGCATGCTGCTCGTCCAGGACGTGCGCCTGCTGCTCCTCGACGAGCCGGTGGCCGGCATGAGCCACGACGAGCGGGAGGCCACCGGCGAACTCCTGCGCCGGATCGGCGAGGACCGCACGGTCGTCGTCATCGAGCACGACATGGACTTCATGCGTTCCTTCGCCCGCAGCGTCACCGTCCTGCACGCGGGCAGGGTCCTCACCGAGGGCACCGTCGCCGAGGTCCAGGCCGACCCCAGGGTGCAGGAGGTCTACCTCGGGCGGGCCACCGAACCGGAGCCCGGGCCCGGACCCGCCGCCGTCCCCGTACCCGTGACCGTCGCCGAGGAGGCGTGAGACCGTGCTGCAGATCAACGACGTCCGGGCCGGCTACGACCGCACGACCGTGCTCCACGGGGTGGACGTCACCGTCCCCGAGGACGGTGTCGCCACCGTCCTCGGCCACAACGGCGCCGGGAAGAGCACCCTGCTGCGCACCGTCATGGGGCTCATCCGCCCGTCGAGCGGCAGCGTGCTCCTCGACGGCGAGGACATCACCCGGCTCGCCCCGCACGAGCGGGTCGCCCGCGGCATGGCCTACGTACCGCAGGGACAGCAGTCGTTCCCGCACCTCACCACGGCCGAGAACCTGCTCCTCGTCGCGGACGGCCGCCCCGGCGGCAAGGAGGCCGTCGCCGAGGCGATGGACCTCTTCCCGGTCCTGCGCGAACTCGCCCAGCGCCGGGCGGGCCTCCTCTCGGGCGGCCAGCGGCAGCAACTCGCCCTCGCCCGCGCACTGGTGACCCGGCCGAGGCTGCTGCTGCTCGACGAACCGACCGAGGGCATCCAGCCGTCCGTCGTCGCCGAGATCGAGGAGACGGTGATCGCCCTGTCGCGGCGCAGCGGCCTGTCGGTCCTCCTCGTCGAACAGCACGTGGGCTTCGCCATGCGCGCCGCCCAGCGGTACTACGTGCTGGAAGCCGGCCGGGTCACCTCCTCCGGCGAGGGCGGCAGCGGCGCCGAGCACACGGTGCGCCGGGCCCTCAGCGTGTGACGGCCGCCCGCCGCGGGGGACCGGGCCCGGCGACCGCGGCCCGGTCGCGGTCGCAGTCCCGGTCCCGGTCCCGGTCCCGGTCCCGGGCTCACGCGGTCCCGGTCGCGGCGGGGGCGCCCGGGGCGTCGTGCGGCCCGGCCCGTCCGCAGGCCCCCGGGGCTCACCCCGCGAAGACCCGCCGGAGGTGGTCCGAGAGCGACCGCTCGGCCGGCAGCGGGAGCCGGGCGCCCAGGTGGCCGTCGGGCCGCACCAGGAACGCGGTCGGCTCCCGCACGCCGTACATCAGCGCGAACTCGCCCGCGGCGTCGCGGTAGACGGGGACCCCCGCCCCCGCGGGCGGGGCTCCCTCGCCCGCGAGGACGGCGCACGTCCCGACCAGGCCGTGCGACGCCTCCCGGGCCAGATGCGCCAGCCGCCCGTATCCGCCGGCCGGCGCGCTCCCCGCGTCCGGGCCGTACACCAGCAGCACATGACCGCGGCCGCGCAGGACGTCGAACAGCCGCAGCGGGTAGGCGGCGATCGGGTCGCGCAGCCCGCCGCAGTCCGGTGCCCGGTCGCCGGGCCGCGGTCCCGCCCCGCCGGGGGCCGGGCCGTCGACGACGGGGCTTCCCCGGTACCCGACGAGCAGCTGCGCCTCGCGCAGCATCACGGTCCGCGGGTCCGCCGGGTCCGCCTGGACGCCCTCGGCGGCGTGGCGCACGGTCCGGCCGACGACCTCCTCGCCCACCGGACGGCGCTCCGCGTCGTAGCTGGCGAGCAGGCCCGGTCCGGCCCGGCCGGCCACCGCGAGGGCGAGCTTCCACGCCAGGTTCCAGGCGTCCTGGATGCCGGTGTTCATGCCCTGGGCGCCGGTGGGCGGATGGATGTGGGCGGCGTCCCCCGCGACGAAGACCCGGCCGCGGCCGTACCGGTCCACCAGCCGGTGGCTGATGCGGAACACCGACGACCAGCGCAGTGCCGACGCGGTCGCCGGCCGTGGCGACAACCGGTCCAGCACCGCCTGGAGATGGGCGAGCGAGGGCGCGCGGCCGTTCTCCAGTCCGTGGGCGACGCCGTCGCCCGGCGTGCCGTCACCGCCCGCCGCGGAGAGCTCCGGCGGCACGGTCATCGACATCCGGTACCGGCCGTCGCCCGGCAGCGGGATGCACACCAGCGCGTCGTCGACGGCGCCGTCCGCGCCGCGGTGCAGGGAGCGCACTCCGTAGCCGTGCGGCAGGTCCCAGTCGACCTCCACGTCGCCCAGCATGTACTCGTCGGGGAACGCGCCGCCCCCGAACGTCAGCCCGAGGCCCTTGCGGACCACGCTGTGCGCGCCGTCGCAGCCCACCAGATAGCGGCAGCGGACCTCCTCCTCGCCGTCGCCGTCCGCCCCGGTGCGCACCAGGCGCGCGGTCACCCCGTCGTCGTCCTGCTCGAACGAGACGAGTTCGGTGCCCCGTTCGATCCGGGTGCCGAAGCCCTCGAGGTACTCCTGGAGGATGCGTTCCGTCTCGTACTGCGGCAGCGCGGCGAAGCGGTACGGCACCTCGGGCGGCAGCACCAGATCGATCCGCTGCCGTGGCGAGCCGTTCTCGAACGTGAGCTGGCCGAGCATGGGAACGGCCGCCTCCAGCACCTTGCCGACGAGCCCCGCCCGGTCCCAGAGCTCCAGCGTCCGGGGCTGGATGCCCACCGCCTTCGCGTACGGGAGCCGCGCGGGCAGCCGGTCGGCCACGCGGACCGAGACGCCGCGTCTGCGCAGCTCACCGGCGGCGGTAAGCCCCACGGGGCCGGCGCCGACCACGAGGACGTCGGTGGTGTGCAGGCTGTCGTTCCGCATCGCAGCGCCTCCCGGGGACGGCCCCCGTCCCATCGTGGGCCGCCCGTGGTCCCCGTGCACCTCCGGGAGGGGCGGACGTCCGCCCGCCGCTCCCGGAGGTGCACCGCTCAGCGGGGCAGCCGCTCCAGCAGGCCCCCGAAGTCCGCGCCCGGGGAGAGGGTGCCGAACGCCAGACCCCGGTCGCTTCCGAGCCGGGAGGCGCAGAAGGCGTCCGCCACGGCGGCGGGGGCGTGGCGCACCAGGAGAGAGCCCTGGAGGACGAGCGCCGCGCGCTCGATGACGCGGCGGGCCCGCAGCGGGGCGTCCTCGGTGAGGACCAGTTCGTCCTTCAGGGCGCGCCGCGCCTCGTCGAGCCTGCGGTCCCCGCCCGCGGCCGCCCCGGTCTCCGCGTGGAAGGCGTCCAGCGACTCGGGTTCGCGGGCCAGGGCGCGCAGCAGGTCCAGGGCGTTGACGTTGCCGGACCCCTCCCAGATGCCGTTGAGGGGCGCGTCGCGGTACAGGCGGGGCATCCCGGACGCCTCGTCGTAGCCGTTGCCCCCGAGGCACTCCAGCGCCTCGGCCACGGCGGCGGGCTGCCGCTTGCACACCCAGTACTTGCCGACGGCGGTCGCGAGCCGCAGGAAGGCGCGCTCCCCGGCGTCCCCGTGCCTGGCCCGGTCGGCCGCCCCCGCCAGGCGCAGGGCCAGGGTCGTCGCCGCCTCCGACTCCAGGGCGAGATCGGCGACGACGTTGCGCATCAGCGGCTGGTCGATCAGCAGCGCGCCGGACACCCTGCGGTGCCGCACGTGGTGGGCCGCCTGGGCGAGGGCGGCCCTGGTGCCGGACGCGGACCCGAGGACGCAGTCCAGCCGGGTCATGGTGACCATGTCGATGATCGTGCGGACGCCCTTGCCCTCGGCGCCGACCAGCCAGGCGACCGTGTCGTCGAACTCGGGCTCGCTGCTCGCGTTGGAGCGGTTGCCCAGCTTGTCCTTGAGGCGCTGGATGCGGAAGGTGTTGCGGCTGCCGTCCGGAAGCACCCGCGGGACCAGGAAGCAGGACAGTCCGCCGGGCGCCTGCGCGAGGACCAGGAACAGGTCGTTCATCGGCGCGCTGGTGAACCACTTGTGCCCGCGCAGCCGCCAGGTGCCGTCCGGGCTCGGTGCGGCGGTGGTGGTGTTGGCGCGGACGTCGGTGCCGCCCTGCTTCTCCGTCATCCCCATGCCGGCGAGCAGGCCCCGCTTCCCGGTGGGCGTCCGCAGCCCCGGGTCGTAGGCGCGGCCGGTGAGCAGCGGTTCGTAGGTCTCGGCGAGGTCGGGGGAGTGGCGCAGGGCGGGCACGACCGCGTACGTCATGGACACCGGGCAGCCGTGGCCGGACTCGGCGCTGCTCCAGACCATGAAGCCGGCCGCCCGGGCCACATGGGCTCCCGGCCGCTCGTCGGCCCAGGCCGCGCCGGCGAGCCCGGCGCCGACCGCCTCCTCCATGAGGGCGTGGTACGCCGGGTGGAAGTCGACCTCGTCGATCCGGTTGCCGTACTGGTCGTGGGTGCGCAGCACCGGCTCGCAGCGGTTGGCCTCCTCGGCCCGGCGCTGGACCTCCTCGCTGCCGGCGCGGCGGCCGAGGCGGTGGAGCTCGTCCAGGTACCAGTCGGCGCCCTCCCGGCGCACCCCTTCGAGGAGCACCGGGTCGTCGGCCACGTCGTGGCCGGTGAGCGGCGGCGGCTGGTTGGTGACCTCGTGCGTCACCGCGGACGGGTTGCTGGACGGTGCGGACAGCGGTGCGGTCATGTGTGCCTCCGGGGCGGGCGGTGCGGGCGGGTGGCGGCCGGTCAGGGGCGGGGCGGTGCGGTGCGGGCCGGTGCGGGGGCGGCGCCGGAGCAGCGCAGCGTCAGCGCGGTGAGCTCGGCGAGGAGGCCGTCGACGGCGGTCGTGCCGGGCGCCGTCAGCGGGTCGACGAGGACTTCGCCGACGGCGCCGGTGAGCGCGGCGGCGGTCATCTCCCCGTCCTGCGGGGGCAGCAGGCCCTGCCGCATGCCCTCGGCGATCACCTCGGCGAACAGTGCGCGGTAGCGGCGGCGGAACTCCAGGCGCTCGGCGCCGACCGCCGGTTCCGCGGGGGCGGCGAGCAGGGCGTGGGCGAGGCCCCGGTTCTCCAGGGCGCGGCGGGCGAAGACCTCCACCCCGGCCGCCAGGCGTTCGACGGGTGTGCCCGGGCCGCGCAGCACCTCCCCGAGGACCTCCACCTCGCGTCCGGCGGCTCGCCGGAAGACCTCGACGGCGAGGGCCGCCTTCGACGGGAAGTGCTGGTAGACGGAGCCGGCGGCGATGCCCGCCGCGTCGGCCACGGCGGTGACGGACGCCTGCGCCCAGCCCACTTCGGCGACGACCTCGGTGGCACGGGCCACCAGATGCTCGCGGGCGGCGTCGAGGCGCCGGATCTCGGCAGCGGTCTTGCGGTAGGCCATGGAAGAAGTGAAGCACTGTTCAGATCTTGCGCCAAGACCCCTGACCGCGGGCGCCGTGACCCCGGAGTGCGGGCGCTGCGACCCCGGAGTGCGGGCGTCCCTGCCCCGGGGTGCCGCCGCCGTCCCGGCAAGGTGGTCGTGGCGGGACGGGAGCGTCCCGTGCCCCGGGGCCGCTCCCGGTGCATCCGGAGCCCCGTGCGGGGCAGAAGGGCCGGACGAGGGCGGCGGGGGTGGCGGAGGGTGGTCCCGGGCGCGCGATTCGGCGGGCTAAGATATCTCGACGGTTGACATACTTAGTGAGTGACATACTCCGCGAGGCTTGGGGATCCCCATGAGGAACACACCGCGCTGGGCCCGGTGGCTGGTACCGCTCGTCCTGCTGGTCGTCTGGCTCGGCGTCGGCGGCACGCTCGGGCCGTACGCGGGCAAACTCGGCGAGGTGGCCACCAACGACCAGGCCGCCTTCCTGCCCCAGGACGCCGAGTCCACCCAGGTCCTCGAGGCGCGTGAGGCGTTCGACCAGGGCGAGACGGTACCGGCGATCGTCGTCTGGACGGCCGGCGGGGACCGGGTCACCGAGGCCCAGCAGGCCGAGGCCACGAAGTCCCTCGCCTCGCTCGCCGGCCGCCCGGGCGTCGTCGGACAGCCCTCGCCCGCCTTCGTGTCCGAGGACGGCGAGGCGATGCAGGCGGTCGTCCAGCTGAAGCCGGACCTCGGTGAGGAACTGCCCACGGTCCTCGGCGAGGTGGACGAGGCGGCCGGCGCCGTGGCCGGCACCGAAGCCGCGATCGCCGGACCCGCGGCGAGCCAGGCCGACCTCTCCGACGCCTTCGCCGGCATCGACGGCCTGCTGCTCTCGGTGGCCCTCGCGGCCGTGCTGCTCATCCTGCTGCTGGTCTACCGCAGCGTCCTGCTGCCCTTCGTCATCATCCTCGGCGCCGTCTTCGCGCTCGGCCTCGCCTGCGCGGTCGTCTACGCGCTCGCCGACCGGGACGTCGTCCGGGTCGATGGACAGGTGCAGGGCATCCTGTCCATCCTGGTGATCGGCGCGGCGACCGACTACGCCCTGCTGCTCGCCGCCCGCTTCAAGGAGGAACTCGCCGTCCGCGGCGACCGGGCCGCCGCCGCCCTGGCCGCGGTGCGCCGGTCCTTCGGCGCCATCACCGCCAGCGCCGCCACCGTCGCCCTCGGCCTGCTGGCCCTCCTCGCGAGCGACCTCACCAACAACCGGGCGCTCGGCCCCGTCGGCGCGATCGGCATCGTCTGCGCCGTGCTGTCCACGCTGACCTTCCTGCCCGCCGTGCTGGCCCTGCTCGGACGCGCCGCGTACTGGCCGGCCAAGCCCAAGCCGTCGGACGCGACGGCCGAGGGCCACGGCGTGTGGCGACGCGTCGCCGCCGTGGTCGACCGGTCCCCCCGCAAGGTGTGGGTGTCCACGGCGCTCGTCCTCACCGCCTTCGCGGCCTTCTCCCCGGCGCTCTCCTCCAAGGGCGTGCCGCTCGACGAGATCTTCGTCAACGACGCCCCCTCGGTCGCCGCCCAGCAGACCCTCGGCGAGCACTTCCCCGGCGGCTCCGGCAACCCCGCCGTGATCATCGCCGACGCCGCGCGGGCCGAGCAGGTCACCGCCGCCGCCGAGGGCACCGAGGGCGTGGCCTCCGCGGCCGCCGTCTCCGCCTCCGGGCGGCCCGGCGGGGGCGAACCGCTGGTCGTGGACGGCCGCGTCCGGATCGACGCCACCCTGGAGGCCGCCGCCGACAGCGACGCGGCGAAGGACACGGTCGAGCGGCTGCGGGAGCAGGTGCACGCCGTACCGGACGCCGGCGCGATCGTCGGCGGCTACACGGCCCAGCAGTACGACACCCAGCAGACCGCCTCGCGCGACCGGACGATCATCGTGCCCGTCGTACTCGCCATCATCCTGCTGATCCTCGTGATGCTGCTGCGGTCCCTGCTCGTGCCGGTGCTGCTCGTCGCGACCGTCGGTCTCAACTTCCTCGCCACCCTGGGCGTCTCGGCCCTGGTCTTCGAGCACCTGCTCGGCTTCAGCGGCACGGACGCCTCGGTCCCGCTGTACGGGTTCGTCTTCCTGGTGGCCCTCGGCGTCGACTACAACATCTTCCTGATGTCCCGGGTGCGCGAGGAGACCCTCGCCCACGGCACCCGGCTCGGCGTGCTCCGCGGGCTGACCACCACCGGCGGGGTCATCACCTCCGCGGGTGTCGTCCTCGCCGCCACGTTCGCCGCGCTGATGGTGATCCCGCTGGCCTTCCTGGTGCAGATCGCGTTCATCGTCGCCTTCGGCGTCCTGCTGGACACCCTCGTCGTCCGGTCCCTGCTGGTGCCCGCACTCGTCGTCGACATCGGCCCGAAGGCGTGGTGGCCGAGCGCCCTGGCCCGCGAGTCGCGCACCCGGGCCGCCGGGAAGACCCCGGCAGAGGTGTGACCCGGGGGCGACCGCCCGGCGGGGCGCTCCGGCCGGAGCGCCCCGCCCGCGCCTAACGTGGGCGAGTGGTCCGGTCCGGTGAACGGGGAGTCACGCCCCGCCCACCGGACCGGACCCCTCTCCGCCCGCCCACCACGGAGGCGACCCCCGCGTGCACTGGCTCTTCGGCGACCAGCTCGGACCGCACTTCCTCACCCCCGGGGAGAGCGGCCCCGGCCGCGACACACCCCTGCTCATGATCGAGTCGCGCGCCGTCTTCCGGCGCCGCCGCTTCCACCGGGCCAAGGCCCACCTGGTGCTCTCCGCCATGCGCCACCGCGCCGCGGAACTCGGCGACCGGGTCGCCTACGTGCGCGCGTCCACCTACCGCGAGGGTCTGGCCGAGGCGGCCGGGTCCCGGCCGGTCACCGTGCACCACCCCACCTCGCGCGCCGCGCTCTCCCTGGTGCGCTCCCTGCCGCAGGTGACGGTCGGGCCCGCCCGCGGATTCCTGGTCGCGCACGAGGAGTTCGCGGCCTGGGCCGACGGACGCGGCACCACCCGGCTGCGGCAGGAGGACTTCTACCGCTGGGTCCGGCGCGGCCACGACATCCTCATGGACGCCGACCGCCCCGCCGGCGGCACCTGGAACCTCGACCACGACAACCGGCAGCCCCCGCCGCACGCGCCCGCGCTCGGCGTCCCCCGCCCGTACCGGCCGCGCGAGGACGAGATCGACGACGAGGTCCGCCACGACCTCGACCGGTGGGAACGCGACGGCGACGTGTCCTTCGTCGGACGCGACGGGCCCCGCCTCTTCCCCGCGTCCCGCACCGAGGCGCGCGCCGCGCTGCGGCGCTTCGCCGCGGAGCGCCTCGCCACCTTCGGCCCGTACGAGGACGCCGTGCTCGCCGGGGACCCCGTGATGAGCCACAGCCTCCTGTCGTCCTCCCTCAACCTCGGCCTGCTGGACCCCGCGGAGTGCGTCGAACGCGCGGAGGCGGCCTGGCGCGACGGGACCGCGCCGCTGAACAGCGTGGAGGGCTTCGTCCGCCAGATCGCCGGCTGGCGCGAGTACGTGTGGCAGCTCTACTGGCACTTCGGCGAGGAGTACCGGCACTCCAACGTGCTGCGGCACACCGCGCCGCTGCCGGACTGGTGGAACGGACTCGACGCGGACGACGTGCGCGCCCGCTGCCTGCACACCGTGCTCGCCCAGGTGCGCGACACCGGGTGGACCCACCACATCCCGCGGCTGATGGTCCTCGGCAGCTACGCCCTCCAGCGCGGCTGGGACCCCGCCCAGGTGACCGACTGGTTCCACCGCTGCTTCGTGGACGGCTACGACTGGGTCATGCTGCCCAACGTGGTCGGCATGTCCCAGTACGCCGACGGCGGCCGGATGACCACGAAGCCCTACACCTCCGCGGGCGCCTACGTGAACCGGATGAGCGACCTCTGCGGACCGTGCCGCTACCGCCCCGGCGACCGGACCGGCGAGCACGCCTGCCCCTACACCACGGGCTACTGGGCCTTCCTCGACCGCCACCGCGAGCGTCTGGCGCACAACCACCGCACCGGCGCCGTGGTGCGCGGGCTGGACCGGATCGCCGACCTCGCCGAGGTGCGCCGCCAGGAGCGCGAGCGCGGCGCCGCACCGCCCTGACGGGGACCGCGCGGGCCCCGTCCGCCGGGCCGGCGGAGCCCGTGCATCCGCGAGGCGTCCCGGCGCGGAAGAGGCTGTGAGACCCCGCACCGGGCGGAGGCACCCCCGAAGGACTGATCGACCATGACCTCTCGGACCCCTCTCGCCGTGGCGGCCGCCGCCGGAGTCTGCGTGATCGGACTCGGCAGCGCCGTCCCGGCCGTCGCGGCCCCCCAGGCACAGCAGGACAAGGCCATGGTGTCGTTGTTCCACGGCGTGCCGGGGATGGACGTGGACGTCTACGCCAACGGTGACGAGCTGCTGGGCGACTTCAAGCCCGGCACCGTGACCGACCCGCAGGAACTCGACGCCGGCACCTACGACATCCAGGTCTTCGCAGCAGGCAGCGGCCCCGAGGGCACCCCCGCGATCGAGAAGTCGATCGAGGTGCCCGCCGGAGCCAACGCCACCATCGCGGCCCACCTGTCCGCCGACGGCAATCCCGAGCTGACCGCCTTCACCAACGACACCGGCGAAGTCGGCGCCGACAAGGCACGGCTGACGGTCCGTCATGTCGCGGCCGCCCCCGCCGTCGACGTCCGGGCCGGCGGCACCCCGATCGTCAGCGACCTCGTGAACCCGAAGGAGGCCACCACCGAGGTCGACGCCGGAACCGTCTCCGCGGACATCGTGCTCGCCGGCACCGACACCGTGGCGATCGGTCCCGCCGACCTCGACCTCAAGGCCGGCAGCGGCACCGCCGTCTACGCCTGGGGCAGCGCCGACGACAAGAACCTGAAGCTCGCGGTGCAGTCCATCGACGTCACCAAGGCCTCGCCCAACGACAGCGCGGCCGTCCTCGCCGGCGGGTCGTGGCTCGCCTGGGCGGCAGGAGCGGCCCTGCTCACCGCCGCGGGCACGCTGACGCTGCGCGGCGCGAACCGGGACAACTGACCGTCCCCGCGGCCCCGGTGTCGCGGGCGTCAGGCTCCGGCGTCTCCCGCGCCCGCGACACCGGCACCACCACGGCCCGGCACCCCTTTCCAGGGGTGCCGGGCCGGACCCGTCCCCGTGACGGGTCTCCCGGCTGCCTGCGCATCCCTCGGAACTCATCTGGTCCAACCAGTTGACCAGTGGCGTCCGAGCCCCCACTCTGATCGCCATGACTGGACAGCACATCCGGCGCGAGGCGGTCTCCGACCAGGTCTACGCCGCCCTGCGCGACCGGATCCTCGGCGGCGCCCTCGCCGCCGGCGACGCGCTCACCCCCGAACGCGACCTCGCCGCCGAGTTCGGCGTCAACCGCCACGCCGTCCGCGAGGCGGTCAAACGACTCCAGCAGGCACGCCTGGTGGAGGTGAGCCACGGCGGCAGGACCGCGGTCCTCGACTGGCGGCTCACCGCCGGACTGGACCTCGCCGTCGGCATCGTCGGCGCCGACGCCGGCCTCACCGTCGACGGCCTCACCCGCGACGCGCTGGAGATGCGGGCCTGCATCGGCGCCGACGCGGCCCGGCTGTGCGCCCTGCGCTGCACCCCGGCGGCCGCGGCCCGGATCGTGGCGGCGGCCGGCTGCTACACACAGGCCGGACCCGACCTCGCCGCACTCGGCGCGGCCGACGTCGCCTGGTGGCGGCTGATCGTCGAGGGCTCGGGCAACCTCGCCTACCTGCTGAGCTTCAACACGCTCGTCAGCGGCGCGCTCCCGATGGCCGACGTCCCCATGGACCTGCGCACCGCCGAACTCCTGGACGTGGACGCCCACGTCCGGCTCGCCGCCCACATCGCCGGCCGCGAACCGGAGGCCGCGGAACGCCTCGCCCGCACCCTGCTCAGCCGCAGTGTGCCGGCCGCGGCCGACAGGGCGGTGCGCTGAGATGATCCCCGCCATCGTCTACGCCATACCCGCCTTCGTCCTCCTCGTCGTCGTCGAGGCCCTCTCGTACCGCTTCCTCCCGGACGACGACGAGCAGGGCTACGAACTCCGCGACACCGTCACCAGCATGTCCATGGGCGCGGGCAGCCAGGTCGTCGGACTGCCCTGGAAGGTGTTCGCCGTCGTGGCCTACGCCGGCGCGTACGCGCTCTCCCCGTGGCAGCTGTCGCCGTCGTCGGTGTGGACCTGGGTCCTGCTGTTCTTCGCCGACGACCTGGCGTACTACGTCTTCCACCGCGCCCACCACCGGGTGCGACTGCTGTGGGCGAGCCATGTCGTGCACCACTCCAGCGTCCGCTTCAACCTCTCCACCGCCCTGCGGCAGAGCTGGACGCCCATGACCACCCTGCCGTTCTGGCTGCCGCTGGCGCTGCTCGGCATCCCGCCGTGGATGATCCTGCTCCAGCAGTCGTTCAGCCTGGTGTACCAGTTCTTCCTGCACACCGAGCGCGTCGGCACCCTGTGGCGGCCCGTCGAGTTCGTCTTCAACACGCCCTCGCACCACCGCGTCCACCACGGCTCCAACAACCGCTACCTGGACCGCAACTACGGCGGCATCCTGATCGTCTGGGACCGCCTGGGCCGCACCTTCGAGCCGGAGGGCGAACGCGTCGTCTACGGCCTGACGAAGAACATCGAGACCTACAACCCCCTGCGGGTCGCGTTCCACGAGTACGCCGCCGCCTGGCGCGACGTGCGCGCCGCCCGGACCTGGCGCGACCGCGCCGGGCACCTCGTCGGCCCGCCCGGCTGGAGCCCGAAGGCGCAGTCCCGGTGAGCGGCGCCGGCACGGCCCGGGGAGGCCGTACCCGGGTGCCCCTGCCGCTCGCGGCGTTCGCCCTGCTGGCGGTGGCGAACGTGACGGCCGTCGCCGTCGGCTCGCTGCCCCTGGAATGGGCGACGAAACCGCTGCTGGCCCCGGCGCTGGCCGTGTACCTGTGGCGTGCGACCGGCACCCGGCACGCCCTCGTCCTCGCCGGACTGGGCTTCGCCACGGCCGGAGACGTCACCCTCCTGGTGCCGGGGACGGCGGCGTTCGCCGTGGGCATCGGGTTCTTCCTCGGGGCGCAGATCTGCTGGACGTCGGCGTTCGTCCGGGCGGGCGCGGTGGCCCACCTGCGGGCCCGCCGGCCGCTGTGCGCGGTGTGGCTGGGCGTCTGGGCCGCGGCCACCGCGGTCCTCGCACCGCTCCTCGGCCCGCCGATGGGGGTGGCGATCGGCGTGTACGGCCTGGCCCTGGTCGTCATGGCGCTGACCGCGCACGCCAAGGGCCGCCGGGCCGCCTGGGGCGGCGCGGTGTTCGTCCTGTCCGACGCGCTGATCGGGGCGGGCGCCGCCGGGGCGGAGTTCCCCGGGCGTCCGGAGCTGGTGATGGCGACGTACACGGCGGCCCTCTTCCTGCTGGTCACCGCCTTCGCCCCGCCGCACGGCGCCCGCGCCCCGGGGACGGACGGGGAGCCGCCGCCGGAGTACGGCCGCCCCCGCGGCGACGGGGCGGTCGGCGCGGCCGGCGGCTGACCCGGGGCACCGGGGCCGCGCACGGGAGGTGGCGGTGCACCCGGGCCGCGCACCGGGGCCCGCCCGGTGCGCGGCCCCGGCCGGTCCCCGCGCGCGGCGCGTTCAGGACACCCGGTCCGGTGCGCCTCCGGTGCTCTCCCGGATCGCGGGCGGTGCGCTGTGATGCGGTCCTGCGGCACCGTGCCTGCCGGGCCGTCCGTCGGTGCGGCGGCCTCGGCGCGGGAGGTTCCGCCGGGCGGCGTGATCCCCGTTCCGGGCCCCCGGACGGCCGCCGCCGCAGCCGCCCGCGCAGCGCCCCGGGCGGTCCGCCGGCCGGGCTCCGGCGCCTACCACGCCCTCGACCCGGGCCCCGCCAAGTGGTGGGAAACGGGACCCGATCGGGTGAGGTGAACGCTGCGCCGCCGGGGCCGGGGCCCGAAGCCCGGCCACGATCGCAGGCGGCCGGGTGGAACGCCCCGAGGGCGGTGTCCACAGCCAACCCCCGAAGGGCCGCCATGCGCATTCTGCTCATCGCCAGCAGCTACAACAGCCTCACCCAGCGGGTCCACGCGGAACTGCGGGACCGCGGGCACACCGTCCCCGTGGAGATCACCCCCGACACCGCCTCCGTCCGTGACGCCGTCGCGCGCCACCGGCCCGATCTCGTCGTCGCCCCCCTGCTCAGGGCCGTCGTCCCGAAGGACGTGTGGACCGCCCACCACTGCCTGATCGTCCACCCCGGGCCCGCCGGCGACCGCGGGCCGTCCTCGCTCGACCGGGCGATCCAGGACGGGGCCACCGAATGGGGCGTCACCGTCCTGCAGGCAGACGAGGAGCTGGACGCGGGCGACGTCTGGGCCACCGTCCCGTTCCGGATCCCGCGGACGGCCGCCAAGAGCGACCTCTACCGCAACGAACTGGCGGACGCCGCCGTCGAGGCCGTGCACCTCGCGGTCGAACGGGTCGCCGCCGGAGCCGCCCCCGTCCCGCAGACCGGTCCGGTGAGCGCCCGGCCCCGCCTCCGCCAGGAGGACCGCCGCATCGACTGGGCGGCGGACACCACCGAGCGGGTGCTGCGCACCCTGCGGGCCGCCGACTCCCAGCCCGGCGTGCGCGACCGGTTGCTCGGCGGCGAATGGTTCCTCCACGGCGGCCACGCCGAGGACACCCTGCGCGGCCGCCCCGGCGACCTGCTGGCCACCCGCGCGGGCGCGGTCTGCCGGGCCACCGCCGACGGCGCGGTCTGGATCCCCGAACTCCGCCTCCGCACCGGCCCCGGCGAGCCCCGGGCCTGCAAGCTCCCGGCCACCCTGGCCCTCGCGGGCCGCCTGCCGCGCCTCCCCGAGCTGCCCCCGCAGGCGGCCGCCGGCGTCCGCACCTGGTCCGACATCCGCTACCGGGAGCACGGGTCCGTCGGAGTGCTCTCGTTCACCTTCCCGGGCGGTGCGATGAGCACCGACCACTGCCGCCGGCTGCTGGCCGCCTACCGCTCCGCGTGCACCCGGCCCACCTCGGTACTGGTGCTCGGCGGGCAGCGCGACGTCTTCTCCCACGGCATCCATCTCGGCGTCATCGAGGCGGCCGCCGATCCGGCGGCCGAGTCCTGGGCGAACGTCAACGCCATGAACGACCTCGTCGGGGCGGTCCTCGGTACGACGGACCGGCTCGTCGTCGGCGCGGTCGGCGGCAACGCCGCGGCCGGCGGCGTCATGCTCGCCCTCGCCGCCGACGAGGTCTGGTGCCGCTCCGGATCGGTCCTCAACCCCCACTACCGCCGCATGGGCCTCTACGGTTCCGAGTACTGGACGTACACCCTGCCGCGCAAGGTGGGCGCCGACATGGCGGTCCGGCTCACCGACGAGGCACGGCCCCTCACGGCGGCCACCGCGCTGGGCATCGGGCTCGTCGACCGGGTGGCCGACTGCGAACCCTCCGCCTTCCTGCCGGAGATCACCCGATGGGCGGCCCGCCTGGCGTCCCACCCGGCCACCCGTACCCGCATCGCCGCGAAGAAGGCCGAGCACGACCGGCGCGAGGCATGCACCCCGCCGGGCGCCTACCGGGACCAGGAACTCGCCCGCATGCGGCGGACGTTCACCGACCCCGCCGCGCCCTACCACGCGCTCCGCCGCGCGTTCGCGCGCAAGACGGCACCCCGCGCCGGCTCCCCGGACGGCCCGGGGGCCGGGGCGCCGGCCCCGGCCGACCGCTGAGGCGCGGTGCGAGCCGCTCCCTGCCACCGCCCTTCGGGCGGACGGACCTGTCCTCACGGCACGCCCCGGCAGCAACGGCGGCCGCCCGACGGCTTCCGCGCCCGGGCGCGCGACCGGCCACGCGAACCAGAGGAGTGCCTGCCGTGACCGAATTCTCCTTCAGCTGCCTCGGGGTGCGGCCCGACCCCTGCGCCGCGGCGCCCACCCTGGTGTTCCGCCTGCGGATCACCGCCTCCACGGGCGTCCGGGTGCACGCCCTCGCGCTGCGCTGCGGGCTCCGCATCGAACCCGCCCGGCGCGGATACGACGCCGAGGAGGCCGCCGCCCTCGGCGACCTGCTCGGCGAACGCTCCCGCTGGGGCGGCCTCGACCCCGTGCGGATCGCCCAGGTCTCCGCCATGGTCCCCGGCTTCGCCGGCGGGATCGAGACCGACCTCGCCGTGCCCTGCACCTACGACACCGATGTCGTCGCCTCCCGCTACTTCCGCTCCCTGAACGGCGGGGACGTCCCGCTGCTCCTGCGGTTCTCCGGCACCGCCTTCACCGGCGCGGCGGGCGTCGCCGTCGAGCCGGTGGACTGGGAGGAGGAGATCTCCCACGCCATGCCGGTGAAGACCTGGCACGAGATGATCGACCAGCACTTCCCCGGATGCGGATGGCTCCGGCTCCCCGGCGACGCGATGGACGCCCTCCTCGCCTACCGCACCCGCAACGCGCTCCCGTCCTGGGAGGCCACCGTCGAGCGGCTGCTCGACGGGGCGGGGGAGGGGGCCCACTGACCGACCGCCGTGCGCGCCGCCGCGCCCGTCGGCGGCGACGGGCACGGCGGGCTGCCGGCACGGTGAACCGGCCTGACCGTACGGTCAGGCGGAATCCATGAGAAACCGTCAGCAGCCGTCAGCCGTACCGGTACGTGCGCCTGCACCGTCCTCGGAGCCGGAGCCGGAGCCGGAGCCGGAGCCGGAGCCGGAGCCGGGGCGGACCCCGGCCCCTTCCCGCCCGCCGGGCGAAACGTGCCGGGCGGCGGGCGGTCGCCGACGCGGGTCCGGGAACCGCCGCGCCGGCGCCGGCGTGATCGTCACCGTGACCCGGAAGAACGACCACGTGCCCGCGGCCGCCCATCTGCTCGCCGTCTGGGCGGTGGGCAGCGCCCTGAGCGCGCTCCAGACGCAGGCGGTGGTCCTCGCCCTCTTCGCCGGCAACCCGCTGTTCGCCGCGGGGCTCCTCGCGATGGTGGCCCTCGTGTCCGTGGCGCTCCTCGCGCTGCTCGGCGCCCATGTGCGTGCTCTCGTGCCCCTCACGGCCCGCCGGGCCGGTCTGGCCGCGTGGGCGGCCTCCGTCTGGTGCCTGGGCACCCTCGGGGCCGCGGGCGCGGTCGTGGTCGGGCACACCGCGGACCGGCAGGGGAGCGGGCTCCTCGCCCATGTGGCGGGCGGCGCCTGCTACGCGGTGGCCGCCGCGTTCTTCGTCCCCGGGGCGCGGGTCCGGCCGGCCGCCTGCGCGGCCGCCGCCGCGCTGATCGCCGGCGGGGCGTACACGGCCTGGGACGCCACGCGGACGCCCACCGTCGACGAGTGGATCTCCGCCGGGGAGGTGGACCGCGCGCTGCTGAGGGTCGGCGACCCGCCACCGGGCTGGACCGTGCGCGCGCTGGGGGCGAGCGAGGACGGCTTCGGCGCCGAGTACGAGCGCCCCGGTCACCCGCGGCTGCACCTCGGCGTCGCACGGGCCGGGCGGGACACCCGCCGCGCGGACGCGGCCGGCTGTCCCGTCCCCTTCGGCGAGCCGATCGTCTGCACCGACGACGGAGGAGGCCGCCTGCTCATCGCGCACGGAGGCGGCTTCCCGCGCAGCGAGCTGCGCCTGACCCGGGACGGACTGGTCCACACCGTCACGGTCGAGGGCGACCGTCCCGACCTGGCCGCGGCCCGCCGCGTCCTGGCACGGCTTCGGCCCGCGACCGACGCCGAACTCACCGGCCTGCTCGACCTGCCGATGCGACGCTGAACACCGCCCCCGCCGGGGCCGCGCCCCCCGGAGCGGCGGGCCACGGCGCGGGGCGACGCGCCCCACCCGCACCGGAGGAGGCGAGGTCACCCGGCATAGGATGCGCGCATGGAACAGCGTGTGCTCGGCAGGACCGGTCGTGACGTCTCCGTCGTGGGGCTCGGCACGTGGCAGTTGGGCGCCGACTGGGGTGACGTCGCCGAGGACGACGCGCTCGGCGTCCTCGACGCCGCGGTCGAGGAGGGCGTCACCTTCTTCGACACGGCCGACGTCTACGGCGACGGGCGCAGCGAGCAGCTCATCGGCCGCTACCTCCGCGAGCGCCCGGACGCCGGGGTGTTCGTCGCCACCAAGATGGGCCGCCGGGCCGACCAGGTCCCGGAGAACTACGTCCTCGCCAACTTCCGCGCCTGGAACGACCGTTCCCGCAGGAACCTCGGCGCGGACCGGCTCGACCTGGTGCAGCTGCACTGTCCGCCGACCGCCGTGTACTCCCGGGACGAGGTCTTCGACGCCCTGGACACCCTGGTCGCCGAGGAGCGGATCGCGGCGTACGGGGTGAGCGTGGAGACCTGCGAGGAGGCTCTCGCGGCCATCGCCCGGCCCGGCACCGCCTCCGTGCAGATCATCCTCAACCCGTTCCGGCTCAAGCCGCTCGACGACGTGCTGCCCGCGGCCGCCGCGGCGGGAGTCGGCATCATCGCGCGGGTGCCGCTCGCGTCCGGCCTGCTGTCCGGCAGGTACACGAAGGACACCGTCTTCGCCGCCGACGACCACCGCACGTACAACCGCCACGGAGAGGCGTTCGACCAGGGCGAGACGTTCTCCGGCGTCGACTTCGCCACCGGGGTCGAGGCGGCCGCCGAGTTCGCGGAGATCACCGGTCCCGAGCGGGCACCGGCCGCGGCGGCCCTGCGCTGGATCGTCCAGCAGCCCGGTGTGACGAGCGTGATCCCCGGAGCCCGTTCCGCCGCGCAGGCCCGCGCGAACGCTGCCGCCGCCGGCGGGCCGCCGCTCCCCGCGGCCACCCTGGACGCCGTCCGCGACCTGTACGACCGACGCATCCGTGCCGGGGTGCACCACCGCTGGTAGTGCGCGCCCGGCGGTCACCCGCGGGCCCGCGTTCCGCCGGCCCCGGGCCGGGTTGCCGGGTGTCGCGGCCGGGACGTCGCCGGTGCCGTGCGTAAGGTGCCAGAGGCGTCCGGGCGGGGCCCGAGCGTCCGGCACACCGGGCGCACGGCCGCTGTCCGGCCCCGTCCCCGCACCCCGTCCCGGTCCCCGCAAGGAGCGTGAGCGGCATGGCCCGTACCCGCCGTCTGATCCTCAGCCCGCCCGGCGACGTGTGGCGTCTGCTCGCCGACGGCCACCGCTACGGCGAGTGGGTCACCGGGACCCGGCGGGTGACGCACGCCGACTCCCACTGGCCGGACGTGGGCGCCCGGCTCAGCGTCCGGGTCGGGGTGGGGCCGCTGACCCTCGACGACACCTGTGTCGTGCGCGTCTGCGAACCCGGGCGGCGCCTCGAACTGGAGGCGAAGGCCGACCCGTTCGGTGCGGCACGCATCGCCATGCGCCTGCTGCCGTGGGGCGGGAGCACCCTCCTCACCCTCGACTGGCACCCGCTGCGCGGCCCCGGCACCCGGATGCACGGGCTGCCCGTGGACTACCTGGTCGGCATCCGCAACGGCATGATGCTGACCAAACTGGCCCGGATCGCCGTCCGGGAGCGCGCCCTGAGGGTGTGACAGGCTCCGCGGCGGGTGCGGCGTCCGTGGGGACGGGCCGGCGGTCGCCGTTTCCGGGGTGCCTCACAGCGTCGCGAACAGGTCCTCCAGCGGGCGCGGGGCACGCCCGGGTCCGAGTGCCTCGACCAGCAGCCGCCCGTAGCGGATCTTGCGGCCCTTCTTCGTGCCGAGGAAGCGCCGCAGCTGCTCGTGCACGGGGCGCTCCAGCTGCGCGGGCTGCCGCCGGAACGTCTGCCAGGGCCGCAGGTCGCCCTCCGCACGCACGATCTCCTCGACCCGGTCCGTGCCCAGCGCGCGGAGGAACTCGTCCTCCAGGTCGCGCGCGCAGACGAACACGTCCCGCGGCGGCGCTCCGGCCCGCAGGAACGCGCGGTCGTAGAACGGGTGCTCGTTCTCGTCGCACAGCCCGGTGAGACGGAGCCCGAGCCCGCCGGGTCCGAGCAGGACGGTGAACCGGCCGACGCTCATCGCCCCGCCCATCGGCACCACGCACACCCCCTCGGCCGCGAGGTCCCGGCCCCGCCGGGCGGCGAGCGTCTCCACTGCCGCCACGTCGCTCAGCCCCTCCAGCAGCACCGCGGTCCGCACCGGCAGCAGTGCCGCCAGCTCCCTCGCCCGTGCGGCGGGCTCACCGGCCCCCGGGCCCGTCCCCGCCGCCGCCCAGCCCGTGACCGCGTCCCGGAACGCCCGTACATCCGCCATGGGCCCGAGTCTGCACCCTCGCCCCCCCGGCACGTCACCGCGATTTCCGGGGGCGGGCCGTGCCGCTGACGGCCGTTCGCCCGTGCGGGGCCGCGTGCCGCGAACGGCGTGTGCGGCACGGGCGTTTCCGCAAGCGAACCAGCAGGTGTAGCGCACCGATTCCCGGTGAGGAGACGGGGGACGCGCACAGCGGCTCCGACCGACCGTCGAGGGAGATGCACATGGCCACGTTCAGCGACGGCAGTCTGCCGGACCAGCGCAGCACCACGCGGCGGGTGATCGCCCATCAGGTCCGGGAGGACACCCGCATACCCGTCACCACCACGCTGCGCTACGACAGCCGGGACCCCTACGCCGTCGGGTTCGTCTTCCACGTCGCGCCCGGCGCGGACGTGGTCTGGTACGTCGACCGTGGCATGCTGCACGCGGGCGTCGACGCGCCCGCCGGCACCGGCGACGTCCGCGTCTCGCCCTCTCCCGGCGGTGAGGTCCTGCTCGATCTCGACCGGGACGGGCACCGGGCCCTCATAGCGGTCGACCGCGGACCGCTGGTGAAGCTCCTGCGGAAGTCGTACGCCCTGGTGCCCCTGGGCGGCGAGAGCGCCCACCTCGACTGGACCGCGGTGACCGACGCCCTGGCCTCGTGACTCCCCGCCCGCGGGCTGCCGCCGGCCGGCAGGTCAGGGCGCGGCGCGCAGGGTGTCGGAGGGCGAGGCGCCGTACGCGTCCCGGTAGGCGGCCGCGAAACGGCCCGGGTGCGCGAACCCCCACCGGGCGGCGATGTCCAGCACGCTCGACACCTCGGTGGTGGCGGCCCTGAGGTCGCCGTGGGCGTGCGCCAGACGCACCCGGCGCAGATGACCCAGCGGCGTGGTGGACGCGTGCCGCCGGAACGCGTACTGGACGGCGCGGGGCGTCACCCGCACGGCCGCGGCGATGTCCGAGAGCCCGATGTCCCGGTGTGCGTTCTCCTCGATGAAGGTCATCGCCCGGCGCAGCGTGGCGGTTCCGGCGTCCCTGCCGTCGACGGGCCGCGGCCGGTGCGCCGTCAGCGTGCCGGGCAGGGACGTCAGGGCGACCGCCGCCAGGTGGCGCAGGGCGGTGGAGACCACCAGGCCTTCCGCCGCCGGGGCGGGCCCGCCGAGCACGGTGTCGCGCAGGAAGGCTACCGTCCTGCCCAGGCGGCGCCCGGCCTCCTCGTCGACGGGCGTCCGGCCGGTGAACCGGACCGGGCCGTCCCGCCGTTCGTCACCGCCCGCGACCTGGTCCAGCAGCGCGGCGTCGAACATGGTGATCGTGTAGCGGGCCCCGCGCTCCTCGCCCGTGTACGGCCGGTCCGGGAGCGCGACCAGGAAGGTCTCACCGGGGCCGTGCGCGGTGCGGCCGCCGCCGGTGGTGTCCACGATCAGACCGCGGTGCAGGGTGATCAGACAGACCTTGTCCAGTGCGCCCGCGTCGTACGACAGCGTGTAGTCGAAGTCCACCTTGTCGACCAGCAGACCGCCGGCCGACGCGCGTTCGATGCGCGCCCCGGTCTTCTGCGGGCGTCCGCCGATCCGCATGGGCGTGTACGCGCGGCTGAGGAAGTCCTCCGTCACGTCGAGGCGATTGCTCTGGAACGCGAGTGTCTCGATCACGGCGGCTCCCCACCTGTCGTCCGGTGCGCCAGGACACCCCCGTCCGACCAGACGGTACGCGCCGCCGTACCGGACGCGAAATCTCCGTGTCGGCGTACGGCCAGGTCAGGGGCTTTTCGCCCTGATCCGCCCCGATCCGCCCCTCGATCCGCCCCCCGGGGTGTGCCCTGAGGGGCCGCTCCGCCGTGCGCCTCAGGGCCCCTCGAACGGCCAGGAGGCGATGTCGCCGTACCGTATCGGCCCCGGCCCCCTGCCGAAGTCGCTGCCCACCAGATGGAGTCGGGCGGCCCGCCACGGGATGCCCGTGAATCCGGCGAGCCCCTCCGCCGCCCGCGGCACGGCCGCGATGTCGTCGCGGCGGGCGCGGGCCAGGGTGAGGTGCGGTCGCAGAGGGCGGCCCGTGAAGGGGACGCCGGCCTCCCCGACCGCCGCGCGCACGTCGCCGGCCAGCCGGTGCAGCCCGTCGAGGTCCCCGGCGATCCCGGTCCACAGCACCCGCTCGTCGAAGTGTCCGCCGCCGCGCAGCGCGAGCGCGAGCGGCCGGCGTGCGGACGCCAGTTCCGCGAGCGGTGCGCGCAGGGCCGGCACGGCCGCCACGGGAAGCTCGCCGAGGAACGCCAGGGTGATGTGCCAGTCCTCGATGCGGTTCCAGCGCATGCGGGGGTGCGCCGCATACGCCGGGGCCAGGGCCCGGGCCAGCTCGTCCTTGGCCTCGTCGGGAGGGGCGAGGGCGATGAAGACCCGGGTGGTCGACGCGGGGCGCCCCGGGTCCGCGTGCGGCACGCTCCCGTGCCCGGACGCCTCGGTCATCGTCGCTCTCCCGCCCGCCGTGCCGCCGGCCGGCCCCGCTCCACGTCGGCGAACCGCTCCACCACCCGTGCTCCCCGTCCCGTGATTCCTGCCGCACCGAGCGTACGGGGTCCGCGGCCGTCGGCTGCGCCGGGGCCTGCGCGACGGGTGCCGGGGCGTGCCAGGGGATGCCGGGCCGGGGCCCGGTGGGTGGGAGTGCAGCGGTCGCCGGTGGGCGACGGGCCCGGCCGGTGGGTGTCACACGTGGAAGACCGAGCCGATGAACTCGGTCAGCAGCCGCTCCTTGAGCGGCCGGGGCAGCGCGTCGAGCAGCATCAGCACGGGGGCCGTCCGGGCCGGCAGGCCGTTCCCGCCGCCCAGCCCGGCGAACGCCAGGACGGCGGCGACCTCGTCGGGGCCGAGGGAGTCCGGGTCGAGCCCGGCGGCGAGCGCGGCCAGACCCGGATCGACGGTGACCGGCGGCAGCGCGCGGGCTGCCGCGAGGGCCGCCGCGAGATCCTCCAGCAGGGCGTCCACCCGGCCGGCGGTGGCCGGTGTCAGGGTCAGGTGGAGATTGGGCGGCAGGCCGTCGAAGGAGAGCTGGGGCTGGAGGTACCAGCCCCGCTCGCGCATCTCGTCGGCCAGGTGCAGCAGCAGCCCCAGGTCCGGCTCGCCGCCGCGGTCCGTGCCGGACGGTCCGTGGCCGTCCGCCGGTCCGGCCCGTCCGGCGCCGCGGTCCGCCGGTGACGGGCCGCGACCGCCCCCGGCCGTGGACGGCCGGTCGTCCCCCTCCGCTCCGGCCGGTCCCTCGTGCCGTTCCGCTCCGGCCGGCCCGCCGGGGTGCTCCGCCTCCGGCCCGCTCAGGACGGTGACGGCGACGAGCCCGGCGACCGGGTCGCCGAGCACCCGCAGACCGGGCATCGCCCGCAGCCCGGACAGCAGCCGGTCCGACGCCGACGCCACCTCGCCCGCCAGGGCCGCGTAGCCGTCGTCGCCGACGTACCGGAGCACGGCCCACGCCTGCGCGAGCAGTCCGGCCGGTTTCGTGCCCTGCACCGTCGGGTTGACGACCGGGTACCCGGGCCAGCCGGCGTGCGCGAAGTACTGGTGGCGGCGCAGCTCCCCGTCGCGGTACAGCACCACGGAGGCCCCCTTGTCCGCGTACCCGTACTTGTGCAGGTCGACGGAGAGGGAGGTGACCCCCGGCACCGACAGGTCGAAGGGTTCGATCTCCCGCCCGGCCCGGCGCAGCCGGGGGAGGAGCCAGCCGCCGATGCACGCGTCCACGTGGCACAGCACGCCGCGCCGGGCCGCCGCGGCCGCGATGGCGCCGACCGGGTCGATGACTCCGTGCGCGTACGACGGAGCCGAGGCGACGACCAGCACGGTGCGGTCGGTGATCGCCGCGGCCGTCCCGGCCGCGTCGGCCCGGAAGGTCACCGGGTCGACGGGGACCACGACCGTCTCCAGGCCCAGGTAGTGCGCGGCCTTGTGGAACGCCGCGTGCGCCGTGGACGGCAGCACCATCTGGGGCGCCGTGACCCCGCGGCGGGCCCGCGCGTGGTCGCGGGCCGTCTTGACCGCCAGCAGGATGCTCTCCGTGCCGCCGCTGGTGAAACTGCCCTGGCAGCCCGGTGTGCCGAGCACCGCCGCGACGGCGCCCACCACGTCGTTCTCCAGCCGGGCCACGCTCGGGAAGACCGTCGGGTCCAGGCCGTTGACCGTGGCGAAGGCCGCGTACGCGGCGGCGGCCAGCTCGTCGAGTCCGTCGAGCCCGGCGTCGTACACGTAGGCGAACGTCCGGCCGCCCCTGGTGGGGGCGTCGCCCGCGCGGAGCCCGCGCAGCTCGGCGAGCAGCGCGTCGGCGGGCTGTCCGCCGCCCGGTGGGCGGGCGGGTTCAGTCGGCATTGCCGTCCCTCACTTCCTGCTGCGCTGCCGCCTGTCCGGGCACGGCAGGCGCGGGGGCGTCGTGGGTGTCATGGGCGTCCGGGCCAGCGGAGCCGCCGGCCGGGGCGTCGCCGGATCCGGGCGGCACGCCGCCGTCCTCGTGGTAGCGGTGGAGCAGCCACAGGCTCGCCGCGGCCGCGACGGCGGGCAGCAGGCTCATGCCCGCCGCGATCCCGGTGAGCGCGGAGTCGGGCTGCGCCACGCGGTGTTCGGCGTCCGACGAGCGGAACCCGCTGGCCGCCAGCACCGCCGCGAACAGCCCCGCCCCCAGGGCGAACGCCAGTGTCTCGGCGGCGGTCCACAGGCCGGTGAACGTGGCGGCCCGCCGTCGCCCCGTGCGCAGGACGTCGGCCGCCAGGGTGTCGGCGAGCATGGAGAGCGGCAGCAGCTGGAGTCCCGCGTAGGCGACGCCGATCAGCACGACGGCACCGTAGCCCGTGACGGGCCCCGCGACGGGCGTGAGCGCGAGGACCAGCGCACCCGCAAGGAAGAGCAGCGAGGCACACCACTGGGCCCCTTTCACGCCGAGCCGGTCCGCCAGCCGGCGCCACAGCGGCATCACGAGGACCAGCGGGCCGATCAGGCAGGCGAACAGCGGCGTCACCGCGGCGGGCGAGCCCAGGGTGTACGTGGCGAAGTACTGCACCCCCGCGAGCATCACGCCTACCGCGAGGGCCTGGAGGGTCCACATCCCGGCGAGGAACAGGAAGGGGCGGTTCGACCGTGCCGCCGCCAGTTGTGCCCGGAGCGACGGCTCGGCCCGGCTGCGGGCCACCGCGGGGGCCCACCGGGTCGTGAACCACGCACCGAACATGCCCACGGCCAGCAGCGCGGCGACGGCGACCCCCATCAGCCGGTAGCCCGCGGGGCCGCCGCCGTCGGCGTGCGCGATCGCCGGGGCGGCCGCGCCGGACAGCAGGATCGCCACGCCGAGGAACCCCACCCGCCAGGCCAGGACCCGGCCGCGCTCGGCGGGGTCCTCCGTCATCTCGGCGGGCATCGTCACGTACGGCACCTGGAACACGGCGTAGGCGGTGGCCGCGAGGAGGAACAGCACGGCCACGTAGGCGGCCGCGACCGCCCCCCGCAGCGGGGGCGCGGCGAAGACGAGCGCGAACAGGGGCGGGAGGGTGCAGGCTCCGGCGAGCAGGAACGGCCGGCGCGGGCCGCCGCGCAGGCGGCTGCGGTCGGAGAGGGCGCCGACGAGCGGGTTGACGAGGACGTCCCACGCCTTCGGCAGGAAGACGGCGAGGCCGGCGACGGCCGCGGGGACGGCGAGCACATCGGTGAGGTAGTAGAGCAGGATGAGTCCGGGCACGGTCGCGAAGGTGCCGGTGCACAGCGAGCCGAGCCCGTAGCCGACCCGTACCCTGCCCGGCAGCGGGGCGGGCCGCCCTCCGGTGCCGCGGACGTCTGCTGACATGGCGCAGATCATGGACGACGGTCCGAGCGGGCGGCAAGAGTCGTGAGCCGGCGTATCCGCGACCGGCGTTGCCGTTGTCCTTGCCGCCGGCGCCCCGGTCGGCGCGCGGTTGCTGGAGTCGCCGCCGCAGTCGCCGGTGCCGGTGCCGGTGCCGTCGCCGCGGCCGCGGCGCTCGGTACGGGCGCGGGCCCTCCGCGCCGCCCGCCGCCCGCCGCCTGCCGATCGCGGCGTCCGAGCGCGGTCCGGCCCGCGCTCCCCAGGGACCGGACGTGCCGGTGCCCGCCCCCGGCTCGGGAGCGGGCACCGGTGGTCCGCCCGAGGCGGCCCTCGTGCAACGGCCGCGCGCTACGGGACGGTTCTCAGTGCGCGTCCACGAGGACGCGTCCGTCGGCCGGTGTCCGTGCGGCGCCCTGTGCGTAGAGCGCCGCGACGCGGGCCCGTTCGGCCGCGTCGGGCACGGAGTTGCGGCAGCCGGTGCCCGCGCTGGAGCCCGACATCAGCTGGGAGCAGGGTCCGGGCTTGGTGTCCGGCAGCCCCAGGTTGTGTCCGATCTCGTGGGCGGCGATCCGGGTCTTGTCGTGGCCCTGGGTCACCGCCTGGCTGCCGAGTTCGACGCGTGCCCGCCCGCCGGGGCGGACCGGGCCGAGCGTGGCCTGCGGCCAGCCGGTGGTGGCCACGATCTGTATCTCCGCGGTCGTGCCGGGCGGGGCCTCGACCAGGTGCACCGTGTCGACGGCGGCGTTCCACCGGGCGACTCCGGCGGCTATGGCCGCTTCCCAGCCGGCTGCGCGGCTGTCGTCGTAGCGCAGTGTCACGACGGCTGCGGCGCTCTGCTCCGGCTGCGGTGCGGCGGCGACGTCCGCGGCCGGCGTCACGGCGAGCGCGATCGCCGCCGCGGCGCCGGTCCACGCCGTCCATGTGCGGTTCGGCATTGCTGTCCCTTCGCTGGTGGGGGGACCCGGTTCCCTGCGGGGCCGGGCGCGTGGGAGGGAGCATGTCGGTGAACTCATGCTGCCTTGTGGGCAGTTGAGGTTTTCCCCTCTTGCGGCCGGCTACGCCTGCCCGTCCCGATCCGGCTCCGGCGCGGTCCGTCCGCGCGGGCCCGTCCGGCGGTCGTCCCCTGTCCGGCGCAGCGGGCGCGGGCACGCGAACTCCCCGGCGGCCGCGCCCGGAAGGACCGGGTGCGACGGGAACGGCGGCTCCGGCGGGCGGGCCGCGGAACACCCCATGCCCGCACGGTCCGAGGGTCGACCCGTATGCCGCAGACTGCCTCCCCGTCAGCGGGGGAACAGAAGCCTGCATGACAGCCGACCATCCGCAGCCGCCCGACGAGGCGCACCGGCGCCCGGAGGGCGTTTCCGACATCACGGTCCGCGCGCTGGGGGCGCTCTCGGAGGCGCTGGAGACGGTGGAGCGCGCCCGTGGCGCGCTGTACACGTTCCATCAGCTCACCGGTGGCGCCGACCTCGCCCTGGACGACGCCGTGCGACTGCTCCGCGAGGCCGGGCACGAGGAGCAGGCCGACCGCGTGGAGAGGGAGATCGTCGGCCGCAACGTCATCCCCGGCCACTGGACGTTCCAGATCGTCGAGGCCTACAACGCCACCTACTACGGGCCCTTCCGGGATCTGGAGGCGGCTGTCCGCCACGAGCTCGCCGCAGGTCGCGACCACCTGTACGAGGCGGAGATGAAGGAGGCGCGCCGCACCGCGAACCACCCGGACCACACGGCTCTGCCGCCCGGGTGACGCGATGCGGGGGAGCCTTGGCCCGAGCGCGGACGGTTCAGGGCCGGTGGCGGCCGAGCACCCCGATGAGAACGGCGAGGTCGGCGGCACCGGCCGGATCGTCCGCGTAGCGGGTGGTCTGGAGGGGCCCGACCTCGGGCAGGACGATGCCCTCCCGGGCCAGGACGTGGACGAGGGTCAGCAGTGCGGCGCGGGCGTTGCCGTCGGCGAAGGGGTGGAAGAACGCCACGTCGAGGCAGGCGCGGGCGGCTCGGGCCGCCAACGGGTGTTCCGGGTCGGTCGTCTCGTGGAGGCAGGCGTCGAAGTCGGCCCGTGTCCGGGAGGTCAGGCCGTACCGCTCGCGGCCGCCCTTCGCCCAGGCGTCGCCCGCACGGAACCGCGGCGGCTCCGGTGCGGCGAGGACATGGCTCTGCCAGCGGGCGAGCAGGGCGAAGTCCAGGGCGGTGCGGCGTGCGGCGTCCTCCCGGGCCACGCCGTACGCCGCGAGCAGACGTTCCGCCCGTACCGGGTCGCGTCGGCGCACCGGCCCTTCGCACCAGGACCGGAATCCGTCGCGGCCGGGCGGGTGGTGCCCGAGGACCGGCGCGCTGTGCCAGTCGGCCTCGCGTCGCACACGCATCCAGGCCGAGAGGCTGTCACCGGCGGTCATGGAGTTCCTCCAAGGCCTCCCTCTCACGGTGGCCCCGGTACGGATCGCGGCCGGTGAGACCGACGGCGAAGTCCTCGCCGACGGAGTCGATGAGCGTCCGCCGAGGGGGGACCCAGCTCCGGAACCGGCCGCCGATCGCCCTCTCCACCGCTCGCTCGGCTTCGGCGCGGTCCATGCCGGTGCTGGTGAGGAACCAGTTGAGGACGCGCGAGGTCTGGCCGCACCAGGCGTTGTCCGCGCCCGAGTCCACCGCGTAGGTCACCAGCCGGACGCAGGCCCGCTCCAGATGCCAGCTGCGGTCCTCGGGCGAGGCGTCCGCCGGCGGCGCCAGCTCGGCGAAACGCCGGGCCGTCCGTTCCAGCCACGTCCGCCACTCCAGCAACGCGGCCACGACGCGCTCCGCGGTCTCGTCCGGAGTCGTCACCGAACTCGGCCCCCCGGCCCAGGTACCGACGGGCCCCCCGCTGGAGTGGCACCATGTCCATCCCCAGGTCCAGGCGCCGTATCGCTCCCGGATGATCGCGTCGACCTGGCGCTCGCACCAGCGTTCGCCCTCCCACCAGCCGGCCATGCCGGAGGGAACCGGGGGCACCCATGCGCGGACCAGCGAGCGCAGCCGTGCCTCCTCGTCCTCGTCCCAGACGAACGGGTGCCGGTCCGGGTCGCACGCATCCCAGTGACGCATGGCTTCATAAGGCATACGGGGCACGCGGTCGTCGGGGAGGGGCAGAGTGTCCCGGTCGTACGTCAGGGCCGGCCGCGCTTCCTGTCCGAGGTGTGGGCCCGTCAGTATCCGCTGCACGCCCGGTGGGAGGCGAACAGTTTTCCGGAGCGCGGTCAGCCCTAGGCCTTGTCCGCGTCGCGGGCGGCCTGCCGCACGTCGCGTTCCAGCTGCCGGGGGTCCACCTTGGCGGCCGCCGCGTGTTCCGCCACGGCGTTCTCCACGACCGCCGCCGCTTCCCGCCACACCCGCTGGGCCTCCGGGGCGTGGCCCTGCCGCTCGGCCTCGCGCCGGGCGGCGTCCGCGTCGCGCTGGAGCGCCACGAGATCGTCTGGGGGAGTCGATGATCGCTCAGCCATGGCCGGATCATACGGAGAGCGCCGTCCGGGGTGTCCGAGGGCGCCGTGACGCGCTGCCGTGGCCCACGATCAGCGCAGTGCCCGGCCCTCTGTCCGCCGCGCCCGCGGCACCGGCCCCGCGCCGGCACGGCGCCGCCCCGACGCATGCCGGGCGCGTCCCCGGGTACTCGCGGCCCGACAGGCTGGGGCGCACGGAAGCCGAACCGCCGAGAGCAGGGAGCGCAGCGATGGACCCATCACACCCCAGGACGTCCGGACACCACGAGCCGGTGGGCGAGCTGGTGAAGCAGGCGTCCGAGCAGATATCGACACTGCTGCGCCAGGAACTGGCGCTCGCGCAGGCCGAGATGAAGCAGAAGGGCAAGCGGTTCGGCAGGGGCGGCGGACTGTTCGGCGGTGCCGGACTCGTCGCGGTCGTCGCTCTCCAGGCGCTGGTCGCCACCGCGGTGATCGCCCTCGCGCTGGTGTGGCCGCTGTGGCTGGCCGCCCTGGTGGTGACCGTCGTGCTGTTCGGCGTCGCGGGGGTCCTCGCGGCCCTCGGCAGGAAGCAGGTCGGGGCCGCCACGCCCATGGCTCCCCAGCAGGCCGTACGCGGTGTCCAGGCGGACATCGCCCGGATCAAGGAGAGTGCTCACCGATGACGGAGAAGCCGGACCGCGGCACACACGGCGCGACCCCCGCGCACGAGCCCACCCCCGAGGACCTGCGGCAGCGGATCGAGGGGACCCGTGAGGAGCTCGGACACACGGTCGAGGCGCTGGCCGCGAAGGCCGATGTGAAGGCGCAGGCGCAGGAGAAGGCGGCCGACGCCAGGGAGAAGGCCGCGGAGGCCAGGGAGAAGGCCGCCGACGCGGCCCACCGGGCGCAGGACAAGGCGGCACTCCTCCTGCGGTCGGCCAAGGACAGTACACCCGAGCCCGTACGGGAGGCCGCCTCGCACGCCGCGACCGCCGCCGGCCGCAACCGCGGGCCGGTGCTCGCCGGTGCCGCGGTCGCCGCGCTCGCCGCGGTGGTGCTGCTGGCCCGCAGGTCCCGCGGGCACCGCTTCTGACGGCGGACGGCCCGCGGGCGGACGGCCCGCGGGCCGTCCGCCCGCGGCGCCGGACCGGGGCGTCCCGCCCCCGAGCGGAACCCGGCCGGTGAGGCGAGCCGGCGGGCGGGGCCGTCGAGGACGCGACCGGCCGCCCGCCCCGGCCGCGACCAGGCCGGCCCGCACGACGCGCCCCCTCGCGACACGCCCCCGCACCGCGCCCCCGCCCGGTCGGCGCCGTGGCTCAGGCGGTGTTGTTCGCCAGGGCGAGCAGCCGGCTCATCGAGCCGTTGAACTTGTTCCGGTCGACGTCACCCGAGACGCCGGAGACCCTGCCCGTGGCGGTGTACTGCCAGATGGTCCAGGTCGGGAAGCCACTGGGGACGTTGGGACTGCTGACGCCCCAGTGGGCGATCCACAGCGGCGCCTTGGCTGCCATCCCCGTCCAGCTGCCGGTGCAGGTGTTCCACCAGCTCGCCGTCGTGTAGATGACGACGTCGCGGCCGGTGCGCGCCTTGTAGGTGGCGTGGAAGTCGTTGACCCAGGTGCGCATGGCCGACGTCGACAGTCCGTAGCACATGGCACCCGAGGGGTTGTGCTCGATGTCGAGGACGCCGGGCAGCGTCTGGTTGTCCCGCGACCACGCCCCGCCGTTGGAGGCGAAGTAGTTGGCCTGGGTCGCCCCGTTGGAGGCGTTCGGCCGGGCGAAGTGGTAGGCGCCGCGGATCAGGCCGGCGTTGTAGGAGCCGGTGTAGTTCGCGCTGAAGCGGGAGTCCTTGAACGTGGTGCCCTCGGTCGCCTTGATGTAGGCGAAGTCGATCCCCGCGCCCTTGACCGAGTTCCAGTTGATGGCACCCTGCCAGTGCGAGATGTCGATGCCCTGGACGCCGCTGGTGTCCAGGGGCGTGACGCGGGCGGCGCCCGCGACGGGCTGCTCGATGCGGGTGCCGGCACCCATCCACGCCTGGCCGGGCGGGATGTGCTCGCCGGCGGGCGGCGGCGCCGCCGCTGCCGTGCCCGTGCTCGTCACGAGGAGCGCGGCCGTCGCGGCGAGGGCGCCCAGGAGGGTGACCGACCTGGGTCTGGCCCGGCGGACGGTGACGCGGCGCGCTGCGGACATGACTGCCTCCGGCTGGTTGTGGGGGACGCGGTGGATGCCCGGAACCAAGAGAAGGTCATGGACACGTCATGAGTAACCCATGGGGCGTGCGGGGCGTAAAGGGCCTCCGGGAACTCCCCTGGGTCCAGACCTCTGGCGCCGTCCGTCATCTGCGACAACTGCCGTACGCGCGGGAAACTTTCACCCCCGGGGGCGCGAGCGCCAGGCCGGGAGCGGGGACGCCGAGCCGGGCCCGAGCGCTTCGCCACGGGCCCGGCCCGCCCCCCCGTGATCGGCTGGGCAGCCGTCCCGGCGCTCCCGGCCGGCTCGGCAGGCGGCGTTCCCGTGCCCGCACGGCAGTCCCCGAGGCTCCCGGGCCCGTACGGCGCGCCGGGCGCGCCGTGCCCCGCCGGGCCCGCTCGCCCCGAGCCGCGTGCGCGCCCGGCCCCTCCTGCCGCCGGTCAGCCCGGCTGGGGCAGCGCTCCCGTCGTCATCAGGGCGCAGCGCGTCACGACCCGGCCGAGGCTTCCCTCCTCCGAGAGGAGCCGCCGCTGGACGCGTGCGCCGTTGCCGGTCGCGAGCAGGCGTGCCACGCCCTCCCGGACGAGGTCGTCGTCGCCGTGGTCGGCGAGGGCGTCGCCCACGTGGCGGCAGAGTGCGTGGACGGCGTCGGCGGCGGACGTCTCCCGCATGGTCTCCGGATGCAGCAGCGGGCCGTCGAGCCCGGACCGTCCCGCCCGCCAGGAGGCGAGCCGCAGCAGCCCGGTGGCGATCCGCGCCGGCGGCAGACCCTCCTGCCACTCCCGGGAGGACGTCTCGACCAGGGCGCGGACGAGGGCGGCGAGCAGGACGGGGGTGGTGGCGTCCAGGCACACGTCGGCGACCCGGACCTCCACGGTGGGGTAGGCGGCGGAGAGCCGGGCGTCGAAGTAGATCATGCCCTCGTCCCGGAGGACGCCGCTCGCCACCATCGCGTCCACCTGGTCGTGGTACCGGTCCGCGGAGCCGAAGACGTCGACCGGGCCCGACGAGGGCCACCGGTTCCACACGCGGCTGCGGTAGCTGGCGTAGTCGCTGTCCTGGCCCTGCCAGAAGGGCGAGTTGGCGCTCATCGCCGTCAGCACGGCGAGCCAGGGCCGTATCCGGTCCAGCACGGCCACGCCCTCCTCGTCGGACGTGACCGACACGTGCACGTGGCAGCCGCAGGTCAGCTGCTCCTGGGTGGTCAGGCCGAACTGCTCGCCCATCCACCGGTAGCGCGTACCCGCGTTCAGGCTCGGCTGCACGGGCAGCGGGGAGGTCGCCAGCGCGGCGACCCGGGCGCCGACGGTGTCCGCGTGCCGCGCGGCTTCCTGGCGGCTGCGGGTGATCTCCTCCTGGAGCCGGCCCATCTCGGTGACCGGGCGGGTGGCGAACTCCAGTTGCTCCTTGTGGAGTTCGGGTTCGAACGGGTGCTCCTGCACCCCGGGCCCGCCGGGCTGCCAGGACTGACGGTCGGCCGACGCCAGCACGGCCCCCGAGACGGCCAGAGGCGCACCGCTGTCCGCGTCCACCAGCAGCAGTTCCTCTTCCACGCCCACGCTTCGCATCACGCCTCGCTCCGACCCGTCGGTTGCATCCCCTCAGCGGGTACCCGCCACGGGCCGGTCCAGCGCCACCGGATCTCCGGAGTCGTCCGGCGACGGGGCGGGGGAGGTGGCACGCGCGGACGGATGCGGTGGCGGGAGGGGGAAGGCGGCACGAGGTGGCGTGAGGGGGAGGGGTGCGAGGAGAGCGGCGGCCGTGACGGCGGCGTGGTCGACCGGGCGCGAAAAACGTTCCGCGGGCGAGGTGTGAGCCGCCGCGCCGGGGGCAGACGGTGTGTGGGGCTCCTGCCGTGTCTCCCCCGTCGCGGCAGGAGCCCCACGTGTGTTCCGGCGCGTCCGCCCTTCGACCGCCTCCGGCCGGTGCCGTAACCACGGGCCCGCGGGCCCGGGTTTCGCCAGACGCGACCCTCGCTCGCCCTCCCTCTCCGTACGGTGCCGTCGTGGGCCGTCGTGGGCCGTCGTGGGCCGTCGGCGGCGCCGGTGAGGCGCCGACTCGGCCGTGCGGAAGGGCCTCCGGACGCTTTCGGCCCGTTTCGCCGGCGAGCGAGGGGACAGAAGCGGCATCATGAGCACCGAAAGCGAGAACACCAGGAACTCCTTCCGTACACCCACCGAGAGCACCCCCTCCAGGAGCGCCCCCGCCCAGGCGGCCGCGTCCACCGCCGCCGCGGCCCGCACGACGGCCCGCGACGCCAAGGACACGGCGAAGGAGGCGAAGAAGACGACCTCCGCGACCGTCCGTTCGGCGGGCGAGGCGACCCAGCGCGTCACCCGTATCGCCTCCGCCGGCATGCAGAGCGGGCAGCAGGCGGTCACGGCCAACGCCGCCAAGGTGGCCGCGGCTGCGGGGACCGCGTGGACGGTCATCAAGAACCGCAAGGCCGTCGCCGCGGGGACGGCCGCCGGTGTGGCCGGTGTCGCGGGCGCGGCGTTCGCCGTGGGCCGTTCCACCGCGATGTCGCACAGGGGCCCGCTGACCCGGCTCACCCGGGGACGGATCTGACCGCAGGCATCCGTGCCCGCCGGCCGACGGGGACGGCCCGGGGCGTGCCCCCGGGCCCGCCCCGGTCAGCCGCCCCCGGCGGCGCCGGGCACCAGAACGGCGCCCGCGACACGCCGGAAGCGCGCGGCCATCTCCTCGGCGCTCTGCTCGGGGTGACGCCGCCACCAGCGGATCGCCGCGCCCACCGTCCCGTACCACAGGTGCGTGACGAGGTCGGCGTCGAGCGGATCGGCGACCGCCGCGCCGCCGAGGATGTCGGACACCCCGGCGGCTCCCATCCGGTTGAGCTCACCGCGGTGGGCGGCGGCCGCGGCATGGAGGTCGCCGCCGTCGGGCAGTGTGCTGTCCCAGACGAGCTCCCAGTCGTGCACCCGCGACTCCAGCGCCCGGAAGAGCGCCTCCATCGTGCGCACGGCGCGTGCGCTGTCCGGCGAGCCGCGCTGCGCCGAGGCCACCGCGGCCACGAGGCGTGAGCCCGCCCGGTCCAGGCAGGCCAGGTACAGGCCGTCCCGGGAGCCGAAGTACTCGTAGACCAGCGGCTTGCTGATCCCCGCGCGCGCCGCCACGACGGCCGTCGAGCCGCGGGCGTACCCCTTGGTGCCGAACTCCTCCGCACCCGCGTCCAGGATCAGCGACTCCCGTTCCCTGCGCGGCATCCCCTTGGTGCCCGCGCGCCGCGCGCCGCCGGCGCCCTCGTTCCCGCTCTTGCCCATGACGGCATCCTATGCCAAATTGACCGATCGGTAAGTTACCCATGGTTCAGATCGGTGGTGGCGGATCGTGCGAGGCGGGACACGCTCGTGGTGGGGATGGGGAAACGTCGAGGACGCGGTCACCGGCGCCGAGCGCGACGCGCTGACCCGCCGGGTCGCCGAGCTGCTGCCGGGCGCCGACCTGAGCGTCCACGAACCGCCGCCCCTCGACGCGTTCGGCGTGGGACCGAGCAGGGTCCGGGCGCCGCGTGCACTGCAACCGCTGGTCTCCGACGGTGTGCGGGACCGGCTCGCCCACAGCCACGGGCAGGCGTTCCGCGACGTGGTCAGGGCGCTCCTGGGCAGCCTGCCCCACGTCCCCGACCTCGTCGTGCGCCCCACGACGGAGGCGGAGGTCGTGCAGGTGCTGGACTGGTGCACCGACGCCGGCATCGCGGTCGTCCCCTTCGGAGGAGGCTCCTCGGTGGTGGGCGGCGTCGAACCGCGCTTCACCGACGACGGCCGCGGCACGGTGAGTCTGGACCTCACCTCGATGAACCGCGTCCTCGAGATCGACCGCACCAGCCGGGCGGCACTCGTCGAAGCCGGTGTGCTCGGCCCGGACCTGGAGGCGCGACTGCGGCCGCACGGCCTCACCCTGCGGTTCTTCCCCCAGTCCTTCGAGTTCTCCACCCTCGGCGGCTGGCTGGCCACCCGGGCGGGCGGCCACTACGCGACGGGCCCCACGCACATCGACGACCTCACCGAATCGCTGCGCGTCGTCACCCCGTCCGGAGCCGTCGAGTCCCGCCGCCTGCCCAAGTCCGGCGCGGGCCCCTCCCCGGACCGGCTGTTCCTCGGTTCCGAGGGAACGCTCGGCGTGATCACCCGGGCCTGGGTCCGGTTGCAGGACCGGCCGCGTCACCGGGCCGGCACGTCGGTCGCCTTCACCCGGTACGGCGACGGCGTCGCCGCCGTGCGCGCCCTCGCCCAGTCCGGACTCCAGCCCGCCAACTGCCGTCTGCTGGACCCCATGGAGGCCCTGCTCAACGCCGGGGCCACGACAGCGGTGCTCGTCCTCGGCTTCGAGTCGGCCGACCACGCCGTCACCGGCCGCATGGACCGCGCGCTGGAGATCTGCCGGGACCACGGCGGCACCCCGTCCGCACCCGTGCGCGTCACCGACGCCGCCGGCGAACGCCCCCGGGGCGGCACGGCCGCCGACACCTGGCGCTCCTCGTTCCTCAGGATGCCGTACCAGCGCGACGCGCTGGCGGCCCAGGGGATGATCGTGGAGACCTTCGAGACCGCCTGCACCTGGGACCAGTTCGACGCCGTCCGCGCCGCCGTGGACGACGCCGCGCGCGACGCCATGCGCCGCGCCGGTGTCACCGGCGTCGTCACCTGCCGCTTCACCCATGCCCACCCCGACGGCCCGGCACCGTACTTCGGCGTCTTTGCCGCGGGCACCTGGGGGCGGACGGTGGAGCAGTGGGACGAGATCAAGGCGGCCGTGTCCGACGCGCTGCTCGCCGCGGGCGCCACCATCACCCATCACCACGCGGTCGGCCGCGACCACCGGCCGTGGTACGACCGCCAGCGTCCCGACCTGTTCGCCGCGGCCCTCGGGGCGGTGAAGGGGACGCTCGACCCCGCCGGCATCCTCAACCCCGGCGTCCTCCTCGGTCCACCCGCCCTCGGCACGCCGTGACGGCACGCCGGCCACCGCACGCGTCACGGCCACCGGACGCGTCACGGCCGGAGGGCGTACCGGGTCGCTTCCCGGGTATCCGCAGACTCGTCTGAGGAGGCCCACATGACCGTCACCGACCACCCCGAGAGACGGCTCCACGACGTGGAGCGCGACGAGCCCGACGCCACCGATGGCGCGGACCGGGAGAGCCCCCACGAGCGGGTGAACCGCCGCTGGAACGAGATCCTCCAGGAGACCAGGGTCGCGCAGACCGGTGTGCAGATCCTCTTCGGCTTCCTGCTCAGCGTCGCGTTCACCCCGCTCTTCCGCGAACTCGGCCCGTTCGACCGGGGGTTGTACGTGGTCACCGTCGTCCTCGGGGCCTCGTCGACCGCCGCGCTGATAGCGCCGGTGGCGATCCACCGCATTCTGTCCGGGCTCCGCATGAAGCACGAAGTCGTCGAGGCCGCCGGGCGTTTCATGGCCTGCGGCATGGTCATGCTCGCCCTGACCATCGGCTGCACCCTGATGCTGATACTCGACGCGGTCCTCCCCGAGGCCGCCGCCGCGGCCCTCGTCGGCACCGTCATGTTCTGGTTCGTGGTCTGCTGGGTCGTCGTCCCCCTCCGCATCCGCCGCAAGGCGGGCAGGCGCGAGACCTGAGCCGAGGAGCGGGGACCGTCCGGCCGCGGTCCGGCGGCACGTCCCGTACGCGCCGCCCCCGCGCCCCGGAGAAATGAATGGCCCGGGGCGCGGGGACGGGGCAGGATGCCGCGCATGACACTGCCCACCCCTGAACTGCGCACCGCGCGGCTGCGGTTGCGGCCGTTCGCCGACACCGACGCGGCGCCGCTCTACGCGCTGCACAGCGACGCCCACGTGCTGCGCTACTGGGACTCCCCGCCGTGGACCGAACAGGCCCGCGGCGCGCGCTTCATCGCGACCTGCCGCAGGATCGAGGAGGAGGGCACGGGAGCGCGGCTGGCCGTCGAGCGCCTCGGCGACGGTGCGTTCATCGGCTGGTGCGCCCTGCACAGCTGGAACCCGGACTTCCGCAGCGCTTCCCTCACGTACGTCTTCGAGGCCCCCGCGTGGGGCCGCGGCTACGGCACGGAGACCGCGCACGCCGTCCTGCGGTGGGCGTTCGACACCCTGGACCTGAACCGCGTGCAGGCCGAGACCGACACCCGCAACACGGCGTCCGCCCGGGTCCTGGAGAAGCTCGGCTTCGTCCGCGAGGGAACCCTCCGGGAGGACTGCGTCGTCGACGGCGACGTCTCCGACTCCTGGGTCTTCGGCCTCCTCCGCCGCGAGTGGCGGCCGGCGCCGGGCGACCGATGACCGGGGCCGGACCGGCGACCGGTCCGGCGCGCATCGCCGCAGGGGTCACCGTCCGCCGTCCCCGGTGACCGCCGCCCCGCCGCCCGCACCCCGCCCGGGCGGGCCGCGGACCGGAGGCCCGCACCGCGGCTGTGGACCCTGTACCGCGGACCCGTACCGCGGTGGACGCCGTGTCCGTCCGGCACGTGCAGCGCGGGGAGGCGTAGAACGCGCGGAGCGAGGTAGACGACTGCCGAGCGATGCCCCGGCGTGCGCCGGGGCGCGCTGACTCCTGTGTCGCTCAACGTCGGTCGGAAGGGCCTTGAATGAACAGTTCCGTCACCATCGACCTCGTCACCCACGACCACGGATGCGCCGTCCTCGTCGTGCGGGGCGAGCTCGATCTCCAGACCGCCCCCGTGCTGTACCGGCGGGGACTGGACGCCGTCGGCGAGGGCACCGCGCTCGTCCTCGACCTGAGCGGGGTCGGGTTCTGCGACTCCTCCGGGTTCAACGCGCTCCTCAGGCTGTACCGGCGCGCGGTCCTGGACGGGGGCGGGGCCTTCGCGCTGGTCTCCCCGCCGGAGCAGATCAGCCGGCTGCTCCCGCTCACCGGGGGAGAGGCGTCGATACCCGTCCACCCGAGCCTGGAGCGGGCCTGCCAGCACGTCACGGCGGCGCCGGACGCCCGGGCGGCATGAACCGGCCGGTCCCGCAACGCCCGTGCCGGGCGCGCGGACCCGGATGACGCCTGTTCCCACGGCACCCGCCGGACCCGACCGACGGTCCGGCGGGTGCCGTTGTTGTGGGGGCGTGGCGTGGCGGGGACCGCGGCCGGAGCGACCCGGTCCGCCTGACCCGGCGGATGGCGGGTAGACGCACGTCATGATCACAGACCTCTCTCCCGCAGTCGCGTCCGCCGCGTCCACGTCGCTCGCGGCGGGCGGGTCCTCGTCGATCCTCCTCATCGTCATCGGCGTGGCCGTCGTCGCCCTTCTGCTCGGCGCGTTCTGGCTCGGCAGCCGCCGCGCCTCCCAGCGCAAGGATCCGGCCCCGCGCCCCGCCCCGAGCGACCAGACCGGCCCCGCGGCCGCCCGGCAGGACTCCTGGCGCACCCCGGACGCCGACGACCGCCCGTGATCCCGCGAGGCCCGGGGCGGCGTCCGCGGGCCCGAACGGTCCGGTCCGGCGCCTGAGCGGTGACGGTCGGCCCGCCGGCCGGACGGGACGGCTCGGGGACCGGGAGCACGGCGCGGTGCCCGGGCGGGCCGTGCCCGCCGGGCCCGGTAACAAGGCCGCGCTCCCGGCCCCGGGGACGGCAACTCCCGCGCCCGCGACGGCGCGACGGTTGACATCACACGGCCCTCGACCGGCTCCGGCAGCGGCCCGCCGCACGGCGGAGACACTCCGGGCCGGTCCCGGCGGGTTGCCCGAGCCCCGGCGGCGCCCTACAGGCTCGCCCGGAGCCAGCGGTCGAGGCCCGCGACGGCGAGGGCTGCGAGGACCACCTGGGCCAGGAACTCCAGCCAGTCGCCGCCCGCACCGTCACCCACTCCGGCGACCGCCGCCAGCAGCGAGCCGACGAGGGCGGCGGCGACTCCGGCGACGATCGTCCACAGCACTCCGATGTGCTGGTGGCCAGGGAGGAACAGCCTCCCCAGCACGCCGGCCGCGGTTCCGGCGACCAGCGCGCTGAGCACTCCCGACACATCCATGACGGCTCCTCGTCGGACGGAATCTCCGCTGTCGGCTACCCCCGCCCGCCCGCCGGACGCCTGCGCGGCGCGGCCCGATCGCCGGGGCGGCGGTCGGGCTCCGCCGACCGGACCGTCGTCGGGCGGCAGGGCGGCAGGGCGGCAGGGCGGGCAGGGCGGTACGGCGACCTGCGCCGCGTGTGCACCGGCCCGGAGCCCGGGTGCCGGACCGGTCGTCGGCGGCTCACCGCTCCCGGGCGGGCCGGGCCGGCGCCCCGGCGGCTCACACCTCCGGGGCGCCCGTCTCCGTCAACTCGCCGTCGGCCAGCCGCAGCCGGCGGTTCACGCCGATCTCGCGAAGGAACCGCTCGTCGTGGCTGACCACGACGAACGCGCCGCGGTAGGAGCCGAGCGCGCTCTCCAGCTGGCCCTGCCCGAGCAGGTCGAGGTTGTTCGTCGGCTCGTCCAGCAGCAGCAGATGGGGCGCGGGCTGTGCGCACAGCACGCAGGCGAGGGTGGCGCGCAGCCGCTCGCCTCCGGAGAGGACCCCGACGGGCAGATGGGCGCGCGGGCCCCGGAAGAGGAAGCGGGCGAGCAGGTTCATCCGCTCGGCCTCGGGCCGCCGCGGGGCGTGAGCGGCGAAGTTCTCGGCGACCGTCAGACCGTCGTCGAGCAGGTCGAGCCGCTGCGACAGGTAGGCGACCCGGCCGTCGGCCCGCCGTACATCACCGCCGTCCGGCGTCAGATCGCCGACCAGCAGCCGCAGCAGAGTGCTCTTGCCCGACCCGTTGGGCCCGGTCAGGGCGATGCGCTCCGGCCCCCGGACCGTCAGGTCGACGCCGTCGCCCGGGAAGACCTCCGCACCACCGAGCCGCACCCGCAGACCGGCGCCGTGGAAGAGGGTGCGGCCCGCGGGCACCTCGGTCTCCGGGAGGTCCAGGGTGAGCCGCTGCTCGTCGCGCAGCGCACGCCCGGCCTCGTCCAGCCGCGCCTGCGCCTCGTCGACCCGGCCGGCGTGAATCTGCCCGGCCCGGCCCGCGGACTCCTGTGCGCCGCGCTTCATGTTGCCCGCGAAGATGCGGGGCAGACCGGCGCTCTTCAGGTTGCGGGCCGCGTTGCTCTGCCGGCGTTCCGCGCGCTCGCGGGCCTGCTGCATCTCCCGCTTCTCCCGTTTGAGCTGCTGCTCGGCGTTGCGGACGTTCTTCTCGGCCACCTCCTGCTCGGCCGCCACCGCCTGCTCGTACGCGGTGAAGTCGCCGCCGTGCACCCGCAGTTCGCCGCGGTCCAGCTCGGCGATGCGTTCCATGCGGTCGAGCAGCGCCCGGTCGTGGCTCACCAGGAGCAGGCAGCCGCCGAAGTCGCCCAGCACGTCGTAGAGCCTGTGCCGGGCGTCGAGGTCGAGGTTGTTGGTGGGTTCGTCGAGCAGCAGCACGTCGGGGCGGCGCAGCAGCTGCGCCGCCAGGCCGAGCGAGACGATCTGGCCGCCGCTGAGCGTGCGCAGGGCGCGGTCCAGCGTGAGACCGCCGAGACCGAGCCGGTCGAGCTGGGCGCGGGTGCGCTCCTCGATGTCCCAGTCGTCGCCGATGGTCTCGAAGTGCTTCTCGTCGACGTCGCCGGACTCGACGGCGTCGATGGCCCGGATCACGGGGGCGACGCCCAGCACCTCCGCGACCGTGAGAGCGCCGGTCAGCGGAAGCGTCTGCGGCAGGTGGCCGAGGGTGCCGGACACGGTCACCGATCCGGCGACGGGGCGCAGCTCCCCCGCGATCAGCCGCAGCAGCGTGCTCTTGCCGCTGCCGTTGGGTGCGACGAGACCGGTGCGGCCGGGGCCGAGGGAGAAGGACAGGTCCTGGAAGACGGGAGTCTCGTCGGGCCAGGAGAAGGACAGGTGGGAGCAGACGACGGATGCGTCGGACATGACTGTGACCTCGGAGGGAACGGGGCGGGAGAGATTCCGCCCCGGCGGTGGACGGGGAGAAGGAGACGACAGCGAGGCCACGGGCGGCAGTGCTTCCACGCACCGGCCGGTGGCCTGTGAGGCCCGGGAATCACCCGGAGATGTCGTCGTCCACCACCACGTCTGGGCTCCTCGGGAAACGATCAAGGTCCCGGCCAGTCTAGCAGCGGGCTGTGACCGGGCGGGGATCACGAGGGCGTGTCGTCCGGGCGGCCCGACGGCGGCGCGCCGTTCACCGCGCACGTCGCCGGGGGAGGGCGACGGGTCCGGTACCTGCGCGTGCCCGGACCCGAGCCGTGCCGGTGGCGAGGAGGCTCAGGAGGCGTCGCGGAGCGTCGCCGACGGTGTCGTTCCGTAGGCCTTGCGGTAGGCGGCCGCGAAGCGGCCCGGATGGGCGAACCCCCAGGCGGCCGCCACGTCGGTGACGGTGACGGCCCGTGGGTCCGCCGAACGCAGTTCGCGGTGGGCGCCCGCGAGCCGGACCCGGCGCAGGTGGGCCAGCGGGGTCGTGCCGGCGTGCCGGTTGAAGGCGTACTGGACCGCCCGGGGGGTCACGCAGGCCGCGGCGGCGATCTCGGCGAGGCCGATGTCCCGGTGTGCGTTCTCCTCGATGAAGTCCGTCGCCCTGCGCAGCGTCGCGGTGCCCGCGTCACGGCTGTCCGCCGGGCCGGGCCGGCCGTCGGTCGCCGAGTTCGGGAACGCGGAGAGCGTCACGGCCGCGAGGTGCCGGGCGGCGGTCGCGACGACGAGGCCGCCCGCGCCCGGCGACTCGATCACCTGGTCGCGCAGGAACGTGACGGTGGAGCCGAGGCGGCGGTTGGCCGTCGGATCCACGGCGCGGAAGCCGGTCAGCGACACCGGGCCGCGTTGGTGACCGCCGCCCGCGGCGACCTCGTCGAGCAGGGCGGGGTCGAACATGGTGATCGTGTAGCGGGCGGCGCGGAGTTCACCCGTGTACGGACGGTCCGGAGCGGCGATGAGGAAGGTCTCCCCGGGGCCGTAGACCTCGTCGCGGCCGTCCGTGGTGTCCACCATGGTGCCCCGGTGCAGGGTGATCAGGCAGACCTTGCCCAGGCAGGCGGCGTCGTAGGCCATCGTGTAGTCGAAGTGCAGCTTGTCGACGACGAGCCCGCCGACGGCGCGGCGCGCGATCCGTGCCCCTGTCTCACGGGGCCTGCCGCCGATGCGCATCGGGGTGTACGCCCGCGACAGGAACTCCTCCGTGGCGTCGAGGCTGCTGCTGTCGAAGGAGAGTGTCTCCACCGTCCCGCTCCCGTCGTGTGGCCGCCCCCCGATGCAGCCTGCCCCGCCGCTCGGCCGTCACGCCCGTCGCCGCATCCCGCCCCGGTCCGCCCGGGACGCGGCCGGACCCGCCCCACCGGCCGCTGCCCCGGTCGCCCCGTGTCGCACGGCGCCCGGCTCAGTCCTCCAGGAGCCCGGCGCGGAGGGTTTCCAGCGACCGTGCGATGCGGCGGGAGACGTGCATCTGGGAGATGCCGAGCTCCAGTCCGATCGCCCGCTGGGTCATGTCCTGACCGAACCTCATCCGCAGGATGTCGCGGTCACGTGCCGGGATCGACTCGAGCAGGGGCGCCAGGGTGTGCAGGTTCTCGAAGAGGTCCAGGCGGGTGTCGTGGCGGCCGAGGGTCTCCGCGAGCGCCCGGCCGTCCCCGGGCGGGCCGTCGTGCTCCGCGGACGGGGTGTCGAGCGAGGCCGCCGTGTAGGCCGCCTTGGCCTTCAGGCCCTCGACGACCTCCTCCCGCGGGACCCCCAGGTGGTCCGAGAGCTCCGCCGCGGTGGGGTCCCGTCCGAGCCGGGAGGCGAGCAGCTCGGACGCCGTGACCAGTGCCCTGCGCAGTTCCTGCAGCCGGCGCGGCACGTGGACGGCCCAGCTGGTGTCCCGGAAGTACCGCATGATCTCCCCGTTGATGTACGGGATGGCGAACGAGGTGAACTCGTTCTCCCGGTCGGGGTCGTACCGGTCGATCGCCTTGATCAGGCCCACGGTGCCGACCTGGACGACGTCCTCCAGATCGCCGCTGCCCCGGTTGCGGTAGCGTCCGGCGACGTACTTCACCAGGGACACGTTCATCTCGATGAGCGTGTTGCGGGTGTACTGGTGCGCGCGGGTCCCCTCGTCGAGGTCGCGCAGACGGTCGAGGAAGACCCGGGACAGCCTTCGGGCGTCGGCGGGCGCGACGGCCGTGCCGTCGGCCGCGTCCGGCGGCAGCGGCACCGCCCCCTCCGGCGCGCGCGTGGGAGATGCCGCCTCGGCTCCCGAGGGGGCTGCCTGGTCGACGTGCGTCGTCACGTGGTGTGGTCCTTCCCGCGGGCCGGCGTGGCCGCCGCCCGCCGTGCGTCGGTTCCGGTCGGCCGGTGTCCGGTCGGGACGGGTGCTTCCGCGCCGGCCGGCCCGGCCGATCGCCTCCTGTCGCTGGTCGTTGGTCGTTGGTCGCGGAGCACGGGGCGTCGTCCCCGTGACGGCGGGGACGACGTGCTCGTCGTGTCGGGGTGCCCCGGTGGCGGCGGGCCACACCGTGCGCGGACCCGCCGGGTGCCGCTCTTTCGCCCACGCGGCGGCCGACGGCCCCGGCGGTTCGTTCCGGGGACAGCCGCCCGCCGCGGACGAACCCGGGCTCAGCTCACCCCCGCGGCGGACCGCCCGGGCCGGGAGGCACCCGGACCGGACCGGCCGGGTCGTGCGGCCGCGGGCCGGGCCCGGCGGGACCGAGGAGCACGACGGTGTCGCCGGCCCGGGGCACCGCGTCCCGGTGCTCGGTCACCGGGTCCAGCCGCAGACCCGCGCGGACGACGAAGAGCAGGTCGTGGCCCGGCGGCACCCCGGCCGCGGCGCCGCGCACCACGAACCGCGCCCCCCGCTCCCAGCGCTCGGCCAGCTCCCGGCGGGCGAGGGCCGCGCCGAAGAGGATGTCGCCGCCGGTGTACGGGGCGACCACCCCGGGGGCGTCCGGGGACGGCCCGACCCGGTACACCGGGCCCTCCACGTTGTCCTGCACGACGACCGAGGCGAGGGCGTTGAAGTCGTCGTCCTCGGTGGCGAGGCAGACGGCGGTCACCCCCTCCAGCCGGGCCCCGGGGCCGACGGCCGTCGCCATCAGGCCGCCCTCGGCCAGGTCGAGTCCCGCCGCGTCGATCCGGGTCCGTTCGGGGCCGGTGCCCGCCCACATCAGCACCTCCAGGCCGGCCGACCGCAGGGCGCGCCCCAGGCCGACGACCCACGGCTCCCCGCCCACCAGGAGGACCCGCCCGCCGTCCGGGACCACGACGCCGAGCCGGCGCGCGACCGGCGCCGCCGTCAGCGAGTACAGCAGCACCGTGCCGACGATCACCAGGAACGTGGCGGGCAGGATCCGGTCGGCCCCCTTCAGCCCGAGGTCGACGAGCCCGGCGGCGAACGCGGAGGCGGTGGCCGCCGCCACGATGCCCCGCGGGTCCATCCAGCCCACGAACGCCCGCTCGCCGCGTTCCAGACCCGCGCGCGCCGTCGCCGCGAAGGCCACCAGCGGCCGCACCACCAGGACGAGGACGCCGACGAGCGCGAGGGCGGGAAGGAGCACCGGCACCAGGGAGGCGGGGGTGACGGTGGCGGAGATGGAGACGAACAGCAGACCGATGACGAGCTGCACCAGCGTCTCGAAGAACGGCCGCCGGGTGGGCACGTCGAAGCCCCGGAGATTGGCCACGGCGAGCCCGGCGACGATCGCCGCGATGAGTCCCGTGTCGTCCCGCACCGCGTCGCAGACCGCCGACACGCCGATCACGACAGCCAGTTGGGCGAGGGTGCCGAGCGTCTCGCCGAGCCGCAGGGCGCGCAGCGCGAACCAGAGCAGCGCCGCTCCGGCCACCCCGCCCGCGAGCCCCACGGCCAGGCTGATGCCGAACTGGCCGAGCTGGTAGCCCCGGCCGAGGTGGACCGGTTCCGCCGCGGCGATCGCGTGGAAGGCGAGCGCGCCGAGGATGCCGCCGATCGGGTCGATCAGCGTCCCCTCCCAGATCAGGATGCGCCGCACCCTGTCGTCGGGCCGCACGTAGTCCAGCAGCGGACCCACGACGGTGGGGCCCGAGACCACCACGATCACGCCGAGCATCACGGCCACCGACAGCTCCATGCCGAACAGCAGCGGTGCGACGGCGGCGACGGCCAGGCACGTGAGCACCACCCCGGACAGCAGCAGCCTGCCCACGATGCGGCGGGTCGGGCCGGTGAGCGCCCGCAGGTCGAGGCCGAGGCCGGCGTCGTAGAGGATCACGGCGACGGACAGCGACACCAGGGCGGAGAACGACGGGCCCATCAGCCGGTCGGGATGGACGATGTCCGTGAGCGCGCCCGCCGCGAAGCCCACCGGGAGCAGGATGATCAGGGCGGGCAGGCGCAGTCTGTTCGCCAGGATCTGGGAGCCGATGGCGAGGACCACGGTCAGGGCGAGCCCGAGAAGGACCTCGTCCTCGGTCACGGCGGCTCCCTTCGTCTCGGCTCCGGACGCCCCGGCCGCGGAGCCCGGGTGTGCCGCCGGACGGCGCGACGCCGGCGGGGCCGCCCCGGGGAACCCCGTACCCGCCGCACCCGCGGCGCGGGGCGCCGCGCGCCGGGCCCGGACACGGAGGTAGGCAACCACCGCCCCCGGCGGCGGCGGGCGCCGACAGGCCGCCGGGCCGAGGCGGCGGGGCAACTTCGTCCGAACGGACCAGCCGCGCCCGGGGCGCGCCGCGGAACCGGACCTGTGAACGGACCCGGAAGCGGACGAGGAAACGGGTGCAGGAACGGGCCCGGACCCGGATTCGGACCCCGGCGCGGGCGCGAACACGGGCACGGACCGGACACGGACAGGGACACTTGCACGGACCGGACCGGACCGGACCGGACCGGCCGCCGGTGCCGGTCCGCGCGGGGGAGCGCGCCGTCAGTGCAGCGGAGCCCCCGGCAGGCCGGCGGGCGGTTCCTGCGGCGCGAGATGGTAGTAGCGGGTGCAGCCGCTCACCATCCCGTCGTCGGCGATCGTGAACACGTCGACGAACCGCTGGCCCTGCCCGTCCCCGCCGGGGAGCACACGCCGCCCCGCCGCGACCACGTTCCGGTCCTGCGCCACGACCCGTTCGATCTCGTGCCGGGCGGTGGGCGCGGTGTGCCGCAGATGCGCCTCCAGGGCCGCCGTACGGCCGTGGGCCGGGGCGAGCCCCGGGAGTTCGAAGACCACGTGGTCGTGGAGCAGGGACGCGCAGGCGTCCGGGTCGCCCGCGTCGAGGTAGTCGTAGACCAGGCGCACATGGTCGATCCCGGCCGCGGTCACGAGATCCACCGGACCCCACAGGGCGGTTGACGCGTCGTCATGGCTGTTCACCTGTCGAGCCTCCTTTCACGTTCCGTGGAGATTCTGGGCCGACGGCCCAACCCGGCGTTATCGCCGTCCTATCCCGGAGGAGGATCTTCACGGTCCGGGATCTTCACGGCATGGACACGGAGGGGAGACATGTGGAGACTGTCCTCACGTGATCCGGACATTCCGGCGTGCCGGTGCGACCGTGGCCTGTCGGTTCATATTTCCGTGGGGGAATCAGTGGCTGACGGCATCGCGGGAAGAGACAGGGAACTCCCGGGCACGTCGTCGCTCACCTTCCGGGTGCTGGGGCCGTTACAGGTCCAGGGGGCCGGCGACCGTCCCCTGCGTGTGCCCCCGGGGCGCCAGGAGGTGATCCTCGCGGCGCTGCTGCTGGAGAGCAACCGGGTGGTCTCCACCAGCCAGCTGGTGGACCTCATCTGGGAGGACAACCCGCCGGAGACGGCCCGCACCCAGGTGCAGATCTGCGTCTCCCGGCTGCGCAAACTGCTCGCCGGGGCCGCCGGCGAGGTCTCGATCACCACCCGCCCGCCGGGATACGTCCTGCACACCGACGCGGGCAACGTGGACGCCGCCCTCTTCACCGGGCTCGTCCACAGCGCCCGGGGGCTGCGGGAGCAGGGCGAACCCGACGAGGCCGTCCGCCTGCTGCGCCACGCGGTGGCACTCTGGCAGGGCGACTGCCTCTCCGGACTCGACAGCGGCCCCCTCGCCAACCAGGCACGCCAGTTCAACGAGGAACGCCTCGCCGCCGTCGAACTGCGCATCCGCCTCGAACTCGAACTCGGCCGCCACGACCGCCTGGTGGGCGAACTCCAGCGGCTCACCTCCGAGCACCCCCTGCGCGAGAAGCTGCACGGCCTGCTCATCCAGGCCCTGTACTGGTCGGGGCGCCAGGCGGAGGCGCTGGAGGCCTTCCGTACCGCGCGCACCTATCTCGCCGAGGAGCTGGGGCTCGAACCCAGCCGCGAGCTGCGCGACCTGGAGTCGGCGATCCTGGCCGGCGAACTCCCGCCGCCCACCGGGGCCGTCCCGCGCCGCGCACCGGAGGAGAGACCCGGGGAGGAAACGGTTCGCCATGGCGGGGAGGGCGCAGCCGAACCCCCGCCGGCTTCCCCCGCCGAGAGCTCGTCCGACATCCGTCCCACCGACACGGTGCCCCACCAGCTCCCCGCGGACGTCGCCGACTTCGTCGCCGACCCTGCCCAGCTCGACGCGCTGGAGCACGCCCTCACCGCAGGCGAGGGCCGCAGCGTCGGGCTCGCCGCGGTCACGGGGAAGCCGGGCACGGGCAAGTCCGCCCTCGCCGTCCACGCCGCCCACGCCCTCGCCGAGACCGGCTTCCCCGACGGCCAGCTCTACTGCGACCTGCGCGGCACCACCGGCACCCCCACCCCGCCCGTCGAAGTCCTCGGCCGGTTCCTGCGCGCCTTCGGCATCCCGGGCCAGCTCATCCCCGAATCCCTCGACGAACGCGCCGAGATGTACCGCACCCGGCTGGCCTCCCGCCGCGTACTGGTCGTCCTCGACGACGCCGCCGGCGAGGGCCAGGTCCTCCCGCTGCTTCCCGGCAGCCGCGGCTGCGCGGTCCTCGTCACCAGCCGGGCGCGGCTCACCGCCCTGCCCGGAGCCACCCGGATCGCACTCGACGTCCTCGACGAGGACCGCGCGCTGGAACTCCTCGCGCGGATCGTCGGCCGTGAACGCGTCGCCCACGAGGCGGTCGCCGCCGAGGCCCTCGTCCGCACGGTCGGCAGGCTTCCGCTCGCCCTGCGGATCGTCGCCGCCCGGCTCGCCGCCCGCCCGCACTGGCCGCTCGCCTCCATGGTGCAGCGCCTCGCCAACGAACGGCACCGCCTCGACGAACTCGCCCACGGCGAGATGACCATGCGGGCCAGCCTGTCGCTCACCTACGAGGGACTGGCGCCGGAGGACCGGGGCCTGCTCCGGCTGCTCTCCATGGCCCAGGCCCCGACCCTGCCCAGCTGGCTGGCGGGCGCCCTGCTCGACGACCGCAGGCCCTTCCCCTCGGACCTGATGGAGCCCCTCGTCGACGTGCAGATGCTCGACGTCGCCGGTGTGGAACCGGCGGGCGGCTTCCGCTACCGCTTCCACGAGATCATCCGGGTCTACGCCCGCGAGCAGCTCGCCGCCCAGCACCCGGCGGCCGAACGGCAGGCCGCCTTCGCCCGCATGGCCGGGGGCTGGATGCACCTCGCCCAGCAGGCCCACCGCAAGGTGTACGGGGGAGACTTCACCGTCCTGCACGGCGACGCCGCGCGCTGGGAGCCGCCGTCCACGCACACCGACGAGGTGCTCGCCGACCCGCTCGCCTGGCTCGACGCCGAGCAGACCGCCCTGTGCGGCATGGTCGGCCACGCCGCGGACGAGGGACTGCACGACCTGAGCTGGGACCTCGCCACCTCGCTCGTCACGCTCTTCGAGGTCCGCGGCCACTACGACCTCTGGGAACAGACCCATCTCAGTGCGCTGTCCGCCGTCCGCAAGGCGGGCAACCTGCGCGGCACCGCCGCTGTCCGGGCCTCGCTCGGCTCGCTCTACATGAGCCGCAACCAGTTCGACACCGCGCGCCAGTCGCTGACCTCCGCACTCGACGTCTTCCAGGCGCTCGACGAGCCGATGGGCGAGGCGCTGTGCCGACGCGACCTCGCGCTCATCTCCCGCACGAGCGGCGACGACGCCGGCGCCCTGGAGCTCTACGGCCGCTCACTCGCCGACTTCGACCGGGCCGGCGACGTGGTGGGCCGCGCGATCGTCCTGACCCAGAGCGCCCACATCCGGATGCGGCGGGGCGAGATGGACGCGGCGCAGAAGCAGCTCGACGAGGCGCTCGGCATCTACGAGGACATCGGCTACACGGGCGGACGGGCCCGGACCCTTCGGCGCGTCGGCCAGCTGCTGCTCGAACAGGGCCGGACCGACCTCGCGGTCCTCACCTTCACGGAGGTGCTCGAACTGTGCCGGGAGTCCGGCGACGTGATCGGTGAGGGGCACCTGCTGTACGACCTGGGGCGGGCGTTCTCCCTGATGGGGCGCCCGGACAGAGCCAGGGACTTCTACGACCGGGCGGTGGCCGCGCGGGAACGGATCATGGATTTTAGCGGGGGCGCGCTCGCGCGCCTGGAACTCGCCCGGCTGGGGACGGAGCACCCGGGGCGTTCCCGGCAGGTGCTGACGCCGGCGGTCGAGGTGTTCCGCGAGCGGCGGATGGTGCGGGAGCTCGCCGAGGCGGAGCGGCTGCTCGGGGCCTGCTGACCCCGCGGGGCGCCGGTGTCCGGCGTCCGTTCAGTCCCAGGGGTTGTTGTCGGTGGTGCCGGTGCCCCCGGTGGAGCCCGTGCCCCCGGTGGAGCCGGAGCCGGTGGAGCCCGAGCCCGTGGAGCCCGTGCCGCCGGTGGAGCCCTCGCCCTCGTCGGTGGTGGTGTCCTGGGCGGCCGCGGCGACGGTGGCCGCCGGCGCCTCGGCCGCCCATCCGGCCTGCACACCGGCACCCGTGGCGATCACGATCAGCGCGGAGACGGCGGCGGCGCGGAGGGCGTTGCGGGTGGCGGCGGTCTTCGACATCGGGCTCTCCCTGGTTTCTGCGGGGCGGCGTTTCCTTGTGACCACCACGCTAGGAACGGCCGGATTCACGGAACCGCTCGCTCTCTTATCACCCCGCTATCACGGAACATGCCTCCGGCACGGCGGAGCCGGTTCCGCTATCACGGGCCCCCGGCCGCTATCACCCACGAGTCCCGGCCATCACAGCGGACCCACACGCCCCGTTGGTGGCCGGTTAACGACGGGATACCCCTCCGATAGGCCCGTCCAGAGGATGGGGGAGTGCAGAAGGCGAGGCACACAACGGCCCGACACGGGCCCGTCCCCGGCCCTCGTCCCCACTCGACCAGCGGGAGCACTCTCATGACGACCGGCCTCTCCCCGGAGGACACCACGGCGGCCATCGCCGCCCTCGGCACCCTCATCCGCGGCCACCGGCTCCGCATCGGCCTGACCCAGCGCGAACTCGCCGACCTCTCCACCATCAGCGTCCGCGCCATCCGCGACCTGGAGAAGGGGAAGGCCCAGCGCCCCCGCACCGACACCCTCCGCCTGATAGCCGACGGACTGAGGCTCGGCCCCCGCGCCCGCACCGCGCTGGAGGAGGCCGGCAGACGCGGACACCGGAACGGGACCGGCCGCCACCGGCCCGCCGAGCGCACCGCCCCTCCCGCGCCCCTCCACCCCCTCGTCGAGCGCCGGGCCGAGGCCGCCGTCCTCACCGAGGAACTGCGCTCCGGCGCCGAACGGCTGGTCACCCTCGTCGGACTGAGCGGCGTCGGCAAGACCCGGCTCGCCCTGGAGACCGCCGCACAGCTGCACGACGCCGGCTTCACCGTCCTCTGGCACACCGCCCCCGGAGCCGTCGCCGACTGCCTGCCGGGCGACGACGACGCCGGCACCGCCCTCGCCGCCGACTGCGCCGACTACCTGCGCGGCGACGGCTGCGCCGACGACCTGCCCCCCTCCCCGGTCGCCGGCCCCCAGGACCGCGGACCGCTCCTCGTCCTCGACGGCGTCGACACCGCCGACCTCGTCTTCCCCCGGCTCGCCCGGCTCCAGCGCGAGTACCCCGGCCTGCGACTGCTGCTGACCGCCGCCGAACCGTGGAACGTCCCCGGCGAACGGCTCTTCCTGGTCTCCCCGCTGGACGCCCCCGACCCCGCGGCCGGCATCCGCCCGGACGCCCCGGCCGTCCGCCTCTTCCTCGGCCGGCTGCGCCGCGTGCGCCCCGACCTCGTCCCCGACGAGCGCGACCTCGCCGACATCGCCTGGGTCTGCCACCGCCTCGACGGGCATCCGCTCGCCCTCGCCGCCGCCGCCTCCTGGCTCACCGTCTGCGACCTGCGCACCCTGCGCGGCATCGTCGAGTCCGATCCCGCCGCCCTCCTCGACCCGATCGCCGACGGCCGCTCCGGCCCCGGCCTCCAGGACCGCGTGACCAAGGCCCTCGCCGCCCTCCCCGCCGGCCACCGGCAGCTGATCGGCGGTCTGTGCGCCGCCGGAGCCCGGGAGTTCGAGCTCCAGGACGTGCTCCGCCTCACCGGCGAATCCCTGCCGCACTGCGGCCGCGTCATCCGCGACCTGCTCATCAGCGGCGTCGTCCGCTCCAGCAGCGACGGCGGCCGCTCCGCCTTCCGGGTGCTGTGCGTGGTGCGCGCCGCCCTGTCCGCGGCCGTTCCTGCCCCCTCCGCTGCCGCCTGACTGCCGCAGCCGCCGCGTTCCGCTCCCGTCCCGCCGGACCAACTGCCGCTCCCGCCACCCGCCCGCCGGTTGTATGGGCGCAGCCCCGCCCCACGCCGTGACCCCGACAGGAGCCCTCATGCCGTTCGACCCGCCCGTCGTACCCGCCGAGGCCCCTGTCCGGCTCCCGCTCTCCGTCGCCCAGCGCGACATCTGGACGGCGCACGCGCTCGACCCCACCGGCGTGAAGTACAACGTCGCCGAGTGCCGCGAGATCGAGGGCCCCGTCGACGAGGCGCTGATGGCCGCGGCCTGGCGACGCCTCGTCGACGAGGCGGACTTCCTGCGCACCCGCGGGTTCGAGGACGACGGCGAGCGGGTGTGGCAGCTGATCGACCCCGACGCCGGCGACCGGCACCTGCCGTTCACCGACGTCAGCGGCGCGGACGACCCCGAGGCCGCCGCCTGGGAGCTCATCGGCGACCTGATCCGGGCCCCCTTCGACCTGGCCCGCCGGCCCCCGGTGCGCTGCGCGCTGATCCGCCTGGGCGAGGAGCGGCACTTCTACTTCTACGGCTTCCACCACCTGGTCGTCGACGGCGTCGGCGTGTCGATGGCACTGTCCCGCCTCGTCGAGCTGTACGAGCGGGCCGTCGCCGGCGAACCGTGGGGCGACTCGCCGTTCGGCGCGCTCGCCGACCTCCTCGCCGAGGACGCGGCCCACCGGGAGTCCGAGGAGGCCGCCCAAGGACGCGCCGCCTGGCGCGAGCACCTGTCCGGCGCCCCGGACGCGCCCACCGGGCTCGTCCGCGGCACCGGCCGGGCCGCAGCGGCCCACGGCGGTCTGCCCTTCGCCCGCCGCAGCGTGCACATCCCGGCCGCCGACGCCGACCAGCTGCGCACCGTTGCCCGCGGCGCACGGGTCTCCTGGTCGGTCCTGCTGACGGCACTGTTCACCGTCTACCTCCACCGCGTCACCTCCCGCGACGAGCTCGTCATCGCCCTGCCCGTGACCGGCCGCACCACCCGGCTCGCCCGCAGCACCCCCGGCATGGCCTCCAACGTGGTGCCGCTGCGCCTGAAGGTCGACCCCCGGGCGACCCTCGGGGACCTGGTCCGCACCGTCGCGGCCGAGGTCAAGCACGGGCTGCGGCACCAGCTGACCCGCTACGAGGACCTGTGCCGCGACGCCGGAGCCGTCGACGGCGCCCGCCGCCTTGCCTCGCCCGTCCTCAACATCATGGGCTTCCACGGCGACCTCACCGTGTGCGGACACCCGACCGTCAACCACAACATCAGCAACGGCCCCGTCGACGACCTCTCGGTCGCCGTCCTCGACCTCGGCAGCGGGCGCGGGCTGCGCATCGACTTCGACACGCCCGTGGACGGCATCGACCCGGATGCCGTCGCCGCCCACCAGGACCGTTTCGCCGCCTTCCTCTCCACCGTCCTCGCCTCCGACGAGCCCACCGCACGGCCCGTCGCGCGACTGGGCGTCCTGACCGGGGAGGAGCACGCCCGGCTGACCGGCCCCTGGGCCGGTCCGGCCAACGGGCCGGCCGACAGCACACTCGTCGAACTCTTCGAGGAGCAGGCCCGCAGGCACCCCGCGCGCACCGCACTCGTCGACGGGGCGGCCGGCACGGACGGCAGCCCGCACGGCGGCGAGATCACGTACGGGCAGCTCAACGCGGACGCCAACCGACTGGCCCGGGTCCTGCGCGCCCGCGGACTCGGACGCGGACAGATGGCGGGCGTCCTGCTGGAACGCGGCATCCCCTTCGTCACCGCCCTCCTCGCCGTCCTCAAGACCGGTGCCGGACACGTGCTGCTGGACCCGGACTTCCCCGACGAGCGGCTGCGCTCCGCCGCCGAGGACGCCGGCATCACCCACCTCGTCACCCGTCCCGGCCTCGCCGGCCGCACGACCGGCCCCTGGACCGTCCACACGGCGGAAGCCGGCGCCACGACGCCGGAGCACCGTGCCGACGACGGCGACCTCGGCGTGGCCATCGCCCCCGACGACCCCGCCTGCCTGATGTTCACCTCCGGCTCCACCGGGCGGCCGAAGGCCATCCTCTCCTCCCACCGCAACCTCGTCGCCACCCTCGTCGGCCAGCCCTACCTGCCGGACGGGCCCGACGAGACCTGGCTCCAGTCCTCACCCGTCTCCTGGGACGCGTTCAGCCTGGAGCTCTGGGCGCCGCTCCTCCACGGCGGCCGCGCGGTCCTCCAGCCCGGCCAGAAGCCCGAACCCGCACTCGTCGCCGACCTGGCCAGGCGGCACCGCGTCACCACCGTCCTGCTCTCCGCGACCCTGTTCAACTTCCTGGTCGACGAGCACCCCGAGGCGTTCGACACGGTCATCACCGCCTTCACCGTCGGCGAAGCGGCGTCCCCCGTCCACGTGCACAAGCTGCGCCGCCTGAAGCCGGGCATCCGCGTCCTCAACGGGTACGGCCCGGCCGAGGTCATGATCTTCGCCACCACCCACACCGTCGGCGACGACGACGAGGCCCGCACCGCCATCCCCGTCGGCCTGCCCCTGGCCGACAAGCCCGCGTACATCCTGGACGCGCACCTGAACCTGTGCCCGCCGGGTGCGACGGGGGAGCTCTACGTCGGAGGCGAGGGGCTGGCCCACGGCTATCTCGGCCGGCCCGATCTGACCGCGGCGCGGTTCGTCCCCTCGCCCTTCGGTTCCGGGGGCGGCCGTCTGTACCGGACGGGGGACCTGGCGCGGTTCGACGCGCAGGGGCGGATCGTCTACGAGGGCCGGGCGGACGACCAGATCAAGATCCGCGGCTTCCGGATCGAGCCCGGCGAGACCGAGGCGGCACTGCTGACCCATCCGGCGGTGACCCAGGCCGTGGTGACGGTTCATCAGCAGCGCCTCGCCGCGTATGTCGTGCTCGGCGCCGACGGGACTCCCGACGAGATCCGCCGGCATGTGGCGGAACGCCTGCCGGAGCACCTGGTCCCCGGCTTCCTCACCGTCCTCGACCGCCTTCCCGTCACACCCAACGGAAAGATCGACAAGCGGGCCCTGCCCGAACCCGTCGCGCTCCGGGCCGAGATCCGAGCCCCGCGCAACGCCGTCGAGGAGACCCTGCTCGCCCTCTTCACCGCGGCACTCGACGCCACCGGCCCTGTCGGCATCGACGACAGCTTCTTCGCCCTCGGTGGTCATTCGCTGCTGGCTGCGCGGTTGACGAATCGTGTGGCGGAGGTGCTGGGGGTGCGGCTCACGATTCGTGATGTGTTCGCGCGTCCGACGGTGGCGGGGCTGGCTGAGGTGGTGGCCGGGCGTGAGGGCGCGGGTGGTGTGGTGCTGCCGCCGTTGGTGGCGGGGGAGGGTGCCGTCGGTGGTGGTGTGTTGCCGGTGGCGTCGTTCGCTCAGCGGCGGTTGTGGTTGTTGTCGCAGTTGGAGGGTGGGAGTGCGGCGTACAACGTGCCGTTGGTGGTGCGGTGTGCGGGTGGGCTGGATGTGGGTGTGCTGGGGGCGGCGCTGGGTGATGTGGTGGGGCGGCATGCTCCGTTGCGGACGGTGTTCGAGGTGGTGGACGGGGAGCCGCGGCAGCGGATCCTGTCACCGGACGAGGCCCGGGTGGTGGTGGAGCGTCGCCGGATCGGCGCCGCCGATCTCGACGCGACCCTCGCCGGACTGGCCGGCACGCCCTTCGATCTCGGCTCCGACCTCCCCTTGCGCGCCACGCTCCTCGACCTCGCCGACGACCGAGCCCAGGTCCTGTCGCTCGTCCTCCACCACATCGCGACGGACGGTCTGTCCAACGCGGCCTTCTTCGCGGACCTGGAGCGCGCGTATGCGGCGCGGGTCGCGGGGGCGGTGGTGTCGGTGCTGGAGGTGCCGGCGGTGCAGTACGCGGACTATGCGGCGTGGCAGCGGCGGGTGTTGGGGTCTGCGGGTGATGAGGGGAGTGTGCTGGGGGGTGAGCTGGGGTTCTGGCGGGAGGCGTTGAGGGGTCTTCCGGAGGAGCACGGTCTGGGGTTGGACCGTCCGCGGCCGGCGGTGGCGTCGCACCGGGGTGGTGAGGTGCAACTGGACTTGGGACCGGGGTTGTTCGCGCGGGTGGTGGAGTTCGCGCGGGTGGAGGGGTGCACGCCGTTCATGGTGGTGCATGCGGCTCTGGTGGCGGCGTTGTCGCGGCTGGGGGCGGGGTCGGATCTGGCGATCGGCTCGCCCGTGGCGGGTCGCACCGACGAAGCGCTCGCCGAGCTGGTGGGGTTCTTCGTGAACACGCTGGTGTTGCGGACGTCGAGTGCGGGTGATCCTTCGTTCCGTGAGTTGCTGGGGCGGGTGCGGTCGGCGGATCTGGACGCGTTCGCGCATCAGGAGGCGCCGTTCGATGCGGTGCTGGAGGCGGTCAACCCGTCCCGGACCCTCGCCCGTCACCCCCTCTTCCAGATCTGCCTGACCCTGGAGACCGCGGGTGCCCCCGCACTCGCCCTGCACGGAGTGCCGACCGCACGGGTGGAGACCGTCTCGGGCGGATCGGCCAAGTTCGACCTCGAGTTCTTCCTGCGCTCCGACGACGGGACGTCCCTGACCGCCACCGTGATCTTCGCCGCGGATCTCTTCGACGAGGCGACGGTGCGGCGGATGGGGGAGGTGCTGGGGCGGGTGCTGGACCAGGCGCTGGACGCGCCGGAGGTCCGGTTGTCGCGGCTGGAAACGCTGTCGGCCGGTGAGCGGGAGCTGCTGACGGGTGCGTGGGCGGGGACGGTGGCCGAAACCGGTGATCTGTCGCTGGTCGAGCGGTTCGAGGCGCGGGTGGCCGAGGGTCCGGAGCGGACCGCGCTGGTCGACGGCGACCGGCAGGTGTCCTACGCCGAACTCAACGCGTCGGCCAACCGGTTGGCCCGGCATCTGCGGTCCCACGGGCTGGGGCGCGGTGATCTGGCGGGTGTGCTGCTGGAACGCGGTGCCGACTTCGCCACCGCGGTCGTCGCGGTGGTCAAGACCGGCGCGGGCTACACGCTGCTGGACCCGGACTTCCCCGACGAGCGGCTGCGCTCCGCGGCCCAGGACGCCGGCATCACCCACCTCGTCACGGCACCCGGGCTCGCCGCACGGCTCGACGGACCGTGGACACCGGTCACCGCGTCGGCAGCCGAGCTGACCGTCCTCGCATCGCACGACCTCGGCCTGGAGGTCACCGGCGACGACACGGCGTGCGTGATGTTCACCTCGGGTTCGACGGGGCGTCCGAAGGGGATTCTGTCGTCGCACCGGAATCTGGTGTCGACGGTGAGCGGTCAGACGTACGGCCGGTTCGGGCCGGGGGAGGTGTTCCTGCAGTGCTCGCCGGTGTCGTGGGACGCGTTCAGTCTGGAGTTCTGGGGCGCGTTGCTGCACGGCGGTGTGTCGGTGCTCCAGCCGGGGCAGCGCCCGGAGCCGGCGCTGATCGCGGAGCTGTCGCGCCGGCACGGGGTGACGATGCTCCAGCTGTCGGCGAGCCTGTTCAACTTCCTGGTGGACGAGCACCCCGAGGCGTTCGACACGGTGACGGTGGCCTTCACCGGCGGCGAGGCGGCGTCCCCCGCCCACGTCCACAAGCTCCAGCGTCTGCGGCCCGCCGTCGAGGTGGTCAACGGGTACGGTCCGGCCGAGTCCATGGGCTTCACCACCACCCACGCCATCCCGCGCGGCGACGCACCGCCCGCCCTCGTGCCGGTGGGTGTGCCGCTTGTCAACAAGGGCGCCTACATCCTCGACTCGCACCTGAACCTGTGCCCGCCCGGTGTGACGGGCGAGCTGTACCTCGCCGGCGAAGGCCTGGCCCACGGCTACCTCGGCCGCCCCGACCTGACCGCCTCCCGCTTCGTGCCCGACCCGTACGGCACCAAGGGAGCCCGCCTCTACCGGACCGGTGACCTGGCGCGGTTCGACGCCGGGGGGCGGATCGTCTACGAGGGCCGGGCGGACGACCAGATCAAGATCCGCGGCTTCCGCGTCGAGCCGGGGGAGACGGAGGCGGCACTGCTGACCCATCCGGCGGTGACGCAGGCGGTGGTGACGGTGTATGAGCACCGGCTGGCCGCCTATGTGGTGCTGGACGTGGAGGCGGAGCTGGAGGAGATCCGCCGGCACACCGCCGACCGCCTCCCGGACCATCTGGTCCCCACCTACCTGACGGTGCTGGAGCGGATGCCGCTCACACCCAACGGCAAGGTCGACAAGCGGGCCCTGCCCGAACCGGCCCCCTTCGCCACCGGCGGGCGCGCCCCGCGCACCCCGCTGGAGGAGACCCTGCTCGCCCTCTTCACCGGCACCCTCACCACCACTGAACCCCTCACCGTCGATGACGACTTCTTCCACCACGGTGGTCATTCGCTGCTGGCTGCGCGGTTGACGAATCGGGTGGCGGAGGTGCTGGGGGTGCGGCTCACGATTCGTGATGTGTTCGCGCGTCCGACGGTGGCGGGGCTGGCTGAGGTGGTGGCCGGGCGTGTGGGCGCGGGTGGTGTGGTGCTGCCGCCGTTGGTGGCGGGGGAGGGGGCCGTCGGTGGTGGTGTGTTGCCGGTGGCGTCGTTCGCTCAGCGGCGGTTGTGGTTGTTGTCGCAGTTGGAGGGTGGGAGTGCGGCGTACAACGTGCCGTTGGTGGTGCGGTGTGCGGGTGGGCTGGATGTGGGTGTGCTGGGGGCGGCGCTGGGTGATGTGGTGGGGCGGCATGCTCCGTTGCGGACGGTGTTCGAGGTGGTGGACGGGGAGCCGCGGCAGCGGATCCTGTCACCGGACGAGGCCCGGGTGGTGGTGGAGCGTCGCCGGGTCGGCGCCGCAGATCTCGACGCGACCCTCGCCGGACTGGCCGGCACGCCCTTCGATCTCGGCTCCGACCTCCCCTTGCGCGCCACGCTCCTCGACCTCGCCGACGACCGAGCCCAGGTCCTGTCGCTCGTCCTGCACCACATCGCGACGGACGGTCTGTCCAACGCGGCCTTCTTCGCGGACCTGGAGCGCGCGTATGCGGCGCGGGTCGCGGGGGCGGTGGTGTCGGTGCTGGAGGTGCCGGCGGTGCAGTACGCGGACTATGCGGCGTGGCAGCGGCGGGTGCTGGGGTCTGCGGGTGATGAGGGGAGTGTGCTGGGGGGTGAGCTGGGGTTCTGGCGGGAGGCGTTGAGGGGTCTTCCGGAGGAGCACGGTCTGGGGTTGGACCGTCCGCGGCCGGCGGTGGCGTCGCACCGGGGTGGTCAGGTGCAACTGGATCTGGGTGCGGGGTTGTTCGCGCGGGTGGTGGAGTTCGCGCGGGTGGAGGGGTGCACGCCGTTCATGGTGGTGCATGCGGCTCTGGTGGCGGCGTTGTCGCGGCTGGGTGCGGGGTCGGATCTGGCGATCGGCTCGCCCGTGGCGGGTCGCACCGACGAAGCGCTCGCCGAGCTGGTGGGGTTCTTCGTGAACACGCTGGTGTTGCGGACGTCGAGTGCGGGTGATCCTTCGTTCCGTGAGTTGCTGGGGCGGGTGCGGTCGGCGGATCTGGACGCGTTCGCGCATCAGGAGGCGCCGTTCGATGCGGTGCTGGAGGCGGTCAACCCGTCCCGGACCCTCGCCCGTCACCCCCTCTTCCAGATCTGCCTGGGACTCGAAGCCGGCACCGTGCCCGCCCTCGACCTGCCCGGCGCAGGCCCCTGCACCGTCGAAGGCACCACCACCGGATCGGCCAAGTTCGACCTCGAGTTCCTGCTGCGCTCCGACGACGGACACCGGCTGCACGGCTCGGTCCTGTACGCCGCGGATCTCTTCGACGAGGCGACGGTGCGGCGGATGGGGGAGGTGCTGGGGCGGGTGCTGGACCAGGCGCTGGACGCGCCGGAGGTCCGGTTGTCGCGGCTGGAGACGCTGTCGGCCGGTGAGCGGGAGCTGCTGACGGGTGCGTGGGCGGGGACGGTGGCCGAAACCGGTGATCTGTCGCTGGTCGAGCGGTTCGAGGCGCGGGTGGCCGAGGGTCCGGAGCGGACCGCGCTGGTCGACGGCGACCGGCAGGTGTCCTACGCCGAACTCAACGCGTCCGCGAACCGGTTGGCCCGGCATCTGCGGTCCCACGGGCTGGGGCGCGGTGATCTGGCGGGTGTGCTGCTGGAGCGCGGTGCCGACTTCGCCACCGCGGTCGTCGCGGTGGTCAAGACCGGCGCGGGCTACACGCTGCTGGACCCGGACTTCCCCGACGAGCGGCTGCGCTCCGCGGCCCAGGACGCCGGCATCACCCACCTCGTCACGGCACCCGGGCTCGCCGCACGGCTCGACGGACCGTGGACACCGGTCACCGCGTCGGCAGCCGAGCTGACCGTCCTCGCATCGCACGACCTCGGCCTGGAGGTCACCGGCGACGACACGGCGTGCGTGATGTTCACCTCCGGGTCGACGGGGCGTCCGAAGGGGATTCTGTCGTCGCACCGGAATCTGGTGTCGACGGTGAGCGGTCAGACGTACGGCCGGTTCGGGCCGGGGGAGGTGTTCCTGCAGTGCTCGCCGGTGTCGTGGGACGCGTTCAGTCTGGAGTTCTGGGGCGCGCTGCTGCACGGCGGTGTGTCGGTGCTCCAGCCGGGGCAGCGCCCGGAGCCGGCGCTGATCGCGGAGCTGTCGCGCCGGCACGGGGTGACGATGCTCCAGCTGTCGGCGAGCCTGTTCAACTTCCTGGTGGACGAGCACCCCGAGGCGTTCAAGACGGTGACGGTGGCCTTCACCGGCGGCGAGGCGGCGTCCCCGACTCATGTGCACAAGCTGCAGGGGCTGGCGCCGGGCATCGAGGTCGTCAACGGGTACGGTCCGGCCGAGTCCATGGGCTTCACCACGACGCACCGTGTGGCGGAGGAAGGCGAGCCCGGAACAGCGATCCCCGTCGGTGTGCCGCTGGTCAACAAGGGCGCCTACATCCTCGACTCGCACCTGAACCTGTGCCCGCCCGGTGTGACGGGCGAGCTGTACCTCGCCGGCGAAGGCCTGGCCCACGGCTATCTCGGCCGCCCCGACCTGACCGCCTCCCGCTTCGTGCCCGACCCGTACGGCACCAAGGGAGCCCGCCTCTACCGGACCGGTGACCTGGCGCGGTTCGACGCCGGGGGGCGGATCGTCTACGAGGGCCGGGCGGACGACCAGATCAAGATCCGCGGCTTCCGCGTCGAGCCCGGCGAGACCGAGGCGGCACTGTTGACCCATCCGGCGGTGACCCAGGCCGTCGTCACCGTGCACCGCGACCGGCTCGCCGCCTACCTCGTCACCGAGGGGGACACCCCGCCCGACGAGATCCGCCGGCATGTGGCGGACCGGCTGCCGGAGCACCTGGTGCCCACGTTCGTCACCGTGCTGGAGCGGATGCCGCTCACACCCAACGGCAAGGTCGACAAGCGGGCCCTGCCCGAACCGGCCCCCCTGACCACCGGCGGACGCGCCCCGCGCACCCCGCTGGAGGAGACCCTGCTCGCCCTCTTCACCGGCACCCTCACCACCACCGAACCCCTCACCGTCGACGACGACTTCTTCCAGCACGGCGGCCACTCCCTCCTCGGAGCCCGCCTCACCAACCACATCGCCGGCGCCCTCGACGTGCGTCTGACGGTCCGGGACATCTTCCGGCACCCGACCCCGGCCCGGCTCGCCGCACACATCGAATCCCTCAAGGCCGCCCCGGCGCGCAAGGCCCGACCCGCCCTGCGCCGCCGCACCGAGACAGATCGGATCAGCTCATGAGCAACGACGCCGCCACCGCCCCGACGCCCGCACCCGAGGACGTCGTCTGGGACCTCCCCGGGGACGCGCCGCACCGCCTGTCGCTGCTGGTGCTCCCGCACGCGGGCGGCAACGCCCACGCGTACAGCGCCTGGCGCGACCACCTGCCGGCCGACGTGCGGCTGCTGATCGGCCAGTACCCGGGACGCGGGGCCCGCTACTGCGAGGACCTGCCGGCCTCGGTCGACGACCTCGCACTGCCCGTCGTCCAGGCCCTGCCCGCCGACACCGGCCCGCTGGTCGTCCTCGGACACAGCATGGGCTCGCTGGTCGCCTTCGAGGTGACCCGCGCCCTCCAGGCCGCCGGGCGCACCCCGCGCGGGCTGGTCGCCTCCGCCTGCCGGGCGCCCGTCCTGCCCAACCAGGCGCCGGTGCACCCGGAACGCCTCGACGACGACGAACTCGTCGCCGCCATCAAGGAGCGCGGCGGCACCGACGACGGCATCCTCGACGACCCGGAGCTCCGCGAGATCGTCCTGCCGTCCATCCGCGCCGACTTCGCCATCGACGACGCCTACCGCTGCACGGCCCCCGGCGTACGGCTCGACTGCCGTGTCGCGGTGTTCGGCGGCGACAGCGACCCGATCGTCCCGGTCGACATGCTCGCCGGCTGGTCCCTGGTGGCCGGCGGGGAGATCCGGCCCGAGGTGCTGCCGGGCGACCACTTCTACTTCCAGCAGGACCTGCCCGGCTTCTTCGCCCGGCTGACCCCGGTCCTCGAAGCCCTCCACGGCACCGCGGCCACCGCCGCCTGACCGGCTCCCACCCCGCACACCCACGGAAGACGAGGAACCAACGATGACCACCTTCGCACCGAACCCGGCGGCCACCGCGGACATCACCGTCGAGCACCGGCCGGGCAGGCCCGCGCTGCTGCGCGTGCCGCGCTTCGCCGGCATGGCGGAGGCGACCGCCTGGCTCACCGCGCACCGCTCCGCGATCCAGGCCGAACTGCACCGCTCCGGCGCGCTGATGCTGCGCGGCCTGCCGGTCACGGACGCCGCGGCGTTCGCCGAGGCCAGGGACGCGCTCGTCACCGAGCGCGCCGGATACAAGGAGAAGGCCACCCCGCGGACCGACTTCGGCGAGGGCGTCTTCTCCTCGACCGACCTGCCCGCCGCCCAGCCGATCCGCCTCCACAACGAGAACAGCTACACACTCGACTTCCCCGGAGTGCTGCTCTTCGGCTGCATCACCGCCCCGGAGACCGGCGGCGCCACCACCGTCGGAGACATGCGCAAGGCGCTCGCCCTCCTCCCGCCGGAGCTCACCGAGCGGTTCGAGAAGGCCGGCTGGCTGCTGGTGCGCAACTACTCGGACCTGGCCGGAATGCCGTGGCGGAAGGCGTTCTCCTCCGAGGACCCGGCGGGTGCCGAGGAGTACTGCGACGCCCACGCCATCGGCTACGAGTGGCTCGACGAGGACACCCTGCGCACCCGGCAGCTCCGTTCCGCGATCATCACCCACCCGGTCACCGGCGAACGGGTCTGGTTCAACCACTTCGCCTTCTGGAACGCCCGCAGCCTCGACGAGGACGTGCGCGAGGTCCTCACGGACACCTTCGGCGCGGACGGCCTGCCCTTCGACACCCGCCTCGGAGACGGCACCGCCCTCACCGACGCCGAGGTCGACGCGATCAACGACGCCTACCAGGCGGTGACCGTCCGCGAGACCTGGCAGGCGGGCGACGTGATGCTCGTCGACAACATCCTCTGCGCCCACGGCCGCGAGTCGTTCGGCGGCGACCGCAAGATCCTCGTCGCCATGGGCGAGCCGGTGCCGCTGTCCGACTGCTCCCCGACCACCGCCCCGTCCGCCACCCCGTACGGAATGTGAGCCCCGACATGACCGCCGTCCTCCCCGAGCGCACCGCAGCCGGCCCCGCAGCGTCCGGCCACGACCGCCCCACCGGCCCGGGCGCCGACTGCCGCACCGCCGGACGACCCTGCGACTGCGCCGGCTGCGCCGCCGGTTCCCCCGCGGCCTGCGCCTGCGACGCGTGCGCGGCCGGCACCGGCGCCGCGGACCTGCTGGCCCGCCTCGCCACCGCGCCCGCCGCCCGCACCGCCGTCGTGGCCGGCGACCGCCGGCTGACCTTCGGCGAACTGCGCGCCGAGGCGGCCGCGTTCGCCGCCCGGATCACCGCCGCCGGCGCCGGACCCGAGAGCGTCGTGGCGCTCTGCCTGCCCCGCGGCGCCGGGCTCGTCACCGCGATCATCGGCACGCTCACCGCCGGGGCCGCCTACCTGCCCGTCGACCCGGCGCTGCCCGCCGAGCGGCGCCGCTACCTGGTCGAGGACTCCGGCGCCGACCTCGCCGTCGTGGCCGGTCCCGCCGACGCACCCGCCGGTCCCACCCCGGCCGTCACCCTCGCCGACCTGACCGCGCCCGCGGACGACCCGTCCGGCTTCGCCCCCGTACCGGTGTCCGCCGGCACCCTGGCGTACGTCATCTACACCTCGGGGTCCACCGGACGCCCCAAGGGCGTGGAGATCGGCCGGGGCGCCGCCTCGCTGCTCCTGCGCGAGCTGGAGCAGGCCGGTGCCGCCACCGGCGAGGCCCGCCGCGTCGGCTGGAACGCCTCGCCCTCCTTCGACGCCTCCGTGCAGCAGTGGGTCCGCCTCTGCCGCGGCGACACCCTCGTCATGATCGACGAGGAGACCCGGCGCGACCCCGCGCTGATGGCCGCCCTCGTCGACGAACAGGGCCTCACCGACCTGGACATCACCCCCTCGCACGCCGAGCCGCTGCTCGACCTGCTCACCGCCGGCGGCGGCCCCCGGCCGCTGACCCTGCTCGTCGGAGGCGAGGCGATCGGCCCCGCGCTGTGGGACCGCCTGGCCGCCGCCCACCGCACCGGACTGCTGCGCGCCCTCAACGTCTACGGCCCCACCGAGTGCACCGTGGACGCCACCGCCGGCTGGATCGACGAGCCGGGCGAGCCCCACATCGGAGCCGTCCTGCCCGGCCTGCGCATGCGGCTCCTCGACGAGAACCTCGTCCCGGTCGCCCCCGGGGAGAGCGGGGAGCTGTACCTCTCGGGGCCCCGCGTCGGCCGCGGCTACCGCGGCCGCCCCGCCCTGACCGCCGAGCGCTTCGTCCCGGACCCGGCCGGTCCCGCGGGAGCCCGGATGTACCGCACCGGCGACCGCTGCCGGCTGCTGCCCGCCGGACGCCTCGTCTACCTGGGCCGCGCCGACGGCCAGGTCAAGCTCCGCGGCCACCGGATCGAACTCCCCGAGATCGAGGCCGCGCTGCTGCGCACCGAGGGCGTCCGGGAGGCGGCCGTCGTCCTCGGCGAGGACGCCGCGGGCACCGCCTGCCTCATCGCCCACCACCGCGGCGGCGAGACGACCGCGCTGCGCGCCGCCCTCACCGCGAGCCTGCCGGCCTACATGGTGCCGTCCGCGTTCGTCGCCGTGGAACGCTTCGCCACCACCCCGAGCGGCAAGCTCGACCGCTCCGCCCTGGCCACGCTCGTCGCGGCCCCGGAGCCCGCCCCGCGGTCCGCCGCCCCGTCCGCGCTGAACGGCCCGGCGGAGGAACTGATCGCCCGGGTCTGGACGCAGGTCCTCGGCGCGGCCTCGATCGGCCCGGACGACAACTTCTTCAAGCTCGGCGGCCATTCGCTGCTCGCCATCAAGCTGGTCTCCCGGGTCCGCGCCGAACTCTCCGTGAGCCTCCCGGTCAAGGCCGTCTACGCCAATCCGCGCCTGCGCGACCTCGCCGCACGCATCGAGGAGCTGACGGCCGCGAAGGATGCCTGACCGCGGGCCGCGCGGCCGGCGCGGCCCCCGCCGACGGCTCACCCACCCGCCCCCGCCCTTCCCGAGGAGCAGCAACCGTGATCCCCCTGTCCTACGCCCAGCGCCGGCTGTGGTTCCTGACCCGGCTGGAGGGCCCCTCCGCCGCCTACAACGCGCCCGTGGTGATCCGGCTCGCGTCCCACCCGGACCCCGAGGCCCTGCGGGCGGCGGTGCGGGACCTCGTGGAGCGGCACGAGGTGCTCCGAACCGTCCACCCGGCCGCCGACGGGGAGCCGTACCAGCGGATCGAGACGGACCCGGAGCCGTGCTTCGGTACCGAGGAGTGCGCCGCGGGCGCCAACCTGGCGGCGGCTGTCACCGCCTTCGCCCGCCGACCGATCGACATCGCCACCGAACTGCCGCTGCACGTACGGCTGTTCACGGCCGACGACGGCACCGCCGTACTGGTGCTGAACGTGCACCACATCGCCACCGACGGCTGGTCGGTCGGCCCGCTCCTCACCGACCTGGACGCGGCCTACCGGGCCCGTACCGAGGGCCGCGCCCCCGACCGGGAGCCGCTGCCCGTGCAGTACGCGGACTACGCCCTGTGGCAGCGGGAGATGCTCGGCGACCCCGGGGATCCCGACAGCCTCGCACACGAACAGCTCGTCCACTGGCGCGCGGCGCTGGACGGCATCGCGGCCGAGACCCGGCTGCCCGCCGACCGGCCCCGGCCCACCGAGCCCGGGAACCGGGGAGCGGTGGTGTCGGCGGAACTCGGCGCGGACGTCCACAGCGCGCTGCTGGAGGTGGCACGCGCACGGCGGGCCACGTTCTTCATGGCCGTGCGGACGGCCCTGGCGCTGGCGCTGCGGGCCGCCGGCGCCGGTGACGACCAGGTCGTCGGCACACCCGTGGCCGGCCGCCCGGAGGAAGGCCTCCACGATCTGGTGGGCTTCTTCGTCAACACCCTCGCGCTCCGCACCGACCTGTCCGGCGACCCGACACTGGCGGAGCTGGTCGACCGGGTCCGCGACGCCGACCTCGCCGCCTTCGCGCACGAGGACCTGCCCTTCGACCTGCTGGTGGAGGACCTCAACCCCGAACGCTCCTACGGCCGGCACCCGTTCTTCCAGGTCATGGTCAGCACCCTGGCCGCGCAGGACACCGCCGTCCGCCTCGGGGCCGTCCCCGGCGAGCTCGACGACGCCGACCTCGCCACGGCCAAGTTCGACCTCAGCTTCTCCTGCGGCGAACGGGTCACGGACGCCGGCGATCCCGGCGGACTGACCCTCGGACTCCAGTACGCCACCGACCTGTACGACGAGGACACCGCACGGCTGCTCCTCGGGCTGTTCGGGCGGGCGCTCACCGCGCTCGCCGCACAGCCGGAGTCCACCCGCACCGGCACGCTCGGCCTCCTCTCCACCGAAGAGCAGGAGGCCCTGGACGGGCGCCACCGCGCCCTCGAAGCGGCCCGGCGCCGGGACACCGGCGCCGGGCAGGAGCCCGCACCGGCCACCGCGGACGCCGCCACCGGCGCCCGGCGGCAGGCCGCGGCCGACCCCCGCGAGGAGATCCTCCGCGGCCTCTTCGCCGAGGTGCTGCGGCGCGACGGGGCCGGCCCCGAGGACAACTTCTTCAAACTGGGCGGGCATTCGCTGCTCGCCGGCAAACTCGCCAACCGCATCCGGGCCGCGCTCGGCACCGAGGCGGCCATCCGCGACGTGTTCCTCGCCCCCACCCCCCGGCAGCTGCTGCGCCGGCTCGCCGGGCAGGGCGCCGCACCGGCCCGCCCCGCGCTGCGGCCGGTGCCCGCCGGGCTGCGCCCCGAGCGCGTCCCCCTCTCTGCCGCACAGCTGCGGCTCTGGTTCACCGGACGCCTCGAAGGCCCGAGCGCCACGTACAACATCCCCGTCGTCACCCGGCTCCACCGCCCCCTCGACCCGGTGCGCCTCGCCGAGGCGCTCGCCGACGTCGCCGCCCGCCACGAGGTGCTGCGGACCGTCTACCCGACACACGACGGGGAGCCGTACCAGCAGGTCGTCGACGGCGCGCGCCCCGTGCTCGAACTGGCGGGCGCCGACGGGCCGGACGCCGTGCGCGACGCCGTGGAATCCGCCACCCGGCACGTCTTCGACCTGTCCGCGGAGATCCCGTTCCGGGCCAGGCTCGTCAGCGGCGCCGACGGCGGACAGACCCTCGTCCTGCTGGTGCACCACATCGCGGGCGACGGCTGGTCCACGGGCTGCCTCCTCGCCGACCTCGACACCGCCTACCGGGCCCGCGCCGAGGGCCGCGCCCCCGACTGGGCGCCGCTGCCCGTCCAGTACACCGACTACACCCTCTGGCAGCACGAACTCCTCGACGGCCCACAGGGGCTCGCCACCGGACAGCTGGCCCACTGGCGCACCGCCCTCGACGGCATGCCGCCGCTCCTCGCCCTGCCCACCGACCGGCCCCGCCCGCTGGAGAGCGACGGTGCGGGCGCCCTCACCGGCTTCGAGGTCGGCCCGGAAGTCCACCGCGGACTGCTGCGCTGCGCCCGCGCCCACGGAGCGACCCTCTTCATGGTGGTGCAGGCCGCACTGGCGGCCGTGCTCACCCGGCACGGCGCCGGCACCGACGTGGCCGTCGGCACCACCGTCGCGGGCCGTGCGGACGACGCCCTGCACCCGCTCGTCGGCTTCTTCGTCAACACGCTGGTGCTGCGCACCGACACCTCGGGCGATCCCGCGTTCGGCGAGCTGGTGCGCCGCGTCCGGGACGCCGGCCTCGCCGCCTACAGCCACCAGGACCTGCCCTTCGACCGGCTGGTCGAACACCTCAGCCCCGAACGCTCTGCCGCCCACGCGCCGCTCGTGCAGGTGATGCTCCAGGTGCACGCCGCCGCCGCGGGCCCGGACGCCCCGTCCGTCCTGGACGGCGAGGAGGTCGGGTTCCGCAGCACCGGCGCCAAGAGCGACCTGACCTTCGCCCTCACCGAGCGCGCGGCCGAGGACGGATCGCCCGGCGGCCTGCGCGGTGTGCTGGAGTACGCCACCGCCCTCTACGACGAGGAGACCGCCCGACTGCTGGCCCGGCGACTCGCCGGCGCGCTGGAGGCGTTCGCCCTCGACCCGGACCTGCCGGTCTCCGGGGCCGGGCCGGCCGGAGCCGCGCTCCGGGAGGGGCACACCCCGGTGGGCGCGGAGACGGTGCTCGACGAGCACGGCCGCCCGGCGGCGGTCCGCGTCCCCGGCGAGGTGCACACCAGGGCGGCCGACGGCAGCCTGCGCCCCACCGGCCGCCGCGCCTACCCGGCCGCCGACGGCACCCTGCGCCCGGTCGCGACGCTCACGGCCGGCGGCTACCCCGTCGAACCCGGGCGGGTCGAGGCCGCCCTGCTGTCCCACCCGGACGTGACCGGGGCGAGCGTCGAGGTCCATGACGGCGAGCTGCACGCCCGGGTCACCGCCGACGGGGGCACCGCGACCGAGGACGAGCTGCGCGCCTGGGCCGCGGAACGGCTGCCCGAGTACCTGACCCCCGCCCGCGTCGTCACCGGCCGGCCCACCGCCACGGGCCCGGCGGGGCAGCAACCGGCACCGGGCGGCGACGGGGACCAGGTGGACCGGCTGCTGCTGCTCTTCGCCGACGTGCTCGGCGGACGCCGGATCGGGTCGGAGGACAACTTCTTCCGCAACGGCGGGCATTCGCTGCTCGCGGTACGGCTGCTCAACCGCATTCGTGCGGAACTCGGCCGCGACCTCACGCTCCGGGACCTGTTCCGCAACCCGACCGCCCGCGCCCTGGCCCGCCGCCTGTCCGAGACGGAGGCAGGGGCGGGGGCCGGCGCCAGCCGCGGGGCCGGACCCGCCGGCGGCTCCGGCCCCGCGGCTGGCGCGCCCCGACAGGCGGCCCCGGCCCTGCGGCGGCGCACCCGGGCGGGTGCACGCCAGGGCGGCTGAGCGCCGCGACGCGGCGGCAGCCGCGCGGCGAGGGTGTGCGGCGGACGGGGGGGGGGGGGCGGCCCGGGGAGCGCCCCGGGCCGCCGCGCACGGTGCGGGAGGGGAGGGCGCCGCGTCCGTGCGGAGGGCGCCCGGCGGGAGCGGGCGGGGGGTTTGGGTCCGGGGCCGGGTCCGGTGCGGGCCCCGCTCCCGGCCCCGGCCCGGGTCCCGGTCGACCGGGTCAGTGCGGGACGGCGTCCGCGGCTTCCTCGTCGAGGCGACTGAGCGACCAGGTGAGTTCGCAGCTGAGCGGGCCGCTGCGGGAGAGGAACGGGCCGTGGTCCACGGAGACCGGGGCGAGTTGGGAGCCGTAGCAGAGCACGGCCGCCCGCTTCGCCGCCCACTGGCGGTCGTCGAGGGTCAGCGCGTCGCGGACGGTGGTGCGGTACCCGCGCAGGAGGTCCTGGTAGGCGAGTCCGCACTCCGGGCTGCCCGCCAGCGCCTCGCTCGCCCCCGGCAGCCCCCACTCGGGCAGGTGACCGGTGTAGGGCAGGTCGGCGTAGACGGTGGGCGGCGGGGCGTCCAGCTCCGCGAGGACCTCCAGCGCGCGGCGGCGCACCGCCTCGTGGTCGGGCTGGTTGCTGCCGAGCGGGACGAGGACCTCGGTGCCCGGCTCCAGGGCGGCCAGATAGGCGTCGAGCCCGTCGAGTGCCGCGCCGGGTTCCGCGTACGGCCCGTCGGGATGGTCCAGCGCCACCTGCCGTGCGCCGAGCAGCGCGCACGCCGCGGCGTCCTCGGCGAGCCGCGCGCGGTGCGCCTCCCCGGGGGTGGAGAAGCCGGAGATGGTGTCCCACCAGGAGACCGTGGTGTCCGCCGCGGGCGCGCCGCCGTACACGGTGACGATGTCGACGGGGCCGGGCAGGCCGGCGAGGAGTCCGCCGAGGGAGAGGGCGGCGTCGTCGAAGTGGGGGGACAGGACGACGGTGCGCGGGGCGGCGCCGGAGTCGGGGTGTGCCATGGTGCACGGCTCCTGGGATCGGATGCAGAGGATGCGGACAAATGCAGACGGTGCGGACGGATGCGGTGCGTGCGAGCGGAGACGGAGGGACGCGGCGGATCAGGCGGATGCGCGGATGCGCGGATGCGACCGGGGGTGGTCAGGCGCGGTGGCCGGCTGTGCCGGGCGGCGCGCTGCGCGTCCGCAGGGGGAGGGCCGACAGGACGCGGTCCCAGGCGTCGTCGTCGCCCTCCCAGCGGCCCCGGACGAGCGGCACGGTGTCGGCGTGCACGCCGGGCGGGAGGACTCCGGTGCCGGCGGGCGGGGTGCGCCGCAGCCAGAGCAGGCCGAAGCGGTGGCCGGGGTGCTGCGCGGCGAGCACCTCGCGCAGGCGCAGCACATCGGACGGCCCGCTCTCGTCGAACGCGTCGTGGTGGACGTACAGCACGTGGGCGGAGGACGCGGTCATCGCCCGCCAGCGTTCCGCAAGATGCTCGAACTTCGCCCGTACACGTGGCAGTTGCTCCTCGATGGCGGCCGCGGTCAGGGGCGTGTCGGGCGCGGTGCGGAAGTCGTGGAAGAAACGGATGCCCAAGGACCGGTCCAGCGCGCACCGGCCCTCCGAGAAGGGGACCACGGCGCCGCTGCGCAGGACGTCGCGGAAGTCTCCTCGGATCACGTCGACGACCGAGCCGAGATCCAGGTCGAGCCAGTCGAAGAAGTGAGCGCGTTCCTCGCCGGTGTGGCGGCGCAGCTGGTGGGTGGACTCGCAGTGGTAGCCGAGCCCGACGGAGAGGTCGTACACCTCGTGTCTCCTCGGGTGTCGTGGCCCCGTGTCGCGGGCCGGCGGCGGGCGCCCGGTGCGGAAGCCGTCGGCGAGTGGTCGGCGGGGAAGCCGTCGGCGGGGCCCGTGCGGGACGGCCGGCGCGGGGCGGTCAGCGGGTGCGGCGGCGCAGGACCACGCCGGTGCTGCCGCGCTTGCGCAGATGGGCCCGGCCGCCGCAGACGCTCTCCAGGGCGGGCCGGACGAGGACGGTCCCGCCCTCCGCCTCCCACTCCCGGCTCGCTTCGAGCCAATGGCGCAACCGGGTGTCCAGGGCCTCCGGTTCGAGGGCGAGGAGGACGAGGTCGGTGGGCAGTGTGTCGAGGAGCGCCGGGTCCTGGCCGTAGTACAGCATCTCGATCAGGAGATAGGCGGCCGCGGTCCCGCGCAGCCCGGCGCCTGCCGCGGCCAGGTCCTCCAGTGCGTGGGCGTGGACACCGAGGCGGTCCGACCGGGGCTGCCGTGCGAGCCGGTCGCGGAAGACCGGGTTCGGCTCGGTGGCGTCGACGGCGAAGCCCTTGTCGAGCAGACGCGCGGTGAGGGCGCCCTCGCAGGCGCCGACCTCCACGAGCCGCCCGTCGCCGGGGGAGACCGTGCGGGCGATCCAGGCGGTGGTGGCGTCGAGCCGCTGCTGTTCGTACGCGGAGGTGGCGAACTCCCACGGGTCCGGCACCGCCGCCGCCTCGTCGCCCAGGCTCGCCATCAGCGCGTACAGCCGTGCCCTTTCCTCGGCCTCCGAGACGAAGAACCGCTCGGTGGCGTGCACCCGGCCGGTGGTCAGCAGGTGCTCCGGAGAGTCGGTGTCGAGCAGGTGCGCGCAGTGGGTGTTGACGAAGCGCAGCTTCTCGGCGCATGTCCGGCGGTCGAGGGGCCTGTCCAGATCGCTGACGACCTGCAGGTACGGCGAGTGGCCGACGGCGTGGCGCACCGGCAGCCCGAGGGCGTCGGCGGCGAGGGCGGTGTCGCGCCCGGTGCGGCCCCGGCTGCGCCGGGTGTCGGCGGGGGAGTGCGTCCACACTCGTGTGTTGTCCCCGCCGGCGAGCCGCCGCAGGCGGGCGGTCAGGTCGCCGGGGCCCGGGGAGGCGGCGGAGGTGTCCACCGCGCGGACCCGGGCGCCGAGTTCGGCGAGCCGCTCGGGGACCCCGGCGCCGACGGGGAACGACAGGGTCTCCCCGGTGTCGCAGAGGAGGACGTGGGTGGTCGCGGCGTGGTCGTCGGAGCCGAGTACGGAGAGGAAGTCGACGACGGCGTCCTCGGCCCTGAGCACCACGAGGATGTCGTTCACGAGTGGGTCCTTCCGGGTGGGGGCGGTGGGGGAAGGGAGTGGACCCGGGGTCGGGCGTCCGGGCGTCCGGCGGGCAGGGGCAGGGGCAGGCGCCGGGATGGGACTCCCGCCGGAGCGGCCGGCCCGCTCCCCCTCGGGGAGCGACGTTAGCCACCGCCGCGTTGATGGTCTAGACCAGTAAGTCGGCCATGCGCCGCCGAGATCCGGCCACCGCCCGGCGGAACCGCCGGACCCCCGAGCGCGCGCCGGGCGTCCGCGGCGCACCCGAGGCTGCCGTCGTCGGCGGCGCGTGGCCGGGCTCCGTGCGGGTGCCCCGCCCCCGCCCCCACCCCCGCCTCCGCGATGCGGCACACCCCCGCCCCCACCCCCGCCTCCGCCCTCCGCGATGCGGCACACCCCCGCCCGCGGGGGCACCCCCGCCGACCGGCAGCCGCCCCCGCCGCGGTTCTGCCGCTCCGAGCTGCCGGGCGGACTGCCCCGGGGGCGCGAGGGGCGGACCTAGCGTGGAGGCCACGGAGGCGAGAGGAACCGTTCGCCCCGGTCTCTCGGCCCCTTACCGGAGGAACTCGGCATGCCCCCCAGCGGAACGGACGACCTGCTCGACGGCGGACCCTCTCCCGAACCCGCCCCGCCCGTACTGGATCTGATCGGCCGGCAGGTGCGGACGCGGCCCGGCGCCACCGCCCTCGTCCACGGCGACACCTCCCTCACCTACGCCGGCCTCGACGCCGCCGTACGCGCCCGAGCCGCCTCCCTCACCGCCGAAGGGGCCGGTCCCGGACGGCTCGTCGCCCTCCACCGGCCGCGCGGCGTCGAGGCGATCGTCGGTCTCCTCGCCGTGCTGAGCACGGGCGCCGCCTACCTGCCGCTCGACGTCAACGCCCCCGACGCGCGCAACGAGGCCATCCTGAAGGACGCCTGCGGCCCGGCCGCCCCCGCGCCCGCCGAGGTCGCCCGCCGCGGCGAGGCGGTCCTCGACGGGCCCGGCGCCGGCGAGGGCGCCGCCTACGTCATCTACACCTCCGGCTCCACCGGCACCCCCAACGGCGTCGTCGTCGCCCACGACTCCCTCGCCCACTTCATCGCCGGCGCCACCCCCGCCTACGGCATCGGCCCGGACGCCCGGGTGCTCCAGTTCAGCCCGCTGCACTTCGACGCCAGCATCCAGGAGATCTTCACCACCCTCGGCGCCGGCGGCACCCTCGTGCTGCGCACCGACGACATGCTCGACGTCGGCGAACTCCTCGACGGCTGCGCCCGTCACGGCGTCACCCTCCTCGACCTGCCGGCCGCCTACTGGCACGAGCTGGTCTACGTCCTGGCCACCGGCTCCGCCCGCCTGCCCGACACCCTGCGCACCGTCATCATCTACGGCGAGGCCGCCCTGCCCGAGCGGATCGCCCAGTGGCGCGCGCTCGCCGGCGAGCGCGTCCGGCTGCTCAACGCGTACGGCCCGACCGAGACCACCGTCGTCGCCACCGTCGCCGACCTCACCCGGCACGAGCCCGGCCCCGTACCCATCGGGCGTCCGCTGCCCGGCGTCCGCGCCGCCGTCGTCGGCGGCGAACTGTGGCTCCTCGGCGGCGGACTGACCCGCGGCTACCTGCACCGCCCCGAACTGAACGCCCGCCGGTTCACCGAGCTCGGCGGCGAACGCGCCTACCGCACCGGCGACCTGGTCACCATCGGCGAGGACCGCCAGATCCTGTACCACGGCCGGCTCGACGACGAGGTGAAGATCGGCGGTCAGCGCATCGACCCCGCCGCCGTCGACTCCGTCCTCGCCGGGCACCCGGCCGTCCGCGAGGCCGCCGTCGTCGCCCAGCAGGACGCCGACGGCGTGAAGCGCCTCGTCGCCTTCACCGTCACCGAGGGCGGCACCGCCCCCGACGAACTCCGCGACTGGGTCAGGGACCGCATGCCGGCCGCCGCCGTGCCCTCCGTCGCGCTCGTGGTCGCCCTGCCCCGCACCACCTCCGGCAAGATCAACCGCAAGGTGCTCCGCACCGCCGACCCGCGCCTGCCCGTGGTCCACGAGGAGCCGGTGCCCGCGCCGGACCGCGTTCCGCTCTCCCACGCACAGCGCAGACTGTGGCTCGTCGGCCAGCTCGACGGCCCCTCCGCCGCCTACAACATGCCGGTCGTCCTCGACCTGGAGGCGGTCCCGGACCGCGCCGCGCTCGCCGCCGCCGTCACCGACCTCGCCGAACGCCACGAGGTGCTGCGCACCGTCTTCCCCGCTCCCGACGACGCGCCCTACCAGCACGTGCTCGCCCCCGGCGCCGTCCGTCTGCGCACCGTCGAGTGCCCGGCCGGCGAACTCCGCGACCGGGTCGCCCGGTTCACCGCCGAGACCTTCGACCTCTCCCGCGAACTCCCGCTGCGGGCAGCCCTGTTCATTGCCGACGACGGCCGCGGCGCCACCCTCGCCGTACTGCTCCACCACGTGGCGGGCGACGGCTGGTCGCTCGGGCCGATGATGAACGACCTCTCCGCCGCCTACCGCGCCCGCGCCGCCGGCCACGCCCCCGCGTTCGATCCGCTCCCGGTCCAGTACGCCGACTACACCCTCTGGCAGAACGACGTCCTCGGAGACGCGGCGGACCCCGAGTCCGTCGTCGCCCGCGGCCTCGCCCACTGGCGCACCGCCCTCGACGGCCTCCCCGCGGAGACCGACCTGCCCCTCGACCGGTCCCGCCCCGCCGACCGCACCCACACGGGCGGCCTCGTCACCACCGACCTCGCGGCGGACGTCCACGCCCGCCTGGTGCGCCTCGCCGAGGACCACGACGCCAGCGTGCTCATGGTGCTCCAGGCCGCTCTCGGCCTCGCGCTGCGCGCCGCGGGCGCCGGCGACCGCGTCGCCCTCGGCACTCCCGTCGCCGGCCGCGAGGACGAAGCCCTCGACGACCTCGTCGGCTTCTTCGTCAACACGCTGGTCCTGCCCACCGACACCTCCGGCGACCCCGCCTTCACCGAGCTGCTGCGCCGTGTCCGCGACACCGACCTCGCCGCCTTCGCCCACCAGGGCATCCCGTTCGACCTGCTGGTCGAGCACCTGAGCCCGCCCCGCGCTCCCGGGCTGCACCCCCTCTTCCAGGTCATGCTCACCCTGCGCACCGGGACCGCCGACGAGGAGTCGTTCCGCCTCGGCGGCATCGACGGCCGCTTCGCCGGCGAGGGACCCGCGACCACCAAGTTCGACCTCACCGCCGCCTGCACCGAGCTGCGCGGCGGCGACGGGGCCCCCGCCGGACTGCGGCTCGCCCTGGAGTACGCCCGCGACGTCCTCGACGAGGACGTGCCCCGCATCCTGCTCGCCGCCCTCGAACGCGCCCTGCGCGCCGCCGCCGACGACGCCCGTGCACCCGTCCGCGACACCGACCTCGTGCCCGACGCCGACCGCCGCGCCCTGGACACCCGGCGCACCCGGGCCGCCGAGCGCGCCGCGGACCGCGAGGCCGAGGCGGCCGCCGCCCGCGGCGCCCACGGGCCCGCCGCCCCCCACACCGACACCCTCTGCGTCATGTTCGCCGAAGCCCTCGGCCTCGACCGGGTCGGCCCGCACGAGAACTTCTTCGGCATCGGCGGCCACTCCATGAGCGGCGTACGGCTCGCCAACCGGATCAGGGCCCGCCTCGGCGCCGCCGTCCAGGTGCGCGACCTGCTCCTCGCCCCCACCCCCGACGCCCTCGCCCGGCACATCGCCGACACCGCCCGGCCGGGCGACCCCGACGACACCGCGACCGCCTCCCGGCCCCGCCCCGTCCCGCGCGCCGACCGTCCCGCGCGCATCCCGCTCTCCCGCGCACAGCGCAGGCTCTGGTTCATCGACACCCTGGAGGGCCCCAGCGCCTCGTACAACATCCCGCTCGTCCTGCGCCCCGCCGAACCCCTCGACGCCGGCGCCCTCGCCGGCGCCCTCGCCGACCTCTGCGACCGGCACGAGGTGCTGCGCACCCGCTACCGGGACGCCGACGGCGAGCCCTACCAGGAGATCCTGCCCGCGGTCCGGCCCCGGCTCGGCCTGCGGACCGTTCCCGCAAAGGAGCTCGCCACCGCCGTCACCGCGGCGTCGGCCCACGTCTTCGACCTCGCCGGCGAGACACCCCTGCGGGCCACCCTCGTCGAACCCGACGACGGCAGCGGGCAGGTGCTGGTCCTGCTGGTGCACCACATCGCCGCCGACGGCTGGTCCACCGGCCCCCTGCTCGCCGACCTCTCCGCCGCCTACCGCGCCCGCGCCGCCGGCCGCGCGCCCGCGTTCGACCCGCTCCCGGTCCAGTACGCCGACTACGCCCTCTGGCAGCACGACGCCCTCCAGGGCCCGGAGGCCGAGGCCCACCGGGAGTTCTGGCAGACCGCGCTCGCCGGAGCCCCCGCCGTGATCGACCTGCCCGCCGCCCGCCCCCGCCCCGCGGAGGCGAGCCACCGCGGCGGCCACGCCCCCCTGACGATCGACGCCGCCACCCACGAGGCGCTGGAGGCCCTCGCCCGCGACCACGGCGCCACGCTCTTCATGGTGCTCCAGGCCGCCCTCGCCGCCGTCCTCACCCGGCACGGCGCCGGCACCGACCTGCCGCTCGCCACCATGACCGCCGGCCGCGACGACGAACTCCTCGGCCCCATGGTCGGCTTCTTCGTCAACACCCTCGTGCTGCGCACCGACACCTCCGGCGACCCCGCCTTCACCGAACTGCTGCGCCGTGTCCGCGACACCGACCTCGCCGCCTACGCCCACCAGGAACTCCCCTTCGACCGCGTCGTCGAACACCTCAACCCGGTCCGCACCACCGCCCACCACCCGCTCGCCCAGATCGTCGTGCAGCTCCACCACGACTACACCCGCGGCGCCCACGGCGCGGACACCGCACCGGGCCTGTTCCGCGACGACGACTCCGGCCTCCTCACCACCGCCACCACCAAGTTCGACCTCACCTTCGCCCTCACCGACCGGCGGCACGCCGACGGCGCCCCCGCCGGGCTCACCGGCGGACTGGAGTACGCCGCCGACCTGTTCGACGCCCCCGCCGCCGCGCTGCTCGCCGCCCACCTCGAACGCACCCTGCGCGCCGCCGCCGACGACGCCCGCGTACGGATCGGCGACGTCCCCCTGCTCACCGCCGCCGACGCCTTCCGGCTGACGGGCGAGTACAACGACACCGCCACCGTCGTCGCTCGGCAGGGCACGGTGCACGAGCTGTTCGCCCGCCGCGCCGCGCTCGACCCGGACGCGCCCGCGCTGGTCACCGACGACGGGACCGTCACCTGCGGGGAGCTCGACGCCCGCGCCGACGCGCTCGCCGCCCGGCTCGGCGCCGCGGGCGTACGGCGCGGTCACACCGTCGGGGTCCTGCTGGAACGCGGAGCCCCCCTCGTGGCCACCGCGCTGGCCGTCCTCAAGTGCGGCGCCGCCTACCTCCCGCTCGACCCCCGGCTCCCCGCCGCCCGGATCGCCCTCATGTGCGAGGACGCGGGCGCCGCCCTCGTGGCGACCGACACCGCCCACGCCCCGGACGCCCCCGGCGCCGCCGCCCTCCTCGTCGACGCCCCGGCCGCCGGTGCGGCCGCCGGCCCGGCGCCCGCCGGACGGCCCGCCCACCCCGACGACCTGATGTACGTCATGTTCACCTCCGGCTCCACCGGACGGCCCAAGGGCGTCGGCGTCACCCACCGCAACGTCGTCGAACTCGCCGCCGACGGCGACACCGCCCGCGGCGGACCGCACCGGATGCTCGTCCACTCGGCCACCGGCTTCGACGCCTCCGTCTTCGAGACCTGGGTCCCGCTGCTCGGCGGCGGCTGCCTGGTCGTCATGCGCGGCGACGGCACCGACCTCGCCGAGACCGCCCGCACCGTCCGCGAACACGGCGTCACCTGCGCCTACTTCACCGTCGGCCTGTTCCACGTCATGGCCGACGAGGGGCTGGACACACTGCGGCTGCTGCGCGAGGTGTGGACCGGCGGCGACGTCGCCTCCCCGGCCGCCGTGCAGCGCGTCCTCACCCACTGCCCCGACACCGTCCTCGTCCACTCCTACGGCCCGACCGAGACCACGTTCGCCTCCCACAACCAGTGGTTCACCACCGGCGAGCGCACCCTGCGCGGCGCGGGCCTCCACCTCGGCCGGCCGATGGACAACACCCGCAGCCACGTCCTCGACGCGGCCCTGCGCCCGGTGCCACCGGGCGTCCCCGGCGAGCTCTACATCGCCGGCGCCCACGTCGCCCGCGGCTACCTCGGCCGCCCCGGCCTCACCGCCGAACGGTTCGTCCCCGACCCCTTCGAGGCCGACGGCAGCCGCATGTACCGCACCGGCGACCGGGTGCTGTGGACCGCGGACGGCGAACTCCGCTTCCTGGGCCGCGCCGACGGCCAGGTCAAACTGCGCGGCGTGCGCATCGAACCGGGCGAGGTCGAGCGCGTCCTGGCCGCTCACCCCGCGGTCGGCCAGGCACTCGTCGTCGTCCGCGAGGTCCGGCCCGGCGACAAGGCCCTCGTCGCCTACGCCGTGCCCCGCGCGGAGGACACCGTGACCGAGGCCGAACTCCTCGCCGAGGCCCGCGCCCACCTGCCCGAACACCTGGTGCCCGCCGCCGTCGTGGTCCTCGGCGCCCTGCCGCTCACCGTCAACGGCAAGCCCGACCGCGCCGCCCTGCCCGCCCCGGACAGGCCCGCCGCCGCCCCCGGCGGCCGGGCGGCGCGCAACGCGCGGGAGGAGGTGCTCTGCGCCCTCTTCGCCGAGGTCCTCGGCGTGCCCCGGGTCGGCATCGACGACAACTTCTTCACCCTGGGCGGCCACTCGCTCCTCGGCGTACGCCTGGTCAGCCGCATCCGGCGCGTGCTGGGCGTCGAACGCACCGTCCGCGACCTGTTCCGCTCGCCCACCCCGGCCGGCCTCCTCGGGGCACAGGACGACACCGGCGCCGCCGCCTTCGGGGTGCTGCTGCCGCTCAGCCCGCGCGGCGCCGCCCGCCCGCTGTTCTGCGTCCACCCCGGCACCGGCGTCGGCTGGGCCTACGCCGGCCTCGCCCGCCACCTCGGCCCGGACCAGCCGCTCTACGCCCTCCAGGCCCGCAGCCTCGGCGACCCCGGCCACCGGCCGCGCAGCGTCGAGGAGATGGCCGACACCTACCTGGAGCGCATCCGCGAGGTCCAGCCCTGGGGCCCCTACCGGCTGCTCGGCTGGTCCTTCGGCGGCCTCGTCGCCCACACCATGGCGGTCCGCCTGAGGGAGGCCGGCGAGCAGGTGGAACTCCTGGCCCTGATGGACGTCCACCAGACCGGGCCCGGCAGCGTCCGGGTCCTGCCGCCCGAGGAGAGCGCCCCGCCCGGACGGCACGAACCCGCCGCGGACCTCGCCGAGGCCATGGAGCGCGCCCGCCGGGAGGACCCCGTGCTGGCCGGATTCTCCGCACCGGAACTCCGCGCCGTACTGCGCGCCTCCCGGACCCACGCGGAGCTGATGTCGCGTCATGTGCCGCGCGTCGCCGACACCGACGTGCTGTTCTTCACCGCCCGCCGCCCCGGCGAGCCCGAAGGCGCCCTCGCCGCCACCTGGATTCCCTTCACCGAGGGCACCGTAGAGAACCGGACCCTGGAATGCGGCCATCTGGAAATGGCCCGACCGGAACCACTCGAAATCATCGGAAGAATCGTCTCGGAGAAAATCTCCGCACTGCAGAAGAAGGAAATGAGGAGTCAGTCATGAGCGAGTCCGTCAACCCGTTCGACAATTCCGAGGGTGTTTTCCACGTCGTCGTGAACGACGAAGGCCAGCACGCACTGTGGCCCGAATTCGCCGACATTCCGGCCGGCTGGAACGCCGTCTGGGGGCCGGGCGCGCGGACCGAGGCCCTCGAATACATCACCGTCAACTGGACCGACATCCGCCCGCGCAGCCTCGTCGCCCAGTACGCCTGACACCCCGTCCGCCCCGGCGGACGGCCCGCAAGAAAGGCGCCGCGCCCCGCATCCACGCGGGGCGCGGCGCCTTTTCCGTTTTCCCTTCGCCGCCTCGCCGGCTGATCAAAGTGCCGGTCGTTGCTGCCGCTCGTACTTCCCCTTCCTGCCCTGTGCGAATTCTATTCTTCAGGCATGAAGATTCTCCTGAGCGGAACCGCGTCGGATTCCCACACCTGGAATCTCGTGTTTCTCCGCCTGTTCCTCGAGGAGCAGGGGCACGAGGTGGTCGGGCTCGGCCCCTGCGTCGACGCCGAGCTGCTCGCCGCGGGGTGCCTGGGGCACCGGCCCGACATGGTGGTGCTCAGCAGCGTCAACGGACACGGCTACCGCGACGGGCTCGCCGCCGTCCGCCGGCTGCGCGCCGAACCCGCGCTCGCCGGACTCCCCGTCGTCCTCGGGGGCAAGCTCGGCATCGCCGGCCACCGCCAGGAGACCGAGGTCACCGCGCTGACCGAGGCCGGCTGCGACGCCGTCCTCGGCGAGGACCTGGACGCCCTGCGCGGATTCCTCGCCGCCCGTGCCCGCAGGGAGGTGCCGGCTTGACCGCCCACGTCCCGACCTTCGGCGGATTCGTCGCAGCCTCCGCGGCGGCCGGCCGGCTCGTCGTCCAGCCCCGCATGGGCTTCGGCGACCCGGACCGGATGCGTGCCGGTCTCGGCCGCACCAAGGCCGCCACCGCGCGCACCGCGGGCACCCTGACGGTCGACAGCTACACCCGTGTCAACGACCTGGCCGGCGCACTCGCGGCGGTCCGAGAGGGCACCGGCCTCAACGGCTACCCGATCGCCACCCACTCCCCGGACACCACCCGCGAGGTCCTCGACGGCCTGTACGGCGCCGACTTCCCCGTGCAGGTCCGGCACGGTTCCGCCCGGCCCGATGCCATCATCCGCGCCCTCGCCGCCGCCGGCCTCGACGCCACCGAGGGCGGCCCCGTCTCCTACTGCCTGCCCTACGGCCGGACCCCGCTGCGCGACTCGGTCGCGGCGTGGGAACGCGCCTGCGAGCTCCTCGCCGAGGGCGCCCGGCCCGGAGCCGTTCCCCATCTGGAGAGCTTCGGCGGCTGCCTGCTCGGCCAACTGTGCCCGCCCGGACTGCTGGTGGCGATGAGCGTCCTGGAATGCGTCTTCTTCGCCCGGCACGGGCTGCGCAGCGTCTCCCTCAGCTACGCCCAGCAGACCGATGCCGTGCAGGACGAGGAGGCGCTGCGCGCCCTGCACCGGCTGGCCGGAGAGTTCCTGCCCGCGGGGGTGGACCACCACGTCGTGCTCTACACGTACATGGGCGTCTTCCCCCACACCGAGCGCGGCGCGACCCGCCTGCTGGAGGCCTCCGCACGGCTCGCGATCCGCTCCGGCGCGGGCCGTCTCATCGTCAAGACCGCGGCCGAGGCCCACCGCATCCCCACCGTCGAGGAGAATGTCCGCGCCCTGGAGACCGCCGCCGCGGCGGCGGCCCTCGCCGGACCTCCGGAACCCCTCGCGGCCGACCCCGACGGGGAGGTCTACCAGGAGGCCCGCACCCTCGTCGAGACCGTCCTCGGTCTCCACCCGGACCTCTCCCGCGCGCTGAACGAAGCCTTCGCCCGAGGGCTGCTCGACGTGCCCTTCTGCCTCCATCCCGACAACGCGGGCCGTTCGCTCGGCTTCATCGACCCGGGTGGACGCCTCCGCTGGGCGCGCACCGGCGCGATGCCGATCCGCGCCGATCCCGCGGCCGGCGCGGCACCCCTCACCTCCTCGGGCCTGATCGCCGCTCTGTGGCACGTCGCAGGCCGCTACGACCTTCCCGGGGACGACGATGCCCCGGGGGAGGACGAGGGCGGCGGCCGCCGCGAACGGCCGGTTGTCGCCCCGCTCACCGTCTGATCGTCCGCCGTCCCGGGCCGGTGCGCCCCGCCTCCCCGGTCCCGGCGGCGCCTCGCCCCACCGTCCGTCCCGTCCGTCCCGCCGCCCCACCCGCCCGGTCGGCCACCCGCCCGTCCCGAACAGGAGCCCCGCCATGGACCAGCCCCAGCCCACCACCGCGCCGGCCACGCCGCCCCCGCTCGGCGAACACCTGCGCTCGCCCCGGCTGCGCGCCGCCATGACCGTCCAGCAGGAGGTCCTGCAGGCGGCCCGCGACTATCTGCGCGGCCAGGCGTTCACCGAGCTGCTGCCCCCGCTGGTCGGCCCCGTCACCGACCCCGGCGGGCGCGGCGCCAAGGCCCTCGACGTCGACTACTACGGCCACCCGTACAAGCTGATGACCAGCGCCATCCTCTACAAGCAGGCGTCCCTCCACGGCTTCCCCCGGCTGTTCTACATCGCCCCCAACGTCCGCGTGGAGCCGGAGGAGACCGCCGGCACCGGCCGCCACCTGGTCGAGTTCCACCAGATCGACGTGGAGATCGCCGGTGCGAGCCGCGAGGACGCCCAGGAGATCGCGGCCGGCCTCCTCACCCACGTCACCGAGCACGTGTGGACCGCCGTCCCCGACGTCCTCACCGGACTCGGCCGCGACGAGGCCGACTTCGCGGACATCCGCGCGGGCAAGTACGACGTCCACACCCACGCCGAGGCCGTCGCCCGCCTCGTCGCCGCCGGTCACCCGCAGAACCCCGACGGCGAGATCGACTGGGCCGGCGAACGGCTCCTCTCGCTGGAGACCGACCGCGCCTTCTTCGTCGACGACTACCCCAAGGGCTCCCGCGGCTTCTACGACCGCGAGGACCCCGACAACCCCGGTGTGCTGCGCAACTTCGACCTCATCGCCCCGCACGGATTCGGCGAGCTCGTCTCCGGCAGCGAGCGCGAGGCCGACTACGCCACCATCGTGACCCGCATGCGGGAGAGCGGCGAGAACCCGGCCAAGTACGCGTGGTACCTCAAGGAGGCACGCGACGGCATCCCCGCCAGCGCGGGCTTCGGCATGGGCCTCCAGCGCCTGGTGCGCTTCCTGACCGGCCTCGACGCCCTCTGGCAGGTCTCCGCCTACCCGAAGCTCCCCGGGGTGGTGGCCCCGTGACCTCCCTCAGCGCTCCCGGCTTCCCCGAGGACGCGGTCCGGGCCCGGGCCCGCGGCGGCACCGCCGCCGTCTTCCCCGACCCCGCCGGATACGGCACCCGCCTCTACGGACCCACGGCGGCCACCGCGGCCGACGCACTCGACCGGGCCCGGATCGTGCCGCCGGTCTTCATGCCCGAACGCCTCGAGAAGCTCATCGACCTCGCCCGCGAGCCGGAGTTCTCCGACGTCGACCTCACCACCGGGGTCGGCGGCTTCACCGCCCGGCTCCCGCTCTACCTCTCCGCGTTCGGCTCCACCCGGGCCGGCAGCGGCGACCTCGCCGTGCACGCCGCCCGCCAGGCCGCCCGCCTCGGCATCCCCATGGTCATCGGCGAGAACATGGTGCCCGTCCACGGCTACCGCCGCTCCGGCGACGCGGTGCGCTCGGTGCTCCGCGCCCGCGTCGAGAGCTACCTGGAGGAGGTCCCCGACGGCTTCGGCGGGATCGTCGTCCAGCAGTCCACCGAGGACGCCGACTCGGAGGTGTGGAACCTCCTCTACAGCGACCCGGCCTTCCGCCCGCTGCTGGAGTCCGGACGCCTCGCCTTCGAGCTGAAGACCGGCCAGGGAGCCAAACCCGGCCTCGGCGGCATGACCGTCGTCGGCCGGGCCGAGGCCGAACAGCTGGCCCGCCGCTTCACCGTCGCCGACGTCTTCGGCGAGGACAGCGGCCACCGGCTGCGCTGCGCCACCCCCGGCACGTTCACCGACGAGATCCTGCGCCAGCAGCTCCGCTTCATGCGCAACAACTTCCCCAAGGCGCGCACCTGGGTGAAGTTCCACCCCGGGCGGGATGTCGACCGGGCCGCCCGCACGGCCTGGGCCGCCGGGGCCGACGCCGTCACCGTCGACGGGGCCGAAGGCGGCACCGGATGGGCACCCGGCGTCTTCCTCGACCAGGTCGGCCTGCCGCTCGCCGAGTGCCTGCGCCGCATCGGCAGCCCGGACGGATGCCTGCTGGCCGGCGGGGGCATGTGGGAGGGCGGCCGGGCCCTGCGCGCGCTCGCGCTCGGCGCCCGCGCGGTGGGTCTCGGCCGGGCCGCGCTCGTCGCGGTCGACGAGGACCCCGACCACGGGCTGGAACGCCTCGCCGACGCCCTCGCCCTCGAACTGCGCCTGCTCGTCAGCGCACTCGGCAAGTACGCCGCCGGAGCGCTCGGCCCCGAGGACCTGTGGTGGCCCGACGGCCCCGCCGCCCCCGCGCACCCGACGGCCGACGCCGCACCCCGGGACGCCGCACGGCCGGCCGGGGGCGTCGCGTGAGCGCCCACCGCCGCCCGCGCACCGGCGGCGCCGTGCACGCCCGCTTCCGGGTCCGGGAGATCCCCGAGATCACCGTGACGGCCCACGAGGCCGGGGCGGCGGTCGGCGACGGCCTCGCCGCCGCCGTCCGCCGGGCCGCACAGCGGGCCCTCGCCGACGCCGGACGCGGCTATCTCGGGGGGCGCGTCGAGCTGCGCACCCCCCGGGTCCCGGCCGCGTCCCCGGGGCGCCCCTGCGACCGGCCCGCTCCGGGCCGCCGCGCCACCGAACGCGCGGTGCGCCGCGCCGCCCACCGGGCGGTGGCCCTCGCGGTGGCCGCCACGCTGCGCGGCGAACGGGGAGACGCCCGCGTCCGCATCCCCGGCCACTGACGCCACGGCCCCGGGCCGCCGACCCCACCGACCCACCGACCACCACCACGCACCGCACAGCCGCAGCACCGCACCACGGCCCCCGCCGCCCCCGACGAACCGACCGACCCGCCTTCCGGCCCCCGACCTCCGGCCTTCCGACCAACCCGCCTTCCGACCTCCGGCTTCCCGTGCCTCCCGACCCCCGGCCCAAGGGCCCCTGCCTTCCGGCCCCGCCCTCCGACGCCCCGCCGAACGCGCCGTCCCACCCTCCCGGCCCCCGCCCCCGCCCCCCGACGCCCCGACCCTCACCCCACCGGCCGCTCCCGGCCCCGCACCAACCGTTCCCGGTCCGCGCGCCGCGCCGCGGCGCAGGCGCCGCACCACACCCCGTCCACCGAGCACAGAAAGCCGAACCCATGGGATCGAACCCCGCCGCCGGCACACCGGGCGGCTCCGAGTCCGGCGTCGACTGGCCGCGCGTCAGCAGCCTCGTCGTCGGCCAGGCCGCCGTCCAGGCGGGCAGCTTCGCCCTGCTGATCGCCATGAGCTGGACGGCGGTCCAGCTCGGCGGCCGGGGCGCCGTGACCGCGGTGACCCTCGCGGCCACCCTTCCGCGCGCCCTGCTCCTGCTCTTCGGCGGCGCTCTCACGGACGTGCTCGGCCCCCGCGCGGTCCTGCTGCGCGCCACCAGCGTGCGCGTCGCCGTGCTGGCGGCAGGCGCGCTGGTCGTCGCCACCACCGAGACGCTGTGGCCGCTCGTCGCCATCGCCCTCGTCGACGGCATCCTGCTCGGCCTCACCGGTCCCGCCTCCGGCGTCCTCCTGCCCCTGCTGGCACCGCCGGACCAACTCGGCCGCGCCAACTCCCTGTTCTCGATGGTCCTGCGCCTCGCCCCGATCGCCGGTTCGCCCCTCGGCGCCTGGCTGGTGGTGGCGGGCGGCCTCCCCGTCGCGATGACCGCCGCGGCCGTCGGCTGTGCGCTCTGGCTCGGCTGCGCCGCACATGTCACCCACAAAATGGCGCGCCCGGAGCGCACCGGACGCGGGCCCTCCCTCGCCCGCCGCTCGGGGGACGGCTTCCGGCTCCTCGCCGCGCACCCGCGACTGCGGTGGATGTTCGTCGCCTCCCTCGCCATGGACCTCGCGTTCCTCTGGCCGGCCGAGGTCGCCCTGCCCCTGCGCGCGTCCGAAGAGGGCTGGGGGATCGGAGCCGTCGCCCTCGTGCTCGCCGCGTTCAGCGCCGGGGCGCTCGCGTCCGCCGCCGTGGGGGCCGCGCTCGCCCACCGCATCCCGGCGCACGTCAAGCTGGTCGCCACCGGTGCCGGTCTCGCCGCCGGCATGGCCGCCATGGCCCTCGTCCCGTCACCGGGCGTCCTCGCCGCGACCGCCGCGGCCGTCGGACTCCTCTCCGGCCTCAACGGGCCCGCGCTGGTCACCGCCTACCAACAGGCCGTCCCCGACGGTCGGATGGGGGCCGCCATGTCCACCTTCGCCCTCTCCGGCATCGGTGCCGCGCCCCTGTCGCTGGCCCTGTTCACACCGGTCTCGCTGCATCTCGGCACGACCGGCACCTGGCTGCTCTGCGCGGGGATCGCGCTGCTCTCCCCGATCGCCGCCGCCATCGCCCTGCGCAGCAGGAAGGACACCGTCCCGCGGGCCGCCGAAGACGCCCGCACCGCACCGGAGCCCACCGCCACGACCGTGTGAGGCACACATGATTGAGCTGGTCATCCCCATCCCCCCGGACGGTCCCCGGGCCGGCCTGCCGCCCTCCGTCCTCCCGGACCCCGTCCCGGCGCCGCACGCCGGGCCGCTCCCGGCCGACCCCCTGCCGCCCCTGCCGCACCCGCTCAGCCGTCTGCCCGGCGTGCGCCCGGCGCGTCCGCAGCTGTGGCTGGTGGAGACGGACACCCACCGCGACAGCGCCGTCCGGTACGCGTCCCTCGTCCTGGACACCGCCGAACTGACCCGCAGCGAGGAGTTCCGGCGGCCCGCCGACCGGGCGACCTACCTCTGCGCCCACGTGGGGCTGCGCCGTCTGCTCGGCGCCCACCTGGGCGTCGCGCCCCGCAGCGTGACGACGCGGCGCGCGCCCTGCCCCTGCTGCGGCGAGCCGCACGGACGTCCGGTCCTGCCGGACGGGCGGCTGCACTTCTCGCTCTCCCACTGCGAGGGGCTGAGCCTGATCGCCGTCGCGGGCTCCCCGGTCGGTGTCGACATCGAACGCGTGCCGGCGCCGCACACCGTCGCCGAGGCGGCGGAGGTGCTCCACCCGGCGGAGGCGGCGGAGCTCGCCGCCCTCGATCCCGGCCTGCGGGCTGCCGCCTTCGCCCGTGTCTGGACGCGGAAGGAGGCCTACCTCAAGGGCCTCGGCGTGGGCCTGGGGGCCGATCCGGCCGCGGACTACGTCGGATCGGGGCGCCTGCCCGCCGCACCGGGCGGCTGGCTGCTGGCCGACGTCGCCGTCCCGCACGGCCACCAGGCGGCGGTGGCCGTGCGCGCCTGACCGCCCCCGGCCGCCGCCCGCCGCCCCGCTTCCCGTCCCGGCGGACGGCGGGGCGGTCCGCCCCGCCACCCGCCCCGGTCGCGCGGGGCGCCCCGGCCTCCTGCCGTGCCCCGTCCGCGCGGGGCGAGCGGCGGCCGGGGGCACGGGCCGTGCTGGTCGGCGCTGGTAAAATGGGGCCGCGCTTCGATGTTCCGGGGTCCGCGCCGACGGGTGCGGGCCCTCGTTCTTTACGGGCGTCCGACCACGGAAGGGACCCCATGGACACGCCGCCGCCGAGGCGCCGCCCCGCAGCCGACGCCGACGCCGCCGAGGGCCGGCCCGCGGCCGCCCCGCCCGGTGACGCCGTACCGGCACCGGACGGCACACCGCCGCCGCCCGCCCCTGCGGAGGACTTCGCCGCACTCGGCCTGCCGGCCGAGGTGGTGCGGGTCCTGGACGACGCCGGGGTGCGCGAACCCTTCCCGATCCAGGCCGCGACGCTGCCCGCCGCCCTCGCGGGGCGGGACGTCGTCGGCCGCGCGCGGACCGGCTCCGGCAAGACCCTCGCCTTCGGGCTCGCCCTGCTCGTCCGCACCGCGGGCCGCCGGGCCGGTGCGAAGCGTCCCCTGGCACTCGTGCTGGTGCCGACCCGTGAACTGGCCCAGCAGGTGAGCGACGTCCTCGCGCCGTACGCGCGGGCGCTGGACCTGCGGCTCGCGACCGTGGTCGGCGGCCTGTCCCTCGGGCGGCAGGCCGCGGCCCTCAAGGCCGGCGCCGACGTGGTGATCGCCACGCCGGGCCGCCTCACCGACCTGGTGGCACGCCGGGACTGCCACCTCGACCAGGTGCGGATCACCGTGCTGGACGAGGCGGACCAGATGTGCGACCTCGGTTTCCTCCCGCAGGTCTGCGAGATCCTCGACCAGGTGGGCCCCGATGGGCAGCGGATGCTGTTCTCCGCGACGCTCGACCGCGACGTCGACGTGCTCGTGACGAGCCGTCTGGACGAACCGGTGTTCGCCGCGGTCGATCAGGTGGCGGGCTCGGTCGCCACCATGGAGCACCACGTGCTGAACGTCCACGGCGCGGACAAGTACGCCACGGCCACCGAGATCGCCGCCCGTGACGGGCGGGTGCTCATGTTCCTGGACACCAAGGCCGGGGTCGACCGGTTCACCCGCCACCTGCGTGCCGGGGGCATCCGGGCCGCGGCCCTGCACAGCGGGAAGTCGCAGCCGCAGCGCACGCACACGCTGGCCCAGTTCCGCAGCGGCGACGTCACCGTGCTGGTCGCGACGGACGTCGCCGCGCGCGGCATCCACGTCGACGAGCTGGAGCTCGTCGTCAACGTCGACCCGCCCGCCGACGCCAAGGACTACCTCCACCGCGGCGGCCGCACGGCCCGCGCGGGCTCGTCGGGCCGCGTCGTCACTCTCGTGACACCGAACCAGCGCGGCGACGTCATGCGGATGCTGTCCGCCGCCGGGGTCCGCCCGACCGTGACACAGGTGCGCTCCGGCGAGCAGCGCCTGACCGACATCACGGGAGCCAGGCGGCCGCCCGCCGGCGACCGCCCCGCCCAGGGGAACCGGCCGTTCCAGGGTCTGGGCAACGCGCCGAAGAAGGAATCACGCAAGGCGGCGGAGGCCCGCCGCACCGCCGAGGCCCGCAAGGCCGCCCGCGTCCGCCGGGGCGGCTGACGCGTGCCGCGCCCCGCCGGGGCGATCTGAGGGGCCGAAAGCCCTCCGGCTTCGGCAGCACGGCGGGTCCGGCGCGCGGCGCCGGTCGTGCGCGCCGTGCGGACGGCCGCCCCGGCGTTCGGCCCGTAAGGCTGCCGCGGCGATCGGCCCGTCCGTCCGCGCGGTGGCGTCCCTCGTACGGTCCCGTTCCCGGGCGGGCGCTCCTTTGCCCGGTCCCGCGCCGTCGCTCGTTCCGGCCGACCGGCCGCGCGTACGGGAAGGCCCGCCCGCCGCGGCCCGTGTCCTGCCCGTCCGCCCGGTGCGCGGAGTGGAAGGCTGAGGCGGCGGCGACCGGTCGGCCGTGTCGCCTCGACGCCCTGAACCGAACGGGAGCCCGCCGTTGCGCCTCTACGCCCAGACCCCCGCACGCCGGACCGTCCAGGTGCTCGTGGACCTGGTGGCCCTGACCCTGATCGCCGTCGCCGTGTGGGCCGCCTTCGCCGTCCGCGACACGATCCTGCTGCTGGCCGAACCGGGGCGGCGCATCGAGAGCTCCGGAGACGGGCTCGCCGAGGAACTCGGCAACGCGGGGGACGCCGCGTCGGATGTCCCGTTCGTCGGCGGGGTGCTGGAGAAGCCGTTGCGGTCCGCCGCCGACGCGGGCGCGGGGTTCGCCGACGCGGGCGCCTCGTTCCAGGAGACCGTCACCCAGGTCGCGGACGTGACCTGCGCGGCGCTCGTCGTGGTCCCCGTGCTCCTCGTCCTGGTGCTGTGGATTCCGCCGCGCCTGCTCTGGATCCGCCGCAGCGCGATCGTCCGCCGCCTCGCGGACGCGCCGGGCGGCACCGACCTGCTCGCACTGCGCGCTCTCACCGGGCCCCCGTCGGTCCTGACGCGACTGCCGACACCACCGGGCGGCTTCGCCGACGCCTGGCGCCGGGGCGACCCGCAGGTCGTCGCCGATCTCGGCGCCGCCGCCCTCGCCCGGACCGGCCTGCGCCCGTGAGGCGTCCCGTGTGAGGGAGCACCGCCCCGGACGCGCACGTGACCCGGCGGCACCGGCCGGCCGGGGGTGCCGGACCGCGTCCGCCGGCAGTGCACGGCCGGACACGCGGCCCCGCCGACGCCGCGCGTTCCCGGCGACCGCGACTACGACCGCGCCCCATGAAGCACCGGCCCCGGCGCTCCCGGAGGGGAGTCGGCGAGAGGTTCCGGCCCCGGTGGCCGGAATCGCTCGCCCTCTGAGTAGACTGACCTACCTACTCAAGGAGGTGCGCGATGAGTCGACCGACCACGGCGTCCGGGCGTTCCGGCAGACCGCGCGGCGGCGCCCGTGAGAAGCTGCTGGCCGCCGCCGCACGCCGCTTCTACGCCGACGGCGTGACGGCCACCGGGATCGACACGATCACCGCCGAGGCCGGTGTGGCGAAGATGAGCCTCTACAACAACTTCTCCTCCAAGGCCGATCTGGTCCGCGCCTATCTGGAGGCCCGCCACGAGGAGTGGCTCGGCCTCTACCGGGCGCGGGCAGCCCGTGCCGCGGGCCCGCGCGAGGGCGTCCTGGCGGTCTTCGACGCCTATGCCGACCACGCCGCCTCCGCCTACGAGCGCGGCTTCCGCGGCTGCGGCCTGCTGAACGCCGCCGCCGAACTCCCGGCGGGCGACGAGGGCCGCAGCGCGGTCCGGGCCCACAAGGAAGAGGTCGAGCAACTGATCGCCGGGCACCTCTCCCAGCTGCTGCCCGACCGGGCGGACGAGGCCCGCACGACCGCCGAACACCTGTCCTTCCTCCTGGAGGGCGCGATGGCCCGCGCCGGGCTGGAGGGCGACGGCGAACGCGTCCGGCACGCCCGTGACATGGCCGAGGCCCTGCTGGACCGGCTGTGACCGCGCGTGACCGCGGCAGGGCCGCGGGCGTCGGGGCCCTGTGCGTCCTGGCGGCGTCCGTGCTCTGGGGCACGACGGGCACCGCCGCGACGTTCGCCCCGGGCGTCGGCCCCCTCGCGATCGGTGCCGTGGCCATGGGCCTCGGCGGACTCCTCCAGGCGCTGATCGCCGCCCCGCGGATCCGCCGCCACGCGCCCCGGCTGCGCGAACAGCGGGCCACGGTCCTGCTCGGCGCGGTGTCGGTGGCCGTCTACCCGCTGGCCTTCTACAGCTCCATGCACCTCGCCGGAGTCGCCGTGGGCACCGTCGTCTCGATCGGCACCGCTCCGCTCGCCTCCGCGCTGATCGAACGTCTCGCGGACGGCCGCCGGCTCAGCCGGCGCTGGACGTCCGCCGCCGCCCTCGGCCTGACGGGCACCCTCCTGCTCTGCGTGGCCGAAGCCGCGCACGCCGGCGCGGGAACCGGGCGCTCCTCCGTGACCGGCACACTCGCCGGCATCGCCCTCGGGCTCGTCGCCGCCACCACCTACGCCGTCTACTCCTGGGCCGCGCACCGGCTGATCACCCGCGGCATCCCCTCCCGAGCGGCCATGGGAGCCGTCTTCGGAGTCGGAGGGCTGCTCCTGCTGCCGGTGCTGCTGGTCACCGGCGCGCCGCTGCTCGCCGACCGGTCCGCCGCCGCGGTGGGCGCGTACATGGCGCTCGTGCCGATGTTCGCCGGATACGTCCTCTTCGGCTGGGGTCTCGCCCATGTGCCCGCCAGCACCGCCACCACGCTGTCGCTGCTCGAACCGGCCGTCGCGGCCGTCCTCGCCGTCCTGGTCGTCGGCGAACGTCTGCCCGCCGCCGGATGGACGGGCATCGCCCTGGTCGTCGCCTGTCTCGCGGTCCTCACCACCCCGCCCCGGACCCGGCGACCGCGCGACCGTGCGCGGGCCGGTGCGCCGGGACGGATCCCACGCCGCGCGGACGGCACGGCCCCGGCGGCCGACGGCGCCGCCGTGCGGGCCGACTGAACGCCGACCGCCGGGAATCCGCAGCGCACCGCGGCCCGGCACCGTCCCCGGCCGACACCGTCCCGGCCGTGCCGGGCCGACGAAGTGCCGTACCGTGCCGGGCCGACGAAGTGTCGTGCCGGCGGGCCGCGCGGCGCACACTCTGTCGGCGGCCGCGGGGCGGACAGGCCGGATACCGTCGCCGCATGACCCACAGCTTCGCCGTCCACGTCCCGGACGTGGCCCTCGATCCAGAGCCGCTCGAATCCGGCCAGATCCTCTCCGGCGATCCGGAGGTCTCCGGCAAGGTGATCCTGGAGTCCGGCGACGGACGCCGTGTCCGCGGCATCTGGCAGATCACCCCGGGGGTCGTCACCGACGTCGAGGCCGACGAAGTCTTCGTCGTCCTCAGCGGATCGGCGACGATCGCGGTCGAAGGCGGCCCGACCTTCGACGTCGGTCCCGGCGACCTGGCCGTCCTGCGCGCCGGCGACCGCACGACGTGGACCGTGCACGAGACGCTGCGCAAGGTGTACGCGATCGACCTGTGACCGCCCCGCCCCGCCCGACCCCGCCCCGCCCCGCCCGGCCGTGGACGGCCGGCGGAGCACGGACGCGCCTTCCGCCGGCCCCGCCGCCCGGCGGTGAGGGCCGACCGGATTCCGCCCCTCGCGCCACCCACCTCCGTCGACGTTCGGTGAAGGCCGCCGCACGGCGGCGCGGACGGTGGTACCCCTCGGGCATGGCAACCACCTATCGCACCAAGGACGGTCACACGGTCCGCCTCGGCAGCACGGTCTGGGCCGTCAACGGCACGGGCCCCTTCACGCTCACCGCGCCCGGTTCCGCCCCGCCGGGATGGGTGCTGATGGTCGGCGCGGACGGCGAGGAGATGCGGCTGCACGCTCCGGAGGACGTCGGCATCTACTACAACCTGGTCCGCAGGGTCGAAGTCTGACGCCCGGCCCCGGCGGACTGAGTACGATCGCCCACCCCGTATGGGCACACGGCCGGATCCCCGGCCCGGCGTGCCCCCGTAGCGTCGCGGTGTGAGCGAAGAGAAGACCATTGCCCCGGCGGGAGGGGCCTCCTGGCCCGCGGCGATCGGCTGCGCACTGGCCGCGGTCGTCGGCGTGCCCGTGCTCGTCCTCCTCGGGGTGCTCGTGACCTTCACGGTGCAGCGCTCCGTCCCTGAGGACTATCCGACGGTCGCGCCGCAGGCCATGGCCGACCGGGTTGGCGCGCGCTCCCAGGAGGCCTACGCCGTCCTCGGCCTCGGCGGGGAACTCCCGCCCGGTGCGGCCAACTCCTTCTCCTCAGGCGTGTGCTACCCCGACGGCCTGGAGTCCGCCGCCGACGAACCGGCCCCCGGCTCGTACGCGCTGTCCCACTCCTGGGAGCTGGACGGGGTCCCGCGCGAGGAGGCCGTCGCCGGGGTGGAGCGGTTGCGGGAGCGGCTGGCCGGTGACGGCTGGCGCATCGCCGCCCACGACGGCGCACCCGGGGAGGAGGGTGTCGAACTGCGGGCGGAGCACGACGACGAGGGCCGCCAGGTGTACACCTGGCATCCCGGCGGCACCTTCCGCGGCGGCGTCCACGGTGCCTGTGCCTTCGACCCGGCGGGGGAGGACCGCACGGACGTGTCGCCCGGTCTGTACCCGCCGGTGCTCCGCCCCTCCTGAGCGGTCCTTCGGCGGGCCGGCACCGGGCGACGTCCGCGCCCCCGCGGAGCCGCCCTCCCCGGTGCGCAGCACCGGGGCAGGCGGGGCAGGCGGGGCAGGCAGGGCAGGCGGGGCAGGCGGGGGCCGGACCCCGTCAGCCGATGGTGAGTTCGCCCATCGCGCTCCACCCCTCGGCGCCGGGGATCGTGGTGCTCACGATCTCCGGGGTGCGGCGCAGCAGGGGGCGCATGGCCTCCAGGCCGTCGCGGAAGTGGTCGGAGCCGACGTGGGCCTCGCCGGCGTCGTCCCGGAAGGCCTCGACGAGGACGTAGGTGTGCTCGTCCTCCAGGCTGCGGGACCACTCGAACCACAGGTTCCCCGGCTCCTGCCGGGTGGCCCGGGTGAACGCGTCGACCGCGCGGGGCCACTCCTCGACGTGCTCCGGCTTCACGGGGAATTTCACAACGATGAAGATCATGGACCAACCCTACGGGTTGTCCCGGGACAACCGGCGGTCGCTCTTCCGCCTCGCGTCGCACCGCCCTGGGCCCGCTGGTCCCGGCCGGTGGGCAGGCGCACCGCCTCGGCACACCCCGTACGGGGTGTGCCGAGGCGGCGACCGCCGGTCAGAGAGCGCGTGTCAGGCGCTCGGTCAGCAGCCGGGTGAAGCGGGCCGGGTCGGCGAGGTCGCCTCCCTCGGCGAGCAGCGCGCCGCCGTAGACCAGCTCGGCGGTCTCCGCCAGGGCGGGGTCGTCGGCGCCGGCGTCGTGCGCCGTGCGCAGCGCGGTGACCAGCGGGTGGGCGGGGTTGAGCTCCAGGATCCGCCTGACGGGGGGCAGTTCCTGTCCCATCGCCCGGTACATCTTCTCCAGCGTCGGGGTCACGTCGTGCGCGTCGCCGACGATGCACGCCGCCGAGGTCGTCAGGCGCGACGACAGGCGGACCTCCTTGACCTGCCCGGACAGGGTGGTGGTCAGCCACGACAGCAGTGCGGCGAACTCCTCCTCGCGACGCGCCTTCTCGGCGTCGGCCTCCTCGTCCGCGGCGTCGGACCCGTCGAGGTCCACCTGCCCCTTGGCGATGGACTGCAGGGGCCGGCCGTCGAAGGCTGGCACCCGGTCCACCCACACCTCGTCCACCGGGTCGGTGAGGATCAGGACTTCGTACCCCTTGGCGGTGAAGGCCTCCATGTGCGGGGAGTTCTCCACCATGGCCCGGGTCTCGCCGGTGAGGTAGTAGACGGTGTCCTGGCCGTCCTTCATGCGCTCCACGTACTGCCGGAGCGTGGTGGTCTTCTCCGGGTCGTGGGTGGAGGCGACCGACACCAGTTCGAGAAGGGCCTCGGTGTTGTCGGTGTCCTCCAGCAGGCCCTCCTTCAGCGCCCGGCCGAACTGGTCCCACACCTTCGCGTAGCGTTCCGCGTCCTTGGACTGCATGTCCTTGAGGGCGCCGAGGACCTTCTTGACCAGGCGCCGGCGCACGCCGTGGATCTGGCGGTCGTGCTGGAGGAGCTCGCGGGAGACGTTCAGCGACAGGTCGTGGGCGTCCACCACACCCTTGACGAAGCGCAGGTAGTCGGGCATGAGCGCTTCGCAGTCGTCCATGATGAACACCCGCTTGACGTACAGCTGCACACCGCTGCGCCGGGATTCGCGGGAGAACAGGTCGAAGGGCGCCTGCGAGGGGATGAAGAGCAGCGCCTCGTACTCGAAGGTGCCCTCGGCGCGCATGTGGACGGTCGCGGCCGGAGCGAGCCAGTCGTGGCTGATCTGCTGGTAGAACTCGTCGTACTCCTCCTGGGTCACCTCGCTCCGCGGCCGGGCCCACAGCGCCTTCATCGAGTTGAGCGTGTCGACGCCGCCGGCGGCCGCGTCCTGCGGGTCCGCGCTCTGCGCGTCCGTGCCCTCGGATCCGGCACCGGCGGAGTCCGTGCGCTCGGAGGCCATCCGGATCGGCCAGCGGATGAAGTCCGAGTACTGCTTGACGATCTGCCGGATCTTCGCGGGGGACAGGTAGTCGGCGAGCCCGTCCTCGCTGTCGGCGGGCTTGAGATGGAGGGTGACGGAGGTGCCCACGGGCAGGCCGTCGACGGCCTGGAGCTCGTAGGTCCCCTCGCCGTCGGACTCCCACTGGGTGCCGTCCTCGGTGCCGACCCGGCGGGTGCGCACGGTGACCCTGTCGGCGACCATGAACGCCGAGTAGAAGCCGACGCCGAACTGCCCGATCAGGCTCTCGGCGGTGGCGGCGTCCTTCGACTCCTTGATCTTCTCCAGCAGACCGGCGGTGCCCGACTTGGCGATCGTGCCGATGAGCTCGACGAGGTCGTCCCGGGTCATGCCGATCCCGTTGTCACGGACGGTCAGTGTGCGGGCCTCGTCGTCGACCTCCAGCAGGATGCACAGGTCGGCGGTGTCGATCCCGGCCAGGCCGGAGTCGATCAGCGATTCCAGCCGCAGCTTGTCCAGTGCGTCGGAGGCGTTCGAGATCAGCTCGCGCAGGAAGATGTCCTTGTTCGAGTAGATCGAGTGAATCACCAGGCGGAGCAACTGGCGGGTCTCGGCCTGAAATTCCAGCGTCTCGACACTGCCCATGGGGTCTCTTTCCGTTTCCTCGAAATCGTCATGAACGGGTGGGACGGGGGCCGCGGCCGGCGGCTGTCCGCCGTCGGCGGTCCTGAGCGCGCCCGTGCGGCTGCCGCGGCGGCGCCGTGCGTACCGCCGCCTCCCCGTGACCGGGTGCCGCTGCCGCCCCGCCGCCGGTGTCGCCCGGGACGTCGTCCGTGACCTCGTCCGTGACGGTGGACGCAGCCGGGCCGTGGGCGCCGGCACGGGGCACGGGCGGCTGATCGGCCGCGGTCACGGGCACCTCCCTCGACTGGTCGTCACGCCGGCGAACTCGGTTCCTTCATCCGTCGGATGACACGTCGGCGACGGTGACATTGAACCTCATGCCGCCACTGCCGGAACGGCGAAGTCCCGCGTGCACGGCTTCGGGTGTCCGGCCCGGCCCGTGGGAGAACCCTTCCGGCACCTGGTGCCCGCACCCGTGGCGGACGGCGCGGCGCGGGCCCGGACGGATCACCGCCTCGACCGGTTCTCGGGCGGGGCTCGGGCCGCCGCCGAGTCTGCCAGGATTCGGCCATGACGGGTGACTGGAGGGTGGACCGGATCGGGGCCGCGCTGAGGGGCGAGAACCCGACGGTCCTGCGGCGGCTGACGGCGGGGTTCGCGGTGATCGGGGACGTGCAGTTCCTGCCGGGCTACGCGGTGCTGCTCGCGGACGAGCCGGAGGCCCGGAAGCTGTCGGACCTGCCGAGGGCGAAGCGGCTGTCGTTCCTGTCGGACATGGACCGGCTCGGTGAAGCGGTCGAGCGGGTCTGCGGGCGGCTGGATCCCGCCTTCCGCCGCGTCAATCTGGAGATCCTGGGGAACAAGGAGCCGTTCCTGCACGCGCATGTGTGGCCGAGATTCGCCTGGGAGCCGGCCGGGCTGGTGGAGAGGCCGGTGTGGCTCCATCCGCCCGAGCGGTGGAGCGAGGAGCGGTCCCGGCTCGGCCCGCGGCACGACGCGCTGCGGGAGGCCATCGGCGGGGAGCTGGACCGGCTCCGCCCGGAAGTCTGACGCCCCGTCGGGCGCGCGGGGGCGAGGGGTTCGTCCCCGGCGGACACTCCGGGGGCGGTACGCGGCCCGGTCCGGGCCGGACCCGCGACGGGCACCGGTCACAACGAGACAAATTCCGGGGCGCTCTGTCGCGGCCGGAACTGGCCACCTACGCTGATCTGCGCAGTCGGTTCGCAGCGTCGGCCAGGCGTTGCGTCGCAAGAGGGAACCCGGTGGGAATCCGGGACTGTCCCGCAGCGGTGAGTGGGATCGAAAGCCGTCATCAGCACTGGGGTCGTGCGGGACCCCGGGAAGCGACGGCCGGTAGGCGCCGGCCCGGGCATCCGCCCGTCCGGCACGCCCACGAGTCCGAAGACCTGCCACTGCGCGCGTGCCGACGGCACGCGCTCTTCACAGCGGCCTCGTGGGGTGGGCCGGTGGTGCGCTGCGACGGCGCGCTCACGCGCGTGTGCTCTCGCCGCCCCCGAACCCTCGGGCCCGGCCGACGAGAGAAGGGGACACGGCGTGACCACCGCACAGATCGACGCCCGGCCCGTGCCGGCCCGGACGTCCGGGCGCACCCCGTGCTGACGGCCGGCCCCCCGCCGCCGGGACGCGGCTTCGCCGGCGTCTGCCACGGCACACTCGGAGAGCTCTACCAGGGGCCGCTGAGATCGGGCCCGGACCCCGACATCGCCGTGGTGTCCTTCCCGGTCGACCGCTACTCCTGGGTGTACTTCACCCCGGATGCAGCGCCCCCGCCCGGCTCTCCGGCCCCGGTCCCGTCCGCGCCCGCGTCCCCGCCCCGTACCGAAGCGCTGCCCGTGCCCGCCCCCGAAGCCGTCACCGGCCCCCGCCCGGGACCGCTCGGCGAGAAGACGCGGCACGCCGTGCGCCTCCTGCTGGAGCGCACCGGGCGCGCCCTGCCGCCCGGACGCCTCAGCGCGTACAGCGAACTCACCGTGGGGGCGGGCATGGCGAGTTCGACCGCCGACATCGTGGCCGCGCTGCGCTGCCTGTTCCGCGTCCTCTCGCTGCCCGAGGACCCGGCGGCCGTCCGGGACGTGCTGGCCGCCATCGAGCGCGCGGACAGCGTCTTCCTCGACGAGTTCGCCCTCCATCTCAGCGCACGGCACACGGTGGTGCGCCGACTGGGCACCGGAGTCGTCTTCCACACCGCCTACGTGACGGAGCCGGGCACCGTCGACACCGCGTCGACCACCCCGGTGCTGCTGCGGCACTACCGGCGCCGCGGCGACGAGTACGAGCGCTGCCTCACCGACCTGCTCAAGGGCTTCTCCACCCGGGACGCCCCCGCCGTCGCCCGCGCGGCCACGGCCAGTGCCGTGCTCTCCCAGGAAGTCCTGCCCAAGCACACGTTCGCCGCCGTCCTGGCGCACCGCGACGAGTTCGGCGCCGACGGCGTCTTCGTCGCGCACACCGGCTCCCTGGTCGGCTACCTGTTCGCCCGCCGGCCCGCTCCGTCGCTCAGAGGGGAACTCTCCGCCTTCTTCCGCTCACTCGGACACCAGTGCTCTTTCGCCCAAGGAGGCCTCGCGTGATCCACCCGCACGTCGCAGACGCCGTCAAGCGTCCCGACCTGGTCCGTCTCACGGACTCCGTGGTACTGCTCCGGTTCGAGTCCATGAAGATCTACTCCGCGCTCGGCGCCGTCCGGCACCTGCTGGAACGCGGCACGGTCGTACCGGGCCAGACGCTCGTCGACAGTTCCAGCGGCATCTACGCCTACGCCCTCGCGCTGGCCTGCCACCGGTACGGCATGCGGTGCCACATCGTGGCGTCCACGACCGTGGACGCCACCACCCTGGCCCAGCTGGAGATCCTGGGCGCCACGGTCGAGCAGGTCCGGCCCACGGAGAACCTCAAACTGGACCAGGAGTTACGGGTGCGGCGCGTGCGGGCGTACCTGGCGGAGCGCCCGGACGCCCACTGGATGCGCCAGTACCACGACGACGTGCACTACCTCGGCTACCGGGAGGTGGCCGACCAGATCGCCGAGGCCCTGCCCGGCCGGCCCCTGACGGTCGTCGGGGGAGTGGGCTCGGGCGCCTCGACCGGGGGGCTCGTCGAGCACCTGCGGCGGCGCGACCCCTCCGTGCGGCTGGTGGGCGTACAGCCCTTCGGCAGTGTGACCTTCGGCAGCCAGGACCACCACGACCCGGAGGCGATCATCGCGGGCATCGGCTCGTCGATCGTCTTCGACAACGTGCGCCACCAGCTGTACGACGCGCTGCACTGGATGGACTTCACCCACGCCATGGCGGGCACCGTCGCCCTGCTGCGCGAGCACGCGGTCTTCGCCGGGCTCTCCACCGGAGCCGCCTACCTCGCCGCCGTCCACGAGTCCGGGTGCCTGCCCGGCCGGCTGCACCTGGTGATCGGCGCCGACACCGGGCACCGGTACGTCGAGCGCGTCCACCGCCGCCACAACGAGGCCCTCGACCCGGCGGAACTCAAACCCGTCGAGATCGGCGCCCCCGAAGAGATGGCCATGCCCTGGTCGACCATGGCGTGGAACCGGACCCCCTGCCCCGCACAGTGGAAGGACGCGGCAGCGTGACCCTGGTCAGCCTCGAATCCCTCTCCTTCGGCCTGGGCCATCTGGTCCGCGCCACCGACGCGCTGGGCGAGCGGCTGCGGCTGCTGACCCGCGATCCGTCGTACTACCGCTACGAACTGGACCGGCTGCCGGCGGACGCGCTCGAGGTGACCGTCGTGGACACCTTCGACACCGAGGCCGTCGCCGCCCTGCTCGCGTCGACCCCGGACCTGCGGGGGCTCATCGGCTCCACCGACACCTGGACGGAGGTCGCCGCGGAGCTGACGGCCCGCTTCGGTCTCCCCGGCCTGGACCCCGCCGTGCTGCGCCGGACGCGCGACAAGGCGGCGGTGCGCGACCTGCTGCACGCCGCGGGGCTCGCCCGCTCCCGGGCGGTCCGGGCGGGCGACCCGGCCGGCGGGTTCGCGGCCCGGGTCGCCAAGGAGACGGGGTTCCCCGCCGTCGTCAAGGACACCGCCGGGACAGGCAGCCAGAACGTGTGGCTCGTACGCGACGAGCCCGCCCTCGAAGCCGCCCTGCGGGAGGCCACCGGCCGCACGCTCAAGGGCGGCCTCTTCGCCGAGCCCCACCTCGCCGGGCCCGTCTACAGCGCCGAATCCCTGACCTGGGAAGGGACCACCCGGCTGCTCGGCGTCTCCAGCCGGCTCATGTCGCCCGAGCCGCGGTTCCGCGAGGAGATCACCGCCTTCCCCGTGGCCTTCCCCGGGCAAACGGCGGCGGAACTGGAACGCTGGCTCGGCGGCGTCCTCGCGGCGGTGGGATACACCGACCGGTTCGCCCACGTGGAGTTCGCCCTGACCGCCCACGGCCCCGAGGTGATCGAGATCAACCCGCGCATCGGCGGCGCACTCGTCGGCGAGGGGATGTGCCGGGCACTCGGGTACAACGTCTACGAGGCCGTGGCGGAGACGGCGCTCGGCCGGCGGCCCCGGCTGATGGACGCCCGCCTGCCCGGCGGCCCGGCGGTGGCCTTCGTCCTCGGCTACCCCGCACGACCCGGCGTGTTCACCGGGGTCGACGGCCTCGACCGGCTGGCGGACCTGCCGGGCTCACCCGCCTGGTACCCCGTCAGAGAGGTCGGCGACCGCATCGAGCACCTCGACGACAGCCGCGGGTACGCGGGCATCGTCTACGCCGAGGCGGAGACCGCGGAACTGGCCACCCACCGCGCCGTGGCGGCCGCCAACACCGTACGGGTGCTCACGGAGGAGGTCCCCGAGGAGCGTCCGGTCCGTGGCTGACCGCACGGGCCCGCCGCTGCGGCGGGCGCTCACCTCCTTCACCGGCCCGCTCCGCTTCCTGCTGCTGAGTTCGTTCCTCATCCCGCTCGGCAGCTTCATGGTCCTGCCGTTCATGTCGGTCTTCCTGCACGAGCGCCTCGGCATGGGACTCGGCACGGTCGGCGTGGTCCTCGCCGCGGCATCCCTGGTGCAGTTCTCCGGGGGTGTCGTCGGGGGAGCGGTGGCGGAGCGCATCGGGCTGCGCAGGACGATGACCCTGGCCCTCGTCATCCGGACCGCGGGGTTCGTCGGACTGCTCGCCGCGCTGCGCTGGCCGCCGCTCGCCGTGGGGGCGCTGATCCTCACCTGCTGCGGCGCGGCGCTGTACCTGCCGGCGAACAAGGCGTACCTCGTGGACGGCGTCGACGAGGAACGGCGGCCGGTGTTCCTGTCGGCGGGCAACGCGGCGCTCAACGCGGGGATGGCCGTGGGCCCGCTGGTCGCCGGTCCGTTCGTCCTCTCCTCACCCGCCCCGCTGTTCCTCGCGGTCACCGCACTGTTCGCGGTGGTGACCCTGGGACACGCACGGCTGCCGGCGTCCTCCGGCGGGGACCGGCCCGCGGCCGACGGGCCCCGGCCCGGCATCCTCGACGGCATCGCCGTACTGCCCTTCGCCGCCAACGCGATCGCCTTCCACCTCTACTTCCACTTCCAGCACTATCTCGCCGTGTACGCGGTGGAACGGGCCTCCGCGTCGTTCTACAGCCTGGTGCTGCTGCTCTGCTTCCTGCTGGTCATCGTCGTGCAGCCGCCCGCCTCGGGCCTGATCCGGCGGATGCCGTACCCCGTGGCCCTCGCCGTGGGGTTCGCGGGACTCGGGGCGGGGCTCGCGGTGCTCTCCCTCGGGACGCGGCCCGCGCTCCTGGCCGGCGGGGCGCTGATCACCCTCGGCGACATCGTGCTCTTCCTGAAGAACGACCTGGAGGCGCTGGCCCGCAGCCCGCGTTCCGACGCGGTCGTCTTCGGGCAGCAGCGGCTCGCCGCCGGTCTCGGGGCCTGCGCGAGCGGGCTGCTGGGCGGCCTGCTCTACGGGTACGCCGAACGGGGCGGTGACACCGGCCTGTTCTGGCTGCTGGCCGCCGCCCAGTGCCTCGTGCTGCCCCTGCTCCTGCTCCCCCTGCGCCGCACGGCGGGACCGGTGCCGCCCGCAGGCGCCGCGACCGGAGGCGAATGCGGCACCGCGGCCGGCGCCGCCGATGCCCACGACACCACCGGTGCCGGCACCACCGGCGCCGGCGCAACCACCGATCCCGCCCGCCACCGACAGACAAAGGACCACGATTCGCGATGACGGACACCGGCGGATTCCAGGACGACGACTTCTGGACCGAGTTCTACGACTTCCTCTTCTCCGAGCAGCGCTGGACCCAGGCCGAGGACCTGCTCGGCACCTCCCCGCTGCTCTCGATCCCCGCGGGCGCCCGCGTGCTCGACCTGTGCTGCGGACCCGGGGTGTTCACGATCCCGCTGGCCCTGCGCGGCGCCGACGTCACCGGGGTGGACCGCAGTCCGGTCCTCCTGGAGCGGGGCCGCAAGCGGGCCGCCGACACGGGCGCCGCGCCCCGGTTCGTGGAGGCGGACGTCCTGGACTACCGGCCCGACGGTCCCTACGACGTCGTGCTCAACATGTTCACCTCCTTCGGCTACTTCGAGGACCCGGCGGACAACGCCCGCGTCCTCGAGACCATGCACGACGCGCTGGCGCCCGGCGGCTCGCTCGTGCTCGACCTGGCGGGCAAGGAACTGCTCGCGCGCAGGGTCGAGCCCCCCAAGGTGGTACGGCGCGGCGAGGATCTGCTCGTGCAGACGGACACGGTGCTGGACGACTGGGCCCGGCTGCGGAGCGACTGGGTGCTGGTGCGGGGGGAGCGGGTGACCCGGGCGAGCCTGGTGTGGTTCGTCTACAGCGCCGTCGAACTCCGCGCCATGCTGCGGGAGGCGGGATTCGGCGAGATCGAGGTGTACGGCGGCTTCGACGGCCGCCCCTACGACCAGGACGCGGAGCGACTCGTGCTGCGGGCGGTCCGCACGGCGTGAACGGCCGGGCACGCCCGGCCGGACCGGACACCGGAGGGCGTCACCGCACCCGGCGGAGCGACGACGCGTGACCGCACCCGGGGGAGTCCCGACGGCGTGACCGCACCTGGGGGAGTCCCGAGGGCGTGACCGTACCCCGGCGCGGTCCGTTCCGACGGCGCCGGGGCGCACGGCCCGTGACGTGCGCCCTTTGCCCACCCTGCGGCAGACCATAGGATCAGCAGGTCATCACCGCGACGGGAGACAGGAAGCCGGTGCGAATCCGGCACGGTCCCGCCACTGTGACCGGGGAGCGGACCCCTTCATGTGCCACTGCGCCAGCGCGGGAAGGCCGGGGAACGCCGATCCGGGAGTCAGGACACTGGCCTGTCGCGGGTCCGATCCGAGGAGCGCGGACTCCGCAGGAGGCTTCACGTGTACGACGGCACGCCCCGTCCCTTCGCCCTGCCCACTTCCAGGTCCGGCCGCCGCGCCCTGCGCGCGGCCGGCGCCGCCGCGGCGCTGTCCGCGGTCCTGCTCACCGGCTGCGGGGGGCCGGACCGCGCGGGGCAGGACAAGCCGGCGGCGACGGCCGCCGACGGCTTCCCCCTCACGGTGGAGAACTGCGGGGTCCGCACCACCTACGACGCGCCGCCCTCGCGGGTCGTCACCATTCACCAGCACCCGGCCGAACTGATGCTCTCGCTCGGACTCGGCGACCGCATGGTCGGCACCGCCTTCCCGGACTCCGCCGTCCTGCCCGAACTGCGCGAGAAGTTCGAGGCGATCCCCGAACTGGCCGCGAAGGAGCCCTCGTTCGAGACGATCCTCGACGCCGAGCCCGACTTCGTCTACGGCGGATACGGCAGCGCCTTCGCCGAGAACGAGGGCCGCTCCCGCGAGGCGTTCGAGGACGCGGGGATCCACACCCACCTCAACCGCGAGTACTGCGGGAAGAAGCAGGTGTCCATGCAGGACACCTACGACGAGATCGGCGCCATCGGCGAGCTGTTCGGCGTGCAGGACCGCGCCGACGCCCTCGTCGCCGACCTCAGGAGCCGGGTGACGGCCGCGTCGAAGGCGGTGGACGGCGAGCGCGAGGTGTCCGTCTTCGTCTACGACAGCGGGGACAAGAGCGCCTTCACGGCGGGCGGCAAGAGCCTCGGCACCGAGGTCATCCGCCTCGCGGGCGGGCGGAACGTCTTCGCCGACCTCGACGACGTCTTCGGCGACGTCTCCTGGGAGCAGGTCGTCGCCCGCAAGCCCGAGGTCATCGCGATCTACGACTACGCCGGAGCCGGGAACGTCGAGCAGAAGAAGCGGTTCCTGCTCTCCCAGCCCGCGCTCGCGGACGTCCCCGCGGTGAAGAACGAGCGCTTCGTCGTCCTCCCGCTGACCGCCACCCTGGTCGGCGTGCGCGCGCCGTACGCCGTCGAGGACCTGGCACGGGGCCTGCACCCCAAGCGGTTCCCGTGACCGCCCCCGCCGGACAGACCGCGGTGAAGGCGCCGCCCGCGCAGGCGGCCGGCGGCGACGGGAACCGGCGGATCGCCTTCGGGCCCGCCGTGCTCCTCCTCACCGTCCTGCTCCTCGCCTCGATGACCGCGGGCATGGCCATCGGCTCCGTGCGGGTCCCGGCCGGACAGGTGTGGGGCATCGTCCTCCACGCCCTGGGCCTGGACTGGCCGGACGCCACCTGGTCCGCGGCCCGCGAGACCATCGTGCTCGACGTCCGCGCGCCGCGGGTGCTGCTCGGCGCCGTCACCGGCGCGGGACTCGCCCTGATCGGCGCCGCGCTCCAGGCCCTCGTGCGCAACCCGCTCGCCGAGCCCTATCTGCTCGGCGTCTCCTCGGGAGCGTCGCTCGGCGCCGTCGCGGTGATCGTCTTCGGGGTGCAGGTGTTCGGGCACCTCTCCCTGTCGGCCGCAGCCTTCGCGGGCGCCCTGCTGACCCTGCTCCTCGTCTACACGACGGCCCGCAGCGGCGGCAGGATCACCACCACCCGGCTGGTGCTGTCGGGCGTGGCGTACGCCCTGGTGCTCACCGCGCTGATGAACCTGCTGCTGCTCACCAGCGACCGGGGCAACGAGGCGCGCGCCGTGCTCGCCTGGACCATGGGCGGTCTCGGCGGAGTGCGGTGGGGGACACTGTGGCTGCCGGCCACCGCGCTCCTGCTCGGCCTCGGCGTCCTGCTGCTCCAGGCACGCTCGCTGAACCTGCTGTCGGCGGGCGAGGAGGCGGCGACGACGATGGGCCTGGACGTGGCCCGGTTCCGGGCACGCCTCTTCGTGCTGGTGTCGCTGCTGACCGGCGTCCTCGTCGCGGCCGCGGGCCCGATCGGCTTCGTCGGGCTGATGACGCCGCACATCGTGCGGCTCTTCGTGGGCGGCGACCACCGCAGGGTGCTGCCGGCGGCGGCGCTCGGCGGCGCCGTCTTCCTGCTCTGGGCCGACATCGCCGCCCGTACCGTGGCCGCGCCGGCGGAGCTGCCCGTCGGCGTGCTGACGGCGCTCACCGGCGGGCCGTTCTTCCTCTGGCTGATGCGCCGCCAGGCCCGCCGCACCACGGACGGGGGCCCCGCGTGAAGGGCAGCGCACTGGCCGTCGAAGGCGTCACGCTCACCGCGGGGGCGCGGCGTCTGGCCGACGACGTGTCCCTCACCGCGGGCCCGGGCGAGGTGGTCGGCGTGATCGGCCCCAACGGGAGCGGGAAGTCCAGCCTGCTGCGCTGCGTCTACCGCATCCTGCGCCCGGCCGCGGGGAGCGTACGGGTCGACGGCGCCGACACCTGGGAGCTTCCCGTGCGCCAGGTGGCACGGACCCTGGCCGCAATGGTGCAGGACGCCGCGACGGATGTGGACCTCGCGGTGCGCGAGGTGGTGGCCATGGGCCGGGCACCCCACAAGCGCCTCCTCGACGGGGACACCGCCGACGACCGCCGTCTGGTCGACACCTCCCTGGCCGATGCGGACGCCCTCCACCTCGCGGACCGGGCCTTCGACCGGCTCTCCGGCGGCGAGCGCCAGCGGGTCCTGGTGGCGCGCGCGCTGGCCCAGCAGCCCTCCCTGCTGGTCCTGGACGAACCCACGAACCATCTGGACATCCGGCACCAGCTGGAGATCCTGGGCCTGCTGCGCCGCCTGCCCGCCACCGTCCTGGTGGCACTGCACGACCTCAACCTCGCCGCGGCGTTCTGCGACCGTCTGTACGTGCTGCACGACGGCCGCGTCGTCACGTCGGGCCCGCCCGCCGGCGTGCTCACCCCCGCACTGCTCCGCGAGGTCTACGGGGTGGAGGCGGAGGTCGCCGTCCACCCCCGCACCGGGGCGCCGCAGGTCACCTTCCTGCCCGGTGGCCTGCCCGCCGGGCAGGGATCGGATCAGCCGGCCTCGTGAGCGTGGGGCGTCGCGGCCGGCGGCTCCGCCGGCCGCGGCCGGCCCCCGTCGCGGCCCGACACCGTGACCACCAGGATGCCGACGACGACGGCGAGGACGACGGCCCGGCCCGCGGCACGCAGGACCCAGCCGGCTGCCCGCCGCCCCCCGCGAGGGCTCCCGAGCCGCTCCGACCGCCGGGCCGGCCGCAGCAGCCGGACCAGGAGCAGCCCGGCCACGGGCAGTTGCAGCAGCCACAGGACCGTGCGGGGCCAGTCCCCGTACCAGACGTTGGTGCCGTACAGCAGGGTGTGCCAGACGCTGAGGACGTAGACGACGATCACGAACCGGTGCAGGCGGCGCCAGGTGTTGGCGCCGATGCGGTGCCGGACGTAGAAGAGGAGCCCGAGGGGTACGGCGAGGTAGAGGGCGGCCTGTCCGATGGGGATGGCAAGCCGGCCGGTGCCGGAGTCGTACCAGCCGGGGACGAAGCTGTCCGCGAATCCGGCCCAGATGCGTGCGGCCCACCCCAGCGCGGCCTCGTAGCGGACGAGTTCGGCCATGAACATCAGCGCGTGCGCCGCCATCAGGGCCATGGTGGTCAGGCTGGTGGTGCGGTGCCAGCGCTCCAGGGTGGCGCGGGACACCGGCAGCCGGCCGGCGCCCGGTCCGGACACGACGAGCCCGAGCATGACCGTCCCCCAGGCCCAGAGCAGCGCCGACCAGCCGAACGCCTGGCTGAGCAGGTACATCCAGTACGTGGCCGGGTCGTCCATGAAGGGCATCACCGCGACGGTGTCGCCCTCGCCCGCTCCCATCCGGAGGTACAGGAAGAGGAACACCGCTCCGGTGACGACGACGGCGGCCGCCGCGTCGGGCAGCGCGGCCCGCAGGTCGCCGCGGAGGGTGACGCGCCCTCCGGACCGGTCGCCGGGCCCGGTCGCCGTACCGGACCCGTCGGTCCGCGGCGTCACCTCGTGCTGCATCCACCGGCCTCCCGCGTCAGCACGCTCGTGTGTGCCCAGGAACTCCAGTGTGACGCAGGTGACATGTGGTGCAGAGGCCCGATCCGGTCAGAACGGCGGTCCGCCTCCGCCCGGTGGCCGGAATCCGACGCCGGCCGTCCGGGACCGGACGCGGCGCAGGCGCACGCCCCCGGGCCGGCCGCTCACCCCCGCGGCGGGGCCTCGCCCGCGCCGCCGCGCGCCGCGGCCAGCGCGGCTCTGACCTCCCGCGTCACGCGGGCGGCGTCCTCCGGGTTGTTCACCACGTCCGTGCTGTTCATGTCCACGACCAGCACCTCGCCGGCCGAGTAGTGCAGGCGCACCCAGTCGTCGTAGCCGGACCACAGCGTCCGGTAGTACTCCACGAGGCCCTCGTCCTGCTCGAAGTCGCGGCCGCGCAGTCCGATGCGGTGCAGCACCGTCGAGAAGTCCGCCGTGAGGTAGACCATGAGGTCCGGCGCCTTGCGGTAGGGCAGGCCGTCGATCTCGCGCAGCATCTCGTCGAGCAGGCCCTCGTAGATCTGCATCTCGAGCGCGCTGATCCTGCCCAGGTCGTGGTTGACCCGGGCGAAGTACCAGTCCTCGTAGATGGACCGGTCGAGGACGCTGTCGGGCCGCTTGTACGCCTCCTTGATCGAGGCGAACCGGGTCCGCAGGAAGTGGAGCTGGAGCAGGAAGGGGTAGCGCTTGGCCTCGATCTCCTCGGGGCTCGCCGTGTAGAAGAGCGGCAGGATCGGATTGTCGTCCACGCTCTCGTAGAAGACGTCGCCGCCCAGCTCCTTGGCGAGCAGTTCGGCCACGCTCGTCTTCCCGATGCCGATCATGCCTCCGACGCAGATCACCGGCGCACCTCACCTTTCCTGATACCTCTGTTCGCGGGCGGGCGCGCCGGTGCTCGTGCACCACCGGTACCCGCAGGCGCTCCCGCACCGCCGGGGTGCGCGCCGACCGGCTCACGCGCCCCGCGGACCGCGAGACCCGCGCCGCGCGGCGCCGGGCCCCGGGAGGGATGCCTGCCGCGGCGGTGGGCCGGGCCGCACCGCGACGCTGCGGGGCGGCGAGCGGCCGCCCCCGCGGCCGTCCTGCATCCTAGAGGACGGCGTGCGCCGGGCCGCGACCCGGAGCGGGCCCGTGCACGCGGGGGCGCGGCGGTGTCCGGCCGGACCGGGGGCGCTCAGCCCTGCCGGGCGACCAGACTGGCGGGGCGCAGATCGGTCCAGTGCTGCTCGACGTACGCGAGGCAGGCCTCACGCGTGTCCTCGCCGAAGACCGTGCGCCATCCGGCGGGGACCTCCGCGAAGGCGGGCCAGAGGGAGTGCTGGTTCTCCTCGTTGACCAGCACCAGGAAGCGTCCCTGCGTGTCCTCGAACGGGTTGGTCGTCATGAGTCTGCTGTTTCCTTCTCGGGTGCGGCGGGTGCGGGTGCGGGTGCGGAAGCCGAAGCGGACGCCGGTGCGGTGGGGCGTCGCGACCGCGTGGACGGCGGGACGGGAGCCGGGCTCAGCCGATCGAGCCCGCGCGCTGGCCGGCCCCCGCCCGGTCGCCGAGGGCGGCGTGCCGGCCGCGCCCGATGATCGAGTCGAGGATCTCGCCGACCCGGACGGCGGTGTTGGAGAGCAGCGACGAGGTGATGCCGTGGGTGTGCTCCGTCCCGCCCTGGAGGTAGATGCCGCACCGCACTCCGGAGCCGGTGGCCAGGCGGTAGTCGCGCTCCACCCGCACGCGGCCGTGCTCGTCGAGGGCGCAGCGGCCGGCGAGTTCGCCGAGCACGCCCAGCGGGTCCGCCGGGCTGTATCCGGTGGCGTAGACGACGACGTCGGCGTCGAGCGCGCTGTCCTCGCCCGTGACGAGGGAGGTGACGGTGACGCGCACGCCGTCCTCGGTCTCCTCGACCCCGGTGACGCGGGAGACGTTGAGGAAGCGGAGCCGCTCGGTGCCGAGCACCTTCTCCCGGTAGGCCTCGCGGTAGAGGTCGTCGATGAGGTCGATGTCGACCACCGAGTAGTTGGTGTTGCCGTGGTAGCCCATCAGCTTGCGCTTGACGGGTTCGGGGGCGGCGTAGTACTCGTCGACGGCCGCGGGGTCGAAGATCCGGTTGGCGAAGCTGCTGTCGTCGGCCGGGCTGTAGCCGTAGCGGGAGAAGACCGCGCACACCTCCGCACCGGGGAAGCGGCGGTGCAGGTAGGCGACGTTCTCCGCCGCGCTCTGCCCGGCCCCCACCACGACGAACCGGGCCGGGTCCGAGGCCGTCAGCGCGTCGACCTTCTTCAGCAGGTCGCTGTTGTGCCAGATCCGGTCGCCGCGCTCCACCCCGTCGGGCATCCGCGGGCGCAGCCCGGTGCCGATCACCAGGTTGCGTGCCCGGTGGACGACCGTCTCCCCGCCGGCGCGGGCGGTGACGTCCACGTATTCGACGACGCCGTCGCGCACGACGGGCGTGACGGCGACGACCTCGTGCCCGTACGAGACCATGTCGTCGACCTTGGCCGCCGCCCACTCCAGGTAGTCGTGGAACTCGGCTCTGAGCGGGAAGAGGTTCTTGTGGTTGACGAAGTCGATCAGCCGCCCCTTGCTCCGGAGATAGCACAGGAAGCTGTACTCGCTGGCCGGATTGCGCAGGGTGACGAGGTCCTTCAGGAACGAGACCTGCATCGTGGCGTCGTCGATCAGCATTCCCCGGTGCCAGCCGAACACGGGCTGGCGCTCGAAGAAGTGGGCGGTGACCGCTTCCTGCCTGCCGACACCCGCGTTGTGCTCGCTCAGAGCCAGGGCCATGGCCACATTGGACGGCCCGAAGCCTATTCCGATGAGGTCGTGGATCGGTGGTGCGTCGTCAGGAAGAGCCTGTGACATGTCACTCCCATCGTGCGGGGCTGCTGCCTCGGAGATTCGGACGGATCGGAGGTGGGACGGAACCCGGGTGCCGGGCCGGAGCGTTCACGCGGCCGGCGGCACGGAGGTCAACTTAGGTGAGGCTAACCTGACTGAATTGCTCATGTCGACTCGGCTCGACGGCGCACCGCGCGGCGGGCGGACCTCAAGGCGCCTGAAACACGGGCACGTTGCTTAGTTAGGTAAGCCTTGCTTTACTTGCGTGATCGATCACCGTTCTGAGGAGAGAACCATGCGCGTCGTCATGTTCGGCTACCAGACGTGGGGGCACCGGACCCTGCAAGCCCTTCTGGACTCCGAGCACGACGTGGTCCTCGTCGTGACACACCCCAGGAGCGAGCACGCCTACGAGAAGATCTGGAGCGACTCCGTCGCCGATCTCGCGGAGCAGCACGGCATCCCGGTCGCGATCCGCAACCGTCCCGACGACGAGGAACTCCTGAGCCTGCTCAAGGAGGCGGACCCGGACATCATCGTCGCCAACAACTGGCGCACCTGGATCCCCCCGCACGTCTACGGGCTTCCCCGCCACGGCACGCTGAACATCCACGACTCGCTGCTGCCGAAGTACGCCGGGTTCTCCCCGCTGATCTGGGCTCTGATCAACGGGGAGCCCGAAGTCGGCGTCACCGCCCACATGATGGACGAGGTGCTGGACGCCGGCGACATCGTCGACCAGCGCGCCGTCCCCGTCGGCCCCCACGACACCGCCACCGACCTGTTCCACAAGACCGTGGACCTGATCGCCCCGGTCACCGTCGGCGCCCTGGGCCGCATCGCCGCCGGCGACACCGACTTCACCCCCCAGGACCGCACCCAGGCCACCTTCTTCCACAAGCGCGCCGAGGAGGACATCCGCATCGACTGGAACTGGCCGGCCGAAGACCTCGAACGGCTCGTCCGCGCCCAGTCCGCGCCCTACCCGAGCGCCTTCACCCACCACCGGGGCGAGCGCCTGGAGATCCTCGCGGCGACCGTCTCCGAGGGCCGCTACGGCGGCACGCCGGGCCGCATCTTCTACCGCGAGGGCGACGGCGTCGTCATCGTCGCGGGCGCGGACGCCCGCACCGGACGCAACCACGGACTCGCCGTCACCCGGGTCCGCACCCACGACGGGCGCGAGCTGCCGGCCCTGGAGTACTTCACCTCGATGGGCGGCTACCTCACCGCACGGCCCTGACACACACCGGCCCGGGGCCGGGCGCGCGGGCGAACCGGCCCGCGCGCCCGGCCTCTTCGTGTGCCCGGGCACACGAAGAGGCCGGACGCGGGGGCCGTCAGGCCGCACGCCTGCGGGCGGCCTGCGCCAGGGTCTCCAGCAGCGGCACCGTGCGGGTCCAGCCGACGCAGGCGTCGGTGACGCTCAAATCGGGCCTGGGGCGCCCGCCTCCCGGGTCCTGCCGCCCGTCGGCCAGATAGGACTCGATCATGACTCCGGCGAGCGAGCGGTCGCCGTCCGCGATCTGCGCGGCCAGGTCGGCCACCACTCCGGGCTGGCGGTTGTGGTCCTTCCCGCTGTTGCCGTGCGAGGCGTCGACGACGACGCGCTCCGGCAGACCCGCGGCGGCGAGCGCCGCGCGGGCCGCGGCGACACCCGCCCGGTCGTAGTTCGGCACGGGCCCCCCGCGCAGCACCAGATGGGCCGACCGGTTGCCCGTGCTCCGCAGTGTGGTGAGCCGCCCGTCGTAGGAGACGGCGGGCAGGGTGTGGGAGTGGGCGGCGGCCTGGACGGCGGCCACGGCGGTGTCCAGCCTGCCCGAGACGCAGTTCTTCATCCCGACCGGCATCGGCAGCCACGACGCGAGGTGCCGGTGGGGCTGGCTGGCGACGGTCCGGGCGCCGATCGCGCCCCAGGACACCGTGTCCGCGACATAGGGGGCCAGCGCGGGGTCCACGAACTCGTAGGCGAGCGGCAGCCCCGTGGCGACCGCGTCCGTCAGCAGCGACCGGCCGAGGCGCAGGCCGGCGTCGAGGTCGCCCGTCCCGTCGTACTCCGGGGAGTTGAGCAGCCCGGTCCAGCCCGTGACGGTGCGCGGCTTCTCCAGATACGCCCGCAGGACGACGACCAGGTCGTCCTCGAACCGGCGGGCGGCCCCGGCGAGGCGGTCCGCGTACTCCAGGGCGCCCGCCGTGTCGTGGACGGAGCACGGGCCGACGACCACCATCAGCCGCCCGTCCCGCCGGTCGAGGACGTCGCCGACGGTCCGGCGGTGCCGGGCGATCCGCTCGGTGTCGTCGGCCGACAGCGGGAACAGCAGCGCGAGTTCGGCGGGAGAGGGCAGCGGACCCGCCGTGGCGAGATCCGCCGGTGTCGGCAGCGGCTGGACGGCGGTCGGAAGAGCCTGTGAGGAAGGTGCCTGCGAGGAAAGGGCCGGAGATGAAGGGGCCGGAGATGAAGGGGCCTGCGAGGAAAGGGCCTGCGGGGGAAGGGAAGGCATCATGGGTTCCTGACGTTGGTCCGGGGCAGTCGTGACGCCCCGGCGGCGGCGAGGAGACAGAGGGCGGACACCCACCAGAAGGTGTCGGCGAACGCCTGGGAGACGTCCGCGCCGCGGGCGGTGAGCCGGTCCTGGAGCACCACGGCGAGCGCCGCGGTGCCGACCGATCCGCCCACGGTGTTGAGCAGGTTGAGCGCGCTCGCCGCCCGGGGGAGGTGCGCGGGCTCGATGCGGCTGTAGACGATGTTCATGACGGGGGCTCCGATCATGGCCATCCCCGTTCCGCGGACCACGAGCGCCGCGACCACGACGGCGTGCGGCAGATCGTGCCCCAGCTGGGTGAACGGCACGGTGCCGACGAGGATCAGGGCGATCCCGCAGACCACCAGCGTCCGGGGAGCGGCCTTGTCGATGGAGCGGCCGACCAGCACGGACCCGGCCACGGCGCCCAGTCCCTGGGGCGCGAGGAGCAGTCCCGCCTCCCACGCGGTCAGCCCGCGGCCGGTCTGGAAGTACAGGGGCAGCAGGAACGTGGTGCCGAACACGGAGGCGCCGAGGACCACCAGGGACAGTGCGGCGGCGCCGAACGGAGGACGTGTGAAGAGCCGGGGATCGATGAGCGGGGTGGTGCGCGTGCGCAGCCCGTGGACGACGAAGGCGGCCAGCATCAGCACACCCGCCGACACCCCGGTCGCCGCGGCCACCGCGCGTCCCTCGGCGAGTTCGGTCAGCCCGTAGACGAGGACGGCGAGCCCGGGGGAGAGGAGGGCCGCGCCCCGCAGGTCGAACGGCGCCCGCTCCCCGGCGGGCGGGACGCGGGGCACGTAGCGGCGGGCGAGCAGGAGGGCGGCCGCCCCGATCGGGATGTTGACGAGGAACAGCCACTGCCACGACGCCACCGCGAGGAGGGTGCCGCCGGCCAGCGGGCCGAACACGGGGGAGAGCATCGGCACCACCGCGACGATGCTGATCACCTTGCCCGTCCGGCCGGGGCCCGCGATCCGGGCGAGCAGGGCCTGCCCGGTGGCGGGCAGCATCCCGCCCCCGAGTCCCTGGACGATCCGGAACACGATCATGCTCGTCGCGTCCCAGGCGAGGGCGCACAGCAGCGATCCGAACAGGAACAGTCCGATCGCGCCCATCCAGGTGCGCCGCCCGCCCCAGCGTCCGGCCAGCCAGCCGGACGCGGGGACGGCCGCCACCACGGCCAGCAGATAGGCGGTGGACACCCACTGGATCTCGGCGACGGAGGCGCCGAACTCCTCGGCGAGCGTGTCGATGCCGACGCTGACGATGGTGGCGTCGATCGTCGCCATGAACGTGCCGAGGACGAGGATGAACGCGATCCCCAGCAGCCGCCTGTCGACCTTCTGGGCGGCCGGGGCCTGCGTGTCGCCGCTCATCGGCGCTCCACCAGAGCGAGCACGTCCTCGTCCATCGACTCCTCCATCGTGCCCAGCAGTTCGAGGAGTTCGCCGGCGAGCCCGCCGACGTCCACTCCCGCCCGGTGGGCGAGCACTCCGGTCCAGCCGTCCCCGTCCGGCATCACCGTGAGGGTGACCGGATGGTGGGTGGCCTCGCGGAACCGGGTGCCGGTGACCGTCAGCCCCGGTGCGGGCTCCCGCAGGCGGTCCGGGTCGACCGGATAGTTCTCGAACACCACCATGCTGTCGAAGAGCCTGTCGCGTCCCGTGATCCGCTCCAGGTCGTGGAGCGCGACGTGCTGGTGCTCGGCCAGGGCCCGCTGCCCCGCCTGGAGGGCGGTGAGCGACTCCGCGAGGGTGCCGGAGAGCCGGGCGCGCACCGGAACCGTGTTCGCCAGCAGTCCGATGATCTCCTCGACGCCGTCCAGCTCCGGCGGGCGGCAGGCGACCATCGCGCCGAAGCACACGTCCGCGCGTCCCGTCCGCCGTGCGAGCAGCACCGACCAGGCGCCCTGCACCAGGGTGTTGCGGGTCAGCCCGCGCCGGGCGGCCAGACGGCCGAGCCGGTCGACGAGCTCCGCGTCGAAGGCCAGGAGCTCCGGCTCCTGCCAGGACGCCCCCGCCTCGCCGTCGAAGTACCGGCCCTCGGGCAGGCCGTCGAGCTCGGCACCCCAGGCGGCCAGATCGGGCTCGTTGGCCTCGCGCCACTCCAGGTAGCGGGTGAACGGCACCGGCGCCGGCAGGCCGTGGGCCCCACCGCCCGCCCGGGCCGTGTACAGGGCGAACAGCTCGGCGAGCATCCGGGGCGCCGACCAGCCGTCGGACAGCACATGGTGACTGGTCATCACCAGGTCCGCCAGGTCCTCGCCGCGCCGGATGACGGTCAGGCGCAGCAGCGGTCCCTCCGCGAGGTCGAAGCCCTCGGCCAGGTCGGCGGCCAGCACGTCCTCCGCGGGCCCGTCGGTGACGCGGAAGCCGGGCGACGTCCCCTCGGGGACGACCCCGAGGCCGGCCGGGAAGACGGCGCCCAGGTTCGGGTGACGCTCCACCAGGTCGGCTCCCGCCGCCCGCAGCGCGCCGGTGTCGAGCGGCCCCGCGAGGGTGAACGCCGACTGCACGGTGTACGGGTCGGGCCGGTCGGCGCGCGAGTGCCGCAGCATCACCTCCTGGAGCGGGGTGAGCGCCTGCACCTCCCGCACCGGACGGTCCCCGGTCAGCGCCAGGGCCTCCGGAGAGGTGGCGGCGCGCAGCAGTTCGCCCTTCAGCAGCTCGCCGAACTCCTCGACGGCGGCGTCCGGGAAGAGCGCCGCGGGCCAGGTGATCCGGACCCCGAGGGCGTCGTCGCGGACCAGGGCGTTGACCATCAGGGCGTGCGGCAGGGGCAGCACGCCCGAGCCGCCGGAGCCGAGCGGGTCCGCGTCCGGGGGCGCCTGCCACGGCGTCTCCTCGGCGGGAGCGCCGGGGAAGCGGCCGAGGTAGTTCCAGGACACCTCGGGCTCGACCGGGTCGAGCAGCCCCGCCGAGGTGAGGATCCCGTGGCCGAGACCGTCGCCCTGGGCGCGCAGCCGCTGGGCCACGGCGGCCACGTCGTCGGACGGGTCGAGCCGCACCGGGTGCACGGCGGTGAACCAGCCGACGGTCTGCTCCAGGTCGGCCTGCGCCGGGCGGCCGTGGCTCTCCAGGGCCACCAGCAGGCCGTCCGCGCCGCGCCAGGCGTGCACCGCCCGTGCCAGGGCCGTGAGCAGCACGGCGTCCGGTGTGGTGCGGTGGGCGGCGGGCAGCGTGGTGACGAGGGCGCGGGTGGCGTCGGCGGCGACGCGGATCTCGTGGTGCCGGGCGGTGGCCACGGTGTCCCGGGCGGGGTCGAGCGGACCGGCGAGCGCCGTGCCGGCCGTCATCCGCCGCCAGTGCGGCAGCTCCGCGGCGCGGTCGGCCGCGCGCAGGCTCCGGGCCCAGCCGAGGAAGGACTGGCCGTGCCGGGCGAGCGTCCCGCCGCCGTGGACGTGGCGCACGTCGTCGAGGAGCACGCGCCAGGACACGCCGTCGACCACCAGGTGGTGGGCGGCGAGCACGAGGCGGCCGGGCCGCTCACGGCCGGCGTCCACCCACAGGGCGCGCAGCAGGGGCCCGGTGCGCGGGTCCATGGAGTCGCGCACCCCGGCGGTCCAGGAGTCGACCGGTCCGCGCAGGTCGCCGGTGGCCGTGACGCGGGTGAGCACGTCCGCCCCGGTGACCGCGCCGGGCGGCGGGACGCGCAGCACGTCTCCGGCGAGCCGGGCGCGCAGGACGTCGTGGCGGGCCAGCACCGCGTCGAGCACCGCCCGCCAGTCCTGTTCGTCGCCACCCGGCGGAACCGAGACCTCCACCCACTGGCAGAAGCCGTCGGCGGCGGTGCCCGCGCGGCTGAGCAGCCCGCGCATCAGCGGGGTCAGCGGCGCGTCGCCGACCGCGGGCGCCTCGCCCTCGTCGAGGGAACGGGCCCGTGCGGCGATCCCGGCGACGGTCTCCCCCTCGAAGATGTCGCGGGCCTTCAGCCCGAGTCCCAGACGCCGCGCCCGGGACACCACCTGCAGGGCGATGATGCTGTCCCCGCCGATGTCGAAGAAGCCGTCGTCGAGGCCGACGGCGTCGGTGCCGAGGATGTCGCGGAAGACGGAGAGCAGCGCGGCCTCCGCCTCGCCGGCCGGCGCGCGGTGTGCGGCGGACGCGGTCGCCGGGGCGGGCAGCGCGCCCGCGTCCAGCTTGCCGCTGGGGCTCAGCGGCAGCCGGTCGAGTTCCACGAACGCGGTGGGCACCATGTGGTCCGGCAGTTCCGCGGCGAGGAACGACCGTATCGCGGCGGGGTCGGGCCGGGCGCCGTCGGCGGGGATGACGTAGCCGACGAGCCGGTCGTCGCGCAGCACCACGGCACAGGCGCGGACCGCGGGGTGGCGGGTCAGGGCGGACTCGATCTCGCCGAGTTCGACACGGAAGCCGCGCACCTTGATCTGGTGGTCGGCGCGGCCGAGGAAGACCAGCTGCCCGTCGGCACGCCACCGGACGAGGTCGCCGGTGCGGTACATGCGCGTCCCCGCCGGACCGTACGGGTCGGCGACGAAGGCGGCCGAGGTGAGGGCGGGGCGCCCGAGATAGCCGCGGGCCACGCTCGGACCGGCGAGGTACAGCTCGCCGGTGACGCCGGTGCCCACCGGCTGGAGACCGCCGTCGAGGACGTAGGCGCGGACGTTCGGGTCCGGCAGGCCGATAGGCAGCGGCCCCTCGTCGTCGGGGTCGTAGTGCCAGGTGACCGAGTTGATGGTGACCTCGGTCGGGCCGTAGGCGTTGAAGAGCGCCCGGCGGCCCGTGCCCCAGCGCCTGGCCAGCTCGGGGTCGAGGCGCTCGGCGCCCACCACGAAGAACACGTCCGGGGGGACCGTCCGGTCGTCGGGCATGGCGGCGAGGAACGACGGCAGCAGGTTCACTCCGGTGACGCGGTGCTCGGCGATGTAGTCGAGCAGTTCGTCGCCGGGGACGCGCACCTCCTCGGGGGCGATCACGGACGTGCCGCCGGAGAGCAGCGGCACCATCGTCTGCCAGAACGCGACGTCGAAGCTGGTGGACGCGAAATGCAGGTACCGGTCGTCCTCCGTGACCCCGACCACCTCCTCCTGGAGGGCGATCAGGTCGGGCACGCCGCGGTGGGTGACGCCGACGCCCTTGGGGCGGCCGGTGGTTCCCGAGGTGTAGATCACGTAGGCGAGGGCGTCCTCGGGGAGACGCTCCCGCGCCCCCGCCGGATCGGTGTCCGCGGCTGCCGCCAGCGTGTCCGGGTCGTCCAGCCGCAGGACCGGGACGTCCCGGTCGACGGGCGGTTCGGCACCGGTGGACAGCACCGCCGCCGGTGCGATGTCGTCGAACATGAACGCCAGCCGGTCCCGCGGGTACTCCGGGTCCATCGGCACGTACACGGCGCCGGCCTTCGCGACTCCGAACAGCGCCACCGCCATCTCGATGTCGCGTCCGAGCAGCACGGCCACCGGGTCCTGCGGCCGTACGCCCGCGGCGATCAGCGCGTGCGCGACCCGGTTCGCCTCGCGGTCCAGTCCGGCGTAGCTCAGACTGCGGTCCCGGCAGACCAGGGCCTCGGCGCCGGGCCTGCGGGCCACCTGCGCGGCGAACTCGTCCAGCCAGTGCCCTCGCTGACGGGCCGGCAGGTACCGGGTGCCGGTGTGCAGCATCCGGGCGCGCTCCTCCGCGTCCAGCAGGGGGAGCGCGACCACCGGGCGGCCGGGGTCGTCGGTGATCTCGCGGAGCACGTTGTGCAGCCAGCGGCCGTAGGCACGCACCGTCTCCTCGGAGAAGGCGTGCGGCTGGTAGCCGAGCCCCACGGTGATCGCGTCGTCGGGGATCACGATCACGGTCAGCGCGTAGTGGGTGGCGTCGGTGATGTCGACGCCGGTGAGGTCGAGCCCGGGGGAGAGCGGGGTCCGCCGCCTGCTGGAGAGGGGGAAGTTCTCCATCACGAGCATGGTGTCGAAGAGCTCGCCGATGCCGGCCGCCCGCTGGACGGCGGGCAGGCCCACATGGTGGTGCTCGGCCAGCCGGACGCTCTCGGCGTGCACGTGGCCCAGCAGTTCACGGGCGGTCAGGTCCTGGGAGAAGCGGACGCGCACCGGGATCGTGGTGCCGAGCTGGCCGATCATCGACTCGACGCCGTCCACCTCGGCGGGACGCCCCGACACCGGGCAGCCGAACACGACATCGCGACGGCCGGTCAGCCTGCCGAGCAGCACACCCCACGCCGTCTGGAGGACGGTGGTCAGGGTGACGCCCCGCTCCCGCGCGAAGGCGCGCAGCCGGTCGCTGAACTCACGGCCGAGGGGCACGGTCACCCGGCCGGGCCGTTCGACGGCGCCGCCGGTGCTCGCCGGGGCCAGCCGGGTGGCGTCGTCGACCCCGGCCAGCGCCTGGCGCCAGGCGTCCAGGGACTCCTGGCCGTCCCGCTCCGCCAGCCACCGGAAGTACTCCGACAGCGGCGGCGGGCCGACGACGGGGGGACCGCCGCCCAGCTCCGCGTAGAGGCCGAGCAGGGCCCGGCCGACGAGCGGCATGGACCAGCCGTCCAGCAGGGCGTGGTGGTTGGTGATGGCGAGCTTGTGCTCCTGGGGCCCCGTCCGGGAGAGCAGGAACCGGATGAGCGGCGGACGCGCGGGGTCGAAGGGGCGCGCCAGCTCGGCGCGGGCGGCCGCCTCGAAGTCGTCGTCGTGCCGCCAGTCGAGCGCCACGTCCTCGGGCACCACCTGCACCACCTCGTCCCCCGACTGGGCGAGGTACACCCGCAGCGCGGGGTGTCGGCGCAGCAGTTCGCGGGCGGCACGCCGCATGCGCTCGGGGTCGAGCTCGCCCGAGAGCGTGGTGACGGCCTGGACGACGTACACGTCGGTGTCGTCCTCGTCGCGCACGAGCGTGTGGAACGAGAGCCCGACCTGGAGCGGGGTGGCCGGCAGCACGTCGGAGATCCGGCCGTCGGCGGCCTCCTCCAGGGCGTCGATGGCGTGCTGGTCCAGCCCGGTGAAGGGCAGGTCGGAGGGGCTGAGCCCACCGGGGCCGTCGAGCGCGTGGGCGGCCAGGGTCCGAAGGGCCGCCTCCCAGGCGGCCTGGAGGCCCGCCACGGCGTCGGCGCCCAGGACCCCGGAGGCGGCGGTCCACTCGACGGCGAGCCGGGGCTCGCCCTCCTCGTGGACGAAGCAGTTCAGCGCGAGGACCTGCTCCAGCGCCTTGCCGCCGGGCTCGATGACCGAGAACGGGTCCCGCTCGGGCAGGCTCCAGTCGCCTCCCGGCAGCGGGGAGAAGCGGCCGAGGTAGTTCAGCAGCACGTCCGGGGGCGGCGTCGCCGCGAGCGACGGCCCGGCCTCCGGGTCGAGATGGCGCAGCACCCCGTAGCCGATGCCGCCGTCGGGGACGGCCCGCTTGGCCTCCTTCGCGGCGCGCACCAGCTGCCGCACCCCGGCCTCCCCGCCGGTCTCGACGCGCACCGGGTACTCGCCGGTGAACCAGCCGACGGTGCGTGCCAGATCGAGGTGCTCACGGCCGTGGCCCTCCATCGTGACCGTCACCGCGTCACCGGACACGCCCCAGGTGCGCAGCGTCAGCACCAGCGCCGCCAGCAGCACCTCGTCGGCGCCCGCACGGTACGCGGCCGGCAGCGTGGTCAGCAGCGCACGGGTGACGTCGGCGGGCGCGACGGTCACGGAACGCAGCGCCGTGGAGACCGTGTCCCGCTTCTGGTCCAGCGGCCGTTCGCCGAGCCGGGGCGAGGCGGCGAGGGCCGCGCGCCAGTGCCCGAGTTCGTCCCTGCGCGCTCCCGACCTGCCCTGGTCGGCCAGGAGTTCGGCGTGCCGGCGCCAGGAGGCGCCCCGCGGCGGGAGCTCGCCGCCCGCGCACGCCGTGCGCAGGTCGGGCAGGAGCAGACGCCACGACACCCCGTCCACGGCGAGGTGGTGGACGACCACCACGATCCGGTCGGGCGAGCCGTCCCCGGAGCGGAGCAGCGCCACCCGCAGCAGGTCCCCGCCGCACGGGTCGAGTTCACCGGCGAGACGCTCCGCCACGGCGGCCTCGTCCTCGCCCGCGCACTCCGTGACGACCGCCGCGACGGCGCCGCGGGGCAGCACCTCCAGCGAGCCGTCCGCGCCGGACCGCAGCCGCAGCGCGTCGTGGTGGTCGAGCACGGTGCGCACACCGCCGGCCAGCGCGGCGAGCGCCGGCGCCTCGGACACGCGCACCGCCGTCCACTGCGCGTAGCCGGCCACCACGGCGATGTCGGGATGAGGATCGAGCAGCGCGCGCACGATGGGCGGCGCGGACACCGGACCCGTCGGCTCGTCCAGGGGCTCGGCCGCGTCCGCCGGCAGCGCCGCCGACGCGGCGAGCGAGGCGAAGCTGCGCCGCGCCAGCAGGTCGCGGGGGCGCAGCTCCAGCCCCCTGGCACGCAGGCGGCTGCTCACGGTGATCGCGGTGATGCTGTCGCCGCCCAGGGCGAACCAGTCGTCGTCCACACCGACGCGCTCGACCTCGAACACCTCGGCGAGCACGGCGCACAGCAGCCGCTCCCGCTCGGTGCGCGGCTCGCGCCCGCCGCCCTGCACCGACGGCGCGGGGAGCGCGGCGCGGTCCAGCTTGCCGTTGGGGGTCACCGGCAGCGCGTCGAGGACGACGACCGCCGCGGGCACCATGTGGTCGGGCAGGCGGCCGGCCAGCGCGGCACGGACCTCCTCGCCCGGGACCGAGGCGGAGACGACGTACCCGACGAGCCGGGACGAGCGGATCGCGGCGGCCGCCGCGGTGACTCCCGGCACCGCGGCGAGCGCCGCCTCCACCTCGCCGGTCTCGACCCGGTGGCCGCGGATCTTCACCTGGCCGTCGCCGCGGCCCAGGTAGACCAGGCCCCGGCCCGGCGTCCAGCTCGCACGGTCGCCGGTGCGGTACATCCGTCCGCCGGGCGGGCCGAACGGGTCGGCGAGGAACCGCTCCGCGGTCGCACCCGGCATGCCGAGGTACCCGCGCGCCAGGTGCGGACCCGCGAGGTAGAGCTCGCCGGCCGTCCCGTGGGGCACGGGCTGCAGCGCGGCGTCGAGGAGGTACACGCGGGTGCCGGCCAGCGGCGTGCCGATCGTCGGCTCCTCGCCCGAGACGAGGGCGGCGGTGCTGGTGACGCTGGCCTCGGTCGGGCCGTACATGTTGCGTGCCGTGACGCCCGACGCGGCGACCCGCCGCCAGAGCGCGGGCCCGGTCGCCTCGCCGCCGAGGACGAGCAGCGCGGGCGCGAGGTCCGTCAGTCCGCCGTCGAGCAGGGGGACGGCCATGGACGGCGTGGTGTCCACGATGTCGATGCCGTCGCGCCGGAACGCGGCCAGCAGGGCGTCGGCGTCGCGGGTCGTGTCGGCGTCGTA